>CACYSD010000001.1:0-197671 GCA_902776985.1 uncultured Bacteroidales bacterium
TTAATAGGTTTTATGGGATGAATGGGCGATTTGTGGGTTAATGGGCTGCTATTAAACCCATCAGACCCATCAAGCCAATCATGCCCAATCATGCCCAATCATGCCCAATAAATCAAATTAGAACGTCAAGTTCACGCCTGCCATGAAGGTGGCGCGGGGCATGGGCTGACCGAGGATGATTTCGTATTTCTGCGCAAGGAGATTGTCGCCGCGGAGCCAGAAGGCGAGGTTGCGGTTGAGTGCGTAGTTGACCGAAGCATTGAGGAGGCAGAAGTTCTCTTTCTTCTCATTCTGACCCACTTCGGTGAAGAGGCTGTTGATGTACTGAAGTCCTGCTATCACGGTCCATCTGCATTGCTGGAACTTGGCACCGAGATACCCCATGTATTCTGGTGCTGCAATGACATGATTCTCCATGTGAAGCAAAGAGTGGTTGGTAGAGAGACTCCAGTGGCTGTTGAAGCGATACTGTGCCTCAAGTTCCAGTCCATAGTTCTCTATCTCACCTGTATTCACGTTCTTTCGGTTGACAGTCTGAATCATGTTGTCACCCTTGATGTAATAGAGGTTGGCTCCATAGGAGAGACTACCGAGGCGCTGACGCCATGAGAGTTCGTAGTTCCAGAGACGTTCTGGTTCCAGATCTTCGTTTGATGGCGGATAGAGATACATCTCTCGCATGGTTGGATTACGGAAACCCTTACTTGCCATCAACTTGATTTCGCCAGTTGATACTGGACGTACCACTATACCTGCCTGGGGAATCCATTCGGAACCAGTAACGCTATGATGGTCGAGACGGATTCCTGCATCGGCTGTGAGCCATGAGGTGATGTCCTGACGGAAATCCACATAACCTGCTACTTCGTTGCGGACGGAACGCGCACTTTGTTTGTTGGGTGTGTCGAGCACTTCTCCTGTTTCCTTAGACGTGTAGTAGGCATTGCCGTGGATGTTCTGGTAGTCAAATCCTACGGTGATGCGGTTGCCTTCGAACAGACGTGCACTCTGATACCAGGAAATGCCTGTTAGGGCATCCTTCGAGCGGAAATAACGTGCAGTTGGCTGTGAAGGATCAGAGGTTCCGTCATCAATCTTATGACGTCCGAAATTGGAATACACACTCAGTGCACCGCTTGTCCATCCGTAGTTGTTCTGAATACCTGCAGAGACTACACCTCGTGTAATCCACTGGTCGGCATCGTACATAGGCTGCATGGTAGTGCCAGGATAGGATGCGTTGAAATGAGTGATGTTTGCATCAATGAATGCATCCCAATTCTCAGACAGGTCGTAACCAAGTCTCAGATAACCTCCAAACTGCTCAAATCCCATACGTGGACGATGGTTGTCGGTGCGTCCATACTGAGCTGCAACGGTGCTGCTGAACCGTCCGCTTCTGAACTGATTGGAAGCTTCGGTCTGTACGGTTCCCCAACTGCCGGCACCAAGATTGATCTGGGTGTTACAGTGATTATTAGTAGCTGAATAAGGAAGATCCTTACGTGTTACGATATTGATAACACCACCCATGGCATTGCTACCATAAAGCATAGAGGCAGGTCCACGAAGGACTTCCACACGATTGGCAATCATAGTCTGATAGCTGTCGGCGATGGGATGTCCGTAGATGCCCTGATACTGGGGATGTCCGTCGATAAGCACGAGCAACTGCCCTGCCCCGCCAGTGATACCACGCAGGTTGATACCGCCTGCTGCTCCTGTTGACACACCATAGCCCATCATCGAACGGGAAGTGACGAAGAGCCCGGGGACTTCCTGCATCACAGTCGGGAGGATGTTCGTCTGGTGCTGCTCGGTGAGGGTTTCACGGTCGATGACAGTGACGGTCATTGGCAGATGGCGCACGTCAACGGCATTGCGTGTTCCGGTGACAACGACTTCTTTCAACTGCAGGGTGTCGGTCTGGGCTGAACAGAGGGTGGTTGCTGCAATGGCAGCAAGGAGGAAAAAGGATTTTTTCATAAAAGTTAGGTTAATTATAGAGCTGAAGCGCAGGATTAAAAGGATTAAAAGGATTCGCTAACGCGAAGAAATTATAAGAAAATTATTCAAAAAATTAATCAAAATAATCATATAAATCTTATAAATCATAGTGCGAAGCACGTTGTTGAAATAAACAGCGCGCTGAAGCGCTGGATTAAAAGGATTATATAAACAAAAACCGAGAAAACACTTCACTCTTCACTTATTAGAGAGGGGGGCTTTTAGTAATCGATTCGATCAGTGTTGTTCTTCCATGCTTCGAAAGCGCGCTTGGCATCTTCGGGAAGCAGGGTGGATGTGAGGAGACGGCGTTGGGATGGGTCGATCTCCAGCTCCTTGTAAATGAACGAATCGTCGAATCCTGCATCGGCAGCATCGTGCTTGTTGGCGCCGTAAACGAGACGGTCGATATGTGCCCAGTAGATTGCACCAAGGCACATGGGGCAGGGTTCGCAGGATGAATAGATGGTGCAGCCGTCGAGCATGAAGGTGCCGAGTTTCTCACAAGCGGCACGGATGGCAGAGACTTCTGCATGGGCAGTAGGGTCGTTGTGCGATGTAACACGGTTGACTCCAGTTGCCACAATTTCTCCGTCCTTGACTATGACAGCTCCAAAGGGACCGCCACCATTATGTACGTTTTCCACAGCAAGGTCAATTGCCATGCGCATAAATTTTTCTTCCATGTTAGTCTTAAGTTTCTTGGGAGCGTTGCCCCAAGCGTGCTCTTTTGATTATTTTCTTTAATAGGTATCGCACGATGAGTAAGTTCTTGAGTTATTAAGTTTTATCGGTTAATAGCTGGGTGATTTGTTCGAGCCACATCTGGTCTGTTATGTCGAAGTGGGCGAGTTGTTCGCTGTCGATGTCGAGGACGGCGATGACGATGCCGGCGTGGTCGTGTACAGGAACGACTATCTCGCTGCGAGAGGCGCTGCTGCAGGCTATATGACCGGGGAAGAGTTCAACATCATCTACAACTACGGTGCGATTATGCTCCCAGGCTGTGCCGCACACTCCCCTGCCCTTACGGATACGGGTACATGCCATCGGTCCTTGGAATGGACCAAGAACCAGTTCCCCTGACTGAATAACGGCTCGATAGAATCCTGTCCACCAGAAATGGAAGGTCTCATGCAGCATGGAGGCGATATTAGCCATACAGGCTATCATATCGGGTTCGTCAGCCACCACAGACTTGATCTGCGGAAGTAGCTGGGCATACATTTCATCTTTCGTCATAATATCAGACCCACCCCTTGCCCCTCTCTGTTATGGAGGGGAGTTGTTACATACTGCAGGGGTAGGATTAAGGAATTATAAATTATGAATTGTGAATTATGAATTAAAAATTTTAAGCCATCCGGATGGTTAAAGTCCTCCCCTATACGGGGGAGTTAGAGGGGGCTTCATACGTTCCCATGAAGAAGATGGCACCGCTGCTTTGTTCGGTGATGAAGTAAGCGAAGGGATGATCGGCGTAGAACTCAACCGGGAGTGGACCAGGACCTACAGAGGTGGTATAGGACATCTCGGCAATGGTGACTGCCGCAGCCTTGGTGCCTTCCTCGTTGACCTCGATGCGAGCCAGCTGCTTCATTTTGGAGATGAAGAGCGTGCCGGAGTCGGCAATCTTGTCTAACTCTGCATTGAAAGCGTCGAACGCACGAACGATGCCGAGATTCTTGAGCAAATCTATGAGGTCGGTGCTGGTGTCGATTTCGAAGCGAGGGAGTTTCAGAATCACCTCTCTCTCATGCATACTGGAAGTGAGTGTCTTCCATTTTGCGCCATCCATACCAGCCAGGACTTCACAGAGCTTAGCCGATGCCTTAGGAAGCAGGACAACCATGGAATAGGCACCGTTGCCATAAGGCAGACGGACTGCCTGATAGGTATCGGTCTCCATATATCCATAATCGGCAGTCTTGTTCATCATCTGCACATCTTTCTTGATGTTGGCAGCGGTGGTGAACTGCTCCTTACGGGTATTGTCCTTATCGAACTTATCTGCCCAGATAGCCTTGAAGTAGATGGCATTGAGCACATAAGCGACAGCCTCGGCCTTAGTTTCATCAATGATTTTGGGAATCATGCCGTTGGTATGCTGATTGCACCATCCGTTGATGACTCCTGCCGCTGAAGAACTGGCAAAATTCAGTCCCTGCAGCTGGGCTTCATAGTACTTGGCAATGGCTGCCGCATAGTCGGCATTGATCACCACTGGACACGAAGGATTATTGCTGTTGTAATAGAATGCATTTGCCAACTGGATAGTGACGGTGGTATCGACCTTGGGCGCCCACTCTATCATCTTGGCACAAAACGCATTGACGGCATCCTTGTCGCCCTTGCCGAAACCGAGGGCGGTGGTGATTTCCTCGCAAGTGGTGCCCGACGCACCAGCATTAACCATACCGAGCACGTAAGCCACACTCAAAGGCGAGATCACTACTCCCTTGTTCTCAGTATCAGCAGCCAAACGCTGACGGAAGAGATTAAAGGAGAAATCATTGCAACTGCTTGCAAAGACAGACTCTGTCTCGTTCAAAGGAATAGGCACAGCCTTTTTAACAGGAGGATTATCGGGAGTTTCTCTCCTCTCATCCTTGTCGGACGAGCAAGCTGGCAAAGCTAAAGACAAAGCTGCCAGGAAAAGTAAATGCTTGAACAAAGCTAAGATAAATTTAAAATTAAAAAAAAATTCTGAAAGAAAACCGCAGAACACGGAACACAGCCAGATGGTTTCAAACCACTCCCCTCCCTCGCAGGGCAACTGCGCGGATAGCCGCTCAAGCAGTTGGTGACCAAAGGAAAGGTGGTAGGCAAGGGGAAGGGTCTGCCTATTACTCGTAAATCTCAGAGAGGATTTTTTCGATGGCTTCGCCACGGAGACCGCGAGCTACGATGGTGCCGTCGGGTGCGAAGAGGATGATTTCAGGAATGCCTTCGATGCCGTAAGCGTCGCTACCAGCATACTGAGCATTCATAATCTGTGGGTAAGGAATACCCAGTTCCTTGATAGCCTTCTCTGTGTCGGCTGGATCGTCCCATGTGGCAACGCCCAGGACTATCAATCCCTTATCCTTATAATTGTTGTAGGCTTCAATGAGATTAGGAATCTCTTCACGGCATGGTCTGCACCATGATGCCCAAAAGTCAACAAGTACATAGTTGCCATTGCCTACATAGTCGGAGAGGCGCTGAACCTCGCCATTATACTCTGCTTCGAAATCGGTGAACATCTCACCTGATTCTTCATCGTCTGCATCTTCATCTGTTTCATCATCAAGATCCTCTAACAGATCTGTGAGTTGCTCTGATTTGTCGGCTGAAGTGTTCTTGCAGCTCAAGCTCACGAAGAGCAGGAAAGCAGTAAGTGTGCTAAAAAGAATTGTTTTTTTCATATTTGTGAGTTTTGAGTTCTTAAGTTTTTAAGGTTTTATTTATATGGAAAAGAAGGACGGAACAAAAAGACCGCCCTTCCTTTCCTATAACTGATTTGAATGTTTACTTAGACCAAACGGGCAGAGAGAAGAACCAGAGTCTTTCGGACTTGTCGTTCAGTTTGTTGTAAATCTCGGTGTCGAATTTCTCAACAGCGGCAGAGGTTGATGTAGCTGCCTTGGAACCACGACTTGCGATTTTGCGAGCCAACCACTCTACTCCGTTGAAGCCTGACGCTTCCTTATGCTCGGCAATACGAACGAGGTCGGTGAAGCGGTTGCCTTCGAACGCCATCTCAAGTGCGAGTTCATCGACGATGATGTTCTCGACACCATTGATGATAGCATCCTCGGATGCTGTAGCAATATCCACGCCCTGTGCAGCAAGAAGCTTGCTGTAGTCGTAGTAAACTGAGTCACGATAACCGGAGATGTTGGTTGAAATCATACCCTTGTCGGACTCAGATGCTTTCCAAGAACCGTAGCCTGCTCCACGGGCATGAATGCCGTAGGTTGACATCCAGAGGTCGTCGGTGAAGTCGAGGAAGTTGTTGAACTTCTGAAGCTTCAGAGTGTCGGTCACATAGTACATAGCTCCGAACGAACCATAGTCAAGACGCTTGTAGTCGATGGTGTCGGATTCGAATCCTGTAACCTCTCCTGCTTCGTTGTAGATGAAGATTGTGTCGCCGTTCTCATCGTAATGAGCCAGAATCTTCTTAGCAGGAACGATAGAAGGTAATGTGAACTTGTTGATACCGTCCTTGAGGAGTGCGAAAGCGAACTCAGGATAGCCAGCACGGTTGATAGCCTCTGCCATTCGCAGCCAGATGAGGGTCTTGCGATAGGTAGGGATCGTATAGAAGAATGTAGAACCGCGAGCTGCCTTTGAGCAGAGTGGATATGGATCACCCTCATAGGTGTATGTCTCTACAGAGTTGCCGTAACGAGCATCGCAGTTGTCGATGTAGGAAACTACAGGAACACTTCCTGTGGCAGAAGTTTTGTAGTTGACATAGGTCTGATGGTTAACCACGTCGATATAAGCGTTGGAAGGACCGTACTGACGCTTGTAGTTACGAGTGACGTAGATAGCACCCGATGACTCGAAGATTTCGCTACCGTTGGCATCCTTCTCTGTCTGAGTATCACCATTGTCGTCGACATAGGTGCTCTCACCTGAAGCCTGGGAAGAAGACGGAGTATAACCGAAGATGTCGGCTACACGGGTGAGCATCTTGCCAAGACCTGCGTTAGCAGAACCGGGGATGGTTGAAACTACTTCGTTGGTTGAAGCATCGTAGTTGTAGATAGAGCCCCAGAGTCCCCAGCGAGAACCGCTCTCGGAAGAATAGACAATGCTACCGGCGCGCATTAAAGAAGCCGAGGTGTAGTTCACAGGCATTGGAGTGGTCTCGTTGCGTAAGTATTCATAATAGTAGCGTGCTGCCTGCATATAGTCAGCATTAGACCGACCACGAAGCAGATACATGTCGCCGAGGAGTACGCGGATTGGGATGAAGAGGAGACGAGCCGAGATGTCGGTGAATCCGTTTGCCCAAGAGCCGTAGCCTGTAGATCCTGAGCCGTACTGAGGATAGCGAGTGTCGACAAAATCAAGGATTCCGTCCTCAAGAACCAAGTCAATAAGATTGTCTTTGTTGACCATGTTGTTCTTATAGTCGAAATTGTTGATAACGTCGAGATTGCTGACAGGCTCGGTGATGTAAGGAACTTGACGATAGTTCTTCACGAGCTGGAGGTAAGCCCACGCACGGATAGCCTTGACCTGAGCATACTCAGGAACCATGAACTTGTTGTTGGCCTTCACAGCAGACGTGTCGGCATTGTGAATATAGAAGTTACAGTTGTTGATGATGTTGTAGTAGTCCGACACCTGAAGCATGGAGCAAGTCTGGTCCTGAGGATCGTCGAAGTTGGAGATTGCATTCAGGGTGTCGGTTACGTATTCGGATGGTTCGACAAGGTCGCCACGGATTTCGCCGAGGATGACCTGACGTTCTGCAACGTCCTGTACGGCACGCATGACACCCAGATAGGAATAGAGCGTGTCCTGAGCGTTGACGTAAGCCTTGTCGCCGGTGTCAACTGTCATCATATCTTCGCAGGATGTAGCAAAGATACCAACACTTAAGACAGTGAGAATTGATATATTTCTAAATATAGTCTTCATGATAGCTGAGAATTAGAGATTGATTTTAACACCAAGATTGAAACTTCTGTTGCTTGGAAGCAGACCTGCGTCGATTCCCTGATAGAGAACTGCGTTGCCACAAGAGAACTCAGGATCTTTACCAGTATATTTAGTGAATGTCACGAGGTTGTTGGCTTCAGCCCAAATGGTGAGGCCCTGAATCCAAGAGAGGCTAAGAGGTAATTCGTAAGAGAGACGAATTTTCTTCAACTTAAGATATGATCCGTCTTCAATCCAACGATCAGAGAATCGCTCGTTGTTCACCCAGCTGTCTGACTCAGACGACATAACTCGTGGAAGGAGTGCCTGGTCGCCGTCGTAGGTCCAACGGTTGACAGCAGCTGTGGTCTGATTATAGAATGTATTGAGTGATTCGAGCTGTGAACGCTGATAGTTGTAGATGTCGCCACCAAGAGAATACTTGAAATTGATATCAAGACTCCAGCGCTTGTAAGCTAAGTTAGTGTAGAAGGAACCGTAGATATCGGGGTTCGGGTCACCAATGATGGTCTTATCGCTTTCGTTGATGATACCGTCGTTGTTGAGGTCAACGAAGTGAACGTCACCGGCTGAGAAGTTACGGTATGGATTCTTGGTAATACCGGTAGGATATTTCAAGTAACCGTCAGCTGTCTTAGTTGTAGCTGATGAAGCTTCAGCATCGGAAGAGAACACTCCAGCGGTCTTGTAGCCGTAGAATACACCGGCTGCATTGCCGACAGAGGTGAGAATCTCAGCACCATAGATGGTCTGTGTGTAGTCACCGTCGGGCAGAGACTGGATTGAGTTCTTGTAATGACCGAGGCTAGCACCCAACTGCCATTTGAAGTCCTTGCCGTTGATGAGGATAGCGTTGAAGCGTGCGTCAACACCAACGTTGCGCAGCGAACCGCCATTGCTCCAGAAAGTCTTCAAACCAGACATGTAGTTAATAGTCTTCAGAGTGACAAGGTTGTCGGTGTTGGACAGATAGAAGTCAACACCAGCCTGTACACGGTTGTTGAAGAATGAGCCTGAGAGACCTGCATTGAGGCGGCTTGTGGTTTCCCACTGGATTTCAGGGTTCTCAATGTTCTCGAGCTGCAGAGCTGTAGCAGTCTTGAGGAAGGTGTGAGACTTGAAATATGTGCGTGAAGCGGCGTAATCGATATTGTCATTTCCTGACACATCGAAGCCGAGAGTGAATTTCAGGTTGTTGACAGCCTTGAGACCACTCATCCATTTCTCGTTGCTGATAACCCATCCTGCCTGGAGGCTTGGGAAGAGTCCCCACTTCACTCCGAAGAGCTTGATGCCTGAATCAGCATTCTTACCGAAGCGAGAAGAGGTCTCTGCAGAGAACGCTCCTTCGAGGAAATATGTGTTCTTGACAGCCCAGCGGCCAAAGAGATAGTAAGAAAGGTTGCGCCATGCATCCTCATTACCTTCAACAGAACGGAAGGCGTTGGAATTGTTCATGTTAGGCATCTTGTCGCTACCTGAGTTGTAAGACTTCATGTAGGAGTCGGAGAAGGTGTTGTTGGTGAAACGAATACCACCGAACGCCATAACATCGTGCATGCCATAGTTGGCTTTCCAGTCAACACGGAAGTCCTCGTAAACTGATGTTTCCTTGGAGAAGAGTGACTTCACAACTGAAGTAACGTCACCGTAGCCTTCATAGTTGTAAACTGGTACACCTGCTTCAGGAAGATAGTATTTGTCGTTGGAGCGGTTGAGCTGATAAGCAAAACGGTTGCTGATAGTGACATGGTCGCTGATTTCCCAACGAGGCATGATGTTGAGGTTGAACTGAGTCACTTCCTGACGGTTCTTGTTGTCGCCTTCACCTTCCTTGAGAATCCAGTATGGATTGGCAAGAGCGCTGTTTACGCCGTAGGCAGAAGCGAAGGCAAACGGATAGTTCACGTCATCGACATACTTACCTGCATAAACCTGAGAGAGATGGAGCTTTCCGTCGTTGCCTGTATAGTAGCCATACTTGGAAAGGAATGGCGACTGGATGAGACCAAGGACATTGGGTGAAGAGACTGTGCTTGAAGCATAGGACTCTGCCCATCCGTTGTCGCGGAGGTCGTAAGCCAGCTTAGAATAAGAGAGGTCGAGCTGAGTTGACAGTTTATCGAGCAGCTTGATATCTGTGTTGAAACGAATGTTCAAACGATCAAAGCTGTTTTTCTTAGCTGTGGAAGCGGAATTGGTATAACCCAATGAAAGGTTGTACATAGCGACTTCATCACCACCCTGCACATTCACCTTGTAGTTCTGAGTGGCAGCTGTGCGATACAATCCGTCAGACCAGTCAGTCTCATTATGGTACATAGGATACCAATAATAATCAGGATTGCTGTTGAGGAAAGGAATGGATGTTGAAGAAGTGGCATGCTCGCTACCGTAAGTGGTAGTACCAATCAGTTCGCTCACGTAGTTGCGATACTGGCTTGCATTCATCATCGGAGTCACAGACGGAGCCAACTCAAATCCTGCATTGGCAATGACATTGATCTTGGTAGCCATAGAGTGACCGCGCTTGGTGTTGATGATTACCACACCATTGGCACCACGTGCACCATAGAGAGATGTGGCATTCTTCATCACCTCGATAGACTCTACGTCTTCAGGGTCAATACCTGCGAGGATATTGTTGAAGAATCCGTCGTGGATGCTTGTACGGTCGAGCTGTGTGTCAATGAACATTCCATCGAGCACGATGAGAGGCTGTGCATTGATGTTGAGAGAGTTCAGACCGCGAATAAACATCGCGACACCCTGACCACGCATTCCTGTGCGGTTGATAGTGTAGATATCGCCTGCAAGTTTATTCTCGATTTCCTCGTCAACAATAACTGCAGAAGTGTTTTCCAAGTTTGCCTTGGCTCCGGCAACGATATTGGTAGAAGGAGAATAAACAGACAAGAACTTTGAGCTATAGAGAGCTACATCGGGTGCTTTGTCACCATTGAAGCTCACCTGAACGTCGTTGTATTCTGGGACTGTGACGTAGAGAGAGTTGACGAATACAGGTACCTTGAGAGTGTATTCACCCTTCTCGTTGGTCATCACTGTGAAACGGTTGAATCCGTATGCTTGGACATTAGCACCGTCGATAGGCAATTTAGTAGCTGCGTCATAGACTACGCCACTAACTTCCTTCATCTCGTAAACGGGTAATACCTTAGCTGTTTTGCGAACGACCGCAGTAGTTGTGTCTGCTGCCTCGTTCTCTTCTTGTGCGTAAATGGTAGTTGCTCCTGATAACATCATGAGACCTAAACCAAGGCACAGAAAGCGATTGTTAATACTTTGCTTTTTCATGTTTTTGTTATTTAGGAGGTTTATCATTCTTTTGGTTTCAAAATAATAGAACTTACCCATATTTCACGAGAGTAAAGGGCCTTTTCTGTAGAACTGAAATTTGACTTAAGCTGAAGCACAGGATATGCATTTGACAAGCCATAGTATGAAACAGGGAACTCAAAGTCCTTAGCAACACAAATTGTGTCGGTGAAGGCCAATGAACCATCGTTGTTCAGGCGAATGCCCTTGTTAACAAAATAGTTTGAACCGGTGATGGAATTTCCCTTGGCATCCAAAGCATCCTCGTTAGGATTCTTCAATGCTTCATTGTTAATACGCTTAGCTTCCGTGTCGTAGGAAATGTAGGCACGGAACTTGTTTGGAAGCTTATAGTCGGTGTTGTAGCCTATTACAACAAAGATGTCATATTTGCAAGACTGAACATGTGGAAGCATGAAGAATGCTCCTGGGTGAGATGTAGAGTTCTTATTGCTCATCATCACATAATCGTATCTGTAGGTAGAGTCAGAAGTAAAGGTTTCATCACCAAAACTATAAGTTGGACTAACGTAGGATATTGACTTAGTGCCAATAGCACACATGTTGTCGCAAGATTCATAGCAGAGGGCTGCTGCCAGATAACGGTTTGGAGTATAAACCGTGTATGGGAAGTTGAAACTGTTAACGATATATGCATAACCGTTACTCAGTTCAATCGGTTCGGCATTGTCAAAGAGATTGGCGAAATCGTCAATTTCAACACAGTTGGTGCGGTTGGTGAGATTCCAAGTACCAGTCTTCTTGAGTTTCAATCCTGCAGTTGAGAGCAGAGAATCCTGACGTGCGTCAACAGCCTTGATATCGTCAAGTGATGTGATAGGAATTCTCTCGAATTGCCAGTTGGCGTTGAAGACAAGATTCTCACAGATAGCATTCTTGGAATACAGATTCACGATAGAGTCAATCTCAGCCTGAGTGAACTTGGTCTCAACACCTGTGATGACTGTATCTGCACCAGTTTCTGTCTGGGTATTGATATCCTGCTTGTAAGTAGCCTTGTATTTGAAGTTGTTCTTAGTCTTTGCAAGCACGGTCTCCCAAGCAGTATTGGTAGGAACTATCATCACATAGTTGGAGTCCTCTTTCGAGAGATAAGCATTCATGAAATTGCTTGTGTAGTCGTTAGAGATATAAGTGACTGAGTCAACCCATGTAACTTCACCGTTGATTGTAGGACCTTGGGTAGAAGCATACTTGTTGAACTCGAGAGTCTGATAGCTCTTGATAAATGCGTTGATAGAATCCAAGTCAGGACGGGAAGCGAGAAACTCATAGAGGTTAGGCTGATAAGCCATAGCACCGTCTGTGATGTGGATAATACCATTGGATGCACCAACATTAGGCTCTGAAATAAGAAGTCCCTTGATTGTCAGCTTACCATTGTTCAGCCACGCAGCCTTGTTGTTGAACAGATCCAGTTTGATTGAATCAGATCCGCTGATAATGTGGCTATAGCGAGTCATGTTGTTGCGGATAAGCTGAGTCTCAACCTTGTAGATGCTGTCGCGAACGCCCGTTGCGAGCAAACGCTTATAGTAAGCGTAATCGAAAGAATCGTTTACCGGTGCCCAAACAGTGAAGGTCTGGTCGCCGTCGAACAATTGAGCGTATGTCTCTGATGTAGTCTTGCTTTCCGACTGAGAGTAGTAGACACTCTGCAAAATGTCTGCATACTGGCTCAGATCAGGACGAGACTGAATGTTTTGCCAGATGGTCTGCTTGCCTTCTGCCGCAGACGAAATATCAAAGTGGTCATCGGTACAAGATACTGATGAGAGAGTCAGTACAAACATTGCAACCGCACTGAGATACCATCCGATTTTTCTATAATTATTCATATATATTATAAAATGTGTTTTAGGATGTTGGATAATTCATTACCACTTATCTTCGGCTTCATCACCTGAATAGACAAACTTAGGAACTAATTCGAGATAGTCGTAGAAGAACTCGTAGCTTGTTCCTGAGAGAACAGATTTGAAGCGGATGTAATAAGTCTTGTCTGCGTCAAGCTGACCAGTGTATATAATCTTGCGCAAGCAGTTCTGGTATTCACGACCGGTGTGTCCACCACCAAGCTGAATGTAGTTAGGACCTTTCATGAATCCAAGGTTACGCATAGACTTGTCGTTCTCGGCGATTGATTCTTCGTCGCCAAGCTGTTCATCTTTAACAAAACCTGTTGATGTAGGGTTTGTACCTGAACTTGAACGCAAATCTAGAGGAATTCCCACTGCGGGGAGGTTGTTTTTGTTTGTACCGATATATACCTGAGCCATTCCTCGGTTGTCGTTGGCGTTGATACCGTAACGGATTTCGTATGTACCAGAGAATGGAACTGGAGGCAATTTCATAGTGAAGTCCACTACTCCCTGAATGTTGAACTCGTCAATCTGGAAGTTCATCCATGAGTTCTCACCACCACTATAGCCTTGGTTAGGAAGATAGATAAACTCTGTCTCAGCAGTCATATCAACAACGTTGTCGATATAGTCGCTTGTGAAGTACCAGTAACCATCACCACAATCATCTGTCTTACGGTTCTGACGGATGTTATTTGTCATCAGCTCTGGGAACAGCGAAGTGACGTCATAACGCATACGCTCTTTCAGAATCTTTGTAGGAACTGTCTCGTCCCAAACAAGGATATCGTCGATTGGATAATAGTATCCGTTGATAGCGTTATTGTTCAGCGAGCCGTTTGTAGAGTTGATCTTAATACCAGGAATAGTGATTTCAGCAGACTTTTCCTTGTATGTATTCAAATTGTAAACAGACAGGCGGTTGATACGCTTCTCATTACGCAAACCAGTAACCTTTACTGAACGGCGGTAATGACCCATTGTCTCCCAATACTCCCAAACATTCACATAGAACTGAGCAGCGGTACGGTTCTTGAGCATACCAGCATCACAACCATATTCGTTTGCGAAAGTCACCAGCTTGTCGTATGTCAGACGTTCTGGCAGCAGGTGGTAGCTTACGAACTGATTGACTGCGTTGTTGTAGTCTTCATAGTCGTCACCGTAGCTTGGCTCAGTATGGCCGCTGGTATCGTCGTTGTAGTAAGCGTGCTCCTTAAGCCATGCCTTCAGGTCGTCAACTGTGTAGATGTTGTTCTTCTCGAACACGGTGTCGAGTTCCACAAACACTGTGTAACCGATATATCTGTGTTCAGGATACTTACCATTCCATGTGTGTCCGTAAGGTGTGGAGTGTGAAGTACCACGGATATCATCGTACTTCTCTTCCCAAACTTCATCCTTGTAAGCCTGCAGTTTCTTGTCCCAGCCTGTCAGTTGAAGAAGTCCACCGAAGAACTTGGCGTTTTCAGCATTTATCACAAGGTCGGCAACAGACACGTTTGAAGGAGAAAGCACTTTGTCGATAGTGTGGATATAACCGTTCTCCACTTCGATGTCGCCATCAATAATCTTGGAATTTGAGTTAACGTAGATAACAGTATTGTTGTCAGCGTCGTTCCCATAAGAAATATCAATGTAGCGGTCATTCATATTAGTGGTTGCCAATGCACCTTCTTCGAAGTCGGTAGTCATATAAGCCTCGCTTTCTCCGTTCTGGATAATAGTATTGAATACTATCGCCTGAGCCACGGAGTCAGAGATCTGGCTCAACTCATTGGATTCCAGTTCGCCTATAGCAAAGAGTGAATCCAGATATTCTTGAATTGCCTCATTGGTTGGAGCAAAACAAGTGTAGTGACCACGAGCAGCCAAAAGGTCCTTCATCGTTGATGTGGATCTCTTGCTTGGATGAACTTTTCCAAGTATTTGCAAATAACTGCCAAACACGTCCTGATTATTCTCGAAGTGATCAATCATCATCTCACCAGTGAAGGTGTAGAGGTCCGATTCATCAATTTTCTCTGTACATGAATTCAGGGACACCAATGCCGCAAACAGGAAGAGTGTTCCTGCACAGCATAGTTTCTTTATGTTATTTAGTATTTTCATTGTAGTATAGTATTACAGTTCATCAGTTCGTGAAGATGTCTCATTTACCGACCATACACCATTCTGGTATAGTAAGTTGTTGTTCTTTATCTCATTGTTGTAAACAGGTGAGAAAAGGGATTGCATGTCTGCCAGTTTAGCCTGAACAGCCTTGCTGCTTGTGTACTTACGAACAAGGAACTTGAGCATGTCGGCTGTATTGCCATGGCGGAGTGAGTAGCGAACCAAATCGAACCAGCGCTTTCCTTCTCCTATGAACTCTCTCTGACGCTCGTTCATCACAAGTTTTTCCATTGCTGCAGAACTGGAGAATGTAGAGAAATTCAAAGAGTCGTTACGAGCTGTGGTGTTCTCTGCACGGTAGGCATAAGGGTTAGAACGCTTGAATACCTCACGTACATACTGGAACGCATTTGCCAAATGCTCCTCGTCGTCGTACAACTGAGAAAGAGCTTCAGCCTTCATCAGATAGATTTCTGACATACGATAGACAATCCAGTTAGCGTCGAGGCTGTTTACAGTACGTGTGCTTGTTGTCAGCTTAATAGTACTGCTTTGATTGTCTGTAAGGTAAGTAGTAGAAGAACCTGAGCGCTGAGTTACAGAGCGGTAGGTGTACTTACCTATATCGAAAGAAGTCTGACCTGCATCCTCATATCTTGCTGTAGTCCAAAGACGGTAGTCTGTCTTTGTAAAGATGTAAGACTGGTCCAACACGTTAGGATTGCTTTCTACATTCTCGAGCAGAGCAACTGAACCTGTCATCGAACCGGACTTTGAATCCTTCACATTCCAGAAGAGGCTGGTGATCATACCATTGCTGTAAGTATCTCCGTCAACCTGAAGTTCGAAGATAGATTCATCAGAATTACCTGTTCCGAACAGAGAGGTATAAGCTGAAGACGAAGAAGTGGTAACTGTAGCACGCTCAGAAGCCACGTTAGCTTCAAGCAAGTCCTCGAGTTTGATATCTATATCACCTCCACCGACATTCAGTCCGTTCTTGTTCATATACTCAATCTTCTCCTTAGTAGCCATGTCAATAACAAGGTCGCAGTATTCTATACATTTCTGATAGTCATCGGCTGCTGTTGTAGAGTACTCCTCATGACGTGAAGCAAGCTCAGCCTCAGTAAGAGGTCCGGCATAGCTGCTTGGAAGAGTAACCTTGGTAAACGGCTGGTTCTCGCCGGCTTTGTATGAAGCTCTCCAGAGATAGACGTCGGCAAGGAGTGCGTAAACAGCCTTTCTGGTAACACGTCCCTTATTAGTAGAAGTAGTACCATAATCTACCATTGCTTCGCCCATCACTGATTCCAGGTCATTGACAATGCTGTCAAGAACTGCCAACTGAGTTGACTGAGGAAGGCGCAACTCCTGTGAGTCGTTGTTGTAATCTGTAGTTACATAAGGTACTTCACCGAATGTACGTACCAAATAGAAGTGAGCAAGAGCACGAAGAGTAATCATCTCTGCACGTATAGGTTTCCAATCGTTATCAGAGAAACTCTCATCGTTTGCAACTACTTCAGGGCCATGAGCCAACACCTTGTTGCAATAGTTGATTGCATTGTACATCGCCGTCCAGCTGAACTGACCGTATGTAGGCAACAGGTTAGCATTCATAATGTTTGCTATAGGACCTGATGCGGAAGTATTTTTCGAACGTTCGAAGTTGTCAGAGCGCTCTTCTCCCCAATAAATATAATCAGAGAGAAGGTCGTCGCTGACCATTCGTTTGTAGCAAGCCATAACAGCGGCATTCAAGTCGTTTTTGTCTTGCCAGAATTCTTCCTCTACAATAGAATTTGTAGGGGTAATGGTAAGGAAGTCTTCACATGAAGATGCAACTACACCACCACCTATAACTAATAGTCCGTAGAGTGCTATTTTATTTATCTTTTTCATAATCATCCTTATCATTTAGAATCCGAGGTTAACACTTAATGTAAATGATCTTTGACGTGGAGTCTTAGAGTGGTCTATACATACACCCCATGTTCCGTAAGATACCTCAGGGTCAACACCTGTGTATTTTGTCAGACAGAAGAGGTTGTTTGCAGAGGCTGTAAATCTCAGGCTCTGGAAGCCAAGATCCTTGCAGACGTTGTTTGGCAGAGAATAACCAATCTGCATGTACTGCAGACGGAGGAAGTCACCCTTCTCAACGTATCTGTCACTTGCCAATGCATTGTAGGATGCACCGATGTTTGCGTTCATGGCACGTGGAATTTCGGTGATGTCACCGTTCTTGCGCCAGCGCCATGCAACAGCCTGTGACTGGTTGATATTTGTACGCATTGATTCGTTCTGCAAACGAGCAAGGTTCGCAATCTTGTTGCCAAGACGATAGTTGAACGAAAGCTTAAGAGTCCACTGACCATAATTGAAGTTCAGACCGAAACCACCATTAACCTTAGGGTTGGAGTTACCAAGGTAAACGATATCAAGTTCGTTGATCTGACCATCATGGTTAACGTCATCATAAATCACGTCACCACCCTTGAATTCATAGTTCTTACCACCATAGTTAAAATACATGTGAAGTGGATTACCCTTTGAGTCGTAAAGGATTTCACCGTTAGCATCACGTGCTACAGGAACTGTGGCGTTCTCTCCACGGGCTGCTGCTGCAGCGGCTGTGTTTTCCTTGTAAGTGTTGTATGAAGTCTCGGTATAGCCATTATGCTCGTAGTCATAACGGTAAACACCCTTGTAGCGGAAACCATAGATAGAACCTACGGCGTTGCCGATCTGGATGCGCTTGAGGAAGTCTGCGTTGTTGTAAGAATACTCACCATTCATGCTTGAGAGGACTGTAGGATCCATTTCCATGATTGTGTTGACATTCTGTGCAATGTTGAAGCTTGCTGTCATTGAGAACTTACCCTTCTTCAGGAACTTGCCTGTGTTCATGTACAATTCCCAACCACGGTTGCGAAGACTACCTACATTCTTCCATGCCAAAGAACCGAATCCAGTTGAGCCTGGAATACCTACATTTGCCATAAGAAGATCCTTGGTCTCTTTGTCGTAGTAGTTGAAGTCGAACTGCAACAGGTCATCGAAGAGGTTAAGGTTTGCACCTAAGTTCCAAGAAGTAGTAGTTTCCCACTTGATATCAGTCAGACGAAGGTTGTCTGGTGAAATAGCGGCATTTGTATTTCCTTGTGAGCCATACACTCCGTAGCTGCTGTATTGGTTATACATAAGATATTCGCTACCAGGCTGACGACCTACACGTCCCCAAGATGGACGGAAGGAAAGCATAGACACGATGTTGTCAATGTTGAGCTTTCTGAAGAATGGTTCCTCATTGATATTCCAACGTGCAGAAAGACCAGGGAAAGTTCCCCATTTACGACCTGCACCGAATTTTGTAGAACCGTCTCGGCGAACTGTAGCGTCGAATGAGTAGCGTCCGTCGAAGAATGCGATGTGGGCACTTGCCAGCATTGAAGCGCTGCGCCATTGGCTTGTTCCTGATGTAGATGAACGCAGATATGCATCTGCTGCAGCTGAACTCAATCCTGTTGGCAGACCAGACTGTGCTTCGTACTGGCTTGTACCGTTACCGGAAGTGAATTCAAACTGTCCCATCATACTCATTGTAATGTTCTCATTGTTGAAGTGAGGAATAAAAATGAGTTTCTCGCGGTTAGTGAAAGCCAAAGACTTGTATTCGCTGTTAGTAGTGAGATTCACGTTTGTTGACCAAGCATCAGTAGTCAATGCAGAAGGATAATAGGTATTTACTGATTCATTGTAAATATCCATGTAAACTTCAGAATTCAAGTTCAGCTGAGTTCCGTCGCTGTCCTTGGAGAGAAGCTTGTACTGCAAGTTGAACTGAGGGTTGATACGATAGGTTGACTGGTTATTGAAAGCGAGATGTGCAATTGCCACTGGGTTGCCGATATTCTTCATGTCCGACAGATAGTAAGAAGAATAGTAGTTGTTTCCTCCTGCGTACTGTGTTGGATTGGTTGGCAGCATCTTATAGAAGTCACCAGTAAGGTTACCATTCTGATCGTACTCGTAAATCGACATATTCGGCATAGCGTTGTATGCTTTCCCGAGAATAGAAGTAGTTGAGCCTCCATCCCAGTTACGATGGTTGTCGGTGTAAGTAAGCGCAAAGTTTGTAGAGAAGCGGATGCGGTCGCTCACATCGTAGTCAAGTACAAGACGTGTAGAGAAACGGTCAAGTTTCTGCTTGATAATAGTACCGGTCTGATGGTCATAACCTCCGGAAATACGGAAGCGGGCTTTCTCACCACCGCCATTGAGAGTGAGGTAGTAGTTGTGAGTCTGACCGAACTGATTTACTGCGTCAACCCAGTCGGTGTTGCGGTTGAAGTTGTAGTACTGTACCGGATAAGACTGGTCGTAGTTCAATTCCACCATATCTGAAGTTGCTGTATTCTGCTTAGGATTGAAATATGCCTCCTTAAGCATCATAGTGTAACCGTCACCGTTCAGCATGTTCAACCCTTCTGGGGACCAAGCACCGGTGAAGCGATAAGAGAAATTGATTTTTGTCTTACCAATCACACCACGGCGTGTGGTGATTTCGATAACACCATTAGCACCACGAGAACCCCAGATAGCTGTAGCAGCGGCATCCTTCAATACGCGGATGTCCTTGATGTCTTCAGGGTTCACAGAAAGAAGGGTTGCAAACTGCTCTTCATTGTCGAGGTCTTCGAAGTTAACCTGAGACACATCGTCAGGAAGGTCGAAAATGTTGCCATCGACTACGATAAGAGGTTCTGCAGAACCGTTGATTGTGCTGACACCACGCATACGCATTGAAGTACCTGCACCAAGGTTACCAGAGTTCTGGATAATGTCGAGACCGGCAATCTTACCTTGCAGTGCTTCGTCTGCAGAAGCGAACGACAGACCTTGCACATCATCCATGTTCATGGTCTGAGCCGCAACAGAGATTTCCTTCAGAGGAATCTGCATACCATTGCTGCTCACTTTCGGCTGAGCCTTCACCACAACTTCAGTAAGCTGAGTGTTGCTGACCATCTTGACATTGAACTTAGTCTGTGTACCGATTGTCAGGACTGCTGGCTTGTAACCGATGAAAGAGATGACAAGTTTGTCCTTTGGATTCTTAATCACCAAAGTGAAGTTACCATTGATGTCGGTTGTGGTTGCAGCCACGATACGGTTGTTCGCATCGCGCTCAATCACATTCGCCATCATTATAGGCTCATATTCATCATACACATGTCCAGTGACACGATGCTGAGCCTGTGCTGAACCTACACAGAAGAACAGCACGAGCGATGTAATAATGATTTTAATCTTGTTCATATTGTTGTTTCTATGTAAGTTGGTTATTTAACAAGTTTGTAATTACGCAAATAAGCTCTTGCTTTTGCTAAAGTAGCCCAGTCAGAGTCATATCTGCCACCATCAAGAGCCTTATAGTCGAGCACACCGTCTATACCGTGTACAACAACAGCCGAGCTTGACTTGAGTGTGTTCTGGATGGCATTGGCAACACCTGCGGTAATATAGTCACGCGCAATAATATTCTTATGTGTAGTGACGTTGCGCTTGTGACCTATTGCGTCAGTAACTGAAAGAGTTCCATTGCCAGTGCTGCTTACAGTTACCTTGCTGTAAATGCCAGTTGCACTGTTGATAGTAGCGGTTTCAAAAGCTGAAGCATGGATAGGAGAAACATCAGCAAAGACGCTATTGTCCTGGAAGTGGTTCTTCACGAAATTGACAATCGCTGTTGCCATGGCCTTAACCTTAAGGTTGCGAGCTTCTTCCTCTTCAGGTGTCAGCTCTGTTCTCTCATCAGCTTCAATATCAAGCTGAAGGATGTCACGGAGATCCTGCCATGTAGGCAAGCCATGTTTCTTAGCCTCTTCTACAGCCTCGTTTGTCGGAATATAGACTGTGTAACGGTAATTGTTGAAGAAACGGACATTGGTAGCCGAATTCACCATATTACCAGTTGTCTTATCGTAGCAAGGCAGACCGTGATTATTTGTAAAGATATTGTACTTAGCCTGTTCGGTTGTAGAGGTAATGCCGATTTCAGTAAGAACTTCCACGTCTGTCTGGCAGAGTTCAAAGAACTTCTCAAAATCATCATTGTTATACATAACTGAATAAACAGACTCGATAGTTGGAATCATTGGCTTGTCAATCATGTATGCAAAACCGTTACCATAACCGTTGGTCTGAGCAGACTTATCGTCGAATCCGATAACGTTTACATCTTCATTATTGGCTAATTGCCAACCACCGCGAACAGTCATTCCGGCTTTACGCTTCTCTGCATTGTTAACATAAACAACCGAGCCGTTCTTGGAAACGAAATAATGTTGAGCACACTCAACACCAGTCTTTGTCTCATCAATACCGGTGATAGTGCTGTCCTCGTGGATGATGGTATGAGTTTCCAACATATCCTTCAAGCGGTTGCCATAAGTAGTTGAGCTAATGTTCTCAGTTGATACAACTTCCTCATCCATTTCACCAATTCCTGTAGTGATATCATAGCGATACTTATGTGATGAAACAACTACAGGAGTTGAAGCTCCATCCTTCCACTGATATTTGTATGCACGTCCGACAAGCACTGTACCTGCAGCAGATGATTCAACAGAAGGCTGATAGAATGACAGTGGGTCAACATACACGAAATTATCATCGCTTGGAACAAAGAATGAGAAACGAGAACTCATTGCCAAAAGATATGCATAGTAGTTGGTTGGCACTCCACCCAGTGATGCACTCTGAATAGCCCAGTTGAAAATTCTCTTGTCTGTTTCAACGTAAGCTGGTGCAGATACAGCTGCGTATTCAGCAGGAGTTGTCACCTCGTCCATCAGATAAATAACACCGTTGTTTGCCATCAGCACTTCAAGGATATTATTTCTGTGGTAGTCATTCGCCTCGTCAAACATTGCATCCTGTGCAGAGTTCTTGACTGTCTCGAACTTACTTGGAACAGAGTTGTTGAAGGAATTCTTCATCAAGTTGTTAAGCAAGGCACGGATTGTCGAACGAGGAATCTGGTCTAAAGCCTGATAAACCAAATCCATGTCAGTAGTTGATTCATTGATTTGGTCAACCAAGTCAGGAGCGTAAGCCTTAACGAGGAAACGTCCACCACCCTCTGAACTGAAGAAATACTCCATGAGTTTCTTGTCAGTTGGACAGAAGATAACACCCATGTCCTGTTCTTTCTCTGTGCGGCTGTCACTCATATAAGTATTCCATCCTGGGTCGAAAGGAAGAGGCTTGTTGTTGCTTGTGTTGAATACAGCGTTTCCTGTAGGATTATTTACAGGATCAGTGCCTGCATCCGAGAGAAGGGCGTTGTTACCCTGTGAACGCTCTGAGAAATAACGCTTCTGGAACACAGAGTCAACAGAGTTACCGTAAATCAGACGGTAGCGAGCTGTGAGCACTGCATTGTAGAACGGAGCAGAGAAACGGTCAATCATGTGACTGAAAATCTTAGTCTGTTCATGAGTACGCAACACTTCTGCCATGTTCTGTGGGTTGACAAGCACCTTATCAAGACGGTTCACATAACCGTTCTGGCAAGTGATGTCCTGCTCCAGAATCTTATTATCGTAAATAAAGGCATCGTTTGTACCACGCTGCTGTCCTGTGATAATCTCGAAGTCTCTGTCTGTGATGTTCTTGTTAGCCAATTGAGCTGCAAGAAAGTGAGTCATCATTGGTGCAGTTGCGTCGAGAGCCAGATAAATACCCTTGTCGTTGTTGCGGAAACGTACCCAATAGTCCTTGTCTGTAGTACTATAGCTGATAGGCAAGTCCTCTGCAAACAAGTGAGCAATTGAGTCTGTTACATCGGCAGCTGTTTCGCGACGCAGACACAGGCCTTTCTGAGGCAAATCATTGTCACCACTTCCTGCTGGTGTGCTTGACATCATCTCAAGAAGATAGGCATTGTTAATCATGGCACTGTTGAGCAGAAGACGTTTTTGGCTTCTTGACAGTTGATCATAGCTGCTCACGCCCCAATTGTTAGACTTGAAGAAAGTATTAAAGGCATCGTCATCTGCCACGAACAAGGTTTTTGAACCTGTTCGAGATAATACTTCATCATACTCCAAATCGTCAATAAGTTTGACGAAGGTAGTGTAATTTTTCTTGCTCTGCAGATACTCATAGATACTCTTACCAAGCCAAGAAGGATCACCATCGTCGAGCGTATAGTCATCCTTGCAAGAGCTGAGTCCTCCACATAGCAATACCACACAACAGGCTTTCATCCAAAAGCGTTGATGGTTGCTTAAGCGTTTGTACATGTGATTTTGAATATTTAGTTAGATAAATAATTATTTGTCTGCATAGTGATGCACCGTTTGCATTAAAGCATATTTGAGGTTAGTGCACAACACAAGCGGTAAAAATTTACATATTTTACCACTTCAACTGACAAAAATAGATATTTTTTAACAACCACAATTCATGTTGAATGCTTTTTAATACAACATTTAACATTTTTTTGAACAAAATGGGGTCAATTGCAATAACTACAAAGCTGGAAGCACATTATTTGCACTTCCAGCCTTGTAAATGGAATGTTATGATTGTCGCCCTTATCTAATCAAGACTTTTGCTATGCGTCCACCTGCACGAACAACATAGACACCTGGTGCCTGGGTAGCATTTGCAGCGCAACGGGTTCCATTCGTAGTGTAGAGTTCGAAATCCTTATAACCATTTACAAACACCACACGATTATGGACATTAACCTCTATCGGATCTTGAGTACGGAACACCTTTGGAGTCTCTATAGCTGTAGGGGTAAATGAGAGTTTCTTGTGAAGAACAATCCATCCCAATCTGTCCGCTGTAGAACTTGGAGCATCAACAACAGTACTGCTCTGAACACTGCAGTCAACGATTCTGCGGAATCGTGTTCCATAAACCACAGAGTGGGAACTACCATCTGCACCTTCGATAGACTGAGTATAAACAAGTCCCCTGCGCAATGACGTCATCACAGGGATATTGTTGTCATTAACAGGAGTGTGGTTGGTTTGGAGTTCAGCAAATACCATCGGATCTTCACTATAAATTGTGTCAAGTTTTCCCTCTTCAGTCTTTGAAGGGATAGTAAATTCTTCCTTGCGTGCACGGCTATAAATATCTGTTGAACCGATATTTGCACCCATATAGTAGCCCTTCTCCTCATCGATACATTCATAACCAGGAGTTACAGCCATGTAAGCGAGTGTGTTGCCAACCACTATATTCTTTCCATGCTTCTCTTCGTATGCAACCATACACTTGAATCCGGTATTAGTAACATCCCAGATTTTGTGCATTGTTGCAAGATCCTTGTTACGTGCTACATTTATCGTTGCAATAACCACCGGTGTTACGCCTTCCGGGAATGGCTGAGTGAAAGTAACCTCAACTGGAGAATTCTTCACACCTGTAACTCTTCCTACTTCAACATCCATGTCACCGAATTTATAGTTACCAGGAAGCATTGCGATAAATGGCACCTCTTCAGCTTTTGAATAGGTGGAAGTTCCACTTGGCTGTGCACTCAAAGGAATACCAACATACTTCAGCTGACGATTGCTCACACTTCCAGAAGTCATTAATGGTTCAACTGTGGTATATGAGTTATTGTCTGTTGTAGGTCCGAACAAAGCTACTGGTCTATCCGCAAATTCAGTATTGAAGTCAATGGTTACCTCGGTTGTCGGATCCACAAGGTCGATAGAACCGAACTGAATAATAGAGTTTCCGTTGGCACCACCGACAGCTACCTGAACTTCGCTTGAAGTACGAGTTTTCTTGTCGCTGTCGAAGTTGCGTACTCTATATGTAACAAGTCCTGAAATGCCTGTTGCCAAAGTATCATTGAAAGCATTCTTAGCTGCTGTTGGCATTCCGCGCTTAGCTAAAACTGTCCAGGTGCGCTCACCGTCGAGCTTGCGTTCTATATATGTAGAATCTGTCTGCTTACCATTGTTATTCACCCATTGCACTGCTACACGGCGACTAGCGTTGAAGTACTCTGCCGTCAAATCAGTAGGAGACTTATAGTTCCATGGCATGAAGTACTCATTGGCATCGTCGTATGCAAATGTAGAATTGTATGCTGCATAGAGTTTACCACCTGCAGAAAGGGCATTGTTGGTCCACACCTCGCGCTTGGTTTCTACTGCGTTATACACAGCAAGACGCTCAAGCCAATGGTTTTCGCTCTTATCAGCTCGGGCAAGCACGTCTGTAAGCCAAACACCATTCATCTCGGAGTTCTTTGTGTTATCACTACCCCAGCTATACCAACCTTTGCTGTCTGTTGAGAATCCGCTCTCTGTAGTCCAGTTAGCGCCATTGTTCCACTCAGTTGCCCAAACAGGGAGGCCTGTTACGTTGTAAAGAGACCACAGACGGTCAATACATCCCTGTGGTGTAGTTCCACCAATATAGTAGTGGGTTGCCACGAAGTCAACACGGATATTGTTGTTACGGCACCAGTTCACATATTCGCTTACCCATCCTGTATTAGGGTTACAGCAGGCAAAAGTACCGACACGCTTTCCGCTGTAGAGGAATTCTGCAGCATGATCGGCAAGAGTGGATGTAGCACACTTCTCACGAGGATTGGCAGGGATTTCTGTTACGTAGGTATATACCTCACCTGCTCCGCTGGTGTTGTCCGGTTCGTTCTGACCGAGCACATGGGTGCAAGTTCCGTCGCTGGCATTAATGGTTGACCATGATTCCCATGCTCCCTTCCAACCTTGACCATTGGAGGTTCCTGCCTCATGGTGACGCTGTGGTACATATTCATAGTCAATGTTCGAAGAGGTTCCTGCCCCCCAGTTGTAATGCCAAGTTGCATTCAGGTTTGTAGGACCTACGTCGCAAGAGCCTTTCTTGCCTGGCCATTGCCAGCGGAAAATGCGGAAGAAACCAACCTTACCTGCTAGTTCGGTACGCAGCTGTACTGTAATATCATTATGATTGGCAATGTAGCAGTGGCTGTAACCTGTACCGTCGGACATGTTAGCAACTGTGAGCATGTAACCGCGCTTGAGTGTGAACGAACGCATGGTATTTACCCAAGGACCAGTTGTGCGACGTGAGTCACCATTATACTGATATGACTCTCCTGTGCAATTGTCACCAGTATAGACTGTCAGAGGATAGAAATCAGTCTTGTCTGCATTCTTGGTATCACTGTGAGGCATAACGATTGCTCCTTGCAAATAGATGCTAACACGGCAGTTCACGTTATTCTCAAGAGCAAGTCCGTTTACAGTCACTTTCTTCAGATAATTAGTCACAACCAACGATGGTTTGATGTTCTGGAAAATGACTGTAGCATCCGGATTCTGGATATCAATACTTCCCGCTGTTGCAAAAGGGGATGTTCCGGTAATCACATAGTCAACAGCACTAGTCAAATTGACTTGCTGAGTAACCTGCTCCACTTTTTGTACAGTATTCTGAGCCATACCCGGAATTGCACTACTTATAAATAATAATAGAGCAAAAAAGCATTGTAGAATTCTTCTCATAATTAGGCAGTTAGTGTTATTAGAATGATAGTTTATTATTTCTGAAAACAATTGGCATTATCCCATAATGCGACAATTTAATTTGCAATATTATTAAAAAAAATCCACACAATCCAATTTTCACACAAAAACCATCGATTGTTAAGAGTTTTTAACAATTTATCACTAATCAAAACCTCTTTCTCTGTAAACAAAAAAAATGTATTGAAAGAGACGTAAAAGCCAGAATCAAAGTCAAAAAGGCAAAAAAAGAACAAGAAAATGCATATTAGAACAAAAAAAAGTACAAAAACACAAAAATGGAATTAATAATTATTATTAAATTTGCACATTGAAGTAAAAACGAAAACTTTTTTTGAAAGAAAAAGTATTTTGTAAAAGCATTTTTAAGATTAGAATTAACATACCATAAACTGATGACATTTACAGCCGAACAAATAGCTGCATACACAGAAGGAATCATTGAAGGCAATGCTAATGCAAAAATAACAACCTTTGCAAAAATAGAAGAGGGTGTTCCAGGTGCCATCTCCTTCCTCGCTAACCCAAAATACGAGCAATATCTTTACAGCACTCAGTCGAGTGTGGTTCTTGTATCCAAGGATTTCAAGCCAACAAGTCCTGTATCTGCAACTTTGATTAGAGTTGACAATCCGTACGAGAGTTTAGCAAAGCTGCTTCAGCTTTATGAGAGCATGCAGACAAAACGCACAGGTATTGATTCTCTCGCATTCATCCACCCTTCTGCAAAAATCGGCAAGGACTGCTATATTGGTCCGTTTGTAGCTATTGCTGAGAATGTGGTAATCGGTGACGGAACAGTTATTCATCCTCATGCCACAATCGGCAGAAATGCCAAAGTCGGAGACAACTGCGAAATCTATAGTAACGCGGTTATTTACCACGACTGTGTCGTAGGCAACCGCTGCATTCTCCACGCAGGAAGTGTGATTGGCGCAGACGGATTCGGTTTTGCACCAACAGCAGACGGTTACGAGAAGATCCCTCAAATCGGAATTGTCACTATCGAGGACGACGTTGAAATCGGTGCAAACGCATGCGTTGACCGTTCCACTATGGGTTCAACCGTTATACACAAGGGCGTAAAGCTCGACAACCTCGTACAGATTGCCCATAACGTAGAAGTGGGGGCACACACCGTGATGTCATCACAAACCGGTGTTGCAGGAAGTGCGAAAATCGGTGAATGGTGTATGTTTGGTGGTCAGGTTGGTATCGCAGGTCATATATCAGTGGGCAACAGAACCCTGATTGGTGCACAGTCTGGTGTATCTGGCGGCAATATGGTAAAACGCGGAGGAGTGACACTTATGGGTTACCCAGCCGTTGAGAACAGTTTGTTTGCACGTCAGGCTGCTGCAGCAAAACAACTGCCCGACCTTCTCAGACAGGTAAGAGAGCTACAACAACAACTTGAAGAATTAAAACAACAAATAAGCACATGCAAAAGCAACTAACCCTCAAGGACAGTTTCACGCTGAGCGGAAAAGGTCTGCACACAGGACAGCACATCACAGCTACATTTCTGCCAGCAGAAGAGAATTACGGTTACAAAATCCAGCGTATTGACCTTGAAGGACAACCCATCATTGATTGTTTAGCTGAAAATGTAGGCGACACACAAAGAGGTACAGTTCTATTCAAAAACGATATCAAAGTCAGCACCATCGAGCACGCAATGGCTGCCCTCTATGCATCACGCATCGACAACTGCCTTGTCCAGCTTGACGGACCTGAAATGCCAATCCTTGACGGATCAGCCCTACCCTTCATTCAGGAAATCCAGAGAGTCGGGACTGTAGAGCAGAACGCAAACAAAGACTACTATATTGTCAAGCACAAGATGGAAATTAAGGGCGAGAACGGCGAACACCTCATCCTTGTTCCTGACGATGAGTTTTGTGTAAACACAATGATTGCATTCAACTCCAAAGTACTAGCAAGTCAGTTTGCAACCATGAACCACTACAGCGAATTCCCTACCGAAATCGCTTCAGCACGCACTTTCGTCTTCGTCCGTGAAATCGAACCTCTGCTCCAATACGGACTTATCAAGGGTGGAGACCTCGACAATGCCATCGTTATCTATGAGCACGAAGTCACCCAGGAGCGCTATAATGAGCTTGCCGACCAGATGGGTATTCCTCACAAGGATGCACACCACCTCGGATACATTCAGAACAAACCACTTACCTGGCCTAACGAGACCGCTCGTCACAAGTTGCTTGACATCATCGGCGACCTTGCCCTTGTAGGACGTCCTATCAAGGGAAGAGTGATTGCCACTAAGCCAGGTCATAGCATCAACAATAAATTCGCACGTCTCATTCGCCACGACATCCGCAAGCACGAGGTGCAGTGTCCTAACTACGATCCTAATAAGGAACCGATCATGGACGTCAACCGCATTCGTCAGTTGCTTCCTCACCGCTACCCTATGCAGCTTGTCGACAAGATTATCGAAATCGACGAGAACTACATCGTAGGCGTAAAGAACGTGACATCCAACGAACCGTTCTTCACAGGTCACTTCCCTGAAGAGCCAGTGATGCCAGGAGTTCTGCTCGTTGAAGCTATGGCTCAGGCCGGAGGTCTGCTTGTTCTCAACACACTTGAGGAGCCTGAACGTTGGTCAAGCTACTTCGTCAAACTAGACAATGTAAAATTCCGCCGCAAGGTAGTTCCTGGCGACACATTAATATTTAAAGTTAGACTGCTCGCACCTGTTCGCAGAGGAATCTCATCTATGCGAGGACTTATCTTCGTAGGCGACAACCTTGTGGCTGAGGCTGAATTCACTGCACAAATAGTAAAAAACAGATAAAATTATATTCAAAACATACAATCTAAGTATCTATGGCAAAAATTAGTCCACTGGCATATATCGATCCTGAAGCAGTCATCGGAGAGAACTGCGAAATCGGACCATTCTGCTACATTGACAAAAACGTTGTAATCGGAGACAACAACACTTTGATGAACAGCGTTACACTACTTAGCGGAACACGTCTCGGGAACGAGAACACCCTCTTCCCGGGTGCCGTTATCGGTGCCATCCCTCAGGATTTGAAATTCAAGGGAGAAGAGTCCACAGTAGAAATCGGTAACGGCAACCGCATTCGTGAGAACGTTACTATTCACCGTGGAACAGCATCCAAAGGCAAGACCACAGTAGGCAACAACAACCTCATTATGGAAAATGCCCACATCGCTCACGACTGTGTCTTCGGAAACGGAATCATCATGGGCAACTCAACAAAACTAGCCGGAGAAGTTATCGTGGACGACAATGCCATCATCAGTGCAGTGGTACTGGTTCACCAGTTCTGCCATATTGCAGGCTACACCATGGTTCAAGGCGGATGCCGCACCAGCCAGGACATTCCACCATTTGTAATTGCAGCACGCGAGCCTATCGCCTATGCCGGAATCAACATCGTGGGACTTCGTCGTCGCCGTTTCGCACCGGAGACCATCAACAACATCCACGATGCCTATCGCATGATTTACAACAGCAACCTCACCGTTAAAGAAGCTGTCGAGCAAATAATGTACAGCATTCCGATGACTGAGGAAATACAATATATCGTCGACTTTGTGACTAATTCACAACGTGGCATAATTCGTTAAAACAATGATTTACCGTTTCATCATCATATCAGACGAGGTTGAGGACTTCATGAGGGAAGTTCAGATTGACGCCGACGCAACCTTCCTTGACTTCCACAAGGCAATTATCAGCACATGCGGATACAGCGATGACCAAATCACCTCTTTCACAATCTGTGAAAACGGTTGGGAGAAGGGACAGGAAATCACCCTTGAAGACATGGGCAAAAGTGCCGACGAAGATTCATACATCATGGCGAAGACTCGTCTAAGCGATTTCCTCGAAGACGAGAAGCAACACCTTCTCTACACCTTCGATCCTCTCGCAGACCGCGTTTTCTTCATCGAGCTTTCTGAAATCATAACCGGAAAGTCGCTCAAGGAACCGAAAGTAAGCCGCAAACAGGGAACACCTCCAAAGCAGATGCTTGACTTCGACGAAATCCTCGCAATGAATCCGGTTGCCACCACTGCGGCCAACGACATGCTTGACAGCGACGAAGATATGTTCGGTGACGGAATTAGCGATGAAGACATCGACATCGAAGGACTTGACATCAGCGATGGACAACCTTACTAATATAACTCCTCACCATTACGGGGGAGGTCAGGGAGGGGGTCTTCTCCTTGTTCTGATTGGCCCCACGGCCGTAGGAAAAACAGAGCTTAGCCTCCGCTTGGCTAAGCTCTTGTCGTGTCCAATCATCTCTGCCGATTCCAGACAAATTTACAAGGATATGGAGATAGGCACGGCTGCACCTACAGCCGACGAACTAAGTCAGGCCAAGCACTATTTCATCCATACCCTGCCCCTTGACCAATACTACAGCGCAGCCCAATACGAATCCGACGTATTGGAATTAATGAGTTCTCTGAGGACAGTCACTCCACCTATCGGGAGAAGTTGGAGGGGGGCCATACTCACTGGAGGCAGCATGATGTACATCGATGCTGTCTGCAAGGGCATTGACGACATTCCTACCATTGACGAAGAAACCCGCCACACTCTGCATCAGCGTCTGGAGGCCGAAGGATTAGAGACACTCGCCAAGGAGCTTCGTCTGCTTGACCCTGAGTACTACAAAACCATCGATTTGAAAAACACCAAGCGTGTTGTCCACGCTCTTGAGGTTTGCTACATGACTGGCAAGCCCTACTCTTCATTCCGTCAGGGAATCAAGAAGGGACGTCCGTTCCGCATCATCAAGATTGGTCTCACCCGTTCGCGTGAGAATCTCTTCAACCGCATCAATCAGCGTGTTGACAAGATGATGCAGCTCGGTCTGATGGAAGAAGCCCGTCGCCTCTACCCCATGCGCCATCTAAATTCTCTGAACACTGTAGGCTACAAGGAACTGTTCAAGGTTCTCGATGGTGAATGGGAACTCCCCATGGCTGTAGAGCGCATCAAGAAAAACACCCGCGTCTATGCCAAGAAACAAATGACTTGGTTCAAGCACGACCCCGACATCCACTGGCTCGACCTCGATGAACTAACCATCGAAGAAGCCGTAGAAGCTATCATCCAAGGCCTCCACTAACTTCTTTTTTGTGTCTTTTCAAAAAATAAATGTAGAAATTCTTCTCTAGAAGTTATTTTTATTACTTTTGCATTTATAAAATCGTTCTATTCTAACAACCCTTAAAAATACAAGCCTATGAAAACTAATGTAAAACTAACGAGTTTCTTTATCTTAATGCTATGTGCGACCTGTAAATTACAAGCTCAAAAAGTATCTCCAGGCAATATAGCTGATGCTCTTAAAGGTGATATAGATGCAATGTACTTATTGGCTACAGAATACAAAGATGCCAATATGATAGACAGCGCTCTTTATTGGGGAGAAAAAGCTGCAAAAAAGGAGGATAATGCGATTGCACAATATTTTGTTGCAAATATATATGAAGAAATGACTCCTCCTAATTACGAAAAAGCATTTCTATGGTATAACAAATCAGCAAAGAATGGGTATAACTATTCACAATATCGATTAGGTTATTTCTACGCGGAAGGACTTGGAATAAAACAAAACGACAAAGAAGCAGCTAGGTGGTTGAAGTCTGCAGCTGAATTAGGCTCATGTTGGGGATTACCTCAATATGAATATGCCACAAGGTATGCTAAAGGATCTGAAATAAAAAAATGGTTATGGGTTTCAAAAGACGAAGGCTGCAAAGATGCATTTTATGAACTAGGAAGAAGGTATTACTTTGGTGACGACGAATCTTTTGAAGAAAACGCTGATTCCGCATTTTACTATCTTGACAAAAGTAGTAATTATGGGAATGCAGATGCAACATATCTTCTGTCGCTGTGTTACAGATACGGGAAAGGTTGCAAACAGAGTTTTTATACAGCGATGGAATTATACAATTTATCAAAAGAAGAAGATAGCTCTCTTCGGTCTTTATCAGAAGTATTAGAAAACCACCCCGAATTCACTAATCCTTTGTATTTTGACGAGGATTCACAACAATGGTCATACAAAAATGATGCAGCAGATTGCCTTTACATCGATCTTATATACAATAATAATGATATTGCAAAATACATGCTTTTTCTTTTTTACTACACAGGACTTGGTGTTAAAGAAAAGGATATTGACGAAGCATGGAATTGGTTAATGGAAGCAGAAGAAGCAGACATTTTTGAAGCCCATTACTATCTCGGACGCACATATGAAGCAGCCAATAATCAATCAGCAGCAGTAGAGCAGTTCAAAAAAGCATTACAGACCAAGAAATCTGCAGGCGCCTTTACTTCTGAAGAAGAAAAAACAAAAATGACAGAATACTGTAAAGAAAGAATAAAGTAATTCAACTTTCGCAAGTAATATATTTACTGATTTTCAAATGTTTTTATCATCAAGAATTAGAGAACCTTTAGTAAAGTGATCAAAGCCTCCTATTTTCGTTTTTTTATTGCAATCAAACGAATTTAGGGAAAAACAAATCCCTCTGTTTCATGTGAGACAGAGGGACTTGTTTAATTGACAAGTTATTTACTTTTTACGGCAAATTAATTGTTGACCCTACTGCTATGTTGTTAGGATCAGCGAAGTTATTGGCTTTGATAATGTCGCGGACTGCATTCTTGGAACCATAGAAGCGGACTGCGATGCGAGTGAGCGATTCACCCTTCTTCACTACGTAAGTCTTTGGACGCTGAGGTTCCTCTTTCACTTCTTCAGTCTTCTTTGGCTCAATCTTTTCTTCAGCTTTCACATCAGTCTTCTGCTCTTCCACTACAGTATTATCGGTGCTTTCCGTCGTTGAATTCATGCTGTCTATAGGCATTACCTTCACTTCCGGTTCCACAGCTTCCTTGGTCAGCGTGTCTTTCTGTTCCACAGCTGCAGGCTTCTCTTCCCTTACTTCCTTTACGGTTTGCTTATTCAGCAGTTTTGGCAGGAATCCAACGCCCACGAAGAGTAGGAGCAGCACGACGAGCAGTACGGTCCATTTAGCTGATACCTTATGGTTGCCGCCTTTGTTGGCAGAAATAATATCTGTTTCGTCACCTACATTTTCTTCTTCGAAATTAAATGCAGCCTTATCCTCATCAACATTATTAATCTCCAGACCATCATCACTTCTGCGATTATCCTCAAGAGGAGTTGTCTCCTCATTCATCAGACGTTCAATTTCCGATTCAACACTCAGCATCTCCTCTCCCACCTCATCCAAGGACTTAGATGTCTGTTCTGCCAGATTCTCCTTCTCCACCTTTTCTGCTTCAGCATCAGTCAGGTTCTGACGAGCCTGCTGCAATGAATCCTCAGCACGGCGTACAGTTTCCTCTGCCTCACCCACCTTTTCCTTGGCAGCTTCAACGTTATTACGAGCTTCTTCTGCCTGAAGACGGTATGTGTCAAGTTCTGAAAGCAACTGGTTACGGCGGTCACGGATATCCTCCAGTCGGCTGAGAGCTTCATCCACAATCTCTGGAGTAGCTATTATATTGTCGATATTAGAGAATTCATCAGTTGGCTGTAAAGGCTTCACTTCCGATTCCGCAGGCTGCAGAATCTCGGCTTCATTCAACTGGATGTCAGTCTCCACAACAGGAACTTGCGGTTCTTCTGCTGGAACGTCAACAGGCTCTTCTGCTGGTTCTTCAGCAGGAGCTTCTACTAGTTCTTCTGCAGGAACTTCAACAGGTTCTTCCACGGGAGTCTCTTCAGAATCTTCAACAGGAGTTTCTGTTGCATCTTGATGTTCCTCTGTCACCTTGTTTGTCACAGCAAGCAATTTGTCATTTACGGCATCATCGGGAACGAACGACAATTTCTTGAAACCAGGTATAGTGATTCTCTTTCCGTCAGAAACATTAACGCTCTCACGGCTTTCCACCTCTACCACCTTAAAGGTGCCGAGTCCCTTCACTTTTACTACGCCATCGCTCTGAAGTCCCTCAACGATGGAATCAGTTAATGAATGGACGAATGCATCTGTCAATTTCTTTGGGTAAGTAAGACGTTGCGACAACGCATCCGCAATCTGCTGAATTGATATTTTCTCTGACATATATAATTTAAGTTTCTGGAGTTAAGAAGTTTTGGAGTTATCGCTATGCTCGTCCTTCGGACAGTAGTTAAGACGTTACAATTTTGTTTATTGATTACGTTATTAAGAACTATCGTCTTAACTTCTTAACTTTTGAAGAATTAGTTTAAATTGTACCTTGTACTTATTCCTGGTTTAACTTTTCCTTGAGCACATTGCTCTGGCGGAAAGCAAGAGCACGTCTCTCAGGTATATCCTGAGTCTCTCCCGTGCGCGGATTGAACATCTTACGTGCAGCACGAGTTTTGACTTCAAAGCCACCGAATCCCTGAATCATCACAGTCTTGCCTTGATTCACAGCTTCTATAATGGAATCGACACATGCAGACTGCAGTTCCGACACCTCAATTGTACTAAGTCCGGTCTTAAGCGATATGCGACCTACCAAATCCTTGTTGTTCATAATAAAGACCCATCCCCTTTTCCACCTTCCGTAAGGGAGGGGAGTAGTTACCTACTGCGGGATTAAATATAGTTATAAATCAATAGTTCAAATGTTCAAGAGTTCAAATGTAAAATGAATTCTTCACTCTTCACTTTAATGCTTCCATACAAATCAAAATCATCGGCATCGGTGATTGTGACATTGTAGAAACAGCCGCGGCGGAGCGTACCTGAACATGCAGGAATCAGCACTTCAGGATCAACTTCAGGAGAGTCAAATTCAGTTCGTCCCACATAGTAATCACCCTCCCTGCGGTCGATAATCACCTTAAGGGTCTTGCCGATTTTCTCAGCCTGCACCTCTGCCGATATATCTTGTTGCAAAGCCATCAGTTCCGACAGACGAGCCTGCTTCACCTCATCAGGGATTTCATCCTTGAAATGACGAGCGCCATACGTACCGTCCTCCTCGCTGTATGCAAACGCACCCATACGCTCAAATCGTGCCCAGCGCACAAACTCCTTGAGTTCCTCATATTCCTTCTCTCCCTCTCCAGGGAAACCCACCATCAGAGTTGTACGGATATGTATTCCGGGCACAGTCTCCCTTATGCTACGGATAAGCTCGTATGTCTGTTCCTTATCAACATGACGACGCATATTCGTCAGGACATTCGTACTGATATGCTGAAGAGCTATATCAAGGTATTTGCACACATTCTTCCTGCGGCGCATCACATCCAGCAGTTCCACAGGGAAATCAGCAGGATAAGCATAGTGCAGGCGAATCCACTTCACTCCCTTTATCTGACTGATACGATCAATCAGTTCTGCAATGCGTTGCTTGCCGTAGATATCCTTGCCGTAGTATGTCAGTTCCTGAGCAATAATCTGGAATTCCTTCACACCCTGTGCCACGAGATACTTCACTTCATCCTCAATCTCCTCCATCGGTCGTGACTTATGGCGGCCCGTAATGATAGGAATTGCACAGTAGGCACAGTGACGGTTGCATCCCTCCGAAATTTTTATGTAGGCATAGTGCGACGGAGTAGTCAGGCAACGTTCGTAGCTATGTTCTGCATCGAATGTTTTTCCCAAGTCTTGGATAAGTTCGTTCCAATTGAATTTACCGTAGAATTTATCCACCTGAGGAATTTCCTTGTTCAGTTGCTTGAAATAGCGTTCCGAGAGGCAGCCCATCACATACACCTTCTTCAGTCGTCCTTCCTCTTTGGCCTGACAGAACTCCAATATAGTATTGATACTCTCCTCCTTGGCATCACCAATGAAGCCACAGGTATTAATGACCGCAATCTCCCCTCTCGGATTTTCGCTGTCGTGAGTCACGCGATACCCGTTCAGTTCAAGCCTGCGCATCAGTTGTTCCGAATCCACCAGATTCTTTGAGCAACCCAAGGTGATAATATCAACTGTATTTTTTTTCATTCTCCAAACAGGGAGTTTACAAACTCTTTGCGGTTGAAAGGCTGGAGATCTTCCATGCCTTCACCCAGACCGATGTAACGGACAGGAATTTTGAACTGGTCGCTAATACCGATAACCACACCTCCCTTTGCCGTTCCGTCCAGTTTGGTAATGGCAAGAGCTGTGACATCCGTAGCGGCAGTAAACTGACGAGCCTGTTCAAAAGCATTCTGACCGGTTGATCCGTCAAGTACCAGAAGCACTTCATCAGCACCCTGAGGCACCACCTTCGCAATCACATTGCGGATCTTAGTCAGCTCGTTCATCAGCCCCACCTTATTGTGAAGACGACCGGCTGTATCTATGATTACCACGTCGGCATTGTTAGCCACAGCGGACTTCACGGTGTCGAAAGCAACGCTCGCAGGGTCACTGCCCATCTGCTGCTTCACCACAGGAACACCCACACGTTCACCCCAGATGCACAACTGCTCTACAGCAGCGGCACGGAAAGTGTCGGCAGCACCAAGGTAAACACTCTTGCCAGCCTGTTTGAACTGGTAAGCCAGTTTGCCAATGGTTGTAGTCTTGCCCACTCCGTTCACGCCGACCACCAGAATCACGTATGGAGTATGGTCGGTAGGAATGTCGAAACCATCAGTATCGTCACTATGGTTCTCTGTGAGCAGACTGGCAATCTCCTCACGAAGTATCGTATTGAGTTCCGAGGTGTTAACATACTTGTCGCGTGCCACACGAGCCTCGATTCTGCGAATAATTTCAAGAGTAGTCTCCACTCCCACATCACTCGTAATCAGCACCTCTTCCAGATTGTCAAGAACCTCATCATCCACCTTCGACTTCCCGGCGATAGCACGAGAAATCTTTCCGAACACACTTTCCTTGGTTTTTGCCAAACCATTATCCAGAGTCTCTTTCTTCTTTTTACTGAAAATATCAAAGAATCCCATATATTAGTTTTTGAGTTTTTGAGTTCTTAAGTTCTTAAGTTTATTTGTATTTTTTTCGCCTTATGCGAGTGAGATTTTCCCCATATTTTCTTGAGATTTTTTGCCGTTATGCAAGTGGCTTTTGAGTTTAGTTACAAACTAATTGACAAAGGTACGTTTTTCTGTAAAATATACAAAAACTTTATAAGAAAATCGCACAAAACTCTGCTTTCAGCGAAACGTAAAATCTTAAAAGATGCAAAAACGACCGAGCAAACAGATGTTTTTCACAATTCCGATTAAACTTATTTGTAACTTTGCAGTCAAATCCAAAAAGGTTCTTAACTACCGCTATCAAGCAAATCGAAGTCTTAACAAGTAATTCAACTTTCTGAACTTCTTAACTATTTGATTAATGGTTGCTTCGCTCAAAATTATAGAAAAATTAAATCAAAAAATTATAATAAATTACAACATTATCATATAAATGCGAAATGCCACATGGCATTTTTTTATAATTTTGAAGCCAATGGCCGACCAATTTGTAACGCGAAACTTTAACAAACAATTTCAAGCATAAAAGTTTATTCAGCAAAATGAGAACACGACTGATGATGATGGTGCTGACCCTCATGGTGAGCATTACAGCAATGGGTCAGGGTAAGACCACCGTTACAGGTACAATTATTGAAAATGGTACAAACGAAATCGTTGCAGCTGCAACGGTTCGTCTGCTTAAGACTACCCCCGATTCGTCTATGGTGGCTGGTGTTGCCACCAACATGCGAGGTGTATTTACCCTGAAGGATGTGACTCGCGGTAAGTACGTACTCAAAGTTTCATTTATTGGTTATGAGACTAAAACGATTCCTGTGGATCTTACTTCCAGCAAGAAAACAAGGGACTTGGGCATCATAACCCTGTCGACTAACGAGACTTTGCTTTCAGCTGCAACTGTGACAGCCCAGGCTTCGCGTGTGCAGGTAAGAGGCGACTCTCTCATATATAACGCCGACGCCTACCGTGTGCCGGAAGGCTCTGTGCTGGAAGACCTCGTGAAGAAACTGCCCGGTGCTCAGGTGAGCGACGACGGAACCATAAAGATCAACGGCAAGGAGGTGAAGAAGATCCTCGTTGACGGCAAGGAGTTCTTCCTCAACGACAGATCGGTGGCAATGAAGAACCTGCCTACGAATATAATTGAGAATATCAAGACCTACGACCGCAAGAGCGACCTCGCCCGTGTGACCGGCATCGACGACGGCGAGGAGGAGACCGTGCTTGACCTCACTGTAAAGAAAGGTATGAACAACGGATGGTTCGGACAAATCAATGGCGGACTGGGTACAGAGCACCGTTATAGCGGACGTGCCAATGTGAACTATTTCAACGGGCACAACCAGTATTCTGTCATTGCTAATGCCAACAACGTGGGTGACCGCGGTTTCGGCGGCGGTGGCGGCCGTGGCTGGGGAGGCGGCGGCAGTGGTCTAAACGCTTCGAAGGAGCTGGGCTTCACTTTCGCTACAGAGACCGAGAAACTGGAACTTGGCGGTAGTGTCCGTCATCGCTACGACGGTTCTGACCGCTGGAGCCAGACTTCTACCCAGAACTTCGTCACTCCAACAGGTGCATTCAGCAACAGCGAAAGCCAGAGCTACTCAAGCAACTCGAGCTACAACGCCAACTTCCGCTTGGAATGGAAGCCAGACTCAATGACCAACATCATCTTCCGTCCGAACGGAAGCATCAGCCGCAACCGCGGAAGCAGCAAGAGCAAGTCGGGCAGCTATAACAGCGATCCTAACGAATATGACGCAGACGATCTGGAGAAGGCTGAAAACGAATTCTTCGGCACCGACCTTGTTCCAGACGACGAGGAGATTGCGGATATCGTGGACATGATTGTGAACACGAACCTCAGCCGTTCTCAGACCTACTCCAACAACAAGAACCTGAACGGTGAGCTGCAATACAACCGCAAATTCAACATGAAGGGTCGAAACCTCACAATCCGTGTGACCGGAGGACTGAGCAGCAGCGAAAGCAAACAGCTCTCTGCTTCACAAATTAAATATAATGAGGCATCGGGACGCGATAACGATATCAACAACCGCTACTACACCACTCCGGGACGCAACCGCAACTACTCTCTGCAGGCTACCTACAGCGAACCTATAGCCGACCGCACCTACCTGCAGTTCAGCTACAGATACAACTACAGCTACAACAAGAGCGACCGCGACGCCGGTATCTTTGCTGCTGACCAAGTGACTTACATTGCCTTGGTAAATGCTCTGCGCAACAACCGCTACGACATTCCAGGCGCACTGGCTCAGCTTGCATCCGAAGACATCTATCCTGACTACACATCCGAAGCAGCGGAAAAACTGAGCCAGTTCTCACAGTACCGCAACATGAACCACACTATCGGTATCTCATTCCGCAGGACCCGCGACAATTATAACTTGAACATGGGTGTGGAGCTGCTGCCTCAGCACTCTGAACTGACATACGAGTACATGGGTAAGTCCTATCCGAAAGTTACACGTAATGTGTTCAACTTCACCCCTACTCTCAACTTCCGCTACAAATTCGACAACATGACTAACTTGCAGCTTACCTACCGCGGACGTACATCGCAGCCATCAATGACCAACCTGCTTGACATCACCGATGACTCCAACCCTCTGAACATCCGCAAGGGTAATCCTGATCTGAAGCCGTCGTTCAACTCTCAGTTCCGTGCGTTCTTCAACACATTCGATGCTGACAAGCAACGTGGTATCTTCAGTCATGCATATTTCTCAATGACTCAGAACCAGATTGACAACCGCACAAGCTACGACGCAACAACGGGTGTACGCACCACCAAGCCTGAGAACATCAACGGCAACTGGCAGGCTGGACTGGGAGCCGGACTGAATATGCCTCTTGACCGCAACAAGCTGTTCAACATCAACACTTTCACGAATTTCGGATATAACCACAATGTCAGCTATCTTGACCCGACGCAGTTCCCTGACGACGACCGCTCTACTACCAACACCATCACTCTGCGTGAGGACCTGAATATCGGTTTCAGAAAGGACTGGTTCGACCTCTCCCTCAACGGGAACGTGAACTACAACCACTCTAAGAACAATGTGGTAACGACTAACAACCTCGACACATGGCAGTTCTCCTACGGCTTGGAAATGAACCTGATTTCGGACTGGGGCACAAGTTTCTCCACTGATATCGCAATGAATTCACGTCGCGGTTATTCTCAGAAGTCGATGAACACCAACGAACTCATCTGGAACGCACAGGTATCACATGCCTTCCTTAAGGGTAAAGCCTTAGTTATTTCGCTGATGTGGAACGATATCCTGCAGAAGCAAAGCAACATCAGCCGTACTGTCAACGCTATGATGTCGAGCGACTCTCGCAACAACGCCATCTACAGCTACGCCATGCTCCGCGTGACATATAAACTGAACATCTTTGGCGGTCGCAACGCCAACGGAACTGACAACGAGCGCAACGAATGGGGTATGCGTCGGGGCGACGGTCCAAGCGGACGCCCAAGCGGCAGACCTGGAGGACGACCAGGTGGCGGCGGGCCAGCAGTGAGAGTAACGAGGTAAAAGACAAGCCTAACCCCCTACCCCCTCCCCCAATAGGGAGGGGAAAATGAAGAATGAAGAGTTAAGAGTGAAGTGTGAAGTAATCGTACCGGAGAATAGAATGAAGAATGAAAAATGAAGAATATAACTAGGATATTAGCGTTTCCTGTGTTGGCAGTTGTGATAATGCTGCTGACACAGGTTGTTATATCATTTATGGTAGTGATGGGAAGCTTCGTTGCCAGCGGAGAGATTATTACTACAGGTACAGATAACATTCCGACGGTGAGCGGAGGAGTCCTCTCACTGGCTCTGTTGCTGTCAAGCATCGTCACAATAATCATTATCATGCTGATAAAGCAGTACGGACTTCGCAATGCCTTCAGCAAACTGGGATGCAGCGTGCCAAATGCGGTGCTTGCATTCCTTGGAATATGTTTGGGAACATTCGCCTCCAACATACTTATCGAACTCTGTGATCTTCCGAACTCCATGGAGGAAGAGTTTCTTGGCATGAGTCAGGGTGTATTGGGAATCATCGCAATCGGCATCGTTGGTCCGATTTGCGAGGAACTGGTGTTCCGCGGAGGTGTGATGCGTCCGATGCTCAGCCATGGTGTGAATCCATGGGTTGTAGTCTTCGTCTCCGCAGCCATTTTCGGGATTATTCACTGGAATCCGATTCAGATTCCTTTTGCCATGATGATAGGCTTCATGTACGGCATAGTTTACCTGCGTACAGGCAGTCTGGTAATCACAACCATCTGCCATATTATCAACAACACCACTTCGGTGCTGATGATGAACGGTATGGGAAGGGAAAGTATGGAATCTACATTTGAGGGCGAGTTCGGAATGACAACGACAATCATTGCCCTCATTGCTTCCTTAGCCCTCTGCATTGTGTGCCTGAAACTATTTTGGAACAGAACAGAGCATGATAAAAAGGAGGTTCTTCCCAATCTTTGTGGAGAGTAGCATGCGGAACCACTTATATTTATATGTATAGTTCTTGTTGGGAAGCGGGTACAAATCGTGAGTTTGCAACTCCTTGAGCTGCCTGTTAAGAAACTTTCTGCTTCTTGTTTCGACAATGATATGATATATATAATCCATGACGAGTTGGTGAACACGTCTTTGAAGAGCGAGGCGTTCAAAATGCACTTTCAATGTTGAACATCGGGCATCGAGCTTGTATATGACAGATTTTAAGTCGTCAAGACGTTTAAGTGTTTTGCGGAGGTTCCTGGCTGTGGTAATTGAATCTTCGCGGATGCGATAATAATATGCAGTTGCGTTAGTTCGAGCTACCACATCCATGTTTAACAGTAGCTGTGGCGTAAATTCTTCATCTTCGTGATATATACTCGGTGTAAACCTAAGGTTTTTCAATGCTGTAGCCTTAAAAATATAAGCGCATACAGAAGCCTTGATATTGTGATAATACATCAAGTCTTTTCCACTAATTAAAGGCAAATCTTCATATGTGTTCATTTTTGTATTTTTTCTACAAAAATCAAACATCACCATATCGGGTTTATGTGATCGTACAATGTCGAGACAGTGTTCATATATATTAGTGACTAGCATATCGTCACCATCCACAAACTGTATATATTCACCAGTTGCTATCTGGAGTCCTCTGTTCCTAGCCATACTGAGGCCAAGATTTTCCTGGTGAACAAAAATGATTTTATCGGCAAAATCTGATAACGAGGGCAATGGTGAATAATCGGAGCCATCGTCAACCACGATGACTTCTCTTTCTTGTTCAGTGATAGACAATGCAAAAATACTTTCAATACAATCTCTCAGCATTTGGTTTGGAAGATTGTACGTAGGTATGATAAAACTTACTAATGGTTTCTGTTCCATTTATGAATAAATTTATTGAACTTACAGATTCCACGCATTCCCATAATATTAAGCAATAGTGCCTTAATCCTAAGTTTCCAAGATAATGAACAGGCAAATGGACTCACTCTTCGTAAGGGCAATTTAGGCTCTTTGCCTGTCAGTCTAAAAACGTCCATTTGTATATTGAGTGCATGCATGAAGTATTCGTCATCAGGCCAAATCTTCAAAGTGTTTAGATGTGCTTCAAGCAACATCTCCAATTGTGTACCACCGGCAGTCTGTGTTATTCCCTGATGATTCTGAATGTAATAATAATGGCCTTCCGAGGTGGTTGTAATACGATTTGCCTGCAACAACAATGAAGGTATCGTAAAAGCATCTTCAAACACTTTTCCTTCTGGGAAACGTATATTTTGAAAGAGTTCTTTGCGGAAGAGCTTATTACAGGCATACGTATGAGTATACCCCTTGGTCTGAAACCAATAATCCTGCGCTTTTGGGAAGGTGTGATTATCCATCGTTAATAATTCTTCTTCCCCCGACTCATATAGTTTCACAATAGGGAATTCTATCACATCGCTAATGTCAAACAATGGAATGAGTGCCGAGTATGTACCTTCTTTTAGATAATCGTCGGAATCAACAAAAGTAATCCATTCACCCTTTGCATGAATTATACCAACATTACGAGCATCGCTTAGTCCGCCGTTCTTCTTATGTATTACACGAAAATGGGAATCATGCCTGACCCACTCATCGCAAATTTGTGGACACTTGTCTGGTGAGCCGTCATCTATCAAAACAACCTCATAATCAGCAATATTTTGGTTTATTATACTTTCGAGGCAACGATTCAAAGTAGTCTCCACTCGATATACAGGAACTATAACACTCAACATCATAAGAACAAGAATACAGGTAAAAAAACGTAAATACAACTGCTTTGTTGTACTTTTAATGTCTAAAAGTAGTTAGAAAGCTAAGATACTAAAGGATTATGATTTTTAATTGATAGGAAATATCCGAGTTTATAGAATGAAAATATATGGAGGGAGGGATGCTTACCAAGGAGATTGGCACGAAGCAAAGGGCGGAAGAGTTTATACAATCCACGGAAGAGGCTGGCGAGATGCCAGTTATTGAGCCTGTTTGCCATATTCTCTACATGACTGCTACCGTCCATTCGGCCGTCAAGCCCTTTCAATGTCCGAAGTGCCGTTTCTGTTTTCTCAAGGAACTTGGCATTGTCATCTATGCCAGTATGAATGAGGAAGTTGTCAGTATGGACTATCGAACAACCACGTTTCTTCAGTTCCACGCCCAGGAGTGCATCCTCATAGCCGTATTCCTTGCATTGGGAATCGAACTTGATGTTGAGAAACACATCCCTGCGAATCATAAGGTTGAAGGTAGACAAATGCTCGTATGGCAACTGACTTCTAAAGCATGCCGCCCTACGCTTGTCAGCTTTGCGTTCATAGCGGTAGCGAAGGGTTCCCGCAGGATTGGGATTGACATCCGGATGGCGCAAGCCTCCACACAGCACATCAGCATCCCTGCCTGCATCCAGATAAGCAGAAACAGAGAAATCATCCGGTAACATGGCATCGCTGTCTATCATCCAAAGCCATTCGCCGCAAGCCTGATCAGCAAGGGCATTGCGAATCATGGCCCTGCCTAGATTGCTTTCCGGGCGGAACAGCCGCACACCTTCGTCATCGGTCAAGGCTTCGAGTGCAGAGACCACATCTGTGTCGGTTGAAGCATCATCACCCACAATAATTTCAAAAGCCTCACCCCACTTTTTGCAGACATGCAGGAGAGACTTCACAAGCTGAGTACAGTCGTAATTATATGTCGGAATGATGATAGATAATTTCATTGTCTTGCCTCACTTCAAGTGCAAAGGTATAAAAATCTATTTTTATTTTTAAGTTTTCAATTAAAAAGTTGTAACTTTGCACGATAAATTGTAAAACCAAGTCCCTTCGAGATATCGGGAATGTCGAAATAACGAAAAAGCGCCCTCGAAATATCGTTATATCGATATGTCGATATTTCGAAAAAAAAATAAAGGGCGCATAAATTTAAAAATAATGATGACAGCAAAGGAAATACGCGAATCATTCAAAAAATTCTTCGAAAGTAAAGGACATGCAATCGTGCCAAGTGCACCAATGGTTATCAAGGATGACCCGACTCTTATGTTCACAAACGCTGGTATGAACCAGTGGAAAGATATTATCCTCGGTACACGCGACCCTGAGCCACGCCGACGTGCCGATACTCAGAAATGTCTTCGCGTAAGCGGTAAGCACAACGACCTTGAGGAAGTAGGTCACGACACCTACCACCACACCATGTTTGAGATGCTTGGTAACTGGTCGTTTGGTGACTATTTCAAAGAAGGCGCAATCGACATGGCATGGGAATACCTCGTTGATGTCCTTAAGCTCGATCCAAAAGATCTCTATGTAACTGTATTCGAGGGTTCGGAAGAAGAAAACCTGAAGCGCGACGATGAAGCAGCTAATTTCTGGCTGAAGCACGTACCTGCTGATCATATCATCAACGGAAACAAGCACGACAACTTCTGGGAAATGGGTGATACAGGCCCATGCGGACCATGCTCTGAGATTCACCTCGACTCTCGTACTCCAGAGGAGAAGGCAGCTGTGCCTGGTCGTGAACTCGTAAACAAAGACGACCCACAGGTGATTGAAATCTGGAACATCGTGTTCATGCAGTTCAACCGCAAGGCAGACGGAAGTCTCGAACCACTGTCAATGAACGTAATCGACACTGGTATGGGCTTCGAGCGTCTGGTACGTGCGCTGCAGGGCAAGCACTCCAACTACGACACCGACGTGTTCCAGCCTATCATCCGCGTTCTCAGCGACATGACCGGAATCAAGTATGGTGCAGATGAAAAGACAGACGTAGCTATGCGAGTAGTAGCAGACCACCTTCGTGCAATTGCATTCTCCATTGCCGACGGTCAGCTGCCTTCCAACGCCAAGGCAGGTTATGTCATCCGCCGTATTCTCCGCCGTGCAGTACGCTACGGCTACACTTTCCTCGGGCAGAAGCAGTCATTCATACATAAACTCGTTCCTACACTCATCGCAGAGATGGGTGAGGCATTCCCAGAGCTGAGCGCACAGAAAGACCTTATCATGAAGGTCATGAAGGAAGAGGAAGACTCATTCCTCCGCACTCTCGAAAACGGAATCCGTCTGCTCAACGGTGTAATGGAAGAGACTCGTCAGGCCGGCAAGACAGAGATTGCAGGCGACAAGGCTTTCACCCTCTTCGATACATTCGGTTTCCCTCTCGACCTCACCGAACTTATCTGCCGTGAGAACGGAATGACTGTTGACGAAGCAGGATTCAATGCAGAAATGCAGAAGCAGAAAGACCGTGCCCGCAATGCCGCACAGCGTGAACTCGGCGACTGGCAGGTTGTTGGCTCAGCTTCAGAAGACTCTGTAGTAGAAAGCACCTTCGTTGGCTACGACTACACCGAGTACACCTGTCACATCCTCCAATACCGTGAGGTGAAGCAGAAGAAAGGCACCAGCTATGAACTGGTTCTCGACACAACTCCTTTCTATGCAGAGATGGGTGGTGAAGTCGGTGACCAGGGTGTATTGGTAAGCGAAAACGAAACCATCAACGTGCTCGACGTGAAGAAGGAGAATGGTCTCAGCGTACATATTGTTGACCATCTGCCCGAGAATCCAGAAGCAGAATTCATGGCTTGCGTGGATGTTGACAAACGTCATGCAACTGAGGCAAACCACTCATGTACTCACCTTCTCGATGCAGCACTCCGTGAGGTTCTCGGCACACATGTTGAGCAGAAGGGTTCACTCGTCACTCCAGAAGGACTTCGCTTCGACTTCAGCCACTTTGAAAAAGTCACTCCAGAGCAGTTGCGTGAGGTTGAACATATAGTTAATGACAAGATTCGTCAGAACATACCTCTCACCGAATACCGTGACTGTCCTATAGAGGAAGCCAAGAAACTCGGTGCAATTGCACTCTTCGGCGAGAAATACGGTGACCGTGTACGTGTTGTTCAGTTTGGCGACAGCGTAGAATTCTGCGGTGGATGCCATGTTAAAGCAACAGGTCAGATCGGTATGGTTCGCATCGTGAGCGAAAGCAGCATCGCAGCCGGAGTTCGTCGTATCGAAGCCATCACCGGTAAGAAAGTTGAAGAGCAGCTGGATCGTATGCAAGACATCATTACAGATCTCAGAAACCTCTTTAACAACGCTCCAGACCTTATCGCAACCATCCGCAAGAACATAGAGGAAAACGCAGAGCTGAAAAAGAGCGTTGAGGAATTCGCAGCACAGAAGGCTCAGCAGTTCAAAAAAGTCTTCCTGGAAAAGGCTGAGACCATCAATGGTGTCAAAGTTATTTCAGGTGTTGCACCAATCAATGCACAAAACGCAAAAGACATTGCCTTCCAGTTCAGAGCACAGTTCCCAGAACAGCTCCTCGTTGTTATCGGTGCATTGAACAACGGCAAGCCCAACCTCACTGTGGCATTCTCTGATGACCTTGTTGCTGCAGGCAAGAATGCAGGCAAGATTATCCGCGACGCAGCCAAGCTCATGCAAGGCGGCGGCGGTGGTCAGCCTCACTTCGCAACTGCAGGCGGTAAGGATCCTAACAGCGTGCAGGATGCCGTAAACAAAGTAATTGAATTGGCAGAACTTTAACAAAAACTCCTACCCCCATGAAACACTTACTTTCTAAAAAAGGAATCATAGGTGCATTGTTGCTTCTGGCGACAGGCACAGCACCTGTAGCGGCTCAGACCGTTTACGACGGTTCTAACCGCAGTATCGGTACAATCAGCAGTGATGGGACAGTGCGCGACGGCTCTAACCGCAGCATCGGCACCATCAGTAGCGATGGCATAGTACGCGATGGTTCTAACCGCAGTGTGGGTTACATCAGCAGCGACGGCACCATCCGCGACGGTTCTAACCGAAGCATTGGCAAAGTAGAAAGTAACGGCACTGTGCGCGACGGATCCAACCGCCAGATTGGCAGCATCAGCAGTGACGGCACTGTGCGCGACGGATCCAACCGCCAGATTGGACAAGCTAAGGGGGTGAAGCGAGAATGGGCAGCCGTATTCTTTTTCTTCTCGCTATTTAAGTAAAAAAGGCGTCAAAAATTTACAAGATAGACTTTTTCTGTGGCTCTGGTTATTGCCGTGTACAACCAACGGTAATAGTCAGGGCCTATCATTTCTTCGGTCATGTACCCCTGATCAATGAACACATGACCCCACTGCCCACCCTGCGCCTTATGACAAGTCACAGCATAGGCGTACTTCAACTGTAGTGCATTGAAATACGGATCTTCCTTGAGTTTCTTCAGTCGGTCTTGCTTATTTGGAATGTCAGCATAGTCGGCAAGCACCTCTTCTGTAAGTTTCTGCTGATGTTCAGGAGTGAGCGAAGGCGCCTCCTCATGCAGAGTGTCGAGCAGGACAGTCGCTTCAAACTCATAGTCATCATAATCGGGCAACGCCAGCACACAATCGGCAAATCGGAATCCATAGAACTCCCTGACATGACGCACTCTCCTAACCCTGCAAATATCTCCATTGGCAAGAAATGAAACAGAAGCCCCCTCTAACTCCCCTGAAGGGAGCTGTGGCTTCACCCAATAATAATTATTCTTAGCAATCATCACCATGTCACGGGAGGTCAGTTCATCCTCGTAATCCAATATCTGCGCACGAATGCCACGATTGTAAATCACTGCACGCTTGTTGCTTCTGCAAATCACTATAGTATCATCCGTACCATAGCGGGCATAACAGGAATCTAGAGTATCTATCAGTTCGTCACCAGGAACTTTCACTATGTCAGCAAATCCGTCGAGATGAAACTGCGGGAAGGCAGACGTCAGACCTTTGGCTATCAGCTGACGAAGCATAGTGGCATTGAAAAGAATACCAGACTGCTCCGACTGACGCACCACCTGCTCCAGACGAGCAACGAACAGAGTTAGTCCGAACATCTCCAACGTATCAGGTTGCAATGCCGGACTGAGAGTTTCACCCACTGGTGGCAACTGAGCTGTATCACCCACCAGCAGCAGACGGCAATGACGTTCACTGCCGTAAACAAACTGTATCAGGTCGTCCAACACTTTACCCTCATCAATCATCGAAGCCTCATCAACTATAAACAATGTCTGTTTCAGACTGTTAAAGCCAAGAGAGAAGGAATCAAGCTGCAAAATAGACTTCTGACGATAAATCGTCTTGTGAATAGTATATGCCTGATGCTCTGAATAAAGTGAAAAGACTTTCGCAGCACGACCAGTAGGAGCCATAAGCACACAGTTATACTCCATCTGCTCCATCGTTCGCACAAAAGCACCGACGAGAGATGTCTTTCCTGTTCCTGCATAACCAAGAAGCACACCTACCGATTTGTCATCCTGCGACAGAACAAAATCAGCCAAAACTGATGCCATTTTCTCCTGGTCAGAAGTCGGAGAAAAGGCAAAATTCTGCAGAATTTGTTCCTTTATATAATCATTAAGCATATTTTTTCAAAAAAAATCTATAGAAAACGCAACACAATTGATTTCTTTTCATTATTTTTGCAACCAAGTTGTGTACTATACCAAAAGTCACAGTGCAAAATTATAGATAAAATTTTAAAATAATAATATCATACCACTAAAAATGAACAAAAAAAGCTTAATCAACATTGTGTTAGTTGTATGTACTCTGGGGCTTATGTATGCCTGCTTCATGAGTATATATAGCGACATCGCATTCGATGAAGAGAAAGAAATTCGTGAAAACGCAGTAAAAGCACGCCTGATGCAAATCCGCGATGCAGAAGAAAGTTTCAAAAAAGCAAACGGACACTTCTGCAGCACACTCGACTCACTGATCGACTTCGTCAAGAACGGCAAGACAGTCGACAAAGTCATCAAGGAAGGCGAACTCTCTGACGACCAGCTTGAAGCTGGTATGACAGAGCGCGAAGCAATCCTCAAGGGAATCATCAAGCGTGATACTATCTGGATTAAGGCAAGCGAAGCTCTCAACATCTCATGCCCAGATTCTCTCAAGTACGTACCTGTAGGTAGAGAAGGTGCTCTCATCCAGCTCAACCTCGCAGACCGCGTAAACGAGAAGACTTACGAAATGGAAACTCTCATCGAGTTCCGTGCATCTCTCGACGACTACATGTACGGTGTAGCTGAAAAGCGCATCCGCAACATGAAGACCGACCTCAAGAAGCGTGGTAAAAACCGTGCAGACCTCTTCGACGAAGCAGGTGACGACTACGACGGAGAATGGTACGGACTCCGTATGGGTGACCTCAAAGATGCCAGCAACAAGATGGCTGGTAACTGGGAATGATTCAAGAAAACAACACACCTAAAAGCTTGTCCATCCGCATCAGTACGGATGGGCTTGCTTTTTGTGTATATACCCCAAACAGCGAACCACACTACACCTATAAGCGTTGGCAAGTCAAACCCATCATGTCAATGGCTGCCAACCTGAAAGAAGCACTGACCAACGAACCCATCCTCCATGGACAGTTCCAGCGCGTCAATGTGCTTATCTCAACACCGCAGTTCACCACATTGCCAGTAATGGCATTCCAGCGCGACAAGATTGAGGACGTATTCCAGTTTGTCTTCCCAAAGACACAAAACTACCACGTCACCTACAACCTACTGCGACGTTCAGGAGTTGCGATTATCTTCGGCATAGACCGACATGTTCGTCAGCTCATCCTTGACGACTATCCACGCGCACGCTTCTACGCTGCCGCTTCCACCCTCTCCGAATTTCTTAGCGAGAAAAGCCTGATAGGTTCTCACCGCAAGATGTATGTCTACCTTCACGAAGGAGAAATGACTCTCTACTGCTTCAACAAAGGACTCATCACCTTCGCCAATACCTACAGCGTCAAAGGAGTAAATGACTGCCAGTATTACATTCTCAATGTATGGCAGCAGCTCCATTACGACCAACTCGACGACACTCTCGCCATCATCTCCGACGAGGCAGATGCCAGCCCACTCGCTGACAAACTACTCTACTTCATCAAAGACACCAAACTCATTCAGGCATCAGAGGACTTCCGCGACACACTCACAGCCAACGAATCCAACAACATGCCTTACGACCTGCAGACACTCCTCGTCTGCGGCTTCTAGAAAAGAAGACCCTCCCCCCTTACCCCTCCCATGTAGGGAGTGGAGTAGTAAGAACCATCCAGACGGGATTTTTAGTACTATCGCTTCACGCTTCACATTATTTGCATGCGGATCATCGGTGGTAAATACAAACATAAGAGAATAGACGTACCAGGAACATTCAAGGCACGTCCCACTACCGATTTCGCCAAGGAAAGCCTTTTCAACATCCTTCACAACGTATATGTGGACTTTGATTCCGCACCCACTGTGCTTGACCTCTTTGCGGGAACGGGCAGCATAAGCCTCGAATTCCTTTCACGAGGTTGCGGACGTGTGGTAAGCGTTGAGAAAGACTACAAGCACTACCAGTTCCTACAACGCACATGCCGTCAATTAGGTGACAAGGCATGGATGCCCCTCCATGCCGACGTATTTAAATATGTGCAACGGGCCAGCACTCAGTTTGACATTATCTTCGCTGACCCACCCTACACTCTCGAGAACCTTGCTGACATTCCTTCCGCTGTATTCGGAGCAAACCTCCTTGCTCCCGACGGCATCTTCATTCTCGAACACGGCAAGGACTATTCATTCGAAAACGACCCACACTTCCTGGAGCACAGGAACTATGGGTCGGTCAACTTCACCTTCTTCCAGAAGAAAAAGGAAGAAAACTAAATCACTACAGCAGTACCGCTGCAGGCAACCATGAGCATGGAGCCGGAATTGCCTACTGTCTCGTAGTCGATATCCACTCCTACTATGGCGTTGGCATTTAGAGCTGCTGCACGTTGGGAGATTTCACGAAGTGCATTTTCCTTTGCTTCTATTAGTACTTTCTCATAACTGTTGCTGCGTCCTCCGAAGATGTCGCGAAGACCAGCCTTGAAATCCTTGAAGAAATTTGCACCGATAATAACTTCACTTGTGACAATACCGCAATACATCTGTATTGGGTGTCCTTCAATTGTAGGTGTTGTTGTTATTAACATAATAGTTTTAGTTGATTGTAAAGGACTAATTAAAGAAATAAACCAACAAGTAATAGAACTGAGCCTAATAAACCTATGGAAGCAAGAACATAGTCCATGACTTTAATTATCGGATAGCCTTGAGGATAAAGAGTAGAAAGGTCTCTACCTGCATACAACATTATCAATGCAGTAATTGAAACGGCTACCCAAATTAAGAATTTCCATGAGGTCAGCACTGCGACATTGGCAATAACAAGAAAAATAAAGAACAAGATTGTTAAAAATGCGAAAGTGCGTAATTGGAAAAGGGCATTGGGTTTGCGTTTTTTAATACCTGCGCACCCCATAAAGCCAAGAATACTTGAAGACACAAAAAATAAAACGTAAGGTGAAATCGCCAGTATCAGAATACCAAAGGATAAGCCGTACTGAACATATGATACAAATTTAATCACCGTCCAAAGAAAGAATAATGCCGATATTCCTATTGAGGCATAAACACAGTTCTTCGCCGTATTAAGCGAACGATAGTACTCAATGTCTATAAGTCCATTCTTTTCGTCATTCCAATGAATTCCATTGGAAATAGTTCTTTCAAATTTGTCTCTAATCATAATACAATCATTTTAGGGTTAATTATAAATTTTTCTCCTTATACATAGCATTCCACCATGTTGAATCGTCCTTAAGATAACGGGCGAACCAAGCGAAGATGGTGTTTTGCCATTTTATTCTTTTTGCGTAGTCTGTGATATGGTGATTCTGTCCTTCCACAAGCACCATTGCTGTAGGACGACCAAGGAGCTTCAGAGCAGTATACATCTGAATACTTTCGCCAACAGGAACATTCGTGTCGTCTGTTCCATGAAGGAAAAGCAGCGGAGTATGGATTTTATCTGCATTGAAGAGCGGACTCTGATCCACATAGAGATGACGGTCTGTCCAAGGATAGCTGTTTGCCATAGAAACCTCACTGTAGCTGTAGCCCCAGTAGCCTTCACCCCAATAACTGGTGTGGTCACTTATTCCAGCATGTGAGATGGCAGCTGCAAATATATCTGTTTTCGTCTGAAGATACTGTGTCATGAATCCTCCGTAGCTTGCTCCGATGCAACCAATCTTCTTGTCATTGACAAAGGCATTCTTTGCGCAGAAGTCCTTAACTGCTCCTATGATATCTTCTGCAACACCCTCTCCTGCTGTATTGACGTGGCGGGAAGAGAATTCCTGACCGAAACCTGTGGCTCCGCTGGGGTTGATTACGAGCACCACATAACCCTGTGCGGCATAGAGGTGCTGAGGATAACGGCTCTCAAAATTGCGACTTGTAGGCGAACAACCTCCATAGTAGTTCACAACCATCGGGTATTTCTTAGAAGAGTCGAAATGAGGCGGCAGATAATAGCGGCAGCAGATGGAGTCACCCTTAGTATTGACAAATGTCCACGGGCGGCACTCACCCAGTTCCACGTCGCGTAAGGTGGTTGCACTCAAATCGTCCAGACAGGTTGACTTTAAGCTACGAGTATTCATTGTATAGAGGCGGTCGGAGTTGGAAGCGCTTTGTCCCACAAAAGACAATACTGATGCATTATTGGCAACGGAAAAACGGCTAACCATTTCCTCAGGCACATTTATAAGTTCTATCTTTCCAGTCTTTGGATTGAGGCGGAACAGATGCATACAGTCCTTGTCCTCAGCGACAAAATAGATGTTATTGTCTGCCTCACACCATTCAGTTGACTGAACGTTAGGATTGAAATCACGGGTAAGCGGACGGATATTGCGAGTTGCAATGTCCATCATATAGAGTTGCTGGTCAATCATGCTGGGGATTCGTCCCTCAGGAACTACATTACCGATTCCTCCGAAAGCTTCAGGCGAACCCTTAAGCAAAACCTGCTTACCGTCGGGAGAGAATTGTGCCCCGCCCATGAATCCGTCACGATCAACGAGAGTGTCAACTGCAAGAGTTTCCACATTGATACGATAGAGCGAAGTCAACGTAGTCGGACGCTGGGTAAGCCTGCTTTCACTCTTGCTCACAAGCAAGTATTTGCCATCCTTGCTGATGTCATTAAGCCATGTGCTATGATATCCGAACGTAAGCGGTTGCAGGGTTTTTGTCTTCAGATCATATATCGACAGACGCTGGCGGTTGCGCCAACCAGGTTGACGGTCGTCTGGTTCTACCACTTCAAACACATCCTTACTTTCCTTGAGCCCTTCATCTGTGAAGGTATAAGCGAGGTAGTCCTCTGTTGGTGACATCTCAAAACTTCCCGAAGGCAAATTCTCTGCGAGCACGGTCTGTACGTGAGTTACAGGATCAACGGCATAGAGTGTCTGTGAGCCGTCGGGCATGGACTGAGGTATATAGTATTTATTCGAACGAGGCATCCACTTAGCACCGTTGCGCTGCTCAATCACCTTTCCTGTCTGCATGTCCATTACCTGAGTATAGGTCACCCATGAACCATTCATGTGGTAAGTGTAATAGCTGACAATTCCATATTTGCCATTGGGGGAGAGTGAAAGCCCATTGAAATGCCAACCAGTCAACACATCCCTCATGGTATATGAACGTTTCCCATTCTTTGCAATCAGGCTAATGGCATCATCCACATCCGATTTCACAGTGATGTCAAGACTGTCCTTGCTGTCCGCATCGGCCAGATACTTTACCACCACCTCATGCAAAGCCGGTTCCATAGCAATACTGCCACCACCCTGCTTTACTCCGTCAACAAACAAAGCATATTTAGCCAGGTTCTTCACAGTAAAAGACACATTGCAGTAGTTCTGTGCATTAACAGAGAAACCTATCAGATGCAGAGCCTTACTGTTGCTGTGGGGCAAAGCTACATCGTTACGTATTTCTCCGTTGCGCACCTGATTCAATGGTACATCTATATCAAGCAGCGTACCGGCATCGTAGTTCATACCTTTAAGATTCACACTATCCATCATTACCGGTTGCTTGACCTCTATAGGTCCTACATAGCGATATTCCTTGACTTTGAGTTCCTGAGCTGTGGAATGAAGAGTGAAGAGGATGAAGAATAATGTGAATAGTTTTCTAAGCATAATTGACACGTTATTTAGTTATTTCAGTGCAAAAATACAAAAAATCTACATTATTTATAATTCTATGAATAAATTCTGCAAAAAAATCCCTATCTTCGCAACATGTATCCATTGCTATTCGAACATAATTTCTTTGAAATGGTTTGGGGTGGTCACCGTCTCAAGCCGTTAAAGGGTTTGCCTGCTGATGATGCTCCAGTAGGCGAAAGCTGGGAAGTGAGTGCTGTGGAAGGCAAGGAGTCCATCATCAGCAATGGAGAATGGAAAGGTAAGAAAATCACTGAGATTGTGAATGAATATGGAGAAGAACTCCTTGGACGCAAGGTGATGGAGATGTACGGAACAAAATTTCCTCTTCTCATCAAACTTATCGATGCTTCCAAAGACCTGTCAATACAGGTTCACCCCAACGATGAGCTGGCAGCGAAGCGTCACAATTCCCTTGGCAAGACCGAGATGTGGTTTGTGATGGATGCAGCTCCAGGAGCACATCTGTATTCAGGTTTCAAGAGTCCCATTTCCAAATACGAATACCATAAACGCATAGAAGACGGCACCATCACCGACGTGCTTCAGCGCCACGATGTGAAGAAAGGCGACGTGTTCTTCATCCCATCCGGTCGTGTCCATGCCATCTGCGGCGGAATAATGGTGGCAGAAGTACAGCAGAGCAGCGACATCACCTATCGCATCTTCGACTACAACCGTCCAGGTCTTGACGGCAAGCCGCGTCAGCTCCATACCGAACTGGCTGAAGATGCCATCGACTACAAGGTCTATGATTCCTACCTCACCAACTACGAGAACAAGATCAATAAACCTGTCGCAGTCACTGAGTGCCCCTACTTCACCGTGAAGATACACAATATCACCCGTTCCTTCCACCGTAAACTATATAAATACGATTCTTTCATAGTTTACATCTGTCTGGAGGGAAAATGTAAGATTGAAAGCAATGTGGACCGCAGCACGTCAGTTTCGCTTGCCAAAGGCACAAGTTGCCTTATTCCTGCAAGCGTTGCAGACATAAACCTCGTTCCCGACAACAGTACCGGCACATCCACTATACTCGAAGTCTACATCGACAACAAGCACTTCAATAAATAATTAATGGACAAATTAATCTTGCTTCACACTATTTCACCAGTTGTTTTTTGCCCCCGATGATATTGACTCCTCTCTGTGTGGAGCTGAGGCGTTGGCCTAAGAGGTTGTAGATAGGTTCTGGTTGTTCGAGCGAAGGCTGATTGATTGTTTTTACGGCTGTAGCCTCATCGACTATAGCGTCATATTCACCGATAGTTTCTTCGAAGCGGGCATCGAGATCGCTAAAGCGGTAAAGGCCATCGCTATTGACAGAGAGACCGTTCACAGTGACAGGAAGCACCATTGGTGGCACATCAAGAGAGAGCAATGATCTTTCATGCAACTGACTTACAGACTGATAAACCAAGTTTATTGCCACATACTCGTCATTGCCGTCGCTCCACTTCTCGAATACCAGTTTCGTGCCAATGGGAGTATGCTTCTCAAATGCATTCTTTGTCTCTGGGAACTGCAATCCCAGAGCAGCACCTATGCTGGCGAGGTTAGAGTCGTGGCCACAAAGAAACATAAACTTACGATCGCTGCGCTTCAGTTCCTCACGTATACGACTAACGAGGGGATAAGCCAGGTTTACGGCAGCAGAGTGGGAAGTGAACAGCAATTCGTCGTACACAGTTTTCACCTCGCATATATCTCTCCACTGCTCCACAGTCAATTCTTTGCCGAAAGGAGCAAGGCTCTCCGTCTCATAGCACTGCAGCACCAAGGCATCAGCCACGCTGTTAGCAAGGGTGTAGCCGCCAGTCATTTTCGGCTCACTACCCTTCTCTATCTTAAACTGGGTATCGTTGTACCAGAAATGGGTAGTGTCGTTCTGTGCAGCAGGCGAATGTGCCATATCAAGAATCTGTTCCATCAAATCAAGCGTAGGTTGCTGAGCCTCCATCCAAGCTTTCACTCCACCATGCATCGCATCAATCTCAGCGAGCACCAGCTTGCGATAACTGTCGTTCATCTTTGTGAACTGGGCAGTGAAGACCGGATCCATCTTGTCCTCTTCATACTTATGTGTAATCTCCACATTGGCGAAAGGAAGGAAACCAGCCGAGAAATACTTAGCCGTAGCAAATGTGCGCTGACGGGAGTTAGCATAGAACAGCACCTCCTCGCCCTCTGGACGGTAGTTGTCAGGCAGCAGACCTTCATCCACAACCCATTTGCGGAAGAACTGCCCCATCTCCGTTTCCAGCACACCGCCGCGCAGTGACAACTGGCTGCTTGGTGAAGACCACTTGGGCCAAGTGTACGGAGTCACACGCTGGTAAGCCGCGCCTCCCGACGACAGCGGAGAGCGAATATTGTGACGGCTCATCACCACCACTTCCTGCAGTTTATACTTGGCATGGAAGTCATCTGTACGTTTAGTCTGTGCATGTGAATTCATGCTGCAAAGCCACATTGCTGCCAGCACCAGTAAATTCCCTTTTCTCATATACATTAATAATACTATTGTTATTCGTTATTATGTTCAATTATTCATTTTGTTATAACGCGAAAAAAAACTTCACTGTCATATCCTAAAGACAACCCAATTGGATATACAATTTTTATCCTCCAGTTAACTTTATACCTGCCCATACAGCCAAAACACCAACTACTACGCTTGCGCCAATATACAGGGCTGAGAGCATCACTTCCCCTGTCCTCATCATCGTCATGGATTCATTAGCGAAAGTGCTGAATGTGGTAAAACCGCCACAGAACCCCGTGACAAGAAGCAGTTTCATTTCCGGTGACAGAAGTCCCTTGCCAACTAAACCGACCAAAAGACCGATAATCAAGGAACCAACAATATTTACCGTAAATGTTCCCCATGGAAATGAGGCGTTTATGTTTGAAAGCAAATACCTGCAGACAGAACCGCAAGCACCACCTAATGCCACTAACAGTATATTCAAAGCCATTATCCTGTCTCCTTTCTTCAATCGTTCATAAAGAAACGGCGGAACTCACTCTCGAAGTTTGGAGTTAGTACATCCTTGTCCATAGCGTCCCGAATCTCCTGCATAGTCCAGAAGCGGCCACCATCCAACTCCTGAGCCGAAGGATGAATCTCACCATCGTAGGTAGTACGGTGGACATTCACCAATTCTCGCTCGCGCTTGCTTTCAAACACATACTTTGCCACGAATTCAGGCACAAAATCCGTTATTCCAAGTTCTTCGTTCACCTCTCGTGCAAGGGATTCCTCTGTGGTCTCACCATAGTCTATATGTCCACCCACAGCTGTATCCCACTTACCAGGTTGAATATCCTTCCACTCAGGACGCTTCTGCAGATACACCTCGCCCTGAGAGTTGAACACATGCAGATGAACCACTGGGTGTAGCAACCCCGAACCGTTATGACACTCGCCACGAGTCGCTTTACCTATAACGGTTCCTTGTTCATCAACTATCGGAAACAATTCTTGTTGATTATCTTTCATTATCGTTGTGTCTTCAACAACAAGCAAAAAAACTTTCTTTTTGTAAATATGGTTGACAACTAAATTATAAAAAGACACGTTGAACTTATAGTAGGGAGAAGCAATCAAGATCTGCTTCGCTAAGAAGAGGATGATGCTGGTCTTTCTCGCTGAGGATACGCTCTGCTGCAGGGATGCGCCAGTCGATGGCGAGGGAGGGGTCGTCGAGGGATATGCCGCCTTCGGACTGAGGGGCATAGTAGTTGTCGCACTTATAGACAAAGACTGCGATGTCGCTGAGGACAGCAAAGCCGTGGGCAAAGCCGCGAGGGACGAAGAGCATGCGGTGGTTGTCCTCGTTTAGTTCCACTGCTACATGCTGACCGAATGTAGGGCTGCCGTGGCGAATGTCCACTGCCACGTCGAGCACACTGCCGCGAACAACACGAACGAGTTTGGCCTGAGTGTGAGGCGGACGCTGGAAATGAAGTCCTCGCACTACTCCTGCCACACTACGGCTCTCGTTCTCCTGAACGAAATGGGTGTTGCAGACTTTCTCCAAAAACTCATCGTCACGGAAAGACTCAAAAAAATATCCTCGAGCATCGTTCCATACTTTTGGCTCGAGTATCTTTACATCTGATATGTTTGTATCTATTATGTTCACCTATTTAATTTATGATTTTACTATTTACAATTTACTATTTCATTGCAAAAATACGGAAAAGAATGGAAATATGTGTAACTTTGCACAAAAATATAGGACGCACAGCATCAATTATTAATTAGAATTATGTCACAAAGAGTTGTTATTTCATCAAATATAGCTGAAACGCTCACCGAAGCTGTGGGCAGAGTGGAGTTTGACAGATTGTTTGTTCTTACCGACAACACCACGTCAGAACTGTGCTGGCCGGTAATTGAGAACCTGCCTTGCTTGGTGGATGCAAAACATATATGCATAGGCAGTACGGACATATTCAAGAACCTTGATACTCTTGCCAGCGTATGGACGGCTTTGCAGGAGGGTGGTGCCACACGTCACTCACTGATGATTTGCCTGGGCGGTGGCATGGTGACCGATCTTGGCGGTTTTGCCGCATCTACATTCAAGAGGGGCATACATTATATTAATATACCTACAACGCTGCTTTCGATGGTGGATGCGAGCGTAGGCGGGAAGACAGGCATCAATTTCGGTGGCTTGAAAAATGAGATTGGTGTGTTCAACGAAGCCGATACGGTGATTCTCGACACGGTATTCCTAAAGACTCTTGACGATGCAAATCTGCTCTCCGGTTATGCGGAGATGCTGAAGCACGGACTTATCAGCAACGACGAGCATTTTCACACGATTATCAATACCGAACCGGAAGCAGTAACCAGCAGTCTGATTGCCGAGAATGTAGCTGTGAAGGAACGTATAGTGACTGAAGACCCTCACGAGAAGGGACTGCGCAAGGCTCTGAACTTCGGACATACCATAGGGCATGCATTTGAGAGTTTTGCAATGCATGAAGAGCGTCCTATCCTTCACGGACATGCTGTGGCTCTGGGTATGGTATGCGAACTCTACCTGTCGTGCATTCGTTGCGGATTCCCGACAACCACCATGCGTCAGGTAGTGGAATTCATTCGCCAGCACTATCCTGTTCTTGCATATACTTGCGACGACTACCCCACCCTCTTCCAACTGATGCAACACGATAAGAAAAACACAGGAAGCACCATCAACTTCACCCTCCTAAGCGGAATTGGTCAGCTTCAACTGAACCAAACCGCCACACAGGAAGAGATATACGAAACTTTGGACTTTTTGAGAGAAGGGATGTAGAAGACCCTCTCCCAACCTCCCCCGTAATGGGGAGGAGCGCCATCCGGATGGTAGTTCTCCCCATTACGGGGGAGTTAGAGGGGGTCTTTTTGTTAAATAATGTTTAAGGATTAAACCTATGGAGAGATGGGAAGTCATATGATTGTGAACAGAATAAAACACTGTAACAATCATAACTTTTACATAATACTATTTTAACCTAAACCTCAAACTTAAACAAAACAATTTATGAAAAAATCAATTCTGACATTATTTGTAGCATTGTCATCGTTGACAATGTCTGCACAAAACCAAGGCGGACGTTTTGAATTCAATCCTGAACAGATGGCAACTCGTCGTGTAGAACAGATTAAAAAGGCTTGCAACACCACAGAAGAACAGGATGCAAAGCTCAAAGAATACTACCTGAAACAGGCAAAAGAGATGAAGGAACGTATGGACTCACTTCGTGCTGCAAATGAAAACAGATTTCCTAACCGTGAGCACATGGCTGAAAGACAAAAAGCTGAACGTATAGCTATTAGTGAAATTCTCACCGAAGACCAGATGGCTGCATACGACAAAATGATTAAGGAACGTCCACAGCATCGCCCAGGAGGAGGTAACAGACCTGGTGGTCATCGTCCAGGAGGATTCGGAGGCGGAAACTTCCAGAACAACGACAATAACGAATAAAACAGACGCTATTCTTGCAACTACACAAATACTACAACATACTAGATTATTAAAAAACTCGCGGAAGCAAAACTTGATTGCTTCCGCGAGTTTTTTTATTTCTCCTTAATCACATAGACGCAGGCGGCTCCGACAAAGAGGAAGATGCCTGCAAGAACAAGCATCACGGACTGCGGTGCCAGTTCGCCTTGAGTGGTAAAGAGGGATAGAACAACGCCGCCAAGTGATGCAGCAACTATCTGCGGCACACAGATGGTACCGTTGAAAAGCCCGAGATAGGTGCCGACATGACCGCCCTTGAGTGCGTTGGTAAGGATGGTAAAAGGAAGTGCAAGCATTGCTGCCCATGCACAACCGATGAGTGCGAACGAAACGAAGAGTGCATACTGATTGTGCACGAAATAGGTTGACACGAATCCTACTCCACCGATAACGAGGCTGAGTGAATAAATCAGCCTGCGATTGCGGAAGAGAGGTATTACAACTGCCCAAAGCACAGAACCAATTGCCTGCACTGCGAACAGGATGCCTACCCAGTCTCCAGCAGCCTGGTATTGCGAAGTCTCTGGGTTAAGCACAATGGTAGAAACTCCGTCAACAACTTTCTCCATGGTCGGTGCATCGAAGGCATTGGTGGCTACAGTGCCGTTGGTATAGGTCCACATATACATGAACGCTGCCCAGCAGAAGAACTGTACAAGTCCCACTGTCCAGAACACCTTTGGCGCACGCCGCAGGAGTTGGAACATATTTGGTGACTTTGCATCACCGGACTTCTCTTCTTCCGAAACTGGATGGTACTCATTATAGAGTGCCGGCGGATACTCCTTTACCTTGATTGTGGTGTAGATGACACAGAGTATCAATATGGCTGCACCTACATAGAACGACCAAATAACACTGTCGGGAATGACACCCTCGGGAGCAGTGTTGCTGATTCCGATTGCAGCAAAGAGGAACGGGAACACATAGCCTGCAAGACTTCCTGCATTGCAGAGGAAAGACTGAATGCTATATGCCAGGCCTTTCTGTTTCTCGTTGACCATGTCTCCGACCATCATCTTGAACGGCTGCATAGCCACGTTGATGCTGGTGTCGAGGAACATAAGCGAAAGCAGTCCGAACACCATCGCCGTGCTCACCGTCATTCCGAACGAACCGGCATTGGGCAGGAGACACATCACAAGCACAGCCACAAGTGCACCCACGAAGAGATAAGGGATACGTCGTCCAAAGCGTGTCCATGTGCGGTCGGAAAGAGAACCGATAATAGGTTGCACGATGATGCCCATAAGTGGAGGCAGAATCCAGAAATAGCTGAGTTTATGAGGATCTGCACCCAATGTAGAGAAAATGCGGCTAATGTTCGCACTTTGCAGGGCATAGGCTATCTGAACTCCGAAGAATCCGAAACTGATGTTCCAGAGTTTCCAAAACGACTGATCAGGTATTTGTTTCATTTTATCAGAACTTTACGACCATTTACAATATAGAATCCCTTACCTGATTGAGACACACGGCGACCTGTGAGGTCGTAGACCGTAGTATTGCCCTCCCCTTGGGGAGAGATGGAGGTGGCTTCTATTCCTGTAGTCTCCTCATCCACCTCAACAAGGTACTTACCTGCAGCCTGGGAAGATTTGATTACGAAGAATGTATCTTCACTTACATCGGTAATATCGACGGTCTGCGGACTTCCAGTTCCTGTGGAGAATACAACATTGACAAAATATCCGGCGGTATTGATATCGAATGTCTGATAATACCATGTATAGCCATTGATTTCACGGGTTGCAGTAATCTGCTTGCCTGGCCATCCGCCATTGAGCTGAGTATTGTTGTTGCTGTCCCAGATATAGAAGTTCATACGATTCCAGGAGAGTTCGTCGCGTACATAGATTGTAGCCGTGTGAGGAGTGAACTGACCTTCTTTCTCCTTTTCCGCTGCCAGTTCGTCATCAATACGCTTTGCTTCTGTCTGCCATGCAGGAATAATATTGTCGGAGAGATAGTAGCAGTATCCTGTACCAGAAAGAATCCGAGTGTAACCAGAAGGAGCGGTATAGACGGTTGGAGTCTTACCTACTACACAGATGAGCGAACCGGCAGTACCTGTAGTGCAGACTGCATAGTAGAACTGCTGACTTGTAAGTACCTCGTAAGTACTCTGGTTGTGGATTCCTGCAACCTTGCGGGCTGAAATCATGCGTTTCAGATCGTAGCGTTTTGCCTGCCAGTGTTTGTAGAACACACATGGAGTGCCAGGCATAGCAAGCATGAAAGCGTTGGCTGCAAGAGTGTCTGACCTGATCGGGTCTTGCGGCGCTGATGCAGAACGATACTCTGTATCATGGTTTTCAACGAATGTAACGGCGTAGCGCTGGTAATCAGAATTATAGACAAGCGGTTTGCCTGCAGCTGTTTCATTTGAGGCAGAGAGAAGATTCCAGTTATTCTGTTTGATGGCATCGCGAATACGATAGCGGAACTGGAAGTCGAACGCAGCAGAGAGTTTATTTGTTCCTTCAATCCAGTTGCGAATCGCAGTTGTTCCATCCCAATACTCTCCCACAGAGAATGTAGGATTAACAGTGCTGTTGTAATCAGCTGTAAACGATGCGCTGTAGCCCTTAACCATATCGTAGCGGAAACCAGCGTAACCGAGGTCGTTGAGCAGGAAGTCAAGATATGCTTTCACACAACGGTTGACATTGTCAGACTTATGGTCCAAGTCACGTGCTCCGCTCCAGTCTTCACCCGTGTCGTTGTTTGAAGAGAGAGAATAACCGTTATTGTTAGCCCAAGTGAGGGTAGCTCCACCGTCGTCGTTTCGGCAGATATCGGTAGAGAGCATCTGGTAAGTCTGCCCATTGTAGGTCTCAGAAGGGAAGTTCACCATGACTCCATTGTAATAGTCGCGGTGGTTAATCACAACATCGGCAATGGTACCAATACCTTTCTCCTTGAAAGTATTGATAAGGCTGCGCAGTTCATTTTCAGTGCCGAACGAACTGTTATGGCGGAAATAGTAGAGAGGCATGTATCCCATCTGGTTGCCTCCGGCACACTCACCCGACTGAGGAATCCACACGAGATTGAAATAGGGTGCGAGGTCGTCAGCCTGTGATTCAAGCTTAGTCCAGCGTGAATCCGCAAAACTGTCCCAATAGAATCCCTGCAGCATTACTCCGTCATAGTTGGAGGGCCAGCCGGCAGTCTGTGCCTGCAGACGAACGCATCCCAACGAAGCGACCAGCAAAAATGTTAAAAGTAAAAATCTATATTTCATAAGCAAGGAAAAATGAAGGGCGAAGGATAGGACAAGCCTATTCTCCGCCCTTTTGAAGATTTTACATTATTGTTTCACTATTGAGAAACGTCCTGTGATGTCGTTGAAGTAGAAGTCGTATGTTCCTGCTTCACCAATGACGATGTTGTCACCACCTGGTTTCACATAGTAAGTGTCAGCGTTGATCTCTGCACTCTTATCGCTACCCCAGTTGATGTCCCAACCGTGGTTAGCACGGAACTTGACTTCAGTTGGAGAATCGAAAGATACAGATGCTGTCCAGTTGTGAGGAGCAGACTCAAGCTGAGTCATATCTACATCAGATGACCAGTCGCTGAATCCGCCAATGATACCGATAGTCTCGTAGTCAACAGGATTTTCAACAGCTGTCCATTCGTAGGTCTTAGCTGCCATGTTAATAGTCAGGACGTAGATACCGCCTGCTTCAGCAGGACCGAATGCGCCTGCATCTGAATTAACAAGTGAACCAGAAGCATCAGTTGAACCGTTTTCCACTGCACCGTAAGCAACGTCCCAGCTTCCGAAGTTATCTTCATCCCAGATCTTCAAGCTCCACTGGTTAGCCCAGTTGGTAGCGTAAGAGTAGACGTTGCCTCCATGAGCATAGAAGAGACAAGTGCGGCTGGAGTCACTCCATCCGTTAGGAGTTCCAACTACATAGTACTTCTTCTCAACTGGTTCGAACTTATACATACCCTTGTTCATGTCGAGAGTGATGATATATGTTCCTGCACCTGTGATGACAGGAGTCTGGAAACCGCCATAGATTGGGTCGTTGCCCCAAACGAGAAGATTCACAGGAGAGTTGTCACCATTAACGGCACAACCCATTGCTACAGCGTCCCAAGTGAAGTCTCCTTCACCGAAACCAGAACCTTTGTAGAACTTAAACCAGTTGTCGCCGTCCTTTGTTACAACTACTTCTGCCTGATAAACACCAGCCTCAGTCTGAGTCATCCAAATTGGAGATCCTGGATTCCAGCCCTGGAAGTCACCGAGGAGTGCATAACCAGCCTCATCGATTTCAGGAGTGCCGGCAGGAGTAAGGGAAACCTTAGTAGTAGCCTTTACAGGAGCACCCTCACCAGTAGTAAGGATTGCCGAAAACTCTGTCACTACGTCAACCTCATGAGCAGTAGCAGAACGGTCAAGAGTCTTAGCCTCGATGAGTGAATCCAACTCTGCTGCACGAACCATCACTTTACCGTCTTCCAAAGTAGCAGCAATAGGTGTACCCAGGATTGACAGTGAATTGAGTTTGCAGCTTGCGATGTTGGCATTATCTGCAGCAACAGACACAATCGCAACATATTCCGGAGTTTCGTCATTCATTACAATCACAGCATCGCTACCGGCAGAGACATTCAAACCATAGGTGTTTGCATCATCCTCCTGATTGTATGCTTGAGGCGAAGCCCAATCGTCAAAATCCTCGTTGCAGGCAACCGTTGCGAATGTTGCCAAGAGAATTCCAGCATATAAAAATAACTTTTTCATATCATTTCAATTTTATTATTCAACATGTCCGGTACCGGCTGTAAAGTTGAGATATACAGTCTGTCCTGCGCTTACCTGCTTAGAGTAATCTTCACCAACATTTTCAGCCCAGTTCGATGGAATATCTATGTCACGATAGTAGAGTGTACCATCAGACTTGATAGTAAATTCAGTCTTCCACCAGTCAGTGCCGCAATCGACTGCAAGACGAAGCTCACCGCTGCCACCAAGTGCTGGAGAAGCCCATTCTTCATCGGCACCTGCGCTTGGAGTGAATTTCCATGCATCAGACAATGACCATTCACCTCCTGCAGCTGCACCAATCACATAAACCTTAGGTTCGTTGATTTCAACTGTGTAGATTACTGCTCCGTTAGCAACCTTGGTCTTAACCAATACATTGTACCAACCAGCGTTTGTAATCTTCATGTTGGATGTTTCGCTGTCACCACCTGACACGAATCCTGCATTTGCATTGTCGACTGGAGTTACCTGTCCGTAACCCTTATCGTTGCCTTGCCATCCTGCATCAGGATTAACTTTGAACTCGGCACCAGCCTGCATGTAAACGATGCCATAGAACCAACCGTCCTGACTATATGCCGGATGCAGAGGAACAAATGTGCTCCAGCCAGCAGATGCTGGGAAGTCACCAACAACATGCATCTTAGATGGGAGTTCGATAACCACTTCAGGAACGTATGCCTGAACCTGAGGAAGTGTAATCACGTTAGACTCAGACTTGCCGAGTTCCGGATTACCCTTTACTGCAGCAGTGAGTTTGATGTACACTGGTATTGGTGCAGAAAGATCTGCATCTCCAGCAATGTTAAGAATCATCTCGTTGAGTTCAGAAGCAGGAATCTTGAACATAGCACTGGTTGAAGTAGTAGCCAGAGGGGTGAAGATTTCATTGTCAAGACTCACGTGTGCAGTATACTCTGTAGCTGCTGGGAAGCCATATTCAGGCTGTGTAGTAGTGAGAGTAACGTACTCTGAATTTTTGAGGTCATAGACATTATTAGCTGCATAGGCAGGTGTGTTGAGCACAAATGTCGGTGCCTCGTGGAATGTTGGATTGCTGTCGCGGTCTTCACTGCACGATGTGCCAAACATAAGCACCGCACTGGCTACCAACAATGAATAAAATATCTTTTTCATAATGTAAGTTCTTAAGTATTTAAGTTTTTGAGTTCCTATCCGAATGGCAGGTAACCACTCCCCTCCCCTGGGAGGGGCAAGGGGGGAGGGTCTGTTTAATAGCCAGCATTCTGATGCATGTTTTTATTCGAATTCAGTTCGTTAGAAGGAATTGGGTAGAGGTTGTAGATATCGCTCACACCATTTCCTGCGTATGAACCGCCCTTCCAATCCCAGAGATAATTACCAGAAGTGAAGAGACCGAAGCGGATGAGGTCACTACGACGACGTCCTTCGAAATAGAACTCACGGCACCACTCATCTATGAGGTCGCTCTCAGTTACAGATGTGAGAGGAGTAGCGTTGGCACGGGTACGAATCGTATTGATCGCATTGAGAGTAGTTTCATTGTCACCGCCTGCACGCAGGTTTGCTTCAGCAAGAATGAGGTAAGCCTCAGCCACACGGAAGAATGGAACATCGGTATCTGGGAATGTTACATCGTGAGGAGTAGAACCGTCGGTATAGACATTGCTCCACTTCATGATGCCAAGACCTGCAGAGAATGTAGTCTTCTCTTCGGTAGAGATAGTGCGCTGCTTGCTGCCATCGTCGGCTGCTCCGGAGAAGAAGAGTGCGCGGTCGTCGCCAGCAGCTGCTGCCACAGCGTTTGGGTCGTTAACCATCGGCACAGTAGTCAGGTCAGGGAAGAACTTATTAACCATAGCCTCGCGTGCACGGTTACAAGTCCACTGTGACTTAGGCAGACCTTGTGCTGGTGAGCCATCACCTGTAGTTGACGCAATAGTGTAGGTTGAACCACCGTATGAACGGGATGTTGCTCCGTCGCAACGGATTGGGAAGATAATTTCCTTACGAGCATTATCGTTTTCACCATTATCACCCATGAACAGTTGCTGATAAGCAGTGTAACCGTTCTTAGGATCTGTGCAGAGAGAATAACTGCTGTTGATTACTTTGTTAGCATAAGTCACAGCGTCGTTCCAGCGCTCTACGCCTGTGTAAACCTTTGCATTAAGATAAATTCTTGCGAGAAGGAGGTTTGCAGCCACCTTGTTGGCACGTCCATAGTTGGTGTTGTCGTTGGTGTTGTCAAGGAGCACTTCCTTGGAATCCTCATTTTCGCCATTGATTGCCTTAAGTTCTGACTCAACATAAGCAAACACTTCTGCACGTGTCTTCTCCACTGGCAGATCCTCGTTGAAATGTTCCTTGAAAGGAGCACGTCCGTAGAGATCCATGAAGTAGTAGTAGTGGAGAGCACGGATGAAGCGGACTTCCGCACGGTTCTGCAGAACCTGAGCATCAGTTGAACCTTCTGTCTCGTCAAGATAGAAATTGCACAATGTAATGTTGTACATAATGCGATAATAAGTCAACTCGTTATATCCGTGAGATGAGTTCCAGCTCAGGTTAGTAAGTTCTGGGATACCAGCGTCACCCTGCCATGTCCAGATGCACTCGTCGGAACAGAGTTCATTAGCTTCGAATATACGACGGTAGAAAGAAGAGTTACCTTCGTCAAACTGTGCCATATCGGCATTACCTGCTCCTCCCGTCACACCTGTAAGTGTGAGGTTGCCATAAATTTTGACAAGCAGTCCTGTAGGGTCCAATGTTGTATTGGTTTGTGGGTCTGTGATTCTCTGGTCCAGCTCATCAGCACATGAAACTGCTCCCAATCCGAGAACAACGCCAACAGCCACAGGAATTATATTTTTTATAAATCGATTCATAACTAATATAAATTATAAATTACAAATTAAAAGTTCAGACTCAGACCAAGAACATAGGATACTGGGCGTGGGAATACGTTTCCGTCAACACCGCTACCATGCTTACGTTCTGGATCAATACCATCATATTTAGTGATTACGAACGGATTTGAAACTGTGACGTAAACACGTCCGCCAATACCCTTGTAGCTGTCACCAGAGAAGAGGTGGTCGAAAGAATAACCGAGGTTGATGTTGTCGCAGCGAACGAATGACGCATTGCGAATGAAGTAATCACTCATGTAATAGTCGGTCTTTCCCTGGAATCCAAGACTTACGGCTTCACCTGTAGTGTTGTTGTATGCAGAGTTAGAATAGATACCAGCATAAGATACATTAGCCTTGCCTGCGAGGAAGTCGTAGTAGAGATAGTTGTTCAGACTTGCACGGAGAGAGAAACTGAAGTCCCAACGCTTCCAGATGAATTTGTTGGTAAGACCCATAGTAACGTCAGCTGTAGGCTTCTTGTAAACATACTTGTCATCGGCATTGATTACACCGTCGGCATTGCGGTCTACGAATACACCTTCGATAGGCTTGCCTGCTTCGTCATAAACCTGCTGGTAAACATAGAAACTGTTGGCTGCATAACCCACCTTGTTTACCTGAACCTTGTTGTCAAGACCAGCACTGATCTTGTCGCCTGTCAGGACGTAGTCAGCATCGTCATAGAGCTTGGTAATCTTGTTAGCGTTCCAAGTACAGTTATAGTTAACTGTCCATGAGAAGTCACGTGTAGAAATCGGGTGAGCATTGATAGAGAATTCAACACCCTTGTTGGTAAGTTCACCGATATTCTTGATAAGATAGTTACCGAAGTTGATACCTGAAGCAACAGGCACTGCACTCATAAGGTCGGTAGTCTTGCGGTAGTAGAAGTCCAAGCTACCGTCGATACGGCCGTTGAGGAAGCTCCAGTCAAGTCCGGCGTTCCATGTAGCTGTCTTTTCCCACTTCAAGTCGCTGTTGTATACTTCAGGACGAATCATGTAGTAGTCAGAAGTACCGAGAGAATACTGAGCGTACTGGTCACCTGTGACATAGCGAGGCAGGTAGTAGAAGTCCATGATTGTGTTGTTGTAGGTACCAAGATCCTGCTGACCAGTGAGACCCCATCCGAGACGCAGCTTCAGGTCGTCGAATGCAGTAGCGTTCTTCATAAACGGCTCTTCATTGATTTTCCATGCCAAGCCAACTGCAGGGAAGTAACCCCACTTATTGCCTGTAGCAAAACGGGAAGAACCGTCGGCACGCATTGTGAATGTAAGCAGGTAGCGGTCTAAAGCAGAGTAATTGAGTCGTCCGAAGTAGCTGACGAGAGAATACTTAGGAGTGATGTGAGCCTTCTCGTTGCGAAGTGATGGAGAATAAGCTACAGGAGTATCGAGTATATTGCCATTCTCGTCGTACCATTCGTTACCCTGGCCATAGCTGTAGTAGCTACGGTGGAAGTGCTGCTGTTCTGCACCAACCATCACATCGAACTTCTGATTATTTGAGAATTCATGAGCATACTGAGCATAGATATTTGCCAATACATTGTACTTGTATGACTGGTCAACACCCTCCCAACCATAGTAGTTGTTGCTGTAAGAATAAGGAGAAATGCTGTTAAGCTCGCGACCTTCGCTGTAGTCACCGCTGAGACTTGCATGAATGCGCAGATCCTCAAATCCATGAATCTTATAGTCTGCATCAATACCACCAATCAATACATCGGAATTGGCACGTTTGTTCTGCAGATTAAGCAGAGCGACAGGGTTCTGAGGAGTATTGGTGTTAGAGATGTGTGTCCACTCAGGATTGTTCATGTTGGCATTCACCACATTCTGCCAATAGCCACCGAATTCAGGATAAGTGTCATCATGTATAGGCTGGGTTGGGTCTGTGCGGAGAGCGCCACCGATTGCTGCGCCTGCATCTGCATAGCGGTTCTTAGCATGCATATATTTAGCAGAGAGGTTTACAGCCAAGTGGTTGTCCAGAAATGTAGGATTGAGGTTCAGGGCAGCTGTGAAACGCTCGAAGTTGGAGGTCTTCACAATACCATCCTTGTTAGAGTAACCGAGGCTGACACGGTAAGGCAGGTTGCCGAGACTCTTCACCGCACCGCTTATACCGATTTGGTGATCATGACCGATTGCAGTCTGCAGCACTTCGTCCATCCAGTTAGTGTTAGCAGTGCCCAGTCCGTTTCCGCTTTGTCCGAGAGTGTTAATCACATAGTCGCGATATTCATCACCTGAAAGAACCTCATAGGTCTTTCTTGCGTGGCTCACGCTGAAAGTTCCGGAATAAGTGACTTTAGGTCTGAATTCATTTGACTGACCCTTCTTTGTAGTGATAATGATGACACCGTTTGATGCACGGCTACCATAGATAGCAGTTGCAGATGCATCCTTCAGCACGGTGAAGGTTTCGATATCCTCAGGATTCACCATTGAGAGAGGGTTCGACAAACCCTGAACGCCACTGTTATCCATTGCAAGTCCGTCAATCACGATAAGAGGGTCGTTGCTTGCATTAAGAGAAGCACCGCCACGGATACGGATTGAAGCACCACCACCAGGAGTACCGTCGTTGGTGATTACGCTCACACCGGCGATTTTACCGACGAGCATGTCCTGAGCATTAGTGCTGATGTTCTTGCTGATTGCATCGGGGCGGATAGCGGTGACAGATCCGGTAAGGTCGTCTTTCTTCACCGAACCATAACCGATTACCACTGCCTCACTAAGAACTTTAGTATCTTCCTGCATCACAATCATCAGACTGGGAGCGGCATTCACTTCCTTGGTCTGGAAACCGATGAAGGAGACAACGAGTTTTGCACCACGGGGAGCCTTCAATGTGAAGTTACCGTTCATGTCAGTAGTAGTACCGTTTGAAGTACCCTTCTGCAGCACAGTAGCCAGCATCACCGGTTCACCGTACGTATCTTTCACATGACCCTTGACTGTGATGTCCTGAGCCATTGCGTTGAACGATACGAAGATTCCTACAAGAAAGACAAGCAGAAACCTGAAATTTAATCTTTCGTTCATTTTGTACTTTAAGGTTTTAATAAGTTAATTAATAATATATTGGGTTAATAATTGTGTTTAGAATAATATTATATGTGTCGTAAGGCACATATAAACCAAGGGGTACCCCTTGCGGAAATTCGATGATTCCCTGTTCTACTTCATTTTCTTAATCTGTATGGCAAAGCCTCCACCTGGTGCAGAAGTCAGTTTCAGGACTGATTTGCTGGTGACCTTCTTTTTTGTTATGGTATAAGCCTGTGGGTTAGTCTGCCAATGTGCATTCTTGGCATCGGCATATATAGTTGCCTCGTAAGTGGTTTTCGGATCGAGGAATGTGAGTGCCAGAGTGGATGTATGTCCGTTTTCGTCCACAGAACTGCCTACATACCAGTTCTCGCTGTTCTTGTCCTTACGGGCAATTGTTACATAGTCACCTGGTTCAGCTTCGAGATATACACTCTTCTGCCAGTCCACGGGAACATCCTTGACAAACTGGAAGGCATCCATGAAGCGCTCGTAGTTCTCAGGGATGTCGGCAGCCATCTGCAGAGGGCTGTAGAGAGTAACATAGAGAGCAAGCTGACGGGCAAGTGTGGTGCGGGCATGCGAATCGTTGTCAGGAGAAAGTTTTGAACAATCCTGCTCGAAGATTCCTGGAGTGTAGTCCATCGGACCTCCAATCAGGCGAGTAAATGGAAGGATTGTGGTATGATTCACATTATTCCCACCAAAAGCCTCATATTCAGTTCCTCGTGCACTCTCGTTGCCTATGAGGTTAGGATAGGTGCGGCAAAGACCTGTAGGACGCACAGCCTCATGTGCATTGACCATAATATGGTAATCTGCCGCCTTCTGCACACAATAGAGGTAATGGTTGTTAATCCACTGACTATAGTGATGCTCTCCGTGGGGAACGATATTGCCCACATAGCCGCTCTTTACGGCAGGATAGCCATTGTCAACCATGAACTGATATGCCTGATCAAGATGACGCTCATAGTTGCGGACAGATGCAGACGTCTCATGGTGCATAATCATCTTAACTCCATGGGCAGCAGCGTAATCATGTATTGCTTTAACATCGAAATCCGGGTAAGGTGTTACAAAGTCGAAGACAAAGTCCTTCTCGTGTCCGAACCAGTCTTCCCAACCTTCATTCCAGCCTTCCACGAGCACTGCATCAAAACCATGTTTGGCAGCAAAGTCTATATATCGCTTCACATTGTCGGTATTGGCAGCGTGACGACCATGTGGCTTTGCGTTTGAATAGTCTGTTTCTCCGAGTTTTACAGAAGCGAAGTCGTCTGTATATGACCAATGGCTATGATTGGTTATCATATCCCACCACACACCAATGTACTTCGTAGGATGAATCCATGAAGTGTCTTCAATTTTGCATGGTTCGTTAAGATTCAGGGTAATGCGTGATGCCAGAATGTCTGCCCCACTCTTTCCTACAATTATTGTACGCCATGGAGAAGAACAAGGGGTCTGCATATAGCCCTTATCTCCCATTGCGTCGGGAGTGAGCCAAGATGTAAACGTCTTACTACGCTCGTCATAGTCAAGATGCATTGTAGCGTAGTCCATGCATGCAGCCTCATGCAGATTTATATACAATCTGCTGTCGGTGCGCATCATCAGAGCAGTCTGCACACAAGCCCTGCCCACAGCTGTCTGTGAAGCATTAGGAGTAATGGCAGATTTCATGCGCTGGCGTATTTCTGAAAGCGGCGATTCCACATAGGAATACTCTTGTGTATCATAATCCGCAGGGATCCACCAGGCTGTATGGTCACCAGTCATGGCAAACTGTGTGCGTTCCTCCTTTATGGTGAAATAAGTCAGATTAGGCTGTGAAGGGAATTCATAGCGGAAGCCAAGACCGTCATCAAAAAGCCGGAAACGAACAACAATCCTGCGGTCATTCAGTTTCTGGTATAAAGTAACCGCTAATTCGTTGTAGTGATTACGGATTTTGCTTTCCTCGCCCCATACAGGTTCCCAGGTTTCATCGAATGAAGACGACTCAACCTTCTCGATGGAAAAGCCATTCAGAAGATTTGTTTTACGGTCAATGGATGAGGCATCGGTATGCAAGCTATTGTCAAAACTCTCTTGCTTACCTGCAACTTCAGCTTTCAGTTCTAATCCCAGACGACTGGGATTAACCACCTGTTGGTTTTCAAATCTCAAATCATAGTATGCACATCCCACTTCGTCCACGCCGAAGTGCATTTCCAGCATACCATTAGGTGACGTCAACTTCTGTGCATTTACAGACATGAATAATACACATTGAAGAATAAATATAATACTCCGTTTCATCTTAGTTGGCAAAACTTGAAGATTGACGATACGCAAATTTACAATCTTTTTTAATTCGACAAATAATCTTTAATAAAAAAATGAAAAAAAGTTATCAAAGGTTGAAATCAAGCACTCTAACCTCACGTTTTCTCAGATGCATTTCTTGACCAATCTTGATTTTTCTATGCGTCAGCACATTGACAGCCTCTTCTTTGGGCAACACTTCCTTGTATGGTGCAAGATCCAAAGTCTGAGCCTTATTCGTTCCATTAATGATTACAGTCACGGTTTTACCGTCCAACTGACGTGCATACACATAAACACCTCCACGAATATGATAGTGAGTCAGTTTGCCGAACTGAACCGTTGGGCAGTTCTTACGCCATTGCAACAAGTTACGTGTAAATTCGAAATACCAGTTCTGCAAAGCATTACGTCCTGACTTAGTAAACGCATTATTCGAATCACCAGCCCAGCCGCCAGGGAAATTCTGACGCAAAGCTCCATCGCCTTTGCCTTTGTTTGCAGCCATACCAACTTCGTCACCATAATAAAGCTGAGGTATTCCACGAAGAGTGAGAAGCATAGTAAGCGCCTGCTTATAGCGTGTGGTGTCCTGAGCCATTTCCGGAGTCTTCTGGAATCGGTCCGTATCGTGGTTGTCAAGGAATGTAAGAAGATGGTTCACGTCAGCATAAACGACATCCTGACTTATATACTCATATATCCGTGCCAATCCTGTGTTCCATTCATCCGTTTCTTCGTCCACGACACTGTTAAGCAGACTCATAAGCGGGAAATCCATTACAGAAGGAAGCTGTGAATTGAGAGGATATGCAAGTTTACTGTCCTTCTGCCAATAGGAAACTCCAACATTATTGTTAATCCACACCTCACCTACGATATTAAAGCCCGGATGCTCCAGTTCTACACGCTTACACCATTTAACCATAGCGTCATAGTCATTGTAGGGATATGTGTCCTGACGGATACCGTCAATCCCTGCATAATCAATCCACCACAATGATGACTGAATCAGATAGTCACTGACAAGGCGGTTGCGCTGGTTGAGGTCTGGCATTGACGGAACGAACCATCCGTCAACAGTCAGTTTCTTATCAAGTACTGATGCATTAATATCACCTACAGCACCGGTACGATAACTTGACTGGATGTACTCTCCGTCATTATTGAACCAGTCTTTTTGCGGCATATCGGTAAAGAGGAAATTCTCACTTCCACAGTGATTAAATACGATATCCATTATCACCTTGATACCCCGCTTGTGTGCTTCAGCTACAAAACGCTTATAATCATCGTTACTGCCGTAACGTGCATCGATATTATAATAATCTGTAATGGCATATCCATGATATGATTCCTTTGTCATATCATTTTCCAGCAGTGGAGTCGGCCATATTGCAGTCACACCTAAGTCGGCAAGATAGTCAAGACGCTGTTCCATTCCTGCCAAGTCACCGCCATGACGACCGAAATCCTCACTTGGAGCAAAGGCTTTCTCCTTCATCCATGTTACCTTAGTCTTTAAGTCTGAGCCACTGGCAAAACGGTCCGGCATGAGAAGATAGACCACATCACTGGCATCAAACGTATTGATCTTGGCGGAACGTTCCTTTAACTCATAGTGAACGGTAGTTTTCTTCAGTCCCTTTACGCCTTTGCGTGGGGTAAGCACTATGTCAAAAGTCTGTGGTTTTGCCTCGCGCGTATTTAAATATAGTATAAGATAATTTGCATTATACACTCGAACCACTTCCTTTATCTCCACATTTTCAGCACCACGCAATTCAGGTTCCATTTCGCCGAGCCTATTACCATGAAGAAGCAATTGAAACTCTGGATTTTTCATATCGCTATACCAGAACAATGGATGTACATGTTCTATCGCTGTCTTCGGTGCCGCATTAGCAGCTCCAAGACTCATGCTCATAAGTGCCATTATAAAAAAATGTTTGAATTTCATAGGTGTTAATGTTACTATAAAGTTGTGCATTTAGTTAAGTGAGATGTGCAAAATTAACACAATTAAACATACGAGAATACAACAAAGAAAAAAAATATAAATATAAAAAAAGTTTATTTATCTGATTTTCAGCATCTTTATATATTTTAAATGCGCAAATATTATAAAAGAAAATTAAATGCAAATATGGTAAAATTTGTATATTTTCAACTTTTTTCATAATTTTGCCGCGTAACTAACACACCATAATTCTATGTTCAAACACCTAAAAACAATAATTCGCCTCTATTGTTTATTTACCGCAGTAAGTATCTCTATCTGTACGTTTGCACAAACAGAGTCTCGTCAGATCACCGAAGACGACGTCACGAACAGCCTCACTAATCTTGACGACGTGATAAGCAAGAAATCTCAATACGTTACTCTGCGTCAGCAACACACTGACTCGCTTAAAAAAGTAGTAAGCCTTGCAACCCCAGAGCAACTGCCGGATTTATACCGCGAACTGTTCAACAACTACAATCACGTTCAGACTGATTCTGCGTTGTACTACCTTGAATTGCTTGAAAACACACCTCAAGCACAAAGAGACCAGTCGATTTATTACTTCACACAAATTGGAAAGGCTGAAGTCTATGCTATAAGGGGACTATATTTCGTCTCATTAAATATATTAAGGCAAATCGACAGCAACAAACTTGACCTTTCTACCCGAATGATGTACCTGCATACAGCCAGATCCATATACGGATGGATGGCGGACTATGCCGATATTGTGGAGATGTCTGACTCTCTTAGCCGCATCACTCAATTGTATCGAGACTCAATCATAGCATGCCAGCCTGAGGGTATAGGAAGGAATATTGTCATTGTCGACAGGATGCTTGTCGATGGTAAAACAGACAAAGCACTCTCTATCTCCTTCAAGGATTTGGAGGAATCCGATGAGACCATGAAGGCTTACATCTACTCAAATATAGCCCAGGCATACAAGCAGAAGGGAAATACAAAACTCTATACTTACTACCTTGCCCTTACGGCAACCCATGACATCAAGCACGGCATAAACGAATACATGGCATTGCCAAAACTGGCAAACACCATGTATCATCAGGGTGATATTACTCGAGCCTACAACTACCTTATCTGTTCGATGGAAGACGCCAATTACTGCAAGGCAAGACTGAGAGCCGTGGAAGCAAGCGACTTCTTCCCCATTATAGATAAGACATATCAGGCAAATGAACGCGCAAGAAGGCAGACCCAAACGATTTTCACAATCGCACTCGGCATTTCTGCAGCCATACTAATCGTCAGTCTGCTTTTTCTCAGACGACAAATGAAGTCATTAAGAGCCATACGACGGAAACTCGCCACTGCAAACAAGCAGCTTGCAATGTCCAATCAGGAATTGGAGAAACAGGCAGAGCGTCTGGAACAGTCAAACCTACAGCTCGCCTTAGCCAACTCACAACTGACAACGGCTAACAGTCAACTCACCGCTGCCGATCAGGTAAAGGAAGAGTATATAGCATTCTACCTTGAGAAATGCCGCAGTTATATCGACACGCTTGAGCATTTCCGTCGCGACACACTTCGTTTGGCAAAAAACAAGCAGCATACAGACCTTCTCAACACACTCAAATCTGAAGAGCTGATAACAGAAGAGCAGAACCGGTTCCTTACCGACTTCGACACTGCTTTTCTGAACATTCATCCTACCTTCGTCAACGATTTCAACAAATTGCTCAGACCTGACAAGCAAATCATACCCCAACGCGGAGAACTTCTTACTACAGAACTACGAATTTTCGCACTAATCCGTCTCGGAGTTACATCCACACAGCGTATAGCCCATTTCCTAAACTACTCTATCGCAACTATTTACAATTATCGCAGCCGCATACGCAATTATGCAATTTCCGACAAAGATTCATTCGAAGAAACTGTAGCCAAACTGTAACGGAAAATCGCCACCACTTATTTAGAACAGTTATAAATAAGCAAAGGAGCATTTTTAACATTTGAAAGCCCCCTCTTTAAGTGAAGAACGAAGAATAAAGAGTGAAGAATCACCATCCGGATGGTTGGTTCTCCCCCTTGGGGGAGTTAGAGGTGACTTTTTTCGTTTTGTTTGTAATTTGCGAATTTTATTCGCAAATTGCAACGAAAAATGCCAAAGCACCTGCAAAGTGTCAGATCATCAAGAACTCAAAAATTAAAAAACTTTAGTCTTTTAAATACAATGCTTAACTTTGGTTGTAACGGAAGTTAACTTTGACATTTTGAAAAGTTAACTTCCGTGGGAACAAATGTTCGCCAGAGTTTCAACTACGGTGAACTTACATTTTGTCAAAATGCAAAAAAGAAAAGGATGCATATCCACTCAAGCGGACATGCATCCTTTTCCTGCTAATGCAAAGATACAACATTTACCTGCGAAAAGCAAATGTTAAAATCTAAATTAACATTTATGTCAAAACACTATACAACTGATTATCAGCAATTTGAATTCTTGAAATTTGAACGAGTCGAATATACAAAATGTCTTAAGTTCTAATGGTTTTCAAAAAAATCATTATCTTTGCAAAGAAATAACCAATACATTAAAAATTCGTTTATGAAAGAAGCATGGAGAGGGTTCAAAGGAACCAAATGGACAGAAGAAGTCAACGTTAGAGATTTTATCCAAAACAACTACACTCCCTACGACGGCGATGAGTCGTTCCTCACTGGACCTACAGAGGCTACCAACAAACTCTGGGGACGACTGCAGGAACTGCAGAAAGAGGAACGCAGCAAAGGCGGTGTGCTCGATATGGAAACCGATATTGTCAGCAGCATGACAGCATATCCGGCTGCCTATATCGACCCAGCAATGAAAGATTTGGAGCGCATCGTTGGTTTGCAGACAGACAAGCCGCTCAAACGTGCGTTCATGCCCTACGGTGGTATAAAAATGGCTGAACAAGCTTGCACAACCTACGGCTATCAGCCCAGCGAAAAGCTCCATGAGATCTTCACCAAATACTGCAAGACCCACAACGAAGGTGTGTTTGACGCCTACACAGACGAAATGAAGCGTGTACGCCACAACCACATTCTCACTGGTCTGCCAGACACCTACGGACGCGGACGCATCGTGGGTGACTACCGTCGTGTTGCCCTCTACGGTATTGACTTCCTGATAGAGCAGAAGGAAATCGACAAATACAACTGCGGCAAACGAAGCATGACCGAAGAAATCATCCGTCTGCGTGAGGAGATATCCATGCAGATCAAGGCTCTTAAAGAAATGAAGGCGATGGCGCAGATCTATGGCTTCGACATCTCACAGCCGGCAAAGAATGCCCGCGAAGCTGTGCAATGGCTCTACTTCGGCTACCTTGCTGCCATCAAGACTCAGAACGGTGCAGCCATGTCGGTCGGTCGTGTAAGCACATTCCTCGACATATATATCACTCGCGACTTGGAGGAAGGCACTCTGACCGAAAGCGAGGCACAGGAACTTATAGACCACCTCGTGATGAAGTTCCGCATGGTGAAATTCGCACGTATTCCTTCTTATAACGAGATATTCAGCGGAGACCCTGTATGGGCTACACTCGAAGTGGCTGGTCTGGGACAGGACGGACGCCACCAGGTGACTAAGAACTGCTACCGGTTCCTCCACACTCTCGAGAACATGGGTCCTTCACCAGAACCTAACCTCACAGTGCTCTACTCGCCGCGTCTGCCTAAGACTTTCAAGCGCTATGCAGCATACATAAGCGTTAAGACAAGCAGTATTCAGTACGAGAACGACGAAGTGATGCGCCCGATCTGGGGTGACGACTACAGCATCTGCTGCTGCGTGAGCGCAACACAGACAGGTAAGGAAATGCAGTTCTTCGGAGCACGAGCCAACATGGCAAAGACACTCCTCTACTCTATCAACGGAGGCATAGACGCCAAGACCCGTGAGCAGTGCGGACCGAAGTTCCGACCTATCACCAGCGAATACCTCACTTGGGAGGAACTCGAACCCCGTTTCCGCGACACTCTCGACTGGCTGGCTGACGTATATGTCAACACTCTGAACCTCATCCACTACATGCACGACAAGTATTTCTATGAGGCTGCGGAAATGGCACTTATCGACACCGACGTCCGTCGCACATTCGCCACTGGAATAGCTGGTTTCTCACACGTGGTTGACAGCATCTGCGCTGTGAAATACGCTAAAGTGAAAATCATCAGAGACGAAGAAGGATTCAACTACGACTATGAAGTCGAGGGTGATTTTCCACGCTACGGAAATGACGACGACCGCGCCGACGAAGTGGCTGTGTGGGTACTTAAGACTTTCCTTGCAAAAATCAAGCGCCATAAAACTTACCGCAACTCAGAGCCGACCACTTCCATCCTCACTATCACATCCAACGTGGTTTACGGAAAATACACCGGCAACCTGCCCGACGGAAGACGTGCCGGCACACCTCTCTCACCAGGAGCAAACCCAAGCTACGGAGCAGAGAAGAACGGACTGTTGGCGTCTCTCAACTCGGTTGCAAAAATCCCTTATGAATATGCTCTCGACGGAATCTCCAACACTCAGACCATTGCACCTTCAACTCTCGGTCACAACGACGAGGAACGAGCTGAAACTCTAGTCAACGTCATGGACGGCTACTTCACAAAGGGTGCACACCACCTCAACGTCAATGTCTTCGGACTCGACAAGCTCTACGACGCAATGGAGCATCCAGAGAAACCCGAATATGCTAACTTCACCATCCGCGTGAGTGGCTACGCAGTTAAATTCATCGACCTCACCCGTGAGCAGCAGCTCGACGTCATAGCACGTTCTGCCCATGACAGACTGTAACAAAACCCACCCCGAGGGAGGGTCTGCTATACACGGGGCAATTCACAGCACTGAATCTTTCGGTGCTGTGGACGGTCCTGGAGTCCGCTTCCTCATCTTCATGCAGGGATGCGAAATGCGTTGCCGCTACTGCCACAACCCAGACACATGGGAACTGCCTTGCAAGGGTGCAGGCAAGACGACGACGGTGGACGAACTGCTCAATCAGGCTGAACGCTACCGATCCTACTGGGGCGAGAAAGGCGGGATTACAGTTAGCGGAGGTGAGGCTCTCCTACAGATTGACTTCCTCATAGAACTCTTCGAAGAGGCACACCGCAGAAATATCAACACATGCCTTGACACAGCTGCACAGCCTTTCACACGCGAAGAACCGTTCTTCAGTAAGTTCAAAAGGCTGATGCAAAGCACCGACACAGTGCTGCTCGACATAAAGCACATGGACGATGACACACACAGGCACCTCACAGGTCACACTAACAAGAACATCCTCGACTGCGCCCGTCAACTCTCTGGCTGGAACATCCCTGTATGGATTCGTCACGTACTCGTGCCTGGCATTACCGACAGCGAAGAGCATCTAAGGCAATTAGGGCAATTCCTGAGAACCCTCAACAATGTGGAGCGAATGGAGATTCTCCCCTACCACACCCTTGGAATCATCAAATGGGAAAAACTGGGCAAACCTTACACTCTTAACGAAGTAAAAGTGCCTACAGCTGAGGAAATCAAGAGAGCACGCTTGGTGATGAAGAATGAATAATGAATAATTCATTTTACCTCAAGAACTCAAAAACTCAAAAACTCAAAAACTCAAAAACTTAAGAACTCAAAAACTTAAGAACAAAAAACTAAATAACTTTTTTATGAAAAAAATCCTTTTCATTGCATTGCTTCTGGCAACAGCCATCAATGCAAATTCACAAACAGCAAAAGTTGCCAGTCCTGACGGACGCCTCACTGTAGAGGTAGCCGGCACTAACGGCAATGCAACTTACTCAGTAAAATACGACAACAAAACTGTTCTTGACGCTTCACCACTTGGTTTCGTCGCCAATTTCGGAAATTTGTCTAAAGGGCTGACAATGGGCAACACCAAGACCGCCAAGATTGACACAGAGTATGAACTGAACCGCTGCAAAGTGGCAAAAGTACACTACATTGCAAATGAACTGACTGTAGAATTTGCCAACGAAAGAAAACAAGCGTTCAGTGTAGTATTCCGTGTTTCCAACAACGACATCGCTTTCCGCTACGATATTCCACGTCAGGGACGCGGAGGTGAAACCGGAGCAATCCGCATCATGGAAGAGAAGACAGGCTTCGACTTTCCAAGCACCACTACCACCTTCCTCTGTCCTCAGAGCGATGCTATGATTGGATGGAAGCGCAGTAAACCAAGCTACGAGGAGAACTACAAGGTTGATGCAGCAATGACAGAGCGTTCACAGTATGGTCACGGCTACACTTTCCCTTGTCTGTTCAAGGTTAACGGAGAAAAGGCTGGCGAGCAAATCTGGGTACTTATCAGCGAGACCGGTGTTGACAGCCGTTACTGCGCCAACCATATCAGCGACATGAAAGGGGACGGACTCTACACCATTGAATTCCCGTTGGCAGAAGAAAATAACGGCAACGGCACACGTGAGCCGGCATTTGCATTGCCAGGTGAAACACCTTGGCGCACCATCACTGTGGGAACTACTCTCAAACCAATTGTCGAAACCACTGTAGCCTTCGACAACGTGACACCACGCTACCCAACTAAAAACAATTATAAGTTCGGTCGCAGCACATGGAGCTGGATTATCTGGCAGGATGCGTCATGCAACTACGATGACCAGGTTCGCTATATCAACCTTGCCAAGCAAATGGGTTATGAATATATCCTCATCGATGCAGGATGGGATGTAGAGATCGGCAAGGAGCGTATGGAGAAGCTTATAGAATATGCTCATTCACAAGGTGTTGATGTATTCCTATGGTTCAGCTCAAGCGGCTATTGGAACGACATTGTCCAGACTCCAATCAATGCAATGGACAACCCTATCAACCGCAAGGAATGGATGCGTTGGATGCAGAAAAACGGAGTGAAGGGTATCAAGGTTGACTTCTTCGGAGGTGACAAGCAAGAAACCATCAGACTTTATGAGGCAATTCTCAGTGACGCTGACGACCACGGAATCATGGTAATCTTCCACGGTTGCACACTGCCACGTGGCTGGGAACGCATGTACCCCAACTATGTAGGAAGCGAAGCCGTACTTGCCAGCGAGAACCTCGTATTCAGTCAGGGATTCTGCGATGCTGCAGGTTTCAACGCCACACTCCACCCATTCATCCGCAACACCGTGGCATGTATGGAATATGGTGGCACTGTGCTCAACCGTCACCTCTCACGTGACAATAAGAGAGGAACAAAACGCAGCACTACAGACTGCTTCGAACTTGCTACCGCAATTCTCTTCCAGAATCCTATTCAGAATTTCGCACTGACTCCGACCAATATTCTTCCCGAGGAAGAAGGCGGAGCACCCAAAGTTTCAGTAGATTTCATGAAACAAGTTCCAACCACATGGGAAGAGACTCGTTATATAGACGGATATCCAGGCAAGTATGCCGTCATCGCACGCCGTCACAACAACACATGGTACATCGCTGGTGTCAACGCAGAGAAAGCACCTAAGAAACTTACACTGAACCTCAGCGGCATTCTCAGTAAAAACGACGTCGTTGCCCTTTACTCCGACAATCTGAAGAACCAAGACCCAAGCTTCAACGCTCGCCTTCGCATCTCAAAGCCAGAGGCCGTGAAGGTTACGCTCGACACGAACGGAGGCTTTGTAATTGTAAAATAAACTGAATTAGACAAAACCACGCCCGGAATCCAACGATTTCGGGCGTATTTTTGTTAAAAAAAACACGAAAACACATATTTTCTTTTTGCGAAAGAAAAAAATATCCTATATTTGTGAGCTAATATTGAGACAAACTAACATTTTATTAACATTTTAACTAACAAAGCACATGAGAAAGGTTTTACTAACATCTCTCCTCTTTGCAGGAGGAATGGTGACAAGTGCGTTTGCTCAGACAAAAGTCACTGTTTTGCAGGATCTCACCTCACAACTGACCAATGCCGACTTCTCTGCTGACGCTGCTGTCACAACAACAATTCGCACCTACGACTACGACATGACCGATTCTGGTGCAGGCTCTGGAGTAGACGGGGCGGTAGAACTCTTCGGTCAGCAAGCCGTTACAGGTTGGACTGCTGAAAAACTCACCGACAACACAAAAGTGTCTGCTTCAAGCAAAGACGCGCGTACAGACGGACTGAATGCCCGTGCAGCAGGTATCTTCGCTTACGAAGACGACAGCAAAGAAGAATATCAAACCATCGGGCTTGGCGGTTCTTACTATGCACCAGACATTAGTGCGGAGCAAGGCATCACTGGACAGGCTCTCGGTATTGTTGCCGTTTGGGGTGCAGACATCAAGTACTCACAAGATGTAACCCTCCCAGCTGGTGGATACATGATTCTTGTCAAGCACTACAACGGAGCAGGATCTGCCGAGATGAATCCTAACTACAACGGCTTTGTCGCTGCAGACGGAACATCATACCTGTCAAGCAAGACCACATACACACCAAGTGTATGGGAAACCGACACCATCTTCGTCCGTCTGAAAGCAGAGACATCTGGTGTTATCCAACTTGGTTACAAGTCAGGCAACTACGGTTCAGCTTCGGCTCCTCACCTCTTCATTGACAATGTAAAATTGTATTCAATCGACCCTGCTCCACTCGATCAGGCAGAAATCGACGCAAAGAAAGTTGAACTTCTCAACGAAATCGAAAAGGGTAAGGATCTTGGCGCAGACACCAAGGACGCACAGGCTGTTTACGACAACCCAAGCGCTACACTCGCTGACGTAATCAAAGCTATTGAAGACCAGAAGGCTCTCAACGAAGCAAAGCAAGTTGACTTGTCGGAATTCTTCATTACCAACCCACACTTCACCCTCGACACACCACTGCCTGAAGATGAAGGTATCTGTACTTATGATTACGACATGGAAGACCCCAATGGTGCAAATGAACGTAAAGTCAGCTATTATGGTATGCTTCCTGTAACAGGATGGGAATCAAGCAATCCTGAAACTAACGCACGTGCATGCGGTGTGTTTGCAATTGGCAGCAACTCTTTCCTCGGTGGTAAGGCATTCCTTCCTCCAACAGAGATGAGTGACGGTTCAAAAGAAGGAAACGTACTTGGATTCGTAAGCGTTTGGTCTGCATTGTCACAGTACACTCAGCAAGTGACAATTCCTGCAGGTAAATACACACTTGAAATTTCATACTACAACGCAGGCGGAACAACAGCTGTTAAAAAGAACCTCATGGGATTCATCACCGACGACAATGTTGAATATCTTGGCGAAAGCCTTACATTCCCTGTTGGGAAGTGGGTTAAGGACGTAATCACATTCAACCTTGAGGAAGCAACTTCAGGTAAGTTCTCCCTCGGATATGAAGCTGCTAACGCAGGTTCAGGAGGTATGCCTCACTTCTTCATCGACGGTATCGCACTGCGCTATGTAGGTGAGATCAACTTCGATCCATCACTCTTCGCACTTCAGGCAGCAGTGAATGTAGCCCAGAACGTTGTTGACGAGCCATTCAATGCAGATCTTAAAGAAGCACTTCAGGATGCTATTGACGCGGGTGACGCTCTCCTTAAGTCACAAAGCGAAGACGCTGTGAAGAACAACGAGGCAACAAAAGCCATCACAGATCTCATGGCTGATGTAAACGCAAGCATCAAAGCATACAAGAATCTTCAGGAATTCCAAGATGGTGCATTGGCTGAAGCTCTTGGAAAATACGAAGGATACATTCCTGCTCTGTTCAGCGAACTCGAAACACTCAACGACGCCGTAACTGATGCACTTAACGATTGCAACCTTACTACTGCAGAAGTAGAAGAACTTATTGCTTCACTTGCAGTTAAGGAAAAAGCAGGTATTAAGACTGCATGGGACGAAGCAATAGCATCAGGACAGCCACTTGCAAGAGACCTCGACATTACTATCCTCTTCGACGGGCTTGGATATACTTACAGTACATCCGAACAGAAAGGAAGCAATGTTCCTGACAAGCAGTGGTCATACGGCTCTGCAAGCAACTTCAAGACTCAATACGGTACTGCTGAAGTATGGAACCAGAGTCCATTCACTGTTAGCCAGACTCTCACTGACATGCCTAAGGGTAAATACACTGTAACCACACGTGCATTCTACCGCACTGCTGCCAACGACGAAAACTACAACAACTACTCACCAGAATCAAAACCTTTGGCATTTGTTTTCGCAGGACAAGGTAAAACCGGTATTACAAACGTTGCGGAACTGGCAACGACCAATGCAGAGACTTATGCAGGTAAGGCGCTAATAACCGATACAGAAGTTTACGTTCCAAACAACCAGCAGACAGCATACGCCATCTTCACAAACAGTGACTATGACGAATTAGTTGCCGTATCTGCTTCTACAGCAGTCGTAACTGATGGTGGAGAACTCACATTCGGAGTTACTTCAGATCAGATGTCAGACAACAGTTGGGTAGTATGGTATTCATTTGAACTTTCATACAATGCATTCGAAAATTCTGATCTCGACACTGAAATCAGCGGATTGATAGAAGAGGCAACAGAATTAACCACTACATCTACAGTAGTACTGAAATCCCTCGACAACCTTGAAGGAGCAATCACTAGTGGTGAAAACGCACTTGACAAAGACAACCAGCAGGTTAAGATAGACGCAATTATCGCTCTCAAGGCTGCGATTGCATACGCTTCAGAAAGCGAAACCCTTGTTGCTAAATTGGACGCAGTTGTAAAAGAGTTCCAAGATCTTTACACTGATAATGAAATCGTTTCATCTGACGCAACATTCACTGACCTCCTTGGCGCAATCGATGATGCTTCACAGAGCGGATACGAAAGCAACGAGCAAGTTAAGGAATTCACAGACCAGCTTCCTATAGCATGGACTAATTACGTTCTTGGTCAGGATGCAATTGCTACAGCAACAGAGGAATCTCCTGTAGACCTTACTCTTGCTATTCTTAACGCTGACTTCTCTTACGAAAATTCCAGCTACTGGACATTCGCAGCAAAAGATACCGAAACAACTATTGGTCAGAACAATGGTTATAACGGCAGCGAATACCAGAACACTGAAACTGGTGTTGTTGTTAGCAAGTTCATAGAATCATGGCGTCCTAATGGAGAAGTTCTCAAAGACGGTGACATCAAGCAGGAAATCAGAGTAGCTCTGCCTGCAGGTTACTACAGACTCGAAGCTGATGCGTTTGCAACCAACCAGAAAGAAATTCCGGAGGAAGGAATCCAGGGTGCTTACCTCATGGCAAAAGCCGGTAATGACGTATATAAGACTAACGTAGGTATTGACGTGACAAGCGGTGTTCCACAGCACTTCACAGTCGACTTCTACTCTAACGGCACTTCTCTCACAAGCGTAGGACTTCGTCTCGAAAGCACTAACGCTTCATGGATTGTTGTCGACAACTTCAAGCTCAGTGCTATCGGTCAGACTGCACCAGACGCAATTGAAGACGTAAATACAGATGCATCCCTCACCAACAACGGTGTTGTTCGCATCTACAACCTCGCAGGTCAGCGTCTCAACCGTCTGCAGCCAGGTATCAACATTATTAATGGCAAGAAAGTTATTATCAAATAACGTTTCCCTTACACATTAATATTATATATATAGTGTGCCTCCATTTGCGGAGGTACACTTTTTTTATTAATATAACCATAATAATGGCTTAATTTGTTGTTGCACTAAAACAAAATTATTATATTTGCCGAGCAAATAACACCAATACAGATTTAATAATAACCTTAAATATTAAACACGTATGAAAGTTTATCAATCTAACGAAATCAAGAACATCGCATTGCTTGGCAATGACGGTGCGGGCAAGACTACACTGACCGAAGCCTTGCTCTATGAAGCTGGTATCATCCAGCGCCGTGGTCGAATCACTCAGAAGAACACTGTAAGCGACTATTTCCCAGTAGAACAGGAATACGGCTACAGCGTTTTTTCTACTGTATTCCACACAGAATGGAATGGTAAGAAACTGAACATCATTGACTGTCCGGGGGCAGACGACTTCGTAGGTGCCGCTGTTACCGCACTCAATGTTACAGACACTGCTATTCTTCTGTTGAACGGACAGTACGGACCAGAAGTTCAGACTCAGAACCACTTCCGCTACACAGAGAAGTTGGGCAAGCCTGTTATCTTCCTTGTAAACCAACTCGACGCAGAGAAGTGTGACTACAACAATACTGTTGAGCAACTCCGTGAACTCTATGGACAGAAAATAGTTCAGATTCAGTATCCTCTCAACGAAGGTCCTAACTTCAACGCACTCATCGATGTGCTCCTCATGAAGAAATATTCATGGAAGCCAGAAGGTGGCGCACCTATTATTGAAGAAATTCCTGCAGAGGAAATGGACAAGGCTAAGGAACTTCATCGCGCTCTCGTGGAAGCAGCTGCTGAAAACGACGAAGCACTTATGGAGAAATTCTTCGAATCCGAGAGCCTCACTGAAGACGAAATGCGTGAAGGTATCCGCAAGGGTCTCGCCGCACGCAGCATGTTCCCAGTATTCTGCGTATGCGCAGTGAAAGACATGGGTGTTCGCCGACTGATGGAATTCCTCGGGAATGTAGTTCCATTCGTAAGCGATATGCCAAAAGTAATGAACACAGCCGGTGAGGAAATCGCTCCAGATGCAAACGGTCCTGCTGCTCTCTATTTCTTCAAGACTGCAAGCGAACCACACATCGGTGACGTTCAATACTTCAAGGTGATGAGCGGAAAAATCCACGAAGGTGACGACCTCACCAACAACGACCGCGGTTCCAAGGAGCGTCTCGCACAGATCTTCGCATGTGCAGGAGCAAACCGTATCAAGGTTGAGGAAATGGTTGCAGGCGACATCGGTTGTACTGTAAAACTCAAGGATGTTCGCACCGGCAACACACTCACTGACAAAGATATTGACTGGAAGTTCGACTTTGTAGAATATCCAGATCCAAAATACATCCGTAGCATCAAGGCTGAGAATGAGTCTGAGTCTGAAAAGATGATGGCTGCAATCCAGAAGATGAGCCAGGAAGATCCTACTTGGATTCTTGAACAGAGCAAGGAACTCAAGCAGACACTTATCAAGGGTCAGGGTGAATTCCACCTCCGTACTCTCAAGTGGCGTTTGGAAAACAATGCAAAAATCAAGGTTAAGTTCGACGAACCAAAGATTCCGTATCGCGAGACAATCACTAAGAGCGCACGTGCCGACTATCGTCACAAAAAGCAGTCAGGTGGTGCAGGACAGTTCGGTGAAGTTCACCTCATTGTTGAGCCATACGATGAGAACATCCCAATGTCACCAGTCTATAAGTTTGGTGGCCAGGAATTCAAGATTACCGCTAAGGGTGAGGAAGTTGTAAACCTCGAATGGGGCGGCAAACTCGTATTCGTGAACTCTATCGTCGGTGGTAGCATTGATGCTCGCTTCCTACCAGCAATCCTCAAGGGTGTTATGAGCCGCATGGAACAAGGTCCTCTTACCGGCAGCTACGCACGCGACGTCCGCGTAATCGTATACGATGGTAAGATGCACCCAGTAGATTCAAACGAACTCTCATTCATGCTTGCAGGTCGTCATGCGTTCAGCGATGCATTCAAGAATGCAGGTCCAAAACTGCTTGAGCCTATCTACGACGTAGAAGTTCTCGTTCCAAGCGACCGCATGGGAGACGTAATGAGCGACCTTCAGGGACGCCGCGGTATGATTGTAGGTTCTGAAAGTGCTAACGGCTATGATAAGCTCAACGCCAAAGTTCCACTCAAAGAACTTTCAAACTACTCTACTTCATTGTCTTCTATTACTGGTGGTAGGGCTTCATTCACTATGAAGTTCAGCAACTACGAACTCGTTCCAACAGATGTTCAGCAGAAGTTGGTTAAGGAATTCGAGGAGCAAAGCAAAGACGAAGAATAAACCATTATTTAATAATTCAAACACTAAAAAGTCGGGAAATGTTAATTTTCCCGACTTTTTTGCTTAAATTATAAAAAAATCTACCGCCTTTTTGACACTTCGGAATCAAACCTATTACTTTGCAAAAAACCAAAACAAATAATTATGAAACGACGCACCATCATAATACTTGCCACCATAATGGGAATCAGCTTCATCAGTTTGCTGGTGATGCAGATGAACTATGTGGACGAAGTATTGAACATGCGTCGTAAACATTTTGAGGAATCGGTAAACCGTGCCCTGAAGAAAGTGGCAAGGAACATCGAACTGGCAGAAACTGCCCATTATCTTGTTGAGGAAACAGAAGACCGCAGTGATGATTCCGAAAAGAACAATGACGAAGCGGTAACGTCAGACTCCACACAACAGATATTACATACGACTACAACCAGCGGAGCCTATACTAGCGAGTATTACACAAAGCGCAACGGTGCCAACCGGACACGCAACTCCTACAAAGACGTACTTAAGCAAAGATATAAATACGAAAAAGACCTGATAGACGAAATCGTCTATTCCATTCTCTACACAGCAAGCGACCGGCCTCTGCAAGACCGTATAGATTTCAACGAACTTGACCAGAATCTCAAATTCGAGTTGGCAGACAACGACATCGACTTGGACTATCACTTTGGAGTGTACACAGTAAACGGACAATGCGTTTACCAATGCGCCGATTACAGCATAGAAGGTGAGCAATGGACATTTCGTCAGACTCTTTTCCGCAACGACCCTGTACAGAAGATGGGTGAACTGCGCATCCATTTTCCACAGTTTGGTTCTTATGTTTACCGAAGTATTACTTTCCTCATACCATCTATCGTCTTCACTATAATTCTGCTCATCACATTCATCATTACGATGATTCTGGTGTTCCGACAGAAGAAACTCTCAGAAGTAAAGAACGACTTCATCAACAACATGACTCATGAGTTCAAAACGCCAATCTCCACTATATCTTTGGCTGCACAAATGCTCAGTGACGATGCTGTAACAAAATCTCCGCAGATGATGAGCCGTTTGAGCAACACTATAAATGATGAGACAAAGAGGTTGCGTTTTCAGGTAGAGAAAGTATTGCAGTTGTCTATGTATGAGAACAAAAGCGCTAAATTCAATCTTGTAGAATTAAATGTAAACGAACTTATAAGCGGTGTCGTTCATACATTTGCACTCAAGGTTGAAAAGAATGGAGGGAAAATCGTTACCCATCTCGATGCAAACAAGCCTACTGTACTTGCAGACGAAATGCACTTGACAAATGTAGTGTTCAACCTCATGGACAATGCGGTAAAATACCGTCGCAACGATGCTCAGCTCGAACTTACGATAAGCACATGGAACGACAGCCATAATCTCTGTATCAGTATACAAGACAACGGCATCGGAATAAAGAAAGAAGATGTAAAGAAGATTTTTGACAAATTCTACCGGGTTCACACTGGAAACAGGCATGATGTCAAAGGCTTTGGACTAGGTCTAGCATACGTAAAGAAGATTATTACCGAACACAAAGGAACGGTAAATGCTGAGAGCGAACTTGGCATAGGCACCAAATTCATTATCAAACTGCCGTCAATGGAATAAGCCATACAGCTAAAGAAAATTATCAGATACTATCATCAACAAGAATAAAAACTATTATTAACCCCGATAAAAGTCAACACTATGGAAGAAAATTTTGAAAACGTTAGCATTTTGTTATGCGAAGACGACGAGAACTTAGGTATGCTCTTGCGTGAATACCTCGAAGCAAAAGGTTTCAAGGCAGATCTCTGCATAGACGGTGAAGAAGGCTACAATGCATTCTGCGAGAACAACTACGACCTGTGTATTCTGGACGTGATGATGCCTAAGATGGACGGTTTCACACTTGCGTCAAAGATTCGCGAGATGAATGCCGAAGTTCCATTTATTTTCCTCACAGCGAAAACACTCATTGAAGATGTACGTGAAGGATTTGAAATCGGAGCAGACGACTATATCACAAAACCATTCCGCATGGATGTGGTAGTTCTGCGCATCGAAGCAATCTTGCGCCGTGTACGCGGTAAGAAAAACTCCAACGAAGTAATTCGTCACATTGGCGAATACATCTTCGACACTCAGAAGCAAATGCTGATTTTCGGTGAAGAGCAACGCAAACTCACCACTAAGGAGGCTGAATTGCTTACACTGCTCAGCAACAAATCCAACGAACTCCTTCCACGCGACTACGCATTGAAAACAATCTGGATTGACGACAATTATTTCAATGCCCGCTCAATGGATGTTTACATCACCAAACTTCGCAAGCATCTGAAAGATGATCCAAAAGTAGAGATTCTCAACGTTCACGGTAAAGGCTACAAGCTCGTAGTTCCAGAACAATAACCAAAGAACATATTACAAAAAAAGATGTGCAGAAGTTTTCTGCACATCTTTTTTATGATTTAAGTAAATACTTATTTATTTCTTAAGTATTTCTGTCTCACCTTCTGACGCTTTTGCACTGCAACAATTTTCACATTCATCATCAAGTGGCAGATACTTGTTCAAGAAAATATGGCAGAGCAAGCCAATTACTACCAACACAGCACTACCAACTGTATACCAGTTCTGATCTAACAAATCGCTCATTGCAGGAATAATAGTTCCAAGAATAGCGAGCAACGCACCAAGCACTACAAGAATGATGCCTAAATTTTTCAAAAAACTTGTTTTCATTATGTATCGTAAATTTTTAGTTAATTCAAAATATCATGAAAAAAATGCCTATAATCGGCTTTGTGTTGCAAAATAACTAAATTTTATGCAAAGAGAGAAACTTTTGAGAGTTTTTTTTATTTATGAAGCGATTTTTTGCCGCAAGTATCACTTAAGTAAAAAAAACACAGGGATTTTGCTTATATTTGAGAAAAAAGTCGTACCTTTGCAGTCGCTTTGCGTAAAAAGCGAAGTAAATCTTTATAATTTAAGTATTTATTAATTTCAAACAAAAGTATGAATCAGTACGAAACCGTTTTCATTCTTACTCCCGTTTTGTCTGACGAACAGACAAAGGAAGCGGTAGAAAAGATCAAAGGTCTTCTCACAAAAGCTGGTGCAGAAGTATTCAGCGAGGAGAGCTGGGGTCTTAAGAAGCTGGCATACTCAATCCAGAAGAAGTCTACAGGCTTCTACTTTATGCTTGAGTACAAGGCTGAACCAACAGTGATCAAGAATTTCGAGTTGCAGTTGCGCCGTGACGAACGTGTGCTCCGCTACATCACAGTTAAGAACGAGAAGTATGCTGCTCAATATGCTGAGAAGCGTCGTAACAACAAAAAGAAGGAGGCATAAACATGGCAACACCACAAGCAACAAGCGAAATCCGCTATTTAACTCCTAACGCAGTCGACGTTAAGAAGAAGAAATACTGCCGTTTCAAGAAGAGCGGTATTAAGTATATTGACTACAAAGATCCTGAATTTCTCAAGAAGTTCCTCAACGAGCAAGGTAAGATTCTTCCTCGTCGCATCACAGGTACATCTCTGAAGTATCAGCGTCGTGTAGCTCAGGCAGTGAAACGTGCACGTCAGATTGCACTTCTCCCATTTGTAACAGACTTGATGAAATAAAAAATAGGAGGAAAGACAGTTATGAAAATTATATTGAAGAAAGATGTCCACGGCTTAGGCTATAAGGACGATGTCCTCACAGTGAAGGACGGTTATGGTCGCAACTATCTTCTTCCTCAAGGTTATGCAGTACTTGCAACCGACAAGGCTCTCAAGGTACTTGCTGAGGAACTGAAGCAGCGTGCACACAAACTCGCTAAAATCAAGGCTGACGCAGAAGCTGCTGCAAAGAAGTACGAAGGTGTTTCTTTGGTTATCACAGCTAAAGTTTCTGAAGGAAAGAACATCTATGGTAGCGTAGGTGCTGCACAGATTGCAGAAGCTCTCGGTGCTAAGGGTATCGAAACTAACCAGAAGATGGTTGTTCTCAAGGCAGTCAAAGAACTTGGAAGCTACACAGCAGTAATTCAGCTCCACAAGGAAGTTGCTGTAGAAGTTCCATTCGAAGTAATCGCTGAGAACGCTCCAGTTGAAGCTCCTAAGGCTGAAGCACCAGCAAAGGAAGAAAAGCCTGCTGAAGAACCTGCAGCTGAAGAAGAAGTAGCAGAATAATATGCTTACTTTCAGCTATTGCTGAAATACAAGCTCATAGATAAAGTAACTCTGATTTTTCGGAGTTACTTTATTTGTTTTAAAGAATTTTCAACTTAATAAGTTTGATACAATTGGTATTAAACACAAAAAAGCTTAACTTTGCAGTTTTGTATACATATTTATAATAATACATGATTGACTCAAGCTTACTACAAGGTAAAAAAGCTGCATATTTCACACTTGGATGCAAACTCAACTTCGCCGAAACATCAAGCATAGGCGAAGAATTGCGTCACTACGGTGTACGAACTGCCTCGAGAGACGAAGCAGCAGACATCTGTGTAGTAAACACATGTTCCGTCACTGAGGTTGCCGACCATAAATGCAGGCAGGCAATCCACAAGATGGTAAAGAAGCATCCTGGCGCCCTGATTGTTGTGACAGGCTGTTATGCTCAACTTCAGCCGCAAATAATTCAAGATATTGAAGGTGTGGATCTCGTGATTGGCGCACAAAACAAAAATCAGGTTATTCCACAGATTCTGCACAAACTATCGACTACAGAGAGCTACACAGAAAAAGAAGATGGTAATAACTGGATGGGGGCTTGCTCTCATGGAGACCGCACACGTTATTTCCTCAAGGTGCAGGATGGATGCAATTATTTCTGTACCTATTGCACTATCCCCATGGCACGCGGACGAAGCCGCAACGGTAGCATTGAATCTATTGTCAATCAAGCGGAACAAGTTGCCAAAGAGGGTGGCAAGGAAATAGTGATTACCGGGGTAAACATAGGAGACTTCGGTCGCTCCACAGGCGAGACATTCTTCGACCTCGTCAAAGCTCTTGACGATGTGGATGGTATTGAACGTTACCGCATATCATCTATCGAGCCAAATTTGCTCACTGATGAGATTATTGATTTTGTTGCAAGCTCACGAAGGTTTATGCCCCATTTTCACATCCCCCTTCAAAGTGGCTGCGATGAAGTCCTCAAGCTTATGCACCGCAGATACGACACAGCACTTTTCCGACACAAGATTCTACGAATCAAGGAACTAATGCCTCATGCATTCATAGGAGTAGATGTCATAGTGGGCACGCGTGGAGAAACACCAGAGTTCTTTGAGAAAGCATACACATTTATAGAAAGTCTGCCGATATCACAGCTCCATGTGTTCAGCTATTCCGAGCGTCCTGGCACTAAAGCACTTGACATACCATATATCGTCACTCCGGAAATAAAGCATGAGAGGAGTCAGCGTCTGCTTGCACTTTCAGACAAAAAGACACGCGATTTCTACGCTTCATTCATCGGCACAGAACGTCCTGTTTTACTGGAACATGCACCGAAAGGGCGACCCATGCACGGCTTTACAGACAATTACATCCGAGTGGAGATTTCCAACACTCCCTCGCTTGACAACACCATACAAAACATCCGTCTAAACGCTTTCAACGGCAAAGGAGACGCTATCATCGGTTCACTCTGACAAATCATTTATTATGCTTAAACTTGCCATTGTCATATTAAACTGGAACGGAGCAGAAATGCTTCAGAAATACCTGCCATCAGTAATGAGTAGTTCTCAAATGGAAGGTGTTCAGATTATTGTTGCAGACAACGCATCTTCAGACAATTCTGTAGCAATGCTTAAGCACAATTTTTCTCAGATTCCAGTTATTTCTCTTGATGAGAATTATGGATTTGCGGGAGGATACAACAAAGCTCTTCGTCAGATAGAAGCTGAATACTACTTATTGCTTAACAGCGATGTGGAAATAAAAAAGCAGAGATGGGTAGAACCTTTGCTGAATTACATGGACCAGCACAAAGAAGTAGCAGCATGCCAACCCAAAATAAGATATCTTCTCCAGCCTGACATGTTTGAATATGCCGGTGCTGCAGGAGGAATGATTGACCGTGACGGTTTTCCTTTTTGCCGGGGACGCATTTTCAACACAATTGAAAACGACCATGGCCAGTATGACGGAGTCACTGACGTTCAGTGGTGTGCAGGCTGTTCACTGCTTGTCCGTTCCAAAGACTATTGGTCTGTAGGAGGATTAGACGAACGTTTTTTTGCACATAGCGAAGAAATAGACCTTTGCTGGCGACTGCGTCTTGCAGGACATAGACTGGTATGTATCAGCGACACGGAAGTATTTCATCTTGGAGGGGCAACCTTGCAACAGGGTAATCCACAAAAGACTTTCCTAAACTTCCGCAACAATCTGTTAATGCTTTACAAGAACCTTCCGGAGGAGGAACTGAAGGATGTTATGCGCAGAAGGATGTGGCTTGACTATCTGGCCGCTCTCCAGATGCTTCTAAAATTCCAATGGAATCATTTCCGGGCAGTTATACGAGCACGAAAGGCTTTCCAGAACATGAAAAAGGAATTCAGTTCTGACAGAGAGAAGATACAACAGGGACGAACCGCGAACAGTATGCCAGACCGTTGTAATTTCTCAATAATCTGGCAATACCACGTACTCCGTCGAAGACTATTCTCCCATCTTCAATTTCCATCAAACCAGTAACAAGTCCTGCATATCCTTATGTTAAGGTTTCATTTATTCATAATCTCTGCCCTTCTGAGCGTAGAATCCATTTTCGCACAGTACACTATAGACGAGTCCCCTGCCTACAACCTGAATCAGCACGTCCCCGCAGGCAACTACAGCGGTATAACTCATTTAGGCAATAACCTCTATGCTGTAGTTGACGACAAGGCATCATACGACGGTTTTCATGTTTGGGAGATAATGGTTGACAGCGAAAGCGGAAAAGTGAAAGACATTAAGAACAAAGGATTTCGCCACTCATCACAACCCAATCGCGACTGCGAAGGCTGTGCTTTTATACCTGAATACAACACAATTTTAATCAGTGGGGAAAAGGACAACTGCCTGGTTGAATACAACACAGACGGTACTACCACTGGAAGAAGAACCAGAAATCTATTACCCGGGGCATCATCAAATGCCGGTCTTGAATCACTAACCTATGACCGCAACACTAAACATATCTGGACAATGGAGGAAAGTTCGGTAAACGGCCAATTACGCCTTATTGGACTTGACACAAAACTTAACATACTGTCACAAAGAATCTACCAACTTTCTTCACCATCAAAACAACAATATAACGGGAATCACATTCACGGAGTGAGTGCACTATGTGCTATTGGCGATTCGTGTGGCACGCTTCTTGTGCTTGAACGTGAAGCTTATATCCCAAAAAGCAAAATTGGTGCATGGACAAAAATCAAGTTATTTGCATTTTATCCAGAAAAGCGACCAGACGATCCAACATCTGGCAGGAAGACACTCTTGTGGGAACACACCACACAAATGAATCTATTCCAGCACAACTTTGCAAATTACGAAGGAATGTGTCTTGGTCCCCGCCTCGCTGACGGAAGCATCGTTCTATTTCTTATCTGCGACAGCCAAAACAGATATGCAGGAGTGTTAAAAGACTACCTTAAAACACTAATCCTTCGGTAAATCACAAAAAAACAGATAAAAAAACTGCTTTTTTGTGCAAATATTTGTTAATAAGGAAAATCTTTGTACCTTTGCGACATTGATACCATCACGAGTTAAAGAACATCAAACATAAAAGACCATTATGAAGCAAGTAGAATTTGGGTTACCTGTCGGTACCATACTAACAGGCGGAGAGCACCAATACAAAATCGAAGAAGCCTTAGGGCAAGGTGGATTCGGTATTACTTACAGGGTGTCTACACGCATTGTAAGTGGTAGAATTGCCATTGATGCACAGTTTGCCATCAAGGAGCACTTCGTTAAAGGTCGCTGCCACCGTGCGGCAGACAATAAAACAGTGGAATACAGTATCGAAGCTGCAAAAGACATTCAAGAGAGCCGTGCCGACTTCAAGACAGAAGGAGAACGACTTGCCAGAATTTGCGTTGGTAATCCCAACATCGTTACTGTTAACGAGGTATTCGAAGAAAACAACACCGTTTACTTTGTAATGGAGTATCTAGACGGAGGAGACGTACGTTCTCTGGTCAAGAGCCGCGGACACGGTCTTTCTGAAGCTGAAACCATAAGCATAATTACTCCTATTGCTATGGCTGTTGAATACATCCATTCACATCTTTTGCTTCACCTTGACATCAAGCCAGATAATATTGTGATGCGAAAAGGTTTGGATGGTCAGCCTGACATTCCTGTATTGATTGACTTCGGTATTTCGCTTCACTTCAACAAAAAAGGAGAACTTACCACTACGCATACTCTCTTCGGCAAGACTGAAGGCTATTCACCACAGGAGCAATACAGTGACGTACGTACATTCCGCCCAGAGATGGACGTATATGCTCTTGCCGCAACAGCATATTACATGCTTACAGGCAGTGACCCAGACGGAGCGTTCAGCATAAAGCCTGGCATGATAGCCGAGAAACTGCCAAAAGACCTGAGTGATCGTACTCGTGAAGCCATCATCAAAGCTATGGCTGAGAAATACTACGAGCGCACTCCTACCCCACGTGCTTTTGCAAACAATTTCAAGGAGCGCTATTCGCTGCCTATCAACCACGTCATTCACGGTAATGTAGCTAATTACCGTATTGTCGGTATCAAGGATGAAACTGACAACTATCTTCACTATGTTGTAACTGTAGACACAGGGTATTCTCTTGCAGGTGATGAACACCACACATCAGTAGTAAGCTACGATCTGTTTGAATGTTTCCGTCGCAATTCATCACAACGAATGAAGGATGAATCTGTAATGGGAATGAACAATGAGGAAGTATCAGCTTTCCTCGCCTTTGCAAAGAAAGAGATTGGTGTGGATCAGGTTGGCCTACATGAACGAATGGGAGATTTAGTCAATTTCGATTGCTTTGCCACAAACGGAACTGTATATTTCCTCCGTCGTCAAGGATGGCGTGTACCTGGGGCCATGAGCGAATCCTTCAAGAACGTAGGTGGATTCTTCTCCAAGAACCTCAAATACATACTCATAGCCTTAGTAGCTATCCTGTTAGCCTTCTTATTGGTAAAACTCGGACCAAGCATTGGCGACCTATTCAAATCTGATGGTTCTACCGAATTAGCAACAGACAGTATTGAAGCTGTTGAAGATGATGAAGAAGCAATTATCGGTGCAGGTTCTGGACGTGGCGACATTTCCACATCGGCTGCCGAAGAAGCTGAGCGCAAACGTGAGCTTAAGGCTAAGGCTGAAGCAGATTCAATTGCCCGTGCAGACTCGATTGCCCGTGCAGAAGAAGCAGCACGTAAAGCTGAAGCCGAACGCATTGCCAAAGAAAAGGCTGACAGAGAAAGAGCCGAGAAAGAACGTAAACAGCGTGAAATCCAGAACACATTCAACTCTTACGTAGCTCAAGGTGACAATTTCGCTCGTCAGGCAAACAATGCATCATCGATGTCAGATCAGACCTCACTGCGTACTAAGGCAGCTACAGCATACGGCAAGGCTATTGAATACGGTAAGGCAAATGGTATCAATACGAGTGCTGTACAACGTAAGGCTGACAGACTTTGGAATTATTAATACAACACTATTGCTTTATAGCAAATAAAGGCATCCTTAGGGGTGCCTTTCTTGTTTATAAGCTATTTAATGTGTATTTTTTTCATTTTTTAAAGAAATAGTACCATTAATTAAAAGACGTGCGAGGAGAAACTTTTACCTTTGCCATAGTTTGGAATATTTTACTGAAAAATTATCAATCAACTAAATACAAAAATGAATACTACTGACAAAGGAAGCCGCACGTACCTCATCTCGATTGTGATGGTAGCAGTGTTAGGCGGATTGCTTTTCGGCTATGACACAGCCGTAATTTCAGGTGCAGAAAAAGGTCTTCAGGCCTTTTTCATGGGTGCACAAGATTTTGAATACACAAAGGTTCTTCACGGATTCACCAGTTCAAGTGCACTTATAGGTTGCGTTATCGGATCCGCACTAAGCGGACTGCTTGCATCTAAACTTGGGCGTAAGAAGTCTCTCATCATGGCAGGACTTCTATTCTTCGTTTCCGCATTTGGAAGCATGACTCCGGAATTCTTGTTCTTCGAATATGGAGAACCAACCTATTCTCTTTTCATTGCATTTAACATCTATCGTGTAATAGGAGGTATCGGTGTCGGTTTGGCATCGGCAATCTGTCCTATGTATATCGGTGAAGTTGCTCCGTCAAACATTCGCGGTATGCTTGTAAGTTGGAACCAATTTGCCATCATCTTCGGTCAGCTTGTTGTTTACTTCGTGAACTTCATGATTCTTGGTGGTCACAAAAACCCTGAAATTATTGAGGGTATCGTTGCGAACTTCACTGATTCACAGTGGACTATTAAGACTGGATGGCGTTATATGTTCGGCTCCGAAATGGCTCCAGCTGGATTATTTGCATTACTAATCTGTCTTGTTCCTGAGACTCCTCGCTACCTCGTAATGATTGGCAAGGATAATAAAGCTCTTAGCATTCTTACTCACATCAACGGACAGAGCCGTGCACAACAGATTCTTCGTGACATCAAGGACACCATCACTGTAAAAACAGAGCGTCTTTTCACCTATGGTGTTATGTGTATCTTTGTAGGTATCATGCTCAGCGTATTCCAGCAGGCTGTAGGTATCAATGCCGTTCTTTATTATGCACCACGAATCTTTAAGGATATGGGCATGGACAACGAGATGGTATTTACTGTTGTCATGGGAGTAATCAACATTCTCTTTACCCTTGTTGCCATCTTCACTGTGGAGAAGTGGGGACGCAAGCCTCTCCTTATTTGGGGAAGCATCGGCATGGCAATCGGAGCTTTGGGTGTTGCTACTTCATTCGGACACGAGGGAATGGCAATGATTACTGCCATCAGCATTATGGTTTACTCTGCTTCGTTCATGTTCTCATGGGGACCTATCTGTTGGGTACTAATTGCCGAAATCTTCCCAAATACAATCCGTGGTGCAGCAGTAGCTATCGCAGTTGCCTTCCAGTGGATATTCAACTTCATTGTAAGCTCTACATTCGTTCCTATGTTTGACATGCACATCACAGAGGGTGATGACTTTGGCCATTGGTTCACATACGGTCTGTACGGTGTCATCTGTGTTGTTGCAGCAATCTTCGTCTGGAAGCTTGTTCCTGAGACAAAGGGCAAGACTCTTGAAGACATGAGCAGACTTTGGAAAAAAGCCCCCATTAACTCACCCAAATAGTGGAGGACGTTGGCTATCCGGATGCAAACTTAAAAACTAAAAAACTTAAAAACTAAATAGAACTATTATAAATGCAACATTTAAGAATCGCCAAAAGGCTTGCTTATATCACTTTATTATTATTCATTCTTCATTCTTCATTCTTCATTAATAATCTGAACGCGCAGAACCCCTTTGTTCAGACTTGGTATACATCTGACCCTGCGCCAATGGTGCATGGCGACCGCATATATGTATACACAGGACATGATGAAGACAATGCCACCTTCTTCTGGATGCAAGAATGGCGTGTATACAGTTCTGCCGATATGGTGAACTGGACAGACCACGGAAGTCCGCTGGCCTTGGAGAGTTTCAGCTGGGCAGATGACCGTGCATGGGCTAGCCAATGTATCGAGCGCAATGGAAAATTCTACTGGTATATCTGCGCACATTCAAGTATATCAAAAGGTATGGCAATTGGTGTTGCGGTTGCAGACTCACCTACTGGTCCATTCCACGACGCCATAGGCAAACCTCTCTATGAGGATGGGAAGTGGGATCACATCGACCCTACTGTATTCATTGATGATGATGGTCAGGCATGGATAGCATGGGGAAACCCACAAGTTTACTATGCCAAGTTGAACGAGGACATGATATCCTTTGCAGGAGAGGTCAAGACAGTACCTATGACAGAGGAAGCCTTTGGTTCACCTGCCATGAACAAAAGAGAACGTGGCAAGAAATACAAGGACAGCTATGTTGAAGGTCCTTGGCTCAGCAAACGCGGCAAGACCTACCAATTACTCTATGCTGCAGGAGGTGTACCAGAGCACATAAGCTACAGTACAGCTCCATCATTTGAAGGTCCTTGGACATACGCAGGCGAAATCATGCCTTTGTCAGAAACCGGCTCATTCACAAACCACTGCGGTGTTGCAGACTTCAAGGGACACTCATATTTCTTCTACCACACAGGCAAGCTTCCTGGAGGAGGCGGATTCGGACGTAGCGTAGCCGTTGAGGAATTCGAATACAACAAAGACGGTTCATTCCCTACTATAATGCCGACAAACGAAGGTGTTAAGCCTATCGAGACCTTCAATCCATACGAGAAAGTTGAAGCTGAGACAATGGCTTTCTCTAAAGGAATCAAGTCGGAACAAAACGATCATGTAGGTGTTTACATTACCGACATTCATAATGATGATTTCATCAAACTGCAGAATGTGAACTTCGGTCGCATGATGCCACGCACTTTCACAGCCCGTGTTGCAAGCGGTCTTCGTGGTGGAAAGATTGAAGTACATATCGACAGCATTAAGGGACAGTTGCTCACCACTCTTGAAGTTGCTGGAACTGGCGGTTGGGAACAATGGACAACCCTTACTTCAGATATTATTAATAATGTAAAAGGCGTACACGACTTGTATTTCCTCTTCAAGGGAAGACAAGGACCCAAACTCATGAATTTTGACTGGTGGCAGTTCAGAGGTATCGAACAGTGCAACATGCCTATCATGCAGACGAAATTCACAGCCGACCCATCTCCAATTATTGTGGGTGACACTCTATTCCTTTTCACTTCACACGATGCTTCACCAGAGGATATTCCTGACCCAAACGAGAAAAACAGTGCAGGTTTCTTCATGTACGACTGGCTTCTCTATTCCACTACGGATATGGTGAACTGGACAGAACATGGTGCAGTAGCATCATTGAAGGATTTCGAATGGCGTAGCCGCGATAATGGCGCATGGGCAATTCAGACAGTTGAGCGCAACGGCAAATTCTACCTCTATGCACCACTTCATGGTCATGGCATCGGTGTTCTCGTAGCCGATTCCCCATACGGGCCATTCAAAGATCCTCTCGGCAAACCTCTTGTATGGCAGAAAGAGAACTGGGACGACATCGACCCAACCGTATTCATTGACGACGATGGTCAGGCATATATGTATTGGGGTAACCCAAACACCTATTATGCTCTGCTTAACGAAGACATGATTTCTCTGAAGAGTGACATCGTTAAACTCGACTACCACATAGATCATTATCAGGAAGGTCCTTGGTTCTACAAGCGTAACGGGCACTATTACCTTCACTACGCATCTACATGTTGTCCCGAAGCTTTGGGATATGCCATGAGTGACAGTCCTACCGGTCCTTGGAAATCAAAGGGATATGTAATGCGTCCAACCCAGCGCGATCGAGGCAACCACCCTGGAGTAACTGATTACAAGGGACACAGTTACATCTTCGGACAGAGTTACGACATCATGCATCTTGAGACATTTAAGCACCATGAACGTCGTTCGGTTTCTGTACAAGAGATCAGTTACAATGCAGATGGCACTATAAAGGAAATTCCATATTGGCTCGATCAGGAACCAGTGAAACCATTGAGCAATCTGAATCCATACAACAGAGTGGAAGCAGAGACAATGGCATGGGGATATGGACTGAAAACAGCAAAAATGGGTATTGCAAACACTGGAGTTGTAGCAGATATGCCTGCATCTACAGGAAAACGCAATATGTATGTCTTTGACATTAACGACGGGGAGTACATACGTCTTCGCAGCGTGGATTTCAGTGCAAAATCAGCTAAGCAGTTCCTTATCAGTGCAGCTGCGTCTGGCTCTGTTGAAATATCACTCAAATTAGACAATGTCGAAGGACCAGTTATCGGCAAGACTACAGTAAAATCAACCGGTTCTTTAGAAAAGTACAAGTCATTCACTGCTAAGGTGCAGAACGCCAGTGGTGTTCATGACCTTTATATCTGCTTCGATAAGACCCAAGGTGATATTCATCTTGACTGGTGGCAGTTTAAGAAATAATATATATGCGTAAGATTACATCTATACTCTGCTTGCTGATGTCCGTTTCTGCTTTTGCGCAGAAAACAATTGATATCAGCGGTGATAATACGTCGTCTTCATACGTAGATTACACAGACCAGATATCAATCGCTGCAAATAAGAGCGTAGATGTCAAGATGGCACGTTATTGCCATTTCAGTTCCACCATCGTAGGTAAAGGTACGCTTAACCTTTATGCTGGCGGTGACCGTTGTTATTTGGGAACAGATAAAGGTGCGGCATGGCCTGACTGGACAAAATTCAAGGGAGACGTGCACATTTATCCTTTCCCTGAAAACTCGTCTAGTGCAGGTTTTTATGGTGTAGTTTTAGCTCATGGTGGCAAGTCCTTCTCTCCTGAGAGCATTGAGGATGCCTTGACTTCAGGAAAAGTCAACAACTCCATGGAGGACAACAAGGTGACTCTTCATGAAGGTGCCACTATCGCTTGCGAGGCAAATACTGCAGGTGCAGGTTTCAGAATCGGAGAACTGACAACAGAACCTGGTTCCAGTATCATCGGATACATGAAAAAGAACACTCGTGCCGCATATTTCTTATTAGGTCACCTCAATACAGACGCTACACTTGCAGGATGTATTGCCCCACCCGATTATGCTGACACACATCCCGTTGGAATCATTAAGGAAGGTTTAGGTACTCTGGACATTACGGGTAACGATAATTACCTCAGTGCTTCACTCCGAGTCTTGGAAGGTCGTGTGAATATCTCCAACGATGCAGCTGAAGCAGCTTCCAAAAAGCTACGAGGAGCAATTGGTTCAAAGCCAAATGACACTGACGCCATTGCTTTCGTCTTTGGGAAAGGAGTGTTAGGCGGACAAGGAAGTATTGGAGGAACCGTAGATAACTATGGTACTATTGCTCCAGGTACTGATGATGAGGAAGGTTATGGAACTCTTACTCTACAGAACTATACAACTACTTCAAAACGTGCTCATTTATATGTTCGTCCTTCATCAATTCTGCGTTTTCGTGTAGCTTCTGCCACAAAACACGACGCATTAAACATTGACGGTGAAGTAAAATACAACAACATCAAAGAAGACTTTACCGAAAGCACGAAGATGCCTGTAGTTCAGATAGAACTAACCAAAGACGCAGACGTAAAACTCGGAACCGAAATTTGTTTGCTCACAGCACGCAAGAAATCTGCAGCACAGGCAGGTGAATGGAACTTTGATCTTCGTCAGCCGGGACGCTATACTTGGGCATTGGAAGAACATGAGGACAATGGACAATTCTCTTTGATTCTTCGCCTCGTCTCACTTGAAGACGCTGAGCATAACGAAGGAGGAGATGACGATGATCCAGATTATATACCTTGGGCAGAATCCTTGTACAATGACGGTATAGACGAATACAAGGACAACACCACACTCCGTGATTTGGCTCAGAAGAATAACAAATTCATTGGCACTGCGATATCTACGTGGAAGAACGACATTACTAATGAATCACTTAGTGAGACTTGCGAAATAGGCTCACAGTTTAACATGCTGGTTGCCGAAAACGAAATGAAGTTCGACGTTCTTGAGCCATCACGTGGTCAGTTTAATTTTTGGGCTGCCGACAACCTTGTTAACTTTGCCCAGAAGAATAATATGTCTGTTCGTGGTCACTGTCTGGCTTGGCATTCGCAGCTTCCGATATGGGTGAGCAGCGATGGCAAAAAGAACGACCAAAAATGGAGTAAGACCGAAGCTATGGAAATTCTAAGAAACCATATCACACAAGTTGTTGGTCGCTATCGTGGAAAGATAAAGGAATGGGATGTAGTGAATGAATGTCTGAATGATGATCAGACTACAGTCCGTTCAAATCCTAATGCTTACGATCTTCGAAGCAGTGTTTGGACACTTGCCATCGGTGAAGACTTCATAGACTCAGCATTTGTTTTTGCCCACAGAGCAGACCCTAACGCAGAACTCTATCTCAACGACTATGGCGTGGAACTTCAGGGTAAAGCCAAGTCCACTGCTTTCTACAATCTCGCCATGCGCTTGAAGAACAGCGGAATTCCCATCCATGGAGTAGGACTTCAATGCCATTTTTCCATTGGTGATGCAGACTCCGTAAAACTTGGGAAAACCATCAAGCGTTTTGCTGATGCAGGACTAAAATGCATCATCACCGAACTTGACATGGGTATATCTTCTAACTCAGCAAGTAATTTGGAAGAACAAGCACGAAACTACCGTATGATTACAGATATCGTACTCAGCAACGACAACTGTCCGAATATGGTAATCTGGGGACTCAAGGACAATGACAGTTGGCGTCAGGCATCACAGCCACTGCTCTACGATTCAGGCATTAACAAGAAAAAGGCATATTATTCCGTACGTTCGGCTTTACGCCATCATTTAATAACCAATGAACAAACAGAAATTGAATCAATAACCACACATGCCAAGGACAAGCCATCAAAGATATTTGACCTTTCAGGTAGAGCTGTAGGTACGGGCAAACTATCTCCAGGTTTGTATATCATGGATGGCAGGAAGATTTACATAAGATAATTATCTACAAACACTTATATGAAACGCTTTCTAACACTAACACTCTCATTAACATTGCTGCCAATGGTAACAATGGCGCAGAACCCAATTATCCGGGATCAGTTCTCGGCAGACCCTACTGCGCGTGTATTTAATAATAAGGTATATCTCTATCCTTCGCACGACATCAAGGCACCAGAAGGACAACGCAAGGATTGGTTCTGCATGGAGGATTACCATGTCTTTTCCAGTGACAACCTCGTAGACTGGACTGACCATGGATGTATCATCTCACAGAACAATGTGCCTTGGGGTAAAGTTGACGCTTACTCCATGTGGGCGCCCGACTGCGTGTATAAGAACGGCAAATATTATTTCTATTTCCCGAACGCACCACAAAGCGGACGAGGATTTGCCATCGGCGTAGCCACTTCTGACAATCCCGCTGGTCCATTTACCTGTGAACCGGGGCCTATCAAGGGAGTATCCGGCATTGACCCTTGCGTACTAGTCGACAACGATGGCTCTGCCTACATCTACTGGAGTGGCATGGGTATTCGCGGTGCCAAGCTGAAAGACAATATGGTGGAATTGGATGGAGAGTTGCAGGAAGTGAAAATGCCTCATCGTGAAGGCATGGCTGAAATGCCTCCGATAAAGGTCGGTGGTCAGGTTATGGAAGGTCTTCCTGAAGGTTTCAAGGAAGGCCCCTTCGCATTCAAACGCGGTGACTGGTACTACCTGACATTCCCTTGGGTACGCGGTGATACAAGCGATGGCAAAAACCCGACTGAAACACTTGCCTATTCCATGTCGAAGTCGCCACTTGGTCCATGGGTCTTCAAGGGCATCATCATGGCTGAACATTCAAACCATTGCTGGACAAATCATCACAGCCTTGTAGAATACCAAGGCCAATGGTATCTCTTTTATCATCATAATGATTTCTCGCCCAGCGATGACAAACGCCGCAGCGTGTGTGTAGATCGAGTAAAGTTCAACTCCGACGGCACCATCCAGCAGGTTTATCCAACCAAACGCGGAGTGGGCATCATCCCTGCCACCAACCGCATCGAAGTCGAAGGCTATTCCAATTGTAGCAAAGGAGTCTCAACAGCTCTGCTCGACACAGTTTACAATTTCAAGGGAATCAGCGTAACCCTGCCAAAGGCAAAGTCATCGGTTGAAGTCTCTGACATAGATTTCTCCATGCTCAATGATGCATACGTAATAGCAAAGGTACGTGCTAACAAAAACACAAAGCTTAGCTTACGCGAAAAGAATAATCGTGGTAAAGAAATTGCCAGCATCACCATCACTGTGACTGGTGAAAACGGGCCTTTCCGTCGTAATCTGAGCGGACAATGGCTCACGCTCACAGCACCATTATCTTATGTACCAAAAGGTATTTCAACACTTTGCGCAACCAGCGAAGGCGACAGTGTAGACATCGACTGGGTTCAGTTCAAGAATCATCCGCGCTATTTCTCGCCAGCAGGCAGCATCGCATCTGCATCAAAACCAGATTCCGCAGGTTTCATCCGCCGTTGGCTATTGCTTGAACCAATAAGCAAACCCAACCGTTCCAATAACGTGTTCACCGACACCTATCTGCGTGAGCATTTCTATATGTCGTATTTCAAGGATCAGATGACCACTCTTCCCAAAGACGGGCAGAAAGTAAAGGCAGGCAAGCAAACATTGACTTGGCGTGCACTTGACAGCGAGAACTTCAATGTCAAACTGTTCCGCTTTGCTGAGAAATGGGGGCAACAGACCTATGGTTCTCTGTTCTGGGGTGTAACCTACATCGACTGCCCGGAGGACATTGAGAATGTACGTCTTGCCGCTGGTTCCAACGGTGCTTCTATCTGGTGGGTTAACGGCAAGGAAGTGCTCCTTCTTTCCGGAGACCGCCGCATGGTGGAAGATGACGGAATGTCCGGTTTGCTGACATTGCATAAAGGTCGCAACGTCATACGTTGTTCTGTTATCAACGGACCTGGTCTCAGCGACTTCTGTGTCCGGTTTATTGATGAGAATGGAAAACCAGTAACAAACTACACTATAACCACGAAATAACTTATGAAACGGAATCTGTTCACAATATTTTTCTTTATACTTAGCTCTTCTATTTTCATTTCTTACACCTCTGCCCAAATAGGTACTCCATACATTCACGACCCGTCAACCATAGCTGAATGTGACGGGAAATATTATACTTTCGGTACTGGTGGCGGTGGACTTATCAGCGAAGACGGATGGACGTGGCACGACGGTGCCGTTCGCCCTGGTGGTGGAGCAGCTCCAGACGTTATGAAAATCGGAGATCGCTACCTTGTTATCTATGGAGCTACAGGAGGAGGACTGGGAGGAGGTCACAATGGTCGGATTCTGACCATGTGGAACAAAACGCTCGACCCTAAATCACCAGATTTCAAATATACTGAGCCTATAGAGGTTGCGTCATCTGACGGCATGGAAGACAACGATGCCATAGACCCGAGTTTGCTGCTCGACCCTACTACAGGAAGACTCTGGGCAAGCTACGGAACATATTTCGGAACTATTCGCCTCATCGAACTTAACCCGAAGACCGGTGAGCGCATGAAAGGAAACAAAGAACGTGACATCGCAATAGACTGCGAAGCTACTGATCTCCTTTACCGTAACGGCTGGTATTATTTGCTTGGTACTCATGGCACTTGCTGCGACGGTGTAAACTCCACATATAATATTATAGTTGGACGCTCACGCAAGGTTACCGGTCCGTATATTGATAATGTTGGTCGTGACATGTTCCACGGCGGAGGCAGAATGGTAATTGCCGCTGGCGACCGCAGAGTGGGTCCCGGACACTTCGGACGAACAGTCATAGACGACGGCATAGAGATAATGTCATGTCATTTTGAAGCCGATTTTGATAAAGGCGGACGTTCCGTACTTGGCATAGTTCCTCTGCTTTGGGAAAACGACTGGCCTGTTGCAGGAGAACGCTTCAAGGGAGGTACATTTGAAATAGAATCACAACGTCGCGGTTACAGTCTTGAACTCGCGGTTGACTTCGTTCGCATGCCACAGGAACGTAGGGCATGGTTTGACCGCAAACAAATGGAAGCACCTGTTAAGCCCATCCCCGACCAGACTTTGGAAGAAGTACAGTCCACATGGCCAGAAGGAGAGATACCTCTACGCTGCGGAGACTATATGTTCCGTCCATGGCAACGCTGGACCATCACTCCTGTTCCGGAAGCAGGAGGACGTCTCACAGGTCCTCTTTATGAGATAAAAATCGCTGGCACTAATCGTGCACTGACTGCAACTGCAGAATACGGAGTTATAGCAAAGGACTTTGAAGGTCTGGATGAGCAACTATGGTGGATTGAGCAAGCCACAGACGGTACTTACCGTATAATGCCATTCGAAATTCCCGGAGAAAAGGAATTCAATACTCGCTACTGCCTCTACAGTGCAGGCGACAGCACTCCTACCCTCGCCCCATGGGATTTCAGTACCGACAATTCCAAGTGGAAATTCCGCTCACATTAAGAAACTATTATCTGCTCCAGTAAAAGAGCTGTAAGAGAGAGCATTGACAATCGCAAGGAACGGGAAGTGCGATGTACGAAGAAGTTCCATACTGAAATAATAAAGACATATAGCAGCACTACGGCAACGGTGGATGGTCTATAGTCCACCGTTGCTATTTTTATTGAGGCAACTGCATCTACGATTGTGTTGTTCCATGAAACTATTGCAATGATAGCAGATGTAAGCAATGTGGTAGTCAATCCACACAATGTAAACATCCACCAGAGCAACAGCATAATCAGCAATATAGATACTAAGGTCGAAATCACAACGCTGCTTAACAGCCCTAACAGAGGAATGTAGCCAAAATAGTATGCTACTAGAGGAAATGTAGCAAGAGTACAGACGAGCGACATCCTTAATGGTGGCCACAGGTATTCTTGGATTATCCTTGTAAGTATATTTCTGCGTCTTCCGGTTGAATCAATATGCAGCGTGTCCACATGAGTCAATGCTATAGCAACAATACTCGCAAACGACAGCTGGAAACCGATATTCATCAGCAGCAGCGGATTGAAGAATAGCATCAGCACTGCAGCGATGGCACAGGAATTGAGAAGACTTTGCTCTGCATCTATTACTAAGGCCAGTTGCACTAAGGAAAGCATTATTGTTGCCCGAAGCAGTGACGGAGGCATACCTGCTATCATACAGAAGAGCCATGCAACGGGAATTAAGGTAAAGGCAACAACTCGTCTCCATCTGCGCGTCATGAAGTTGTTCACAAGATAATTGAACATCACAAACAACATGGCGAGATGCATTCCCGACAAAGCCAGCACATGAGCCACTCCTGCATGTGCATAGGCTTGACGCAGTTTCTGATTAAGATTGGCTCTTTGTCCCGTAGTCATCGCCTCTACCACACTGCCAACGTCGTCTGTAATACCTGCATCGGCATACTTCAAATGTATCTGACTGCGTATATCGGCAAATTGCTTCGTCCAGTCACTTTTCCCATGATTTTCCCCTCTGCTATCCCAACTGCCAGGAAGCACATAGCAGGTGGCGCAAAATCCTTCGCAAAAAAGATAATTGCGATAATCATCAAGAATATGGTTATCGGTAGAGTATGCGTCATTACGGATAAAAGTCGGATTAACCTTATATGCTTGAAGGGAAATGCTGTCACCACTATGCAATGTCTCTGGCGAATGACTTTCGTCCAAGGCAATATAAGCTAAAACACGGCTGTCATTTGTCCTGACCTCAACTGCATAGGTACGTGCCTTTTTCTTTGGTTCGGATTCCACAACCCCACATATCCACGCCCCTTTATCCGGAACGCTTTCAGTAATTGACAGACATCTCTGCAACATAAGTAGTGCTCCGAAGAGAGCGATACTGACATTACTCAGGACACCAAACAGATGTATATATCTGAACTTCGGGCATAACGTATTGACATATAGTGCAGCACATGAGCATAAAATAAATGGTATAGCAAGCCACAACAGGTTTACTATACCATAATCTATGCTTATATATCCCATAGCCATTCCCACTATCAGAGGAATGGCGAAGCGAACTACAGGATAATTCTGCCAGGACATTTACAGGCTGCGCAGTTCGTCAATGACTGCTGCTGGATTCTCTGCACCAAACACATAGCTTCCTGCCACCATCACATCCACGCCAGCCTCAGCCAACAGAGGAGCAGTCTTGGCATTGACACCACCGTCAACCTCAATCAATGCTTTTGAACCAGTGCGTTCAATCATCCTGCACAGTTCCTTAACTTTATCCAATGAATGTTCAATGAATTTCTGTCCGCCGAATCCTGGATTCACAGTCATCAGCAGCACCATATCCACATCACGGATAATATCCTCGAGAAGACATACGGGTGTGGACGGATTGAGCGTCACTCCTGCTTTCATTCCTTTCTCGTGTATAACGTGAACTGTGCGGTGCAGATGCAGACATGCCTCATAATGCACATTCATCATCATGGCACCGAGAGCAGCAACTTCATCGACAAACTTCTCAGGTCGTTCAATCATGAGATGCACATCAAGTGGTTTTTTACACAGACGTGCCACAGCTTCAAGGACAGGGAATCCAAAACTGATGTTAGGCACAAACACGCCATCCATTACGTCAAGATGCAACCAGTCTGCATTACTGCTGTTGATCATTCCGATTTCGCGTTCCAGATTTCCAAAATCGGCTGCAAGAAGAGAAGGAGAAACAATCATTACAAAATTATAAATTATGAATTATAAAACCATCCGGATGGCAGGTAACCACTCATCCCCATTACGGGGGGCGGGGGGCTAGTTTTACTTCAGCACAAAGCTGGTCTGCCCTATCATTTGATTATCAGCGAAGATGAACAGCTTGTAGGTTCCAGCCTCCAAGTATTCATCAACATCGCTATACATAGTTACTTTCATTTCCTCGCCATCGTATTCCACATATTTCTTTTCTGAGTACTCCAGTTGAGTATTCTCATAGGTAAAGTTTCCTTGACGGTGATACACCGAGTTGTCGGGTTTCATGATTCTGGCGTAAATCACGCGTTGACCGTTAGCAGCAGTAACATTCTTCACAATCGTGAAGCCGAAAGCGAATCTGGTTACATCCTTAACCTTCTGGGTATCTTTTCCACGTTTGTTTTTCGGAGAAATCCAGAGCCCAGTTGCGTCAAGCTGTGCAGCACGATCCACTCTTTCCCTAAGCTGGTTGCGTTCAGAACTGATTACATTAATTTCAGTACGTACCTGCTCGTTCTGGTGACGGATCTCTGTATTCTCTGCACGAAGGGATTCGTTTGCGCGGTTCAGACTGTCAACTTGAACTATATAGCTATGCAATACCTTACGAAGGGATGTTATTTCACGTTTCAGACGAGTAATCTCGCGAGCATCGGTGGCTTTGGTGTTTTCCAGTTCGCGCAGCAACTTCTGAGTACGTTCACGCTCCTTCTCAATCTCAGCAATAAGAGAGTCGTTACGCAGCGAACTCTGCAATTCGCCATACTGGATGTCAAACTGCCTGTACTCATTCTGCATTTCCTCCTTATCGAGTTCGGCAAGTTGTTGCAGTTCGTTGATAGTTTCATTGCGTTCATCTATCTCACTGCTCTTTTGAACCAACATATAGACAAGGAAGATAATTACTGCTGCAAGAACTGCAGCGATAATTGCATATATCAGGCGACGTTTGTCGTTATTGCCCTTTCCTGGTATAACCGTTTGATTCTGCTCTTGATTCATAAAAACTAAGTTCTTAAGTATATTCTTTACGATTCAGCACAAACGCTTTACGTATTATTATCCGCAAATTTATGATTTTTATTTCAATCAATAACGAAAAAGAATGTCAAAATTCCTATTATCAACATAAAAAATAGTAATTTTGCAAAAACAAAGCTATAGACCATGATAAAATCCGCATTATCTTCATCAGAAGCTACACAGCTCAAGCAAATATTATTGCAAAGTCGCAACGTGGTTATCACCTGTCACACTTCTCCCGACGGTGATGCCATCGGTGCCAGCCTTGCACTTTGGGAATATCTCACCAACAGAGGTAAGCAGGCTACAGTCATCGTACCGAATTATTTCCCGGATTTCCTTAAATGGATGAATGGTGCCGACCGCATCATCATCTACGACCACCACAGAGCACAGTCAAAGACTATCTTTGCGATGGCGGACCTCTGCGTGGCTCTTGACTACAACGGTCTGTCACGAATTGACGACTTAGCTACACCTTTCGGCTATTCACGTGCAACCAAACTCATGATAGACCACCACACAGAGCCAGAGAAATTCTGTGACATGCAGATTTCACGACCTGAGATGAGCAGCACCTGTGAACTGCTGTTCAGGTTGCTCAACCAAATCGGCGAGATTGACCGTTTGAACCGTCACGCAGCAGAAGACCTGTACGCAGGAATGTGTACCGACACAGGTCGTTTCACTTACAACTCAAACAACCCTGAGATTTTCCAAATCATTGCCGAGCTTATGCGCAAAGGCATTGACAAAGACCTCATCATCCGAAATATCTACAATCAGAACACCGAGGGACGTTACCGCCTCATGGGTTATATCCTGTATGAAAAGTTGAAAGTGATGCACGACCTGCACGCTTCATACTTCTCTATCACCCGTGACGAGCTGCAACGATTCAACTATCTTAAAGGTGATGCAGAAGGTATCGTCAACATGCCGCTCGAAATACGTGGGCAGAAACTCTCCATAGCCCTGCGTGAGGACACTGAAAAGCAGCAGATATGTGTATCAATACGCAGTTTCGATGATTTCCCTGCGAACGAGATGGCAGCAAAATTCTTCAATGGCGGCGGACATTTCAATGCCGCCGGCGGTCGCCTCTTCTGCACAATGGAGGAAGCCATCAAAATCACCGAGGATGCTATCGAATCCTACCGTCCCCTACTCTGCAACGAACAACCCACATAATCCTCAGTATTTAACCACTTCGGTACTATCACTTCAATAAAGAATTCTTCATTCTTCACTATCTTTTGTCCGGCATCTACATTCATATTCCTTTTTGTAAATCGCGGTGCATATACTGCGATTTCTATTCTACAACGCTGCTCCATCTGCGTCAGCGCTATGTCGATGCTGTATGCAAGGAAATCGGGCAACGAGCTGACGGAAGCACTATTCAGACCATTTATTTCGGAGGAGGAACGCCTTCGCAACTATATGTTCATCAAATAAAGCAAATTCTTGAGTGCATCCGTCATAATTTCTCTGTTGCCCAGGCTGCGGAAATCACTCTCGAAGCCAATCCCGACGACATCAATGAGAATTATCTGAGAGATTTGAGCCAAATCGGGATAAACAGATTAAGCCTCGGCATACAGACGTTCAATCCGCAGCGGTTGCAGTTTCTTCATCGTCGTCACACAGCCGACCAAGCCATTCATGCAGTTCGTTCAGCACAAAACTGCGGATTTTACAATATCAGCATCGACCTTATGTTCGGTTTTCCCGATGAAACCCTCGAAGAATGTCAAAATGACATCAACACAGCACTTTCGCTTCATGTTCAGCACATCAGCGCCTATTGCCTGATGTACGAAGAAGGAACCAGGATCACACAGATGCTACAAGCCCATGAAGTGGAAGAGATTAGCGAGGAGAACTATATGAGAATGTACAATCAACTGATAGACTCACTTCAGGAAAACGGTTTTGTGCAATACGAAATTTCCAATTTCTCACTGCCAGGCTTTCATTCTCGCCATAATTCCAGTTACTGGGATGGTACACCCTACTTTGGATTCGGTGCTGCGGCACATTCCTACGACATAAAAACACGAAGCTGGAATCCGTCAGATATACATATATATATAGTAGGAATGGAGAAAGGCGAGATGAAGCCCGAAGTAGAACAACTCGACGACAGGACACGATACAACGAACTCGTAATGACCAGCCTTCGCACAGCAAAAGGGCTTAATCTTAGCGAGTTAGAAAGGATATTTGGCAGAGAGCGCTACGACTATTGTCTGCAAATGGCCAAGAATCATCTTGATAGCAACACCCTGGAAATCAAGGATAACAACATCATGAAACTAACCAGAAAGGGAATTTTTACATCTGATTCTATCATGTCAGACATGATGATATGAATTTCGCTGAACGTTTAACGTTGAATGTTTAACGGATATAATTTAAAAAAATGAAAAAACGGCTGTTTGCGAAAACAGTCGGTTAAGAACTACTAAAACTTGGTAAAAAAGTACGACAAATTGTTCTAAAAACAAAAAAGTTACAGAAAAATCGATAAAAAAGTGTTAAAAGCCGAAAAAAAATGAGGTTTAAAGAACAACGTATTGAGAAAGTGCGTAACTTTGCAGCGTTTTAAGAAAGCAAGTTATTGTTTAACAATTTAAAAAAGAAAAAAAAATGAAAAAGTATTTGATGTTGGTTGCTGCTGTTGCAACTATGGCTGTTGTTTCTTGCAAGAACGAAGCTAAGACTGAAGAAGCTGCTGAAGAAGCTACTGAAGCTGTAGAAGAAGTTGCTGAAGAGGCTACTGAAGAAGTTGCTGAAGATGCTACTGAAGCTACTGAAGCTACTGAAGAAGGTGCTGAAGAAGCTACTGAAGCTACTGAAGCTACTGAAGAAGCTGCTGCTGAATAATTCGCAACACGCTCAACAATCAATCACTTTTGGGCTTAGCCCAAAGAGAGAATTGGAACCTGCAAGGATGAGAATCCAGCAGGTTTTATTTTTTTAAATACTTTAGGTTGCTTTTATAACCATTTTTATTTTCATCGGTCGTTATTTATTCGTATCTTTGTTGCGGATTTGAGATTTGTGGAGTTGAATTGATTCATTTTAAGAACCAGTCGATTTATTTTTAGTTTTTATGGGAGGTTTTTTTGGGACAGTATCGATGGAAAAATGTGCCGCAGATTTGTTTTATGGCACAGACTATCAATCACATCTCGGTACTCGACGTGGAGGTATGGCCACTTACAGCCGTAAGAAAGGATTCTACCGTGCCATCCACAACATGGAAAGTACTTATTTCCGCACTCGCTTTGAACCGGAACTGTCTAAGTTTGAAGGAGAATCAGGTATTGGCATCATCAGCGACACAGATGCACAGCCAATGCTTTTCAATAGCCATTTAGGACGATTTGCCATCGTCACCGTTGCCAAGATTAACAACCTGGAAGAGGTGGCGGACAAACTGCTACAGGAAAACATGTATCTTTCTGAGTTCTCCTCCGGCAAAATCAATCCGACAGAGTTGGTTGGAGTGCTGATAGTGCAGGGAAAGGACTTTGTGAGCGGCATCGAGAACGTGTTCCGCACCATCAAAGGCTCATGCTCAATGCTCCTTCTGACTGAAGACGGCATCATCGCAGCCCGCGACGCATGGGGTAGAACCCCGATTGTTGTGGGAAAGAAAGACGGAGCGATGGCTGTGACCAGCGAGAACACCGCATTCCCTAATCTCGGGTATGAAACCACATATTTTGTAGGACCAGGAGAAATCATCCGCCTGCGAGCAGACGGCATGGAACAGCTTCGCCGTCCAAACAAGAAGATGCAAATCTGTTCGTTCCTCTGGATTTACTACGGATTCCCCACATCCTCATACGAAGGAAAAACCGTGGAAGATGTCCGCTACACCACAGGAAAAATCATGGGAGAAGAGGATGATGTGGAAGCAGACAGCGTTGGCGGCATTCCAGACTCAGGAATAGGTATGGCAGTTGGCTACAGCGCAGGCCATAAGGTTCCCTATCAGAGAGGAATAAGCAAATACACACCAACCTGGCCTCGTTCGTTCATGCCACCCAACCAAGAGATGCGCAACCTCGTGGCAAAGATGAAGCTGATTCCCAACCACGACATGCTCGACGGCAAACGATGCGTATTCTGCGATGACTCCATCGTCCGTGGCACACAGCTTAGGGAAAACGCAAAGGCATTGAAGGAATTAGGAGCAAAAGAGGTTCACATGCGAATCGCCTGCCCTCCCCTGATTTATGCCTGTCCGTTTGTCAACTTTTCAGCGTCAAAGTCCGAGTTGGAGCTTATTGCCCGTCGTGTCATCAAGGATTTGGAGACACACTCTGAAAAAGCCACTCTCCTTGCCGACGCACAGACAGCACAGAATGTCGATGTACCTGAAGAGCGAATCAAAGCCTATGCCACTACCGACACTCCAGAATACAAGGCTATGGTGCAGGAGATTGCCCGTCGTCTCAATCTCGACAGTCTGAAATTCACCAAACTTGAGACCATCATCAAGGCAATAGGACTGGAGAAATGCCAAGTATGCACCCACTGCTTCGACGGCAGTTCCTTCTACTCACTGAAAGAAGATCCAGGAGAACAGGATTAAGGGGTAAAGGGCTTGAGAAGTTTAATTAAAATTGTACTTAGTACTTTGTTAAACGGTAAAAAGTTCCACAGCATTGTGGGAAAAAAGTTTCAGCGAAGTGAAACAAAAGTTTCACCGCAGTGAAAATAAAGTTTCAGCGAAGAGAAAAAAAAGTTTCACTTCGCTGAAACTTTTTTTCTTTTTGCTTATCGAGGATAAAGACCTGTAGTTTAACGATTTCAGTTGACTACTTTCAGCCTTATTTGTAATATGGGTTGACTTTGGTTAATACTTTTTTTTAATCTCGATTGTCAACTATTGTTGCTTATTTATGATATTAGTTGATAGTATTTCTGTAATCCGAGTAGAAGGGCGGTATTCCGCCATGAAGCGAACAGGGAAATAAATACATCGACGTATTTGCCATTAAGGATTATTATGTTTACCTTTGCACATAGTTATAATATATCAACAATGAAGAAGATAATATTAATGGTCGCAGTCGCCATGATGACTGCCATGACGCTGAACTCATGCAGCGACGATGATGATACAAAAGTAGTGAACCACGATAAGCCAGTGGTGCTGAACTGTGCAAAGCCCGACTATCTGAAGGAGGGCGACAAGGTGGCGCTGATTTCGCCATCGTACTATACGCCGATGGAGAACGTCGAGAAAACCGCCAACGTGCTGCGCTCGTGGGGATTGGAACCCGTTATCGGACCAAACGTGGGTAAGGTGGTTGACGGAAAATATGCCGGCACCGTGGCAGAGCGTGTGAGCGATATCCGCTGGGCGCTGCGCGATTCCGACATCAAGGCTATTATCTGTAACCGTGGCGGCTATGGCACCATCCAGCTCATTGACCAGTTGACACTGGCTGAGCTGAAAGCTTCACCTAAATGGCTGGTAGGCTTCAGCGACATCTCGACGCTACACGGTCTGCTGACCCGCGCCGGAGTGATGAGCATCCATGGCACCATGAGCTCGTTCCTGGCCAAGGGCGGCACCGACGCCACCAGCACGCTGATGCGCGACCTGCTCCTGGGCAATGTGCCTCGATATGAGCTGCCTGCACATAAGCAAAACATCACTGGTACAGCTACCGGCACGCTCGTGGGCGGTAACATCTGCACCTTTGCACCAAACCTCGGCTCGCAAGCCGATGCCACCAAAGGCAAGAACATTATTCTCTTCATTGAGGAGGTGGAGGAGTCGATGCATAACATAGACCGCCAGATGCGCATACTCCAGATGAACGGTGTGCTTGACCGCTGCCGGGGCATCATCCTCGGTGAGTTCACCGACTGCGGCAAGGAGTTTACATACGAGAGTGTTGAGGCGATGCTCCACGAGATGCTGAAGGCGTACAACATCCCCGTGCTCTGCGGCTTCCCCGGCGGTCACGGTGATGTGAACCTCCCCCTCGTGATGGGTGCCAACGTCACCATCGACGTGCGCAACGACGGAGCCACCCTGCAGTTTAACATCGACGGTGACCAGCAGCAGGTGAACACCGCCGACATAACCGCCCCTGTAACCCCTGCCGCCGTCCGTATGCGTCTGGCAGGAAAGTTGGAGTAAAGATAAAAGAGGAAGACAATAATCATGAAACAGGTCAAACTTTGGATGATAGCCGCCATCCTAATCTGCGGCACAACGATTGTATCCTGCTCTTCGGACAAGAATAAGGAAGCGAATGTCAACGAGACTGAGGATACCAGCCAGTTTGTAACCATTACCGACGTAGTGCCCGACGTGATTCTGGAAATCCGCTACTTCGGCACGTACAACTTTGTGGGAACGCGCATCGATGGCTATGAGGAACCGACGGCGCTCTTAACCAAACAGGCCGCTGACAGCCTGAAGGCTGTAAGCGATGACGTGAAAGCTCAAGGCTATCGCCTGAAGATCTATGATGCCTACCGTCCGCAGAAAGGTGTTGACCACTTTGTGCGCTGGGCTGAGGACATCAACGACACACTGATGAAGGCATACTTCTATCCAGACCTCGACAAGAGTGTGCTCTTTCCTCAGGACTATATCTGCCTGAAGAGCGGTCATACCCGTGGTTCTACCATTGACCTGACGCTTTTCGATATGAATACCGAAAAGGAAATCGACATGGGCGGCACCTTCGACTGGTTCGGTCCCGAGAGTCATCCCGACTTCTGCGGCAATCCCGAGACAGGTGAATACACAGGCGACAACTCGGAATCACCCACTGAGCCGAAACGTAGTATTACCCCTGAGCAGTTCCAGAACCGCATGATTCTGCGTCAGGCTATGCAGCGTCACGGCTTCAAGCCTTTCGACACCGAGTGGTGGCACTTTACCCTGAAGGACGAACCCTTCCCCGATACGTATTTTACTTTCCCTGTCAAGCAACTGAGTAAATGAGACAACGAACACTATGGCTATTTGCCATTATCTTGACATTCCTGGGCAGCCAAAAGGTAGTTAGGAAATGAAAATGGCCAGACTATGGGTACTCGCCGCCATCCTGATACTATGCGGCACAGTATCGTTTGCATCATGCACGTCGAACGATGACAATCCCTCTGCGGTGCAGCCCACCATACAACGTATCCAGGAACGTGGCAAGTTGCTCGTTGGCACCACGGGCGACTATCGTCCGCTGTCATATAAAGAGGCCGACGGAAACTATTGGGGCTTCGGCATTGAGATGGTAGAAAAGATAGCCGAAAGGCTACGGGTAGGCGAGCGTAGCTCGGGAATTCGTATCAGTGTAGGAATTGAATTCGTACAAACTTCGTGGCCTACGCTGACTACTGATGTGCTGGCCGACCCGCAGACTTTTGACCTCGCAATCGGTGGCATAACCATTACCGACACACGAAAGGAGACGATGCTGATGAGTGACGGCTATCTATGTAATGGCAAGACCATCCTCTGTCGTGCTACTGAGACCGACCGTTTCCAGTCGTTGGCTGACATCGACAAACCGGAGGTGCGCGTGATGGTGAACCCCGGCGGATTGAACGAGAAGTTTGCCAACGAGAACCTAACCCACGCCACCATCATCGTCCACCAAAAGAATGAGGAAATCCCGACTCTTATAGCTGAAGGTGAAGCCGACGTGATGATTACCGAAATCACTGAGGCTCCCTGGTACGTGCAGAATGACCCGCGCCTTGCTGCACCCCTCATAAACTCACCTTTCACCCACGGAGAAATCGGCGTGCTGATGCGCAAAGGTCAGGACGATCTTCTCGCCCTTGTCAACGCTGTCATTGCCCAGATGAAAGCTGACGGTAGCCTCCGCCATCTTCACGAGAAATATGGCTTAGTGTATGGATATTAGAAACCAGACAATACCAACCTATTTTTAGCCATTCTGAATAACTAATTAAGATGAAAACCATTTGTCATTACATATCGGAATATATGGGTGTGCTGGTGCTTGCAGCCGCATTGCTGGCACTGGCATTTCCAAGTGTGCTGCAACAGGTGCCGGCAACGGTTATAAACTATCTGCTGGGAGTGGTGATGTTTGGTATGGGACTGACACTGAACCTTAAGGACTTCAAGATAGTGTTCAGCCGTCCGAAGGATGTCATCATCGGTTGTCTGGCACAGTTCACCATCATGCCTCTGCTGGCATGGGGACTGGCAAGAGCCTTTCAGCTCGACGAAGCGCTGGCGCTGGGTGTGGTGCTGGTAGGTTGTTGTCCTGGCGGTACAGCATCGAATGTGATTACCTATCTGGCGAAAGGCGACCTGGCTTTGTCCGTAGGAATGACTGGTGTCTCTACCCTACTCGCTCCGCTGCTTACGCCATTACTGACATGGGCTTTGGCAGGGAAGAGCGTCAATGTTGATGTGGCGGGTATGCTGCTGAGCATTCTCTGGATAGTTATACTGCCCATCGTCGTAGGATTGATTGTCAAGGGACTTTGGCCGAAGTTCACGGAGCGCACAACAGACTATCTTCCTGCTTTCTCGTCTGTTGCGATTGCCCTCATTGTTGCTATAATCATTGCCGCAAATGCTTCCAAGTTGTTGGCAGGCGGTCTGATTATAGTCATTGTGGTCGTGCTTCACAACCTCTGTGGACTGAGTCTTGGATATCTTATCGGGCGGCTGTTAGGGCTTGCAGAACCGAAGAAGCGAGCTATCTCCATCGAGGTAGGCATGCAGAACTCCGGTCTGGCTTCGTCATTAGCCACTCTCCATTTTGCCGCCTACCCTCTGGCAACTATCCCGGGTGCCATCTTCAGCGTATGGCACAACATCAGCGGTGCATTGGTTGCCCGACTTTACACAAGGAAACAATATCAAGTACAAAGTACAAATGACTAAGTAGAAAATACGCATAACCAGCATTTGGCTATGCGTATTTTTTTAAAGGAAAAACTGAAGAATAAGAAAAATGTCGTATATTTGCAAAAAGACATAGCACTATACAATCTAAAGACATAGCTCCATACTAACTAATTAAGATAAAATAATATAGTTATATGAAGAAGATTATTACGTTAATTACACTTGTCACAATGGTAGCCCTGAGTGCTCAGGCACAAGAAGAAAAGCAGGAGAGCAAAGCCAGCGTAGGTTTGGGTTTTGTAAACATTGCCGACTCTATCAAGGGAGTGCAGCTGTCGCCTATATCGAATATTGCCGAACATGCCAGCGGTCTGCAGCTATCGGGCTTCAGCAACGTGGCATACGACGGAATGAAAGGTGTGCAGATCTCAGGTCTCAACAACATTGTCATCGGCGAAGCCAACGGTCTGCAGCTGTCTGGTTTCACTAACCAGAATGTGGGAATACTGAAGGGTGTGCAGATTGCCTTCCGCAATGAGACGGACACTTTACGCGGCGTACAGATCGGTCTGCTCAACTACGTCACCCATGACTACCAGAAAGGTGTGCAGATAGGCCTTATAAACTATTCACGCGACACAATCGCTAAACGGTACGGACTCATCAACGTGAACCCGAAGACGCGCATCGACTTGATGGTCTATGGAGGCAACCACTCGAAAACCAACTTGGCATTTCGTTTCCGCAACCGCTCCACATATAACATCATCGGTGTGGGCACTCACTACATGGGACTTAGCGAAAAGTTCTCGGGAGCGCTCTTCTACCGCATCGGTCAGTATTTCGAACTGACACCGAGGTTATCTGTCAGCGGAGACTTGGGATTCTCCCACATTGAGACATTCCAGGAGAACTCCCCCCAAGCTCCTGAGCGCCTATACTCATTAGAAGGCCGTCTGAACCTCGACTATCAGTTAAGCAAAAGCTGGGGCGTTTTCGGTACTGTGGGCTACGGCGACACACGCTACTACGACCACAACAAGAGTTACCGCCACCGCATGATTGGTGAATTGGGTCTGACCTACCATTATAACGGTTTTAACAGTAACAGGAGCCGGTCAATCCGCCTGCACTCCGAAGAGGATATGCTTGGTGGCGACGAAGACCGCTTTGCCCTGTCGCCAAAGAAGAATATGTGGCGTACAGCCGGAATGATCACAGCGCTGAACGTGTTTGTAAACCGCTGGGACACTTGGGTGCTGGGTGAGGAGTTCTCTCGCATCAGTTTCCACAGCATCGGCCACAACTTCGAGCACGCCTTCGTGTGGGACAACGACAACTTCAACACCAACCTGTTTGCACACCCATATCACGGAAACCTTTACTTCAACTCAGCCCGTGCCAACGGCTATAACTTCTGGGAGTCATATCCATGTGCCTTGGGCGGCTCTCTGATGTGGGAGTTCTTCGGTGAAATCACACCGCCAGCTATCAACGACCTGATGGCTACTTCCATTGGTGGTACCTGCATCGGTGAAATCGCCTTCCGTGTGAGCGACCTCTTCTACGATGACCGTGAGGTTGGTTTCAGCCGTTTCCTCCGTGAGCTTGGCGGTGCCCTCATCTCTCCTATGAAAGGACTGAAGCGTGTACTCACCGGTGAGGCATGGAAACGGAGGAGCAGTCATTATCTATACCACGACTACAGCCGCATACCTGTGAGCTACAGTGTATCGTTCGGTGACCGCTACTTAGCTGACGATCGCGCCCTGTTCCGAGGCGAGCATAACCCATACCTGGAACTGGGTTTGGAGTACGGCGACCCATACAATAACGACGAGAACAAGCCATTCGACTTCTTCCACGCCAATGCTACATTCGGATTCTCCAGCAACCAGCCTGCCGTCAACCGATTGAATTTGCTGGGACGTCTTTGGGGCACTTCGATTGCAGACACAAAGAAATTCGAAGCTGACTTCGGTCTCTTCCAGCACTTCAACTTCTACAACTCCGAGGCAGTGAAGGATGGCACAGACCTCATCCCATACCGCATCAGCGAAGCAGCCTCTGTGGGTCCAGGTCTCATCTACAGATTCCCACAGTTAGAGGAGCGTATGAACCTGGAACAGCGCATCTACCTGAGCGGAATCCTGCTTGGCGGCTCTCTCAGCGACTACCTCTATATCCAAGAGCGCGACTACAACATGGGTAGCGGATTCTCGGCTAAGATACAAACGAACATGGACATCAAGAAGGTGGGCTATATGAACATCGATGCCAACTACTTCCACATCTTCACATGGAAAGGCTACGACCGTTCGGAATGGGTTGGCAAGGAAGGCTTCGAACTTGACTACACCAACGCTCAAGGAGACCCGGGCAACACTCGTATGCTTGCCTTCAACGCCGACTTCGGCCTTTACCTCACTAAGAACCTCTCAGTAAATCTGCGAGGCAGCTATTTCTGGCGCCATGCACATTACCGTGACTTCAAGGACGTCGATGCAAGGACATTCGAACTCCGTGCTGGACTGACCTATAAACTCTGATAATGTCAAAGCTACAGACTTAAGAGAATATGAAGAAGATACTATTTATACTTTTTGCGCTGCTTAGCAGCACTATAATGGCTGAGACACAGGCCGAGACACAGGCTGACAGCACAGCGACAGGTAGAAAGAAAGTTGCTGTGGTGCTGAGCGGTGGCGGAGCCAAGGGTATGGCTCATATCGGTGTGCTGAAAGTGCTTGAACGAGCCGGCATCCCCATTGACATCATTACCGGAACGTCAATTGGCAGCATCGTAGGAGGACTATACTCCATCGGTTACAACGCCAACGCCCTCGACTCAATCGTAAGGGCACAAGACTGGGGATATGTCATCACCGACAAGGAGAACCTAGCCAACCAGAGTCTCAATGACCGCAAGAAGCAGTACACCTACATATTCTCAACCGGCAAGGCTATCGGCAAGCACGACAGAAGCGGAGGCGGACTCATAAGAGGAAAGAACTTGGCAGAACTGTTCCAGAGACTATGCAACGGATACACAGACTCTCTCAACTTCTCACGTGACCTGCCCATTGAGTTTGCCTGTGTCGCCACCGACATAATGACCAATACCGAGGAGGTATTCCATAGCGGAAGACTACCCCAGGCTATGAGGGCATCAATGTCCATACCAGCTGCGTTCGCACCCGTGAGAATCGGAGACAAAGTGCTCGTTGACGGAGGTCTGCGCAACAACTTCCCTGTTGACGTAGCCCGTGACATGGGAGCCGATATCGTCATTGGCATCACTCTCTCCGAAAAGTCAAAGACAGCGGAGGAGATACACGGTACCATGGACATCGTGGGACAGATCATAGACATGAACTGTGTGAACAAGTATGAAGAGAACAAATCGCTGACCGACCTCTACATGAACGTTGACCCACGCAATTTCTCCACTGCCAGTTTCACACCTACCGCCATAGACTCACTAATTCGCTACGGAGAGGAAGAGGCCATGCGGCACTGGGACGAAATTATCGCTCTTAAGAGCAAGATTGGAATCGACGATTCGTTCCGTCCAGTAATACTGCAGCCACGCCGTCCACAGGTGTTGACAGAGAAGCAACGCATCACGGGATTCACATTCGAAAACATGACTCCCCATGCAGAGCGTTTCCTACGGCAGAAGTTTCACCTGAACAAGACCGACAGCATAGATGCGAAACTTGAACAGTCACTCACCACATCCATGCGCATTGACCTTTTCTACCAGACTGCTGAATGTAGGCTAATACCAGATGGCGACGGAGTTAACGTCACACTCTCGGCAGGTAACCGTAAGTCCATGCGTTTCCATGCCGGTGCCCGTTACGACTCTGAGGAATATGCAGCCGTTCAGCTCGGTCTGGAATTGCCGTTTAACACTGCTACACCTGTCAACACCGACATCACGCTCCGACTTGGCAAACGCTTCATGGCACGTGGCGAAATCACCGTACATCCACGAAGCTACACACGTCCTATGCTAAGCTACACATTCCGTCGCAACGATGTGGATGTATATATGAACGGTGACCGCGACTACAATATACTATACAATCAGATGCAGGCAGAATTCCTTCCAATCAACCTGGACCTTCGCCACTTCAACCTGCAAATGGGTTTGCGCTGGGACTTCATGCACTACCGCAGCAAACTCGGCTCAGACAACTCCGTACAGTTTACTCTTAAAAACGAACACTTCATCAGTTATCGTGCACGTCTGAACTACAACAGTGAGGACAACTGGATATTCCCCACTCGCGGTGCGAGATTCAAAGCTGAATATGCCTACTTGACCAACAACTTCGCCAAGCTTAACATACGTGCGGACGACGGAAGCATAGTAGGCAAGACAACTGGTATGAGCGATGTCAGTGTGGACTGGCGCAAGTCATTCCCCATAGGCAGCAGATTCGTACTCCAGCCCATGCTCTACGGACGTATGCTCTTTGGGAAGAGTGTTCCTACCATATACGGCAACACCATCGGAGGTGAATGGTTCGGTCATTATATTGAGCAGCAGATGCCATTCGCCGGAATAAGCAACATGGAATACATCGACCGCCATTTCGCAGCCGTCCAACTGCAAGCACAGCAGCATATAGGCAATAACAGCTACGTTCTGATTCGCGCCGCTGCCGCCCAACAGGCTGACAAGCTTAAGAACCTTTTCGACAACCGTACCATACTCGGAATCCAGGGAGCGTATTACTACAATACTTTGTTCGGTCCGTTAGGAGCCTCCATCGGATACAGCAACCACACCAAGAAGCCTTACGTATTCGTTAACCTCGGATATGTATTCTAAGCCTCCTCACCCCTAAAACTACAATTATCAAAATACACAAAATGAAGAAGATATTAATATTTTTATTGTGTGCTATTTCAATCTCTACCAGTGCAAATGCCCAGAACAAGCAGAAAGGCACCTATGGCTATCTTTACTGCCACATGGGTGGAGACGGAGAATATACAGCCTACGCTATAAGCCGCGACGGTTTCCACTACGAAGACGTAGCCGGAGGACGTCCTATTTTCGACGTGAAGGAGCATGCCCGAATTGAGGGCGGCACACGTGACGCATATATCTGCCGCCGCCACAAAGGCAAAGGCTATCTGATGGTAACTACCGACATGTGTGTGGCAAAATCACATAAGTGGGACAATTACGGAATGGATCTCCTTCGCAGCAACGACCTCATCAACTGGGAATCCGTTACGTTTGACTTCCGCAAAGGTCCATCGATATTCTGCGACCCCGAAAGTCCGGATATCTATAAAGACTGGTCAACTGTCAACCGAGTGTGGGCGCCACAGATATTCTGGGATCCTTACTACACCTGGGCTGACGGCAAACGCGGAGGTTATTTCATCTATTACTCACTCTGGAACAGTGCCGAAGAGAAGTACGACCGAATGTACTACAGCTATGCCGATGAGTCTTTTACGAAACTCACTAAACCACGTCTGCTTTTCGACTGGGGCTATGCAACCATCGATGCGGACATCAACTACTTAAAGAGCGATGGGCTTTACCACATGCTCATAAAGAAAGAAGGCGGACATCCAGGTATATTCACAGCAACGGCTAAATCCCTTACAGGTCCTTGGAGTGAACCTGTGGAAGACGACTACGTCAGTTTCGAAGGGAACAAGAAATGCGAGGGAAGCAGTGCATTCCAACTCGTTGGTGACGACAACTGGTGTGTGGCATACATAGAATACTCTTCCAATCCTAAGCACTACCGCATCTGTCGCGCAGATAAGAACCTCCGCAATTTCCGTGATCCGGTTGACATCAAGGGTGTGCGTTCACCTCAACACGGATCATTCATGCGACTGACAAAGAAAGAATACAAACGCTTGCAGAATCTGAAGTAAGACTGAATTATGACAAAGGAAGATTTAAGAATAGTATATATGGGAACACCAGAGTTCGCTGTGGAAAGCCTGCGAGCTTTGGTTGAAGGTGGTTATAATGTAGTTGGAGTTATCACAATGCCTGACAAGCCGATTGGCCGTCACGGCAGCGTGCTGCAACCAAGTCCTGTGAAGCAATATGCCGTGGAGCAAGGACTGCGTGTACTTCAGCCCGAAAAACTGAAAGATGAGGCGTTTGTTGAAGAACTGCGTAGCCTCAAGGCAGATCTGCAAATCGTCGTTGCCTTCCGTATGTTGCCGGAAATAGTCTGGGCAATGCCACCTATGGGTACATTCAACCTGCACGCATCGCTCCTGCCACAGTACCGAGGTGCAGCCCCTATCAACTGGGCTGTGATAAACGGAGAGACAGAGACAGGCATCACAACTTTCTTCCTGAAACACGAAATTGACACAGGCAAGGTGATTCAGCAAGTACGGATTCCTATCAGCGACACCGACTGTGTGGGAGATGTGCACGACAAACTGATGATGCTTGGAGGGAAACTCGTAACGGAAACGGTTGACAACATCATCGCAGGAACCATACATCCATTGGAACAGGATGAAATGTCGGAAGGAATTGAACTGAAACCAGCTCCGAAAATTTTCCGCGAAACCTGCCGGATAGACTGGAGTTTGCCGATGAAACGCATCTACGACTTCATTCGCGGTCTCAGTCCCTACCCTGCCGCATGGACAGAACTGGAAAAGCCCAACAAGGATGGCAACAAAGAATGTCTGCAACTAAAAATCTACGAAACAGATAAACTGGCTGACAAACACTCCGCTCCAGTCGGTACAATACTCTCCGACGGTAAGACATATCTGCATGTTGTTTGCACAGACGGGACTCTGAATATAAAGACTCTGCAACTTGCAGGCAAGAAACGCATGGGTATTGCCGATTTCCTGCGTGGGAACGACGTCTGCAACGCCCGAGTTTGTTAAAAATTGCACGAAAAGGCAAAAAAAAATGCAAAGATTTGGAAATATTAAATCTTTTGCGTTACTTTGCCCACGGTTTTTAGCAAAAATGTGTTAAAGTGTAATACTCGCAGGCTGCTGAATCCGCATATTTATTCATTTTTTTAATACTCAATTATCAACTAAAACATCATTGCCTATCGATAAAACATTACGCTAAACTAAATTAAAAAGCATAATGAAAGAACTTAAACGATTGACCGACGAAGAGTTGGTACAGTCATTTCAAGATGGTAATGATGTTGCTTTCGATGTATTGTTACAAAGATACGAAAGCAAGGTTTACTCATATATTTATTACGCGTTGAAGAACGAGGAAGAGGCGCAGGACCTTTTCCAGGAAGTGTTTATGCGTATTGTCTCAACCATTAAGTCTGGTCGTTACAATAACATGAACAAATTTGCTTCATGGCTCATGCGTATCACCCATAACCAGGTTATTGACTATCATCGTCAGAACAAATCCGACAAACTCCTGTCAAACGACGAATCGGAGTACGATCTGTTCAACGATGCATCAATGGCTGTGGATGAGAACCGCGAACGTGAGATGATTGACGCTCAGACTCTCAACGAAGTGAAACAGCTTATTGCCATGCTTCCAGAATCTCAGCGTGAAGTGGTTCTGTTGCGCTTCTACGAAGATCTCAGCTTCAAGGAGATTGCAGCAAAAACCAATGTCAGCATCAATACAGCCTTAGGCCGCATGCGCTATGCCCTCATCAACATGCGTCGCCTGGCACGCCGCAACAACATCAGTCTGGCAGGATAAGTACGTTAAGCAATTACTTTTTTAATAAAACAATAAAAAACCACAGCGATGCGATAAGCGTCGTTGTGGTTTTTTTGTTTTAAAATCAACCGGTTCCTTAGAACTCACTAGTGAAGTGGAACTTGATATTTTTGAAGTCCTGCTGAGCCATCATGAGCACATAGCTGGAGTCGGCAAGGAACACATCGCGTCCTTCACGGTCACGAGCCATATACTGATACTTGCGCTTCTTGAAGTTTTCGTACTCTGCTTCATCGTCGCTTTCAATCCAGCACGCTTTGTAAAGGCTGGCAGGTTCCCATTTACAGAGCGCATTATACTCATTTTCAAGACGATACTGGATAACTTCAAACTGCAACTGACCTACGGTTCCGATGAGTTTGCGACCGTTAAACTGATTGATGAACAGCTGCGCAACACCCTCGTCCATAAGCTGGTTAATACCTTTTTCCAGCTGCTTGGTCTTCATCGGGTCGGCATTTTCGATATATTTGAACATTTCAGGAGAGAACGATGGCAATCCCTTGAAATGCAGTTGTTCACCTTCAGTCAGAGTGTCACCGATTTTGAAGATTCCGTTATCCGGCAAACCTACGATGTCTCCAGGATATGCTTCCTCAATGGTACTCTTGCGCTGTGCCATGAATTGAGTTGGAGAAGAGAAACGCACAGTTTTGCCCTGACGTACATGGAGATAAGGAGCGTTGCGGACGAACTTTCCTGAGCAGACCTTGCAAAAGGCAGTACATGAACGGTGGTTAGGGTCGATGTTCGCGGTTATCTTGAAGATGAATCCTGTGAATTTCGGTTCATCGGGCTGTACCAAGCGCTCTTCCGCTGTAGTAGGACGTGGACGCGGTGCAATCTCCACGAAACAGTCGAGCAGTTCCTGCACACCGAAGTTATTAAGTGCAGAACCGAAGAATACTGGGGCAACAGAAGCATCGAGATAATCCTCAACATTGAATTCCGGATATACACCTTCAATAAGTTCAAGGTCATCACGCAGTTTCTGAGCATCTTCAGCTCCGACATGAGCGTCGAGTTCGCTGCTATTGACATCCACCTCCACTTTCTCTGTCACTTTCTGCTTGTCAGGAGTAAAGAGGTTGAGGTTATTCTCATAAATATTATATACGCCTTTGAAACGAGCACCCTGATTAATAGGCCAAGAGAGCGGACGGACACTGATTTGTAGTTCTTCTTCCACCTCATCGAGCAAATCAAACGGGTCGCGACCTTCACGGTCCATCTTGTTGATAAACACTATGACTGGAGTCTTACGCATACGGCACACAGTCATGAGTTTACGTGTCTGTGCCTCCACGCCCTTTGCTCCGTCAATCACGATGATTGCGCTGTCAACAGCTGTGAGGGTACGGAAAGTGTCTTCTGCAAAGTCCTGGTGACCTGGAGTATCGAGGATATTAACTTTATAAGGCTGCTGTCCAGGATCTGCCATAGGAGGCAGGTAGTCAAACTCCATCACAGATGTGCTGACAGAGATACCACGCTGCTTCTCTATCTCCATCCAGTCGGATGTAGCAGTCTTCTTGATTTTATTCGATTTCACAGCTCCTGCCACTTGGATCTGTCCTCCAAAGAGCAGCAGTTTCTCAGTAAGTGTTGTCTTACCCGCATCCGGGTGACTGATAATCGCAAACGTGCGACGGCGGTCTATTTCAGACCCACCCCTTCCCCTCCCTGCAAGGGAGGGAGTGGATAGATTATCATTAACTGTATTTTGTTGATTCATTGTTATTTAATTAATTTTTTATATCTGCACAGAGTTCTAACTACTCCCCGCCCTTTACGGGAGGGGTAAGGGGGAGGGTCTTAATGATACATTCTTCGAGTGATGATTCCCAGTGAGGGATGTCGAGATTGTAAGTCTGTTTGATTTTGGATTTGTCAAGAACTGAGTAGTGAGGACGGGCTGCAGGAGTTGGATATTCGCTGGTATGCAGCGGACGTACGTTGCAGTTGGTTATTCCTGCAATGCGGTGAATGGCAAGAGTGAAGTCGTACCATGAGCACACACCTTCATTGCTGAAATGATAAATGCCTGGAACTATGCCTTGATTGATGGCATTCATGATTACGTTTGCCAAATCACGGGCATAGGTTGGAGTTCCTATCTGGTCGAAAATTACTCCAAGACTATCTCTTTCCTTTCCAAGACGAATCATGGTCTTCACAAAGTTGTTGCCGAAAGAGGAATAGAGCCATGCAGTGCGGATAATCATTGCCTTTGAGCAGTTGGCAGTCACCAGCTGTTCACCGCCGAGTTTTGTTCTTCCATACACTGACTGCGGACAAGTTGGCTGATCCTCAGTATAAGGAATATGGTTGGTCCCGTCGAACACGTAGTCCGTGCTTATCTGAACCATATACCCGCCTCTGCGCTCCACTGCAGCAGCAAGATAACCAGGTGCGACAGAGTTGAGCAGATTGCAAAGTTCAGCATTTTCCTCAGCCTTGTCTACCGCAGTATATGCCGCACAGTTCACAATGCAGTCAACGGCATTGTCCTGCACGAACTTTTCTGTAGCTGAAGCATCGGTTATGTCAAGTTCTTCTACGTCTGTAAAGAAATAGGTGTGTTGCGGATTCTGTTTTGCCACCAGTTGCAGTTCATTGCCGAGCTGGCCGTTGCATCCTGTGATAAGTATATTCATCTTGTTTCCGGTATTTTCTTAAAACTCCAGTTCCCCTTCGCGTTCTTTCTTGTAGTAGTCAGAGAGCAAGGCAAGAAACTGAGTAATGCAGTCCATAGCCTTCTTTGTATCCTCACTCACGGGTTTACCTTTCAGCCTCAGCAGCATAAGTCCGTAGAGTGCGTCGAAGCAGTTCTCCAGCTCGTTTTTATCAGTAGTCTGTGAACGTTGGCGCAGTTCCACAATGAAGGGCAGAGCCTTGTAGTATGCAGCAGAATAGAAAGGATGCTTGGTGGAATGTAGCAGCTGGGTATGAAGGTCTGTGAGCAGAATGATGATATTGCGGTTGATTTGCAGATGTCCTTTTTCTGCCACACCTTCGCCACGCATCATCTCTATAAGATTCTCATACCATTCGCGCATTTGTGCCTTAGCCTCACCGTCGAGTTGGAATTTCGAAAGATATGTAGTCTCCAGCTGGTCTATATCCAGTTTGTTGGCACGGATAATATCCTCTACCTGCCACATATATAATAGATATTCAGCGATATTCTGCTGTTTGAGTTTTTGAGCAATAATCATATTATGGAATTTCAGATTAACGGCATTACGTTATGACGTTATAACGTTATACCGATATAACGACATAATGAAAGGAAATACTCTTCCCCGTCAGAAGAATGTACAAATTGCGATGATGGCAGAAACAGCCATCACTACTCCACCGATTATTCGGTTGATGATAAGAATACCCTTTTCGTCGAACTTATTGCGCACCTTGCTTACGCACCATGTCAACAGGAACCACCATGCCAATGCACCTACGATGATAAACAGGTAGCCAATAAATTGTGGTCCTGGGTTGGCAGGACGAATAAACGTAAACTGTCCGAACAATGCGACAAAAAGGAATATTATAAGTGGATTGGAGAAAGTCACCAGGAAACCTGTCATAAAGTTATTCATTATAGCGATACGGCTCTTGGCAGATTTCTTATGCTTTTCAGGAGTAAGTTTATCGATCTGTTCACGAGTTATCTTCTCGAACTGAGACTCAGGTACTTGACGTTTGGCATTCTTGTATTTCTTACCAGCTTTGATAGCCTGTCGTTCCACATCTTGCGCCATCTTAGCATGAGTCTTTTTTGTGTTTGGATTAGTGCGGAATGTGAAGAATCCGAACATAAAAAGAAGTACGCAGCCTGCCACTCGTATCCAGAACGACAAAACAGGATTTTCTATGATACCAACCACCATGGACATACCATAACCCGTAATGAGAGCATAGATAATATCGCTCAATGCAGCTCCCACTCCTGTTGCAAAACCTATCCAACGTCCACGGTTCAGGGTACGTTGAACACAAAGAATACCAACAGGACCCATTGGTGCAGATACCACAATTCCGATGATGGTACCTTTTACCATCATGTCAAGGAAACTGATATTATGCAGCCATTCCATGTCGCTTAAACCTGATAGGATATCGAGTAGATTCATGGGCGGTTCTGTCTAAGGATTCTTCGGTATATCTATGGTTTTAGTAAAACTATGAAAAATCTTGCTATTTATCTTTCTGCTTCACGAATATGCGGCGTTCGGAAATGACACCGTATTCTGTTGAGTCGTCAGGCAAAGAGATAATCAATGTATCCTCTTCACACTTTTCTATGCTGAAATACATATACTCTGTAGAGTCTGAAGGCATCTTGGCGAGAGTGCTGTCAGCATAAGACCATACACCTTGCTCCGAGTCTTCGTCCTCAACCAATTTATAGGTAGAGTCATTACTGAAGGTATAGCATGATTCGCCAACGTTCTGGCTTGCATCCTCGTCTAACACTCCATCAATGCGGCTGTCTATTGCTGCCAGTTTCCACGTACCGACAAGATGCTTGCGCTTAAGCTCTGATTTGCACGAATTTAAAAATATCATTGCCAACATCAGAATGGCAATGGTGCTAAATGTTGATTTTTTAATCATTTTGTCTGTCAGTTTTACAAACTGTCTGCAAAGTTAGGCAAAAAATCTCATATTCCCGTTATAAATGCACGAAAAACTCATTCTGTCAGTTCCCCTGCCAACGATTTTGCCATATTAAGGCGTATCTGTTCAGGAGACAAATCTTGTCCGAGCAGCACCATGAGTTTGGTGATGGCGCACTCAACAGTCATATCGCTTCCACTCACCACACCTGCCAGTAACAGTTGTTGACCGGTTTCATAGATATTCATTTCCACGGTTCCGCGCTGGCATTGGGTAATGTTCACAACCACTTTCCCTTTTGCGGTCGCCTTGCTTATCGCATCGCAGAGCCAGGACACACGAGGAGCATTGCCGCTTCCGAATGTGCGGAGAACTACGGCGTGAATATCGGGGAAGTTCAGCACATGTTCTATGATATCCGGTCTGATTCCAGGGAAAAGCGTAATAGCTATCACAGACTCATCCGTGACAGTATGTGTAATCAGTGGAGCACAGTTCTGTGGTTTTCTGATGATTTTGTCATCAAAATGGATATTGATTCCAGTCTCTGCAAGCGGAGGGCAGTTGTAAGAAGTGAAGGCATTGAAATTCTCCGCATTGCACTTGGTCACGCGGTTTCCACGATAGAGTTTCTGACCGAAGCACACAGTCACCTCAGGTACTCTCGGTCGTCCTTTCTCATCGCAGGCGGCAGCGAGTTCAATGGCGTTTATCAGGTTTTCCTTTCCGTCGGTACGCAAGTGGCCAATAGGCAACTGACTGCCTGTGAGGACGACCGGTTTGGCGAGGTTCTCAAGCATAAAGCTAAGCGCAGAGGCTGTGTATGCCATCGTATCCGTTCCGTGAAGAATCACGAATCCGTCGTTGTCGTCATAGTTCCCTGCAATAAGCTCCACGAGACGTGCCCAGAGTTCAGGTTGCATGTCGCTCGAATCAATAGGCGGTTTGAACTGATAACTATGTATGTCGTAGTCAAACTCCTTCAATTCAGGCACATGTTTCTGAAGGTGCTCGAAGTTATATGCTTCGAGACCTCCAGTTTCGGGATTACGAATCATTCCTATCGTACCTCCCGTATAAATCACCATTACTCTTCTTCTATTCCACATCCCATCCGAGTGCGCTGGCACCGAGAACTGCAGCATTGCTGTTCATAAGTCCAGATACCAGGAATTTAGCCTTACCCTTGAATATCGGCATCACGTGTGCGTTGTATGCTTCTTCAATTGGTTTCATAATCAGATCACCGGCCTTCGTAAGTCCGCCGAAGAAGATAAATGCTTCAGGTGACGAGAATGCTGCAAAGTCTGCACAAGCCTCTCCCAGCATCTTTCCTGTGAAATCAAATATCTCTTTCGCAACCGCATCGCCTTTTCCTGCAGCGATAGACACATCGAAGGAAGTGATTTTATCTGCTTCCATCTCTCGCAGCAAGCTTGGGCGGTCAGTGTTTGCAAGTATTTCGCGAGCTGTACGTGCCACACCTGTTGCCGAGCAGTATGCTTCAAGACAGCCGGTTCGTCCACAACCGCAGGTGCGTCCTTCCTTTCCACGAACCATTGTCACGTGGCCGAGTTCGCCTGCAAATCCGTCGTGGCCATATACCATCTGTCCATTGATAACGATACCGCTGCCAACTCCAGTACCGAGCGTGATTACAATGAAGTTCTTCATTCCTCGTGCCACACCGTATATCATTTCACCCATCGCTGCTGCATTTGCATCATTAGTCATTGCAACGGGAATTCCCAGAGCCTTGCTGAACATATCTGCAAGAGGCACGATACCTTTCCAAGGCAGGTTTGGTGCATGTTCTATGGCTCCGGAATAGAAATTGGCATTAGGAGCGCCTATTCCCATTGCCTTCACGTTTTCTATACCTCCGACTTGCTGCAAAAGCGGTTGCAGGCAAGCGACACCGGCTTCAACAAAAGCTTCTGCTGTAAGATATTCCTGTGTACGTATTGAGTCGAAGCACATTACCTCGCCTCGCTGATTTACAATTCCAAATACGGTGTTAGTACCACCCAGGTCTACACCGATAACGTAAGGTTTCACTTCGTTATTCATAGGTTTTTAGTTAGTAAGTATTTGAGTATTTTTGCAAATTTACAACAATCGTTGAGACGTACAAAATAACAAGGGGAAAAATTGCAAGCTTTTATTTTTTTTTCAATCGCAGCATAAAAAATCGCACATTATCTATATAAGTAAAAAGAATTTTGCATAACTTTGCCCTACTTAGGCGTAAGCCGGTTTAAGAATTATATTATTATGTTCGAATCATTTGCAAATTGGTACACAGGCATGGATTCCATGCAACAGGTATTTTGGGGCTGCGCTCTCGTAGCATCCCTGGTATTCGTTATTCAGATGGTCCTTACCATGATAGGTATGGACGGTCACGATGTTGACACAAGTTTTGACGTTGCCGATTTTGGTGACACCGATGCCGACACTATGGATGCAGGCGGTGGACTTTCGCTTTTCAGCATACGCAATCTCATCAATTTCCTCCTCGGTTTCGGTTGGGCAGGAGTAAGTCTGCACAAAACCATCGGCAACAACATACTTCTGCTGATTGCAAGCATCGCAGTAGGCTGCTTCTTCGTATGGATGTTCTTCTACATCCGCAAGCAGACACGCAAGCTCGAAGCCAATGGAGCCTTCAACATCAAGAACTGTATGGGACGCACTGCCAATGTATACCTGCGTATTCCTGAGAAAGGTGAAGGCAAGGGAAAGGTTCAGATTTCCGTCAACGGTGCTTTCCACGAACTCGATGCCATCACCGACGGCGAAGCCATTACCACAGGTCAGAAAGTACGCATCACAGAGGTTATCGACGGAGAGACCCTCCGCGTAGAGAAAATGTAAATAACTATTAACCCCTAATAACACTAAAGTCTTATGATGGAGCACATGTATCTGATTATTGCCATAGTAGTAGTGGCAATTTTCCTGTTTGTTTCAATTATCAATCGTTATCGTCGCTGCCCTTCCGACAAGATTCTTGTCATCTACGGAAGTAAGAGCAACAAATCCAGTGCAAGATGCGTGCATGGTGGTGGTGCCTTCGTTTGGCCTATCATCGAGGACTATGCATATCTGTCACTTACTCCTATCAGCATCGATGCCAACCTCACCAATGCACTTTCCCGTCAAAACATCCGCGTGGACGTGCCTTCACGTTTCACCGTAGGTATCTCTACCGATCCTGAGTCCATGAACGCTGCAGCAGAACGACTGCTCGGACTGACTCCAGGACAGATTCAGGAACTCGCCCGCGATATCCTCTTCGGTCAGTTGCGTCTTGTTATCGCAACCATGAGCATTGAGGAACTCAACAACGACCGTGACAAATTCCTTGAGAGCATTTCTGCCAACGTAGAAGTGGAACTCAAGAAAATCGGTCTCCGTCTTATCAACGTGAACGTAACCGACATCAAGGACGAGAGCGGTTATATCGAAGCCCTCGGTCGTGAAGCAGCTGCGAAGGCTATCAACGAAGCAAAGGTTCGTGTGGCTGAGCAGGACAAAGTCGGTGAAATCGGTAAGGCTGAAGCAGTCCGTGAAACCCGTATCCGTACAGCTGAAGCCAACGCTACAGCCGTTAAGGGTGAGAACCAGGCTAAGGTTGAAATCGCAGTCAGTGATGCCGACCGCCGTGAGAAAGAGGCTGAAGCTCAGCGCAAGGCAACAGCTGCAGAGCGTGTACAACAGGCTAAGGCTCAGCAGGAAGCATACGCTGCTGAATGTGAGGCAGAAAATGCACGTGCAGAACGTGAGCAGGCTACTCAGAAAGCCAACATCCTCGTGCCACAGGAAATCGAAAAGCAACGTCGTATCATTGAGGCAGAGGCAGAGGCAGAAAAGGTACGTGTAAATGCGAAAGGTGAAGCCGACGCAATCTTCGCACGTATGGAAGCAGAGGCAAAAGGTCTCTACGAAGTACTCACCAAGCAGGCACAAGGTTACGACAAGATGGTTCAGGCTGCCGGTGGCGACGCCAACAAGGCATATATGCTCCTCTTGCTCGAGAAGTTGCCAGAACTCGTCAAGACTCAGGTAGAGGCAGTGAAGGGCATCAACATCGACCACGTTACTGTCTGGGACGGTGGCAACAGTGCCGACGGCAAAGGTTCAACAGCCAACTTCCTTAGCGGACTCATGAAGTCTGTTCCTCCTCTCAACGAACTTTTCGACATGGCAGGACTTAGTCTTCCAGAATATCTTGCAAAGAAAAAGACTACAGAACCAACCATCGAAGTTACAGCTACAGAAGAGTAAAGAATTATACATTATTAATTAAATAATATAAGCCACCTAACTACTCCCAGCCCTTGGGAGGGAGAGGAGGAGGGTCTTCATATATGTTAGCAGACGAAGTTAAGAAAGCTATTGAAGTGATGAAGCAGGGAGGGGTAATTCTCTACCCTACCGACACAGTGTGGGGAATCGGTTGCGATGCCACGAATCCCGAAGCTGTGAAACGAGTATATGAGCTGAAGCAGCGCGACGATTCCAAGGCACTCATCTGTCTTGTTGACAGTGCCGACCGTCTGGCACGTTACGTTCGTAACGTACCCAATGTCGTTTGGGACATGGTGGAACTCACCACCACGCCTCTTACTGTCATCTACGAGCATGCCATCGGTTTGGCTCCCAACCTCATTGCTGAGGACGGTAGCGTGGGCATTCGCATCACAGCCGAGGAGTTTTCTCATGAACTCTGCTACCGTTTCCAGAAACCCATCGTTTCCACGAGTGCCAACATCAGTGGCGAACCCACTCCCCGCACGTTTAGCGAAATCACAGAAGAGCTGAAGGCTTCTGTTGACTACGTTGTCCGTTACAACCAGCGTAGCAAGGAGCGCCATCAGCCCTCAAAAATAATCAAGGTTAAGGGAAACGGAGAATTCGAAATAATAAGGTAAAGATGCGACAGGAAATAAGACGCAAGAAAGTCATATTTTACAACAGAATCACAAATTGGCTCAAGGGCGACAGACCGACACGTCATGTTGTTCTTGTCCTGAGCCTTGTAGTTGGTGTCTGCACAGGTTTGGCTGCCTTCGTCCTTAAGTTTCTCGTAGAGGAGATCAAGACCATCTTTGTTGGAGGAATCGATGCCAACGACATGAAATGGCTTTTCCTTGTCTTACCTGCCGTCGGCATCCTGCTCACCTCCATCTTTGTCCGTCGTGTAGTTCGCGACGACATCAGTCATGGAGTCACCAAAATCCTCTATGCCATCAGTCGCAAACGTGCCCGCATCAAGTCCCACAACCGTTGGTCAAGCATCGTGGCCAGTGCCATTACCATCGGATTCGGTGGTAGTGTCGGAGCCGAGGCACCTATTGTGCTTACCGGTAGTGCTTTCGGATCGTACTTCGGCAAGCGGTTCCATTTGCCGCCTAAGACCATCATGCTGCTGGTAGGATGCGGTGCAGCGGGAGCAGTGGCAGGCATCTTCAAGGCACCTATAGCCGGACTTATGTTCGTGATAGAAGTGCTGATGCTCGACCTCAACATGGCTTCGCTGCTACCACTTCTCATCACCAGCATCACGTCGGTTTGTGTAAGCTACGCGCTCTACGGAACCCAGTCGATGTTCAACTTCACCGTTGAGAAATCCTTTACCATCGACATTGTTCCTGTCTGCATACTTCTCGGTGTTGTCTGCGGTCTCGTCTCGCTCTATTTCACTCGCACCATGAACTGGTTCGAGCGTTTGTTCGTATGGTTGCGGCGACCGTGGCGCAGATTCATGCTCGGTGCAGGAGTGCTCGGCATACTCATATACTTCTTTCCAGCACTCTACGGTGAAGGCTACGACGTAATAGGCAAACTGCTCAGCGATGTATCGCCCGATGACGTCTTAGACCGCACTTTCTTCTCCGGCGGAGGAATGCAGATGCTGATTCTCTACCTCACTCTGGTGCTTTTCGCCAAGGTCTTTGCATCTACAGCCACTAACGGAGGTGGCGGTTGCGGTGGAGTATTCGCACCAAGCCTTTTCGTCGGAGCCTTGGCAGGATTCGTCTTTGCCACTGTCTGGAACCAATCTCTGTCGCTCCACATGGGTATGGCAGGATATGTTCTTCCAGCCAACTGTGTACTCTACGGCATGGCTGGAGTTATGTCGGGAGTGATGCATGCTCCTCTCACAGGCATTTTCCTCATAGCCGAGCTTACAGGCGGTTATCAGCTACTCGTTCCTTTGATGATTGTTGCAGCTGTCAGCTACCTCACCATTATTGTCTTTGAGCCTCACAGCATTTATGCCATGCGACTGGCACGACGCGGAGAACTCCTTACCCACAACAAGGATGCAGCCATCCTCACCGTGCTGCATCTCGGATCACTCCTTGAGAAGAACTTCGTCCGTGTCAACAACAACTGGGATTTGGAGAAGATTGTCCTGGCGATAGAAAAGTCACGGCGCAACATCTTCCCCGTTGTCGACGACGATGGGAAGTTGATTGGTATCATGTATCTTGACTCAGTTCGCAAATATATGTTCCGCAGCGAGTTATATCACAAATATACAGTTGCGAACTTCATGCAAGATCCACCTGCAATCCTCACTACTGCAGACACACTCAAGGTCGCAGCAGAGAAATTCGACGAAACTCAGGCATGGAACCTCCCCGTAGTCGATGAATCAGGTCGCTTCATCGGCTTCATCTCCCGCTCCGGCCTCTTCAACTCCTACCGCCGCACCCTCCTCAACTTCACAGCGGAATAAACATCGTACTACGTACTAAGATTACAATGTTTTTTTTGATTATTTGTAAATAATAATTATCTTTGCAAAAATTAAAGTATGGATATTCACATCTCAAATACTATTAAAGAGTATTTTAAGACTCAACCTGTAGAAAAAGCTTGGGTCTTTGGTTCATTCTCTCGTAACGAAGAACGTGCAGATAGTGATATCGATATTCTCATCACTTTAATTCCTGGGACACGATTGGGCCTGAAGTTTTTTGCCATGAATATGGAATTAGAGCAATTGCTCAACCGTCCTGTAGATCTTGTTATTGAGGGAGATATTCTACCTTTTGCTGAACAAACTGTTAATCACGATAAAGTATTAGTATATGCGAGAGCCTGAAAGAGATAAGTCACGCTTAGAGCACATACTCAAAGCTATTGAAAGCGTTGAGGAATATACATGTGGTATTAGTGAAAAAGAACTTGAAAATGACAAACTACACCTTCATGCCACCATTTATAATGTTCAAATTATTGGAGAAGCCGTTTACAAGATAACCCATGATTTCAAAAATGCTCATACAGAAACACCTTGGGCTGTAATTGAGAAGATGAGACATATCTTAGTCCACGACTATTTCAGAATCAATATTGATGTGCTTTGGGATGTTGTCAACAAAGACATTCCTATATTAAAAACTCAGATTAAGCGTTATCTCTCAGAAATGGAATAATTGTTTCATTCCACACATATCTATAAACAAACAGCCGGCTCATTGAGCCGGCTGTCTGCATTTATATAAATATATGTGGATTACCAGAGTTCGTCGCCCCAGTCAGAGCCAGAACCTCCATCAAAGTCGAAGTCATCACCACGACCTTTAGTATCAGCACTCGTAATGCCATTAGTAACTGCATTTCCACCATAATTCACACTTGTGCTTGTGCAAACTATTTCGTTGACACAGATTGTAGTCTTAGTTAATTCTGGTGCAATATATTGTTTTTTCATAATTTTCTTATTTTCAGTTAAATTATTATTCTATAATTCGAGACCTTAATTATTTTACAAGTACTTTCTTGCCGTTGATAATGTATAGTCCCTTAGTAGGAGCGGTTACTACGCGTCCTGAGATGTCGAAAATCTTGCCGCTTGTAAGAGTTTCAATAGCATTCATACTCTCAATTCCTGTTGTATCATCTGCTCCGTTGAAGAAGAGTTCTACACGACCTTTAGCAGAAGAAGGAGTAATCAGAGCCTTATTAACATAAGCCTTGTTCGCACCAACTGTAATAGCATTTGCTCCAGTAGCGCCTTCTGTATCGTAAAGAGTATTATTACTTAAGATGTAATAGTTTGCACCTGCAGGTGCTGTAATTGATGAGAATGTACCGATAAGGCCATTGTTAGTTCCCGCAGAAGCTGCATCATATGTATCAAAATCTGCACGGAAGAAATGGACGTTCAGGACGGTTTTTTCATTATCTTGGCCATTTACATCGGAAGAAATATAAAAATATGGTTTTCCTGCTTCAAGAAGCCCAGAAACCTTGGTCAGGCTAATACTAGCGCCATCTGTTCCTGCAATGCTATATACCTCACAACCAGCATAAGCAGCTTTATATGGTAGACAGATTGTCCCAAACTTGCCAGTTTCAGTATATTCTCGTTCTAAATCTCCGCGAACATATAAATCCCATCTTCCACGACTTGTTATCTTTGTATTTGCGTAGTCAGTTAAATACGCTACAGATGGCTGAATGTCACCTGTAATTTCCAAAGATTTTATATTAAAAATATCTAGACCATTTGATATACGCAACTGATTCAAATCTATAGCTATAATATTCTGACTATTCCATCTGTCAAGCCACATGCCAGCGCCAGTACCTGCTGCTTGACCATTATAACTATCTCCACGTACTGAATACTCACTGTTATCTTTAATAATTATCTCATGACTGGCATTTGCTGCTGTATTTTCAGTAGCAATTACAAGATAATTCCAATTATATAAATCCACAGGTGTATCAAATGTCCATTTACCATTTTCGAAATTATTAACATCAAAAATGGCATCGTTTGCGGCAACAGTTAACTTTTCAGGAACACGTGTTACATTAAGAACATAAAATACCCATTCACTTTTACCAAAGAAATTCTCCGTTTTTACAGATCCATCTTTTAGATAGGATGTGATTTTGTAAGTATTTTCTTTTCCGTCAACGGCTGTTACGCCAAAGAAACACCCCTGTTCACCACTATCATCTTTTGCAACAATATTACGAGTCCAACCAATATCATTTAAGTAACAATTACCGCCATACCAAGGACCTGTATATACAGACGTCCCGTTTCCTTTAAAAGCTTGAATACGATATAGTGTTGAAACTCCATCGGGCATAACAAGCCCCTCATCGTCAGCTTCTGTAATACGAAAACGGTATGTTCCATTATCATTCACTTTACCCATAACAGTGTTAATAGATGCTGCACGTATTTGATTGTCAGTATTATCGCCGTAAAGTATTGTCTCATCAGCACTCGCAATGCAGACTAAACGGTTTTCGCTAACAATAGATGAAAAAGATAATTTTGTTCCAGGAACGTATTCATACTCAAAAGGACCGTAAATATAAACATTGGTTATTGAAACAGAAGCGGGATTGTCGTTATCAATAGAATGACCATCTGTAGCACTTGTTGATCCCCATATTGTAATATCCGCAAGATTCGAAAAATCAACAGAAGGGTTAGCTGCTTTTAATGCTACAAGGTCAATATTATTCTCTCCTGCAACAAGATTTACATCTGCGTAATGATCTGTACCATCATTACTTTTAATTCTCAGGCGAACAAAATCGGCATTTTCACTAAAATTGGACAATGTGGCGTGCAATGTCGTATAATTGGAAATGTCTGTCGGAAAGTCTGTACCAATTATCGTGTAACCGGAAGTTGCCTTCCATGTCATTGTACTAGTGTTTTTATCCCAATCAGCTCCGTAAACCGACCTAAGTGTTCCGTTTGTTGTTAAAGCTTTGAGTTCAGAAATGCCAAAGGCAAACAACAATGCACTTAATAGTAAAATTTTTTTCATTGTAATTTGAAGTTTATTTAATTAGTTAATAAATAATTGAATACAAACGAGAAAAGGGTTTTGATGGCAGATGCCAACAAAACCCTTAAACGGTATTATATAAAAAAAACTTAAAACTTGCTGAAACGCAGGAATTATACAACTCGTTGAAACACAGAGAATTACCCCCCCTATTAGGTTACAGGGAATCTTGCTGAAAAGTGGGAAAGTATTCATCTGTACGGTCTTGATTAATAAAGTTGGTAAAAACTATGATATAATTTTGTTTCGGATGCAAATATATGGAGATTATCGTAGCTAAAATTATAGTATTTAACCAATCACTATCAAATTTGATAACGACAAAAATTTCTTTTTCTCGCCAATCATGTTTCAATTTTAAAACTTTTTCACATTTTTATGTTGTACAGCATAAAAATCAGTGTAAAATACTGTCTAAATGCCCTAAAATGCTTTTAAAAATATAACATACACCACAAATCAATGATTTTAAAAGAATTATCGAAAAAACATGTAATTGCCATTTATGACCCATTAAGAATTAGACGAAGAACCACTTATATCATAAATAAGCAACAATAGTTGACAACCTATATTAAAAATAAGTATAAAACAAAGTCAACCCATATTACAAATAAGGCTGAAAGTAGTCAACCAAAATCGTTAAACTACAATTAAAAAGTCCCAAAGCGTTGTGGGAAAAAAGTTTCACTGTGCTGAAACTTTATTTTCACTGTGCTGAAACAAAAGTTTCTCTGCGGTGAAACTTTTGTTTCACTCCCACTGAAACTTTTGTTCCAGTGCGAAGAAACCAAAAAACGTCTGTTGTATAACGATTAACAAGGAAATAATTGAAGATTATCCAAGATAATTATTCAGCTTTGAGCACAAAAAAAACGGGAATAGCATAGCTATTGTTAAAAAATAATGTAAATTTGCAGGATACAAACAATAGAAATCAAACTAACTAATGACATCCAAGTATTTTTTCTGTGTTGACCTCGGTGCTACAAGCGGACGAACGATTCTCGGCAGCATCGTGAACGACAAGTTACAACAACGCGAACTGACTCGTTTCCCAAATAATATCATACAGACCGGAGGACATTTCTTCTGGGATATCTATGCTCTCTATAACGAGATTATAAAGGGACTGAAGTTGGTTGCCAGCGAAGGCATCGAGATTACCTCAATCGGTATCGATACCTGGGGCTGCGACTTTGTGATGATTGGTAAGGACGGCGGCATCCTCCGCAATCCCTACTGCTACCGCGATCCTCACACCGACGGTGCAATGGAGGAATACTTCAAACTGATTCCAAAGGAGAAAGTGTATGAGAAGACCGGCATTCAGTTCATGCAGTTCAACTCGCTTTTCCAACTCGCCACGCTGCGCCGTAACCACGACTCGGCTCTGGAGGCAGCAGAGAAGATTCTCTTTATTCCCGATGCTCTGACATACATGCTTACTGGCGAGGCTGTTTGCGAATACACCGTGCTCAGCACCAGTCAGATGCTGGATCCCCGCACCAAGAGGATTGACAAGGAACTTATCAATGCCATAGGTCTGAAGGAAGAGCAGTTTGGCAGATATGTGCAACCAGGCGAGGTGGTAGGTGTACTTAGCGAAGAGGTGCAGAAACAGACAGGTCTCGGTGCGGTGCCCGTAGTGGCTGTTGCCGGACACGACACAGGTAGTGCTGTGGCTGCTGTTCCTGCAGAGGACGAGAGATTTGCCTACCTCAGTTGCGGCACTTGGTCGCTGTTGGGAATCGAAAGCAAGGATGCTATCATCAACAAGAAGAGTTTTGAGTATAACTTCACTAACGAAGGTGGAATAGAGGGAACAACCCGTTTCCTGAAGAATATCTGCGGAATGTGGCTGTTGGAAAGGGCAAGGAAGGAGACCCTCCTCCAAGCTTGGCCATCGGACATTAATCAGATTAATCAAGATGCGATGGAGGCGAAACCGTTCCAGTCGATTATCAATCCAGATGACCCGCGGTTTGCTAATCCACCGTCAATGATTGAGGCTATCCAGAGTTATTGCCGCGAGACAGGTCAGCATGTGCCGGAGAACTACAAGGAGATTGCACGCTGTATCTTCGAGAGTCTCGCACAGAGATACAAGGAAGTGCTGGACTACCTGAAAGAACTGGCACCCTTCCCCATCGAGAAACTGCATGTCATCGGTGGAGGTACCTACAACCAGTATCTGATGCAGATGACTGCGAACAGCATCGGGCTGCCAGTAGTTACTGGTCCTGTAGAAGGCACCGCCATCGGTAATATGATGATTCAGGCAAAAGCCGCCGGTCTTGTCAGCGACATCTTCGCCATGCGCCACATCATCGCCAACAGCATCGAACTGAAGACTTACCTGCCGGAAAGCTGAGAAGGACTAAGAAATCCTAGGAAATCCTAAGAAATCCTAAGAAATCCTAGGAAATCCTAGGCGGTTCTAGGCTATACTAGGCAATCCTAGGAAAGCCTAGGAAAGCCTAGGAAAGCCTAGGAGAACCTAGGAGAACCTAGGAGAACCTAGGCACTTCTAGGCAGACCTAGGCACTCCTATAAGAGCCTAGAAAAACCTAAAACAATAATAATAATCAACTCATTATTAACTAATAAAAAAAACCAATAATATGGAATACGAAACCAAAGGGAAAGTCTTGAAAAAGGCTGTAGTTTGGAAGGATCTCTATATTTATAAAAAGAGCGATACCATCTATCAGCTGACGGTAGAATTCTGTCATCGATATCTCCCTCAATATGGCGATCGTACAGTTGATCAGATGGTGCAGGCTGCCCGCAGCTGCAAACAAAACATCGTTGAAGGCAGCGAGGACGGTCAGACAAGCTCTGAAATGGAGATAAAGCTACTTAACGTAGCACGAGGAAGTTTGCAGGAATTGTGCTCAGACTATAATGACTACATTAACACTCGCCACATATCCCTTTGGTCTCGTGACAACGAGCGACAGATACAACTTAGGAATTATTGCAAAGCACACAATGACTATAGCGATTACGCTCCGTTGGTTGAGAAAATGAATGACGAAGAATATGCGAATTTGTTAATCACTCTCTGTCACCAAACTGACAAGATGATGTGCACTTATATTGAGCAATTAGAAAAGAAATTTGTAACTGAGGGAGGCATTAAAGAGCGTATGCGCGCTGCTCGAACAGGATACCGGAAAGCTCAAGACTCCCACATGGCAGATTTAGAAACAGAAAACAGACAACTCAAAGCCGAAATTCAAGCTTTAAGAGAGAGAATAAAAGAAATAGAGGCTAAGCTGCCCTAAGGAGAAATAGGAAAAGCTAGGAAATCCTAGGCTATCCTAGGCAGGCCTAGGCAGACCTAGGCAGACCTAGGAAATCCTAGGCGGTCCTAGGCAATCCTAGAAAAGCCTAGGAAAGCCTAGGAAAGCCTAGGAGAACCTAGAAGAACCTAGAAAAACCTAAGAAAAGCCTAGAAAAGCCTAGAAAAGCCTAGAAAAATCCAGAAAACCCCAAGAACTAAAAAAAAATACAACAATGAGTAAACCATTAGTAGAAACCAAAGCGAGAGTGGGTGTGTTCAGCATTGCTTTGCAAGCTTACCTACCACAGTTTCCTCAACTCGTTCCCGAGTTCGAGGCTCAGTATGCGACATTTAAGAAGACGCTGCCAGAAACAATAGAAATAATTGACGGAGGAATGGTCACGACCAAGGAACAGTCTATGGCTGCCGGCGATAAGTTCCGCTCAGCCGACGTAGACCTTGTTATCCTTCAGATGCTGACTTACTGCACATCATATAATATGTTGCCAGCAGTTCGCGACTTGGATGTACCTGTAGTCATCGTGAACGTTCAGAAGAAACTGGCTCCAGAATACGACAAGACAGATATCCCTACCTGGCTCGGTGAACTCTATGCCTGCGGAGCTATAGGTGAGATGGTTGCCGACCTGAACCGTGCAGGCAAACGTTCAGCAGTAATTACAGGCGTAGTTGAAGGTGGTGATCCTGAAGTTCAAGCAGAAATTGAGGATTGGTGCCGTGCTGCACAGGTTCGCCGCCGTTTCCGCGACACCAACATAGCTCAGATTGGACGTCCTTACCCAGGCATGATGGACCTCTATATCGATGAGACAAACCTCTATCACCGTATGTTTGTATATACCAAGCAATTTGACTGGGAACAGATGTGGGCTATCGCAGATAATATCACCGATGAAGCTGCTATCAAGGCTAAGGCAGAAGATATCCTCGCCACATTTGACATTGAAGGCGGAGGAACCATTGAGAAAGTTTGGGATATGGCAAAGTACGTTGTAGCTTTCGAGCAATGGGTAAAGGATGAGAAGTTGGGAATGATTGCCTCACACTATGCAGGTTTTGCCCAAGGCGTTGCCGGCAAGCTCGATTCAATGCTTATTCCCGCGTTCTCCATGCTGATCAAGCAACACACCGCTTGCGCAGTGGAAGGCGACATGAAGGTAGCTATGGCAATGTCGATTCTGAAAACCATTTCCGGCACAGGCACATTGGCTGAGATGTACAGCATAGACTTTCCGAAGGATATCTGCATCATCGGTCATAGCGGTTCTGGCGACTTCGACATCTCTCAGGCAAAGAAACCAACGATGAAGATTGTGCCTGTATTCCACGGAAAGACCGGTGGTGGTTACCTAACCCAGTTCTATCCTCCAACAGGTCCTGTGACTTATCTCGCTATCACTCAGGACAAGAACGGAGTGTTCAAGTTTGTTGCAGCAGAGGGAGTCAACGAAGAAGGCCCTATCTTCACCTTCGGTGATACCAACATGCGCACCAAGTTCTCGCTTCCTTGTCGCGAATTTGTGAACAAATGGAGCGAAGCCGGTCCTACACACCACATGGCTGCTGCCGTAGGTCACCACATCGACACCATACTGAAAGTAGCAAAGATCCTGAATATTGAGTGTGACGTCGTTTGTAGATAAAAGACCCACCTGAAGACCCACCCCGACCCTCAAAGGGAAGACCCACCCCCTTACCCCTCCCTTGTAAGGAGGGGAGTAGTTACCTTTTCAAAACAAAAAGAAAACATTGCTAATGAACAGAGTTGCTACATATAAAACTGCATCACCCGACAGGTATGACATTCTGCGTGCCTATGCTCGTAAAAACAGAAAAAATGCAACATTAGCTGAACAGGTTTTGTGGAAACATCTTAGGGGTGGAGAACTAGGCGTAGAATTCCTACGTCAACACATCGTCGGCGATTACATTGTGGATTTTGCATCACGGCATGACGGTCTTATTATCGAGATCGATGGTGGCTACCATGCGGAACGCCAACAAGAAGAAGATGATGCTATTCGACAAAAAAATTTGGAACAAATGGGTTTTCACTTTCTTCGTTTTTCAAATGAAGAAGTTATGTATAATACCGAAGAGGTTTTAAAACAAATAGAAGATTATTTATATGAATAAGCAAACAAATTCTAATAATCAATCTACTCCCCGCCCTCACAGGGAGGGGCAAGGGGGAGGGTCTTCTTCTTTGAAGAGTACCCTTGCGGTCTCTCTGAATAATTACCTTGATGCGGGAGCAATCGTAGCAGGTTCAAGCGGAATTACCTTGTGGCAGAATTATCTGGGGCTGTCGGAGATGCATCTGGGTTGGCTCAATGCACTAAGTGCTAATGCGCTGGGTGCAGCTATCGGAGCAATCATCGGTGGCTTCCTCGCAGATAAGTTCGGACGTAAGTTCATCTTCACATACAATCTGTTGGTGTATATGCTTGGTGTGCTCATCATCATGCTGTCCATTAGCTATCCCATGCTCCTTTGCGGATTCCTCGTCACAGGTATTTCAGTAGGAGTGGGAGTTCCTGCATCGTGGACATATATCTCTGAAAGCAGTGAGGTTCACAACCGCGGCCGCAACATCTGCATCTCACAGATGTCGTGGGGCATCGGACCTATGCTCATCCTCTTCTTCGGTATGCTCTTTGCACCAGGCGGCTACTGCTACGGTCCTGTAGAATCGCTGGCTCATGCCATCATCGGTGCCGATGCTTCCCAGGCTGCGGTTGAGGTATTCTCATCGAGAGTAGTGTTCTTCACCCTCTTCGTTGTTGCCTTCATTGCCTGGAACCTCCAACGTCAGTTGCAGGAAAGCGCTGAGTTCGAAGCCAACAAACAGAAAGGCAATAGCGGTATGGTTGAAAACATCAAGATGCTGTTCACCAACCGCATTGCAGTCAAGGCTGTGGTATTCCTTGCAACAATCTATTTGACTTGGAACCTCGTTGCCTCAGTTATGGGATTCTTCATGCCTCATGTATATGAGACTGCAGGCGGGCTCAGCAACGAAACCGCAAATATGCTTAGTTGCATAAGCTGGGTATTCGTTGTAGTTACCACCCTCATCATCTCGTTCTTAGTTGACAAGGTTGCACACCGTGTGTTCTACGTCTTCGGTCTGGCAGCTGCACTGACAGCATGGATTCTCGTCATTGGCGGAAGTATTACCAGCATTGCCGGCATTTGGGTGTTCACCATCCTGTGGGGTATCAACAACGGCAGCAGCGTACAGATATTCTATGCACTTTGGGGCAGTGAGCTTTTCCCTGCGAAATTCCGTGCCGGTGCACAGGGACTGATGTTTTTCATCGTCCGTGGTCTCTCAGCGCTGTGGGGACTGATCTTCACGCTTATCTACGGAGAGAACGGCGAAGGCTTCACCATCGCAGCCTACTGCATGATTGGTCTCCTCGTTATCTCTCTCGTCGTCGGTTTCATCGGTGCCCCCAACACCCGCGGCAAATCGCTGGAACAGATTACAAAGGAAAGATATGGGTAGAAGACCCTCCCGTCAGGGAGGGAGTAAGTGAAGTGATAGGAAAACCTAGAAAAGCCTAGGAGAGCCTAGGAAAGCCTAGAAAAGCCTAGGAAAACCTAGGAGAACCTAGGAGAGCCTAGGAAAACCTAGGAGAACCTAGGCAGACCTAGGCACTCCTAGAAGAACTTAAAAACTCAAAAACTAAAAAACTAAATAAAATGAAAAGTATTCTTGAAAACAGACCTGGATTGCAGGCAGAAATTGATAAAGTGGCGGAAGTAGCCGGTTATCTCTGGCAGAAGGGATGGGCTGAGCGCAACGGTGGTAATATCACCGTGAATATCACTGAGTATGCGGACGACGAAATCCGCAATATGCCTGCTATTAGTGAAGTCTTCCAGATTGGCACAACACTGCCCTATCTCAAAGGCTGTTATTTCTACTGCAAAGGCACAGGCAAACGTATGCGCGACCTCGCACGCTGGCCTATGCAGAACGGTAGTATCATCCGCATTCTCGACGACTGCAAAAGCTACGTCATCATTGCAGATGAGCCTGTGATGCCAACATCGGAACTGCCTTCACACCTGTCCATGCATGACTACCTCATAGGTTCGGGAAGCTGCTATAAGGCTTCGCTCCACACCCACCCTATCGAACTGATTGCAATGAGCCATAACAGAGGAATGTTGAGAAAGGATGTTATGACTCATCTTCTCTGGTCTATGATTCCAGAAACTTTGGCGTTTGCACCATTAGGATTGGGAATCGTGCAGTACGAACTGCCAGGCAGCGTGAAATTGGCAAAAGCTACACTGGAAAAAATCAAGGACTACGATGTAGTGCTATGGGAGAAGCACGGAGTATGTGCTGTAGGAACAGACATCATGGATGCCTTCGACCAGGTTGATGTGCTCAACAAGTCTGCTAATATCTATATGTGTGCAAAGAACATGGGCTTCACTCCTGACGGCATGACCGACGAAGCTATGCGCGAAGTACAGCAAGTCTTCAAACTTCCGAAGAAGAGACCATGCTAAAGTGAAATTTCCTGACCCTGAAGAAGTGGTGAGGAGAAATAGATTCGAATAGTTCCCGTGCGGACATCAGTGTCCCAAGCGGGAACTGTTCCGTTATTACGGGCATTACGCATCATAGCGCCTTTAGCTATGTAGGCTACAAGACGACCGTTCTTCACACGGCAGCGAGGCTGGTTCTTGTCACGAGTATCACGGATATCGCCGTTCTCCATGCCAAGCAGACGGGCATTGCCCTGTACACGGCAGGAAATCTCGTTGTCGGCAAGAGTCACGACTTTACCATCTTCATCAACAACCTCGACAAGAATCTGCACCACATCACCATTGCCAGCAAGCTGTTTCTTGTCGGCAGTGACACGAAGTGCGTAAGGGCGTCCGGTTGTGGCTATCTCTGCCGAAGCACCGTCAACCTCGCAACGAAGTGTTCCCGGAGCGTATTCCACATCCCAATAAAGTATGTTGGTAGCCTCATCACGCTGTGGGTCCCCTCCGATTGGAGAACCGTTAAGAAGTAGGTGTGCCGACTGTGCATTGGTGTAGCACACCACACGTACACGCTGACCTATCTCGTAGTTCCAAACCGCAGGAGCATACTGACTCACGTAGCCGCCAGCGTTATTGCGACGTCCGCGCTGCTGCATCTGTGGATAGGTTCCGATATAGCACATCGGAGTCTCACTCCAGAGCGACGCACGGTAATAACCGTTCGGTTTAATCTGACCGGCGAGGTCAAGCAGACCGGCTTCACTACCTCGTGCCGGCCACGGTCCGCTTTCTCCAAGATAGTCAATACCTGTCCACAGGAACTGACCGAAGATATGTTCATTGTCAGTTACGGCACGCCATGCAGCCAAATCGTGACGGTTCTCGCTTCCGTAAATCACACGTTTGGGATATTTAGCATGGTCTTCTCCGTAACGGCTTTCGGTGTAGTTATATCCAACCACATCGACTGCTTCAGGATAAGCGGTCTCGTTCGACATCACCACACCAGCCAAGGCTCCGGTAACAGCACGGGAGGAGTCGATGCCACGTACGATTTTGGACAAACGCTTGGCAATCTCTCCGATTCGTTCTGCACGAGGAGCATCTGACTTGAATCCGCCATAGATGGGCTGCGTCATACTCTTGTCGCCATTGAGCACAGGATGGCTGTATGGGTCGTTTGGATAATCCACCTCATTGCCTATGCTCCACATGAAGATTGAAGGATGGCAGCGATCACGACGAACCATATCAGCTACGTCACGGTCAATCCATTCCTCGAAATAGTCGAACGTTCCTTCAAAACCAGGCGTTCCCTGATTCCATCCCTTCAACCACTTGCGTTTGGGAAATTCCCATTCGTCGCTGGCCTCATCCATAACAAGGAGTCCGAGAGAGTCACACAACTCATAAACCATAGGTGCATGTGGATTATGACTCATGCGAATGGCATTTACGCCTAAAGATTTCAGGGTCTGCAGACGGGTACGCCACACAGCAGCAGGAACAGCTGTACCCAGCACGCCTGCATCATCGTGCAAGCAAACACCCTTAACCTTCATCCATTTGCCGTTGAGCGCAAAACCACGGTCGGGTGAGAAGGTCAGAGTACGGATGCCAAGAGAAACAACCGAACGGTCGATGTCGTTACCGTCTTTCTGCAAACGGGTAACAATTTTATAAAGGTAGGGATTGGCGAGTGTCCACAACTGTGTATTCTTAATCTGTACAGTTGCAGTCTGTCGCTGCTCAGAAGGAATCTTCACCTTAGCCGTTCCGACAACTTTTCCTGACGCATCGTAAATCTCAACGATTGCTGCATAGTCAGCACCTCCAGCTGTGGCCTGCACATCCACCTCAACAGTGGCATTGCTGCCAGAAAGTTTCTTGACTCTCCATGCACTACCCCACTGAGCCAGATGGACTTCGGGTGCACTGATAATCCACACATTGCGATTGATGCCGCTGCCTGTGTACCATCGGGAATCGTTCTGACGAGAGTGATCCACACGGACTGCCAGCACATTGTCGCCTGAGCGGTTGAGATGAGGAGTCAGTTCATAGAGGAACGAGGCAAATCCGCTGGGACGATAACCCAGCTTCACTCCGTTCAGATAAACTGTAGAACGGTTATAGACACCTTCAAAATAGATATAGATTCTTTTTCCTGTTGCCAAAGCAAGACTGTCGGGAGAGAAATGGCAACGATACAACCCTATTCCACCAGGAAGATAACCCTGACACGAACCGCGGTCAGGCGACATAGGTAGCGAAACACTCCAGTCATGAGGAATGTGAACACGTTGCCAGCGGCTGTCGTTGTAATCGGTATTCACTGCGGCAGAGTCATCTGCAAGTTGGAACAGCCAACCTTCATTAAGCCGACTACTTTCGCCAAAAGAAACAGGACTCTGCTGAGCCAACATAGTAAAAGAAGGCATCACGAATGCCATCAACAGGGAAAGGAAAAGCTTTTTCATAAGCGAATTAATTCTGGATGTCGTTATGACGATATGACGTAATAACTATATAACGTTATATCGATATGACGCTAAAACGTCCTTAAGGTTTAAATCTGGCTGATTGCCTTAGCCACAGTATAAGCAGTAGTCCAGGCAGCCTGGAAGTTAAAGCCGCCAGTTACGCCGTCAATGTCAAGTACCTCTCCGGCAAAGAATAGTCGTGGAGAAGTAAGTCCTTGAGACTGCGGAAACACGCGGCTTTCCAAAGTGTTTGGATTGACAGACTTCAGTAAAACTCCACCACAGGTAACAAACTCATCCTTGTTGACTCCACGCCCACTAATATCATAAACATCATTTGTCAACACATTAATAAGTCTGTTCTGCAGTTTGCCTGTAACATCCAGCCAACGCAGGGAGTCAAGATTCACCTTGCGAAGCAGGTATTCCCACAAGCGGGAAGAAAGGGAGAAAAGTGGAATAGTCGCAACTTGTTTGTTGAAATTACTATTTGCGAAAACCTGAAGTTCGCTGCGCACCTGTTCCTCGTTCTTCATAGTCCAATTAACCGTCAGCTGCGCTTTGTACTGACTATCGGCAAGATGACGCGCAGCATAGGATGACAGACGCAAGACTGCAGGTCCGCTCAGTCCCCAATGAGTGACGAGCAGAGGTCCTGATGCTTCAAATTTCGTTCCCGAAAGTCGCACATTGACATTTTGCACTGTTCCCATAAGACTACGGAGTAGCGCATCGACGATGTTGAAAGTAAACAAAGACGGACAGGGATTCTCTATCTCGTGACCGAGGTCTGCAAGCCACTGCAAACCCTCACGGCGAGAACTTCCGCCAGTTGTAACAACGACGAAGTCAAAATCCTGCAGTTCCGCAAGCGATGACACAGCACTGTTGGTCTTGACTTCAATGCCAAGACGCTGTGCTTCGTTTAAGAAAAGACTGATGATGGTCTGGCTGTCCTGACTTGCAGGGAATACACATTCGTCCTCTTGGGTGACGAGTTTCACCCCCCTGCTTTCAAACCACTGATAAGCATCCACATGGCTGAACTCATGCATCAAGCGTTTCATGAGTCTATGCCCACGCGGATAGACCTGTTTCAAATCAGTAACGGAGGCAAAGGAGTTTGTGCAGTTGCAGCGTCCGCCACCACTCACTTTCACTTTCTGCAGTACGCGCTGGCTTCGCTCGAAGATACATACCTGCAACTGCGGACACATCTCCTTCAGATTGATGGCACAGAAGAAACCTGCAGCACCTCCACCTATAATCGCAGTCTTCATCGGCTGTGGTTATTCAGATTTGCCTATAGTGACATTAGTCTGGCCTGTGACATTTGCCTTATTTCCTCCACCATACACATTACCAAGGATATTAACACCCTTGACCGTAATCTTGGTTTCCGTGTCGGCACCTGTAACATATTGTATCTTTTCCTCTGTTCCGATATTCACATAGGTGTCACCTACAACCTCTGCCTCATTTCCACCACCAAATACGTTATTGATGGAACCGATCGCACCTTGCGTATGTGGCGGATACTTAAGTTCACGGGTTGTAACAACACCTGGAGTCAGTTCCTCGGAAATGGTGATGGTACCTTCTGTAGCGATATTTGCCTGAGAGTGGTTGGTCTTTCCACCAACAACCTCATTGATGTTCACAACAGGACTACCAATCATTACCGCAGTTTCACCATAACCACCGCCATAGATGTCTCCGATGCTGGTGAACGACTTGACATTAACATGTGGAGAATCATAAGGTGAGCTCAACGCTCCAGCGTCGGTTGACTTCAGAGGCAGCCACTGTATCTTACCATCAACGTCAAGAATCAAATCACCATTACCGTCTTTCTTCTCGGTATAGCCGTATATTGAGTACGCAGCTCGGTTACCGCCACCAAACAACTCACCGATGATAATAGGACGGCATCCGGTTTCCTCGATATTCACGACGATGGAACCGCCAATACGTCCGCCTCTATTGTTTCCGCCAAACACCTGACCATATCGACCATTAGTGATATTCAGAGTAGCACCACCTACGACGTCGGCATTCTCAGCACCTCCATAGACAATATCCAAACCAGGAATACAATCCATCGTCATTACAGTCTCTGCATCCATGTCCGCACTCTTTCCTCCACCGTAAGCTTCACCAACGTTGAAACAGCAGTAATCATCATCAGCTTCATCCTTTTCACTAAGTATAACCATAGCGGTCTGTCGTAAATTACCCTTTGTGTTAGAACCGCCATAAACCGCATGTATCAGACCTCCATGCACAACTACCTTTACCTGACCTGAGCCATAAATATAGGATTTGAAAGGATCTTCGGCACGTTTATCCTTAGTGTCATAGCTGTCTTCAACAGCGGAATAGTCCTTATATCCGATATTGGCACCAGGATTTTCCTTCAGGACTCCACTAACGACAATAGAATCCTTACCATTTCCTCCACCAAAGACCTCGCCGATCTCAAAAGTACCGTTAATTTCAACAAATGTGCCTGGAGTCGATGCGGCATTACCTCCGCCATAAACCTGTGCAATACTTGTTCGGTCGCAACCGTCAATAATCACATGAGTATAGGCAGCGTCAACCAAAGCCTTGTTTGTAGCATAGTCAAGGAATGCGTTTGTTGGTTCATAGGCAGCCAAGTTACCACCGCCATAGACTGCAGCAACATCGTATTCGCCTAAGACCTTTGCTGTAGCAGGACCGTTAACAGGATTGGTGATGCGTGTAGCACCAGCCTTCTGAGTCTTAAATACATGAACGGTTACTGTTCCCTTTGGAGTTCCGCTGACGTTATTACATCCGAAGATACGACTTACTACACAGCCACAAGCGTCATCGGCAACATTCTCGTTAAGAGATACGTTAGTATTACCCTCAACATCAGCAGCAAGTCCACCGCCATAGGCATCATGAATGACCGTACCACCTGTCAGATTAACGTATGTGTCCTTCCAAACAATACCGGCCTCGCCGCCACCATAGACAGAACCATACATCGTACCATTAATAATATACAGAGTTGTGTTACCTAACACTCGACCAGCAACAGCATTTCCTTCAATACCAAGTCCACCACCATAGACATTACCACCAGTGTCAGCAGTACCTATCTGGCAGCTGCTGCCTTGAATTGTCACTTGAGTATTATCCTGTACGAAACCACTCTCACTACCGCCATAGACAGAGCCTTTGACAAAGGCACTTCCATCGATGTCAACAAAGGTCTTTGTCACTAACGCCATGGTCTCGACAAACTTCATATAGTCTTCTTCGCTTGCGAATGTTTCCCAGACACTTTCGTTGTTATTATTAAAGGTCATACGTTTGTTCGTACCGTCATAATGAGGGACAATTCCCTTGCCGGCGCCAAAGACATGTCCGATGTTATCAGGACCTATTTTTGCAACGTCCTTAACAGTGACTCTACATATACCTAAGCCATCGTTTGTCAAAGCATACGGCATACCAATCTTTATACCGGCAGCAACCAATTCAGGATATTTGGCAAGAGTATCGGCATTGGCAACTTTGTATTTCCCGACAGAAGCAATCTCACCACCGCCATACACGTTTTGTCCAATCTTAGTCCTACCCTGAATCAAGACAGCTGTGTTACCACGAACCAAAGCAGAATAACCATGAGTCTCCACACCTGCACCTGCTCCGAACACGCTACATCTGATATCAGGTGCCACTCCTTCACCGGTTGCTCCAGCAACTCCAATGGTAACCTCTGTATTTCCTTCCACACGGGCAATCTCTCCACCACCATACACAGAACCGTAAACAGTTCCGTTGCTGATGTTGACATTCGTGCTGTCCACCATGGCTTTCTCGCACTGGTATGAGTTAGCAAGACCCTTACTTGCTCCAAACACATTACCCTTACCAGTAACACCTTCAGAACCGATCGTACCACCTGTGATATTTACGTCGCAAATTCCGGTTTTAGCATCATGCAGAGTATGCCATGTAAAATCCCTGCCGTCTGCAGAAACGGTATATGTACCCACATAGCCATAAGCACCACCGCCATACACAGAACCATACATGGTGCCACCACCAATATTAAGTGATGTATTACCGCTTACACGTCCGGCAGCTGCATTGTCCTGAAGTCCAAGTCCACCACCGAATACGTTACCGCCTGCATCGGTTGTACCAATCTGGCAACTGCCTTGGATATTCACATAAGAATTAAACTGCACAAAACCACTTTCACTACCGCCATAGACAGAGCCTTTGACTTTGGCATTTCCGTTGACGGTAAGATGGGTATCAGTGGCAAGAGCCAGGGTCTGAACATAAATAAGTAATGCATTTTCATAACCCTCACCATAACTGCCAGGTTCACCATTGTTATTGTAATACTCCATTGAGTTGTCAGGCTTCATACGTCCAGGATTGGTTATTGCTCCTGGGTCAACGCCCTTACCTGCTCCAAAGACACTGCCTAAAATCTCGGCATTGTCCTTGACGGTGACTGTACATATACCCAAATTTGTATTAGCCAGAGTGAACGGCATTCCAACCTCCAGGTTTGGATGTTCTTCCTTGTTAGCCAAAGTGACAAGACTGTGTTTGCCCACAGATGCAATATCACCACCACCATACACGCTGCCTCCTACCTTGGTTAAGCCCTGAACAGAAACAACAGGATTGCCACGCACCAGTGCCGAGTATCCATGTGTACTTAAACCAGCGCCTGCACCATATACATCACCTTTGATATCAGGTGCATATCCTCCTCCGGATGCCCCTTCAACACCTAAAGTAACTGCTGTATTTCCTTCCACACGTGCAATCTCCCCACCTCCAAACACAGAGCCGTAAACTGTTCCGTCACTGATGTTGACAATAGTTGTGTTAACCATGGCTTTTCTACACTCGAAGGTGTTAGACGCACCCTTGCCGGCACCGAACACATTTCCAAATCCGTTGCCTTCAGCACCAATAGTACCACCTGTAATAGTAACATTGCATACGCCGCTACCTCCAATATATGTATTAGAGCCATCTACATTCGTAGTATATGTGCCCACGTCACCTGCTTCACCGCCGCCATACACATTTCCCTTGACAACTGCAGCGTCACTTATGGTTACATTCGTCGTTTTCGCCAAAGCGGCATCGGTTTGCGTAGAAATGGAATCACCTCGGGCTGCGCCGAACACACTTCCGTTGCGGATACCATCAACACCAATAGTTCCACCACTAATAGAAATAGAAGTAACACCACCATTAGTTATAGTAATTGCACCGGTATTGTCCTTTGTCATTGTTCCCACCGAACCCATAGCACCGGCACCATAGAGGTTATGTGCCACAAGACCTCCTGTGACGTTTACGGATGCATTACCTAATACAATACCAGCCAATGGATTGTAGCTGTCAAATATGCCGTCATTGTCTGAATCATATTTATCAGTACCGCAACCACCGCCATACACATTTCCACGATAAGGATAATTTGCACCAGTGTATTCTACACCACCTGATGAAATTGGAGAACCACTCGTTATACCTATAGTTCCACTATGGATATCTACCAATGTATTTTCGTAAGTGTGGCCATTCTCTCCACTACCATAGACAGAGCCTTTTATCAGTGGAGATGTCAACGTAGTTCCCTGTCCCTCTGTACCAATCACCACATGAGCATCATGAACCCATGCCAATCGGTCGTGAATTTCTCCAGGAGCACCTACGTCACCACGAGACGAGCCGAAGACCATTCCATTTTCAGCTCCATTGGTGCCAATGATACCACCAGTAATAGTAACTAAAGCTGAACCACCAGACGTATATGATGTTATATTACCGGCATTGTCATACACATAAGTTCCGACAGAACCGTATGCACCACCACCATATACATTATGCAAAATCTTCGGTGAGATAGTATTTCCGCCAACAATAGTATCTTGGATAGTCACATTTGTATTACCCTTTACCAATCCAGATTTCACGTCGGTGACTTTTCCCTTTCCTCCTCCATAGACATTGCCATACAATGCTCCACCAAGACCAGTTGTACCGATGGTACCACCTCCTTTAACAATCACCTCGGTATTTCCATCTACATTAGACTCTTCACCACCGCCATACACACTGCCACCAACAGTTGTTGAACCTTTAATATTCAGAACTGTTTTTCCTACATAACCGAGGGAAGTAAGGTCTTCATCTGTATATACAAAGTTCCCTAATCCCGAACTTTCCATTCCAGACTCTCCGTTTTTCAGCACACTTTTATCAACTTGTTTCCACGTATAGGTCTCAAGGGTATTAATCTCACCCATATCAAACATGCCTATGTTGTTATTGATGCCAGGATCCTGAGTGAACGCCGGTGTGTTTCGCACATAGACCGGGGGAAGCGATGCTGAATAACCTCCTCCATATACACTACCTTCCACCTTACAACTATAAAGTGTGGAAGTGGCTGTTCCATTTACCTTGCCAAGATAGCCACCACCGTAGAAGTTGCCCGTTATATTACATCCGTTTAGGTTTGAAGTCACGCCGTTCGTAGTGGCAAGTGAGAATGAAGCAAACTTAACATAGAAACGTCCACCCGTTTTACCGGATGACCAATAGAAGAAGTCATAGTCGAAGTCAGTAGCCACGCCCTTGCCCTTTTTACCATACTGGCCATTGTTTCCTGGAGACTTCGTTGTTGCACCGTCGAAATATTTTCCGCGATCATTGGCATAATCACCCTGTTTGTCTTTTGGGTTCCAATTCGCTATATCATAGTACTTCACCCTATTCAAAGAGGTACCACCATAGCCAGCTCCGCAGTATGTGCCAAACGTACAGTTGTTAGCATTGGTGATAACAGTTTTTCCCGCACTCATATCACCAAACTTCGGTCCTCCGCAGAACAATGTAACATGACTGTTCGTGATGTCCGTTTGTATGCTTCCCGTTATAGGCTTATTGGCATTTATTCCGCCACCAAAGAAGTTGGTTATGTCAGCCCAGTCTATCTGCCAACGTACGTTTCCGTCTATCTGCTCCAGCGATGCACCTGCCATCTCGCCAAAACGTCCTCCGCTCACGTAGCACTCGGCTGGGTCATTTTGGTTCGCAACCACAGTAGGCTGATATGTTCCAGAAAGGTAGAATTCGTCATAGTCACCTCCAGTAACGGAAATCGGAATATGTTTTGTTGATTGGGTACCATCACTATGAGTGCCATTGCCAAACTTAGCATACCAAGCATTACCTCCCACATGTATATACTTTGTCGCTGTTGGCTTGCTGACTTTCGTAGAAACAAACTGCTTATACGACCCACCAAGAAGTATCAATGGAGCTGCCGATTTGTCACCATTATCATACTCAAACTGTTCAAAATGGACCAAACATGTATTGGTTATCTCAAACCATCCTTTTATTTTGAATATTGACACATTACGAAAAGTCGATGCATTTTTAGGTATTTGTGCCTCCGCTATACCCACGATATTCAAGAAATCATAACGGATAGGAGAAATTTTTTGGCGATCATTATGACCGAATATATAGCTATAGTCGGGTTCGTTGTCATGGTTCAAGTCTATAGACATCAAAGTATATGGAATATCAGAAAACGTTGGATTATCCGCCTGATGAACGTTGCCAACAAGCACCACAGCCTGGTCATACACGGTTTTGCTCGAGTTATCAAAACCAGTAAGAGCATTACTTATGGTGGTATAGACTTTTTGATTATTATTCCCGTCATTGTATATATCTATATTCGTATTGTTGTTATATTGTGTTCCAAACAGAGAAAAACTCTGTTTCCCATAACTATTGTTATACACAACGTCATACGTATCATCAGACACATAGTTGGCTATTGCCCAATAAGGCTCAATAGTGATAGCCGTTACACCCTCTGGGACATCCCAATATGCGCCCTGCGAGAACACACGATAACTACCATTAGTACCATATAAGTCCTTATTGGTACATTTACGGTCGGCAAAGTTATAACCGCCCCATTCGTCAGCCTCATTATAAGTACCTGATGTGCCACCTGTGATACTAGTTATCTTCCATCCCGTAACTACACGACTTCCTGTATAGTTGCCAGTTCCCACGTCATTATAATAAGGTAGCTGCACCTTATCGTAGTTAAAATTGAAGTGGTCAAAGTCCTTGTCGGTACGCTGAAGTGTCAAGGAGGTGGTTGTGATGTCGGCACCATCCGGCCAACTCTGACCTCCATCGGTTTTACTTGTGCTGATAGTTACAGTAAGCGTCTTATTAAGTTTTCCACCCTTGTTTCTTCCAACGGTAGCACTGTCAGGAGCATTTTTTATATCGGGGTTGATAATAGATGGATAGTAGCCTTGAGCTTTTAAAATAGGATATGGATTAGGTTCATTGATGGTTCTGTCAGCCGTTTCAAGTACCCATTTTGCCATATCATTTGGATTGACAGTAGTAGTTGCAGTAGAAGCATATTTGGCGGCCAGTTTGTTATTACTGTTGAGCAACAGACGATAGCGTTCAAATCGATTGATGAACTTCTCTTCCATTGCCAACGCCCTATTGTATTTCGTAATTAGTTTATTTTTACTATAAGGTGACTCATAACGATAGTAGTTATAATTGTTCATGCCACCTGCAACATTATTGATCTCCACACCACCATAAATTGGTGATATTGTTCCGCCTGAAGAAATATCACCATAGAACATACAGTTCATCACCATAGTGGTCAAAGAAGATTGTGTTGAAGTCACTCTGTTATATCCTACAATACCTGCTTTTTCACTGCCAGCTGTAATATTAGCATAGCTGTAGCAGTTAATGACACGAGCTGTACCATCGAGGAGTCCGATGAGTCCACCTGTATAACCTGTACCACCTACAGAACCGCTAAGGATTCCGACATTATAGACTCTTGCTGAGCCATTGGCTGTACCAGCTATCGCACCCACATTATCACCACTGGATATATTCACATCCTCCAGCACAAGATTCTTTACCGTACCGGTTAGTGTGGTAAAGAGAGGAGCACCAAGACCTGTAATCTTATATGGCATATGAGTATCAGGATCGAAATTTGCCTCAAGTGTACCATTGAAAGTAGTAACACCTGGAGTGCCACCACTTATATCCTGAGTAATGATATAATGACCGTCAGCATCAGTAATCTGGCTCAACGAAGTGATGTTGGTTTGGCCCCACACTTGAGTGAGTCCAAATGTCAGCATCAGGGACAGAATAAACAGAGTCTTGGAAGTATAGTGAAGTTGTTTCATTTTTATATTTAATGAATAATCAATTTCTTGTTGTTAACGAGATAAACTCCCTTTGCAGATACAGGAACTTCGAATGTTTCGTCGGTATGTATCTTGAATGTGGCAACGCGTGCTCCGTCGGCAGTGTAAATGCGTATAGGCATTGTCCTGCGAAGCGTAGACTTAACCACTATCTTGTCATTCTCAGAGTAAACAATGAGTGAACCGTCATCGATGTCCTCGCCTGTAGGTTCGAGATCTATCTCACCGCTTGACTTATTAAGGATAATCTTACGTGCCTTAGTTGAAGACGGAGCCTTAATGTATGGTCTGAAAGCAGTTAACGAAGCTGCACCGGCAGTTGTATTCTCGAAACTGCCACCATCGTTGTCGAGGGCAAAGACACTCACACTCGCTGCCTCCGGATTGTTCAGATATGTAGGAACGAATGTATATCCGCCAGAAGAAACGCCTTCCATCTCGTTGTCGCTGACACCGATAGAAGTTCCTTCCACTGAAGCGAAGGTAATATACTGCTTACCTGGGCTGGCAATGGTGATTGGGAAGTTGACAAGATTGTCAGGAGTCCACGTTCCGCTCAGGTCAAACTCGAAGAAGGTCTTTCCTGGGAAGCCCACGATATACGGTTTGCCTGCATCGTAGTAAGGATAGTTGTCTACCGGATAACGGGCAGCAAGATAATCCGTACTATAATAGATCTTCTTGAATTCGTCTGTATTTCTGTCAAGGAATTCATACTGGCTATAATAGTAATCGTAGAGGAATGTATTAGTGTAATTCTTCGTATGGTTACTTGGAGCCAGAGGGTCGAAGTCGGCAGTAAAGACTCCATCAACAGGTTGGTTGTTTTCCATCTTCTGCTGAACATTACCCTTGAATTCACGGAGCCAGTACTCGTGTCCCTTCGTGCTGTTCTTATAGAAGTGAGTCAGTTCACCCTTCTTATCCGTAGTTACCAATTCAACTTCGAACGGCAGGCTGACACTTTCCCAACCAGAGTTCATATTGACGAAGTGATCAGGATAACGCTGATACCACATGCGGTTGCCACTGCCGAAATTATATGCGATAGGAGCATTGAAGTCCTGAAGGTCTACGAGGAAGTGGTCTCTAACTGCTGTATATACACCACCCGACTGCTGTACCCAGTGACCACGGATGTGGGATGGGTCCATAAAGTCAACTGTTCGATAAGTGGTATTCGTCTCAGTATATGTGCCATCGGCGAGATATGCGCTAACCACATTGGCAGTCTTCTGCGAAGCGTTTGGAGTCTGTCCTGTTCCTGTGCCGCCTGGAACACCAGTATAGACAAGCAGGTTCTTCGTCAGATCAACATTAACGAAGGCTGAGAGTCCGCCGTCATCAAGCAATGGTGGATAGAAGCGTGCCGGCAATTTGCCTGATGCAGCCACATTACCCATCTTATAGCCTGCTGCCAAGTCTCCATTTCCTCCTGTGAAGTCAATGGCAGTCATATCCTTGTATGCAATCATTGATTCGTCGCCGTACATCGTCTGGGCAAATACAGCATAAGGATTGAAGTATGCCACACCTGCATTTCCGGAACGGTAGTAAGCCGGAGCACGGAATACACGGTTTCCTGCGTCGGTTGTCACGAGATAGTTTCCACTACGGTTGATTACAGTAGGATTATCCTGATGAGTACGTCCGTTGACATGATTGTAATTCAATGCCTGACCGAAGAAGAAATAGTCGTCTGGCCAGATAGGATGATAAGCTTCATGCTCTTCATCATATCTCTCATCGAGATCACTAGGTACTTCACCCCCTGCATACTGGTAGTCACCATCTGCAAAGCGGCTCTCTACATAGCTGCCCAAATAGTTGTCGGCATTGTCGTAGAAGAGATATGGGCCTGTAGCATTCGCATAGTAACCAGTATGGAGCGTAAGCGTCTTGTTCGCACCAACGGTATAGTATTGATACGGATTGGTGTTAACAGAAGAGTTGTTGTCGCAATAACGCTTAAACAGATAGAATCCGTTCAGGTCATAAGTAACTTCTCCGTTTCGGAATGCGTGGAGAGGTTTCTCTATTGATCCGCTGCCCGACAGATACTGATTCTCCTGAGGATAATAGCAGTTCACCAGATGAACTGTACGGTTTGCCGTATTGATAGGATTCTCAAAGAGAGCTTTCTTATTCTTCTCAGTGTTGTCCGAAGTGTTAATCCAGCAGTTCTCGAGATAACCGCTTCCTTCATCAGCTATTCCGGCAGAAGTGTATGAACCGGTAACACCAAGGTTATATACCTCACCGCAAAGGTGTCCGAAGAGTGAGTGGTCAAGACCGGTAATGGTATGTCCGTCACCATGCAGCGTTCCTTCGAAGCACTTGCCGGTATCTTCCAAAGAGTTGTCATAGCCGATAGGTGTCCAACCAGTAACTGAGCCGCCATCCACGCTGTATGCTTTCGGACTGACATCACTGCGGAGGATGAATTCGAGATTACGTGCGGAATGAACATGAGTATCAAGATTAGCATGACCTTCAAGTGCAGTTCCTGCTTCCGGAGTGGTAGAGAGTACACTCAGGTCGAAGAAATCCTTAAGCAAGTCAAGTTCACTCTTAGTAGGATCGGACTCACAAGTACGGTTGTCAATATAAATCTTGCTCTCGCGCTTCACACCTGGATTATCCACATACATGTGGTGTGCCTTATCCTTCATCACGGCATCAAGGTCATGATAGTTGGCAACTCTCAATGGCACGTGGTTAGAATAAGTTTCACCGAGGTATGTCTTTGCGTAGTAAGCCACATAGTAGCCGTCGTTGTACCAATAAAGCTTATCAACTCTTGGTATATAGTCAATACCGTTGGTATGGTTCTCTGCATCGCTGATCTTCTCGAATATCTTCCATCCACCACCGGTTACTTCGTATGCACCAGGGATAACGTTTGGTTCACGGAGACCGACATAGTCACCAGGAATAACCATTCGTGGAGACTTGATATTCTCAACTGTAGGCACACCGCTCTTGAACTGCAGGTGGAAGTTCACCACGTGGCGTTCGCTGATAGGAGTAATGTGCATTGCGGTTGCGTCACTCTCCTCATAATTGTATTCATAAATTACAGTTATGATCTTCTCCTTTGAGAGGTCGAATATATCGGAATTGCGAGCCACATACAGTGTACCTGTTCCATTCGGTGAAATACCGTGGATAAGGAAGTTCATTTGTTTGTTGGTAAGGTTGGAGTAATTGGATGCTTCAATCACGAATCCAAGTGGTACAGTCTGTCCGTTGGTATATGATGCAGAACCTGTGCTACCTTCAACAGCTGCCTTCGTCACAGCCACACCTTCACCATGCTCACCCACAACATAGCTTTCGCGACAATAATAATATGTCTTGCCAACCTGTTCTGAAGTAAAGGTGAGGACGCTGATATTACTCTGTTCTGATGTACCCAGACTATTATAAGCATTCGCTGTAATAGTAGTTCCGGCTGCATAAGGAGAGTTACCAATTTCGAATGCTGTATGGACTACATACACATTTCCTGCAGCTTGCACGCTGATAGGTGAATAGAAACGCTTCTCGTTAGGAATTGACTCGAATACAGTGCGGCTAACCTCTGTGCCGTTGGTAATAGTCTTACCACCATAGTTCAGAGTCTCTGTTCCCTGATATGTAGCTGAATAGTCAACATACTGAGAAAGTGAATAACCTACTCCGTTTGCCTCGACTTGTGCTGCAGTAGTGAAGTCGGCGCCGTCATACTGATACTTACGTCCTTCAGCATAAACAACGTTTCCTGCTTCATCCCTACTATATAGCGGATCTATCAACAGGTCGAATGCGTCGTAGTTGAAATCAAATCTCTCTCTGTCGGTCTTAGACATAGATGACCATACCTCCAGACCACGATAGTTCTTACCTACCTCATAGTAGTTTCCTCCATACAAACCTGCTGTTGTACAGATATAAGCCGGAACTATACTGTTGTCAATCTCGTCTGCCAGCAATGGGCTTTCGGTTTGATACATACTAATGTATTCAGCCTTTTGCTCGGCAGTCATCTTTGTATTGACGTAGATATACTCTGTAGCTTCGAGCTGGATGGTTCCGAGACAGATATATGCCGGTGAAGCACTACCTGCAGGAAGTGTAGGAACCAATGAAGCAGGAATTGCAGTACCTACATTGAGGTGGTGAACGTCACCGCCATCATTGTATTCCACCTGTTCGGTTACAATATATGCAGGCTCGAACTCTGCCTGACCGTCAGGAACGTCAGAGCTATGACTTGTAATCATAGACTGATAAGTGTCGTAGGTTTCCTTGGAAATGACATTGTCGATATTATATCCACGCTGTCCAAGGATACCGCCTTCGGTTCCCTTCAGATGATATGTAGGTCCGCTTTCGTAGCCTGTTTCATTATTATAATCTTCTGGACTCAATCGTTCATGATTAGCGCTTTCCACCTTGGTGTACCATGTATCCCATGGTCTCGGGTTACTCATGCTGTATGTAAGCATATAACCTGTGTCGTGACCTACATTGTTGGATGAGCGGAAAATATAATCGAATGCAACATCCTTCTGCAGCTCAGTATGGTAGGCAGAAGGTTCGAGAGGCGACTCTGTACCGTTCAGACGTTTCTTAGGTGCAGATGCCTTAAGAGTCTCATAATCTTCTGGCAACAACACTGAACCCTCTGGATAATCAGTATCGCCCACCTTGCAGGCAGCAATCGTAACATAGGTATCTTCTACGAACAATGCACGCTCAGCCTTGCTTAAGAGATACCAATCCCAATAGCTGATAGGATCGTTCTTGTAGTATGACACGTCATTAATCACAATCTTCTTTCCATCTTCGATAGGCACATCAGGTTGTGAGAAATAAGCATAACGGTTTGGCATCACGTTGAGCAACTTCATGTGTGCATTTGAAGATGCTGTGATTGTCAACGGAATGTTAATACGTTCGCTATAAGCGTTTGGTGAACCTGTATATGCTGAGATATAACGGTCATAGACATATACCGAACCCTTGATGAACCAATAGTGTGCAGGAACAGCACCATCACCTGAATATCGTCCACTGATATTGTAGCAGTCGTCGATAATGGTCTGTGTTCCATGAACGAAGTTACCAGAGGTCTGCCACTCATAAAGATCGGTTGTTGAATAGGTATAGTTCTTACGTGTGATGGCATCTGCATTCAATTCAGTCAGAGTATCGTGGTTTTTCGGTGTATAAGTTTGCCGTCCATGCTCATTTTTCGCATATACGAATCCACCACCAATACCTGTCTGCACATTGATAAGGTCCAGCTCAATGACGCCGGTCACATAACCCCAGTCCTTCTCGTTAAGCTCTGTTCCAGTACTCTTCTCTGAAGTCAGTTCCAGATACACACCGGAAGCAAGAGCCACCTTGTTGAAACTTGTACCGTTATTGCGCTTACGTTCCTTAACGTGCTTCTTCTTCCAGTTGTAGTATGTCAGGTCATCACCCACGAGATTACCGTGTTCGTCTTTTTCTGGGCCATAGGTTTCAGTATCACTGTTATCGGTAATACGAGTGTCCTCGTTTGGTCTGAAGTGAACATCACTGGTCAGCGCACCAAGATAGTTGACGACATTATAGATACCGAAATAGTTACCATGGATTGCCTTGCTAACATCCAGATAGTCCTCTGGTTCCTCTGAATTGGGATCTGCTCCTGGTTTGTGTTCAATATCCGCAGGAATAACAGAACGTTTCTGGTTGAGCGAAACCTCGCGTACACGGTTAATGGTATAGTTCGTATAGTCCACAACCTCAGGCACACGGTCCTGGGCACCCTTCATCACCATTCGGCTACCGAAGACCCCACAGAAGTCTGAACGCTGAATAGTGTTCATCAGACGTCCTGCATAGATTGAGCAGACACCGTTCTCTTCCCAATAGATAGGATTAGGTACTTTCTCTCCCTTATCATTGGTTATAATAATAGGCACTCCGTTGTCTGTAACACCTTCAAACAAAGCAATAAGGTCGTCGGCTGTCAATGTAGATGCCTTGGCACCATTTGCGTCAGTGTGATATTGTGTACCATCGGTATCCACACACTCCTTGACACACTTGTATTTAAGCTCGTAGTAAGCTCTCTCACGTTGAGGAAGAGTACGATATATATCAATCGTAATTTCAGGGTCAATGGTATAGTAGTCCGTACCGTAGTTGGTAATGTTCAACTCACGATAACCGTCAACGAATGTCAAGTTACCGTCACCGTAAAGACCACCTGTATGTCCAGTACCCAATGTAATAAGGTCGCGATGATATACGTCATGGATTGATGCCGATGCATTTCCGAATACAGTAGTTGTATTGGCATAGACTGTAGAAGAACCGGAAGATGTATTTCCTCCTGCGAACACGGCGTTATAGATGGTAATACCCCTGGAGTCAAGAGATGCCCAACGGCTGTCTAGGTTCTTATTACCCAGAGTATTCAGGTCTGATGTTTGTACATAATCACCGACAGAATATGCATGTCCATTGATTGTCACAGCAGAAAGAACTTTGCAGTATGGTTCTACCACCACCTTACAGTCCTCAGTAAGCAAGAATTCACCATTTTCTCGCACCCATTTAGGGTCGTTTTCTTCATACTCAAAATTTTCTGGTATGTATGGATTAGTACCATAATCATAAGCGTAATAGTAGCCTTCATATTTGTTGTCGTAACGATTTCCGTCCTTAATACCTACAAAGAGTTTGCCGTCCTTCTCGTATGCACTGTAAACGTAACCGATATCACCGCCACCGAAGACGTTGCCGTAACCACCCATGACCTCGTCAACGCTCTCAGCTGTTCCTACCTCACCACCATGAATCTTAACAACGGTCTGTCCGAAGACATAACCATCAGAGTAGAGCGTACCACCTTCACCTAAGTTGTTATAGCCTCGGCCACCACCGAAGACATTGCGATGCACATGACCTTCGTAGATTTCAACGTTAGTCACACCAGCCTTATAGATACCTTTCAGAACACGTACAGAATTGTCTTGTCCGCTCGCAATAATAATACCACGACCGATGGCTGCAATCTCACCACCGCCAAAGACTGCGTTGCGCACATGACCGCCATACATCTTCACATTAGTAATGTCCACATTACTGTTGTCGATATAACCTCCACCGAAGATACATCCACTGTCGTACAGACGATTAGTACCGTCGCCCGACCATGTTTCGTCGTGCAACTTCTCCTGATAGTAGTCCGTTCCAACCTGTATATATTCAATGTCATCGGTAGGTTCGCTGTCGAAACGACGGTAGCCTATAAAGCCATTATAGAATGTGAGGTTGGCGGTTCCGAACACGGCACCACCTTCACCGCCACCATAAGCGTTACGTTCGATGGCTGGAATACCGTTCACAAAACTGTCGCCATCGGTTTTTCCGATATACACGTGTGTCTCACCTGCGATGTCACCCACTGTTGTATCGCTGATGCTTCCTTCGTGTTTACCCACACTACCCTTCCATCCGCCACCATAGACGTTACGTGCTGAACCGCCTTCTACATAGACATTGGCAGAAGCGATGAACGGATTTCCGAAGTCATCGGTCAGTCCTCCGTTTCGGTCATACACAGCACCTGTGGTTCCTGCAGCATAGAGGTCTCGTGTAACCTTACCGCCCAATAATTCAGCGTATGTGGTTCCATAGACGTCACCACTGCCTTCAACCTTATCGTCACCCAGTCCGCCACCATAGCAGTATCTGCCTACAGTAGCTCCTTGATAGATTCTTACGTTGGTATTATATTTCTCAGGACGCGAAGGAACTACACTGTGCAGACGATTACCCTTTGCAAGAGCGTCATTCAGACCATTGTCCACATATCCATTACCTAAGTCAAGAGGGAGTGTAGCGAATTCCGGAGCAGGATTGTTCACAGGGTCTGCCTCATGGGCTGCAGCCTGAGCCTCCATATAATCCTTCCATGCAATAACGGACGGCTTGCTAATCACCTTTCCGAGCATACCTCCACCGTATGCCTGGTCCACAAGAGCACCATTCTTGAGATTCACCTCTGTATATTGCGCCCAGGTATGTTCACCAAGACCTGCGCCATAAACTGTTCCCTGATAGTTTTTCACACGATCCGACATCACAGTGCTACTGACGTTTATAGTAGCGTAGAGTGTACGTCGGAAAGCGTTGTTTCCTCCATAGATGTTACTTACCAGAGCGTCAGGACTGCTGTAGTTCACAATTGCTTCATACACGTCGCAAGGTTCTTCGTTGGTTGTTCCGTAAGCACCGCCGAAGATTCCCGAAAGGGCAATAGTAGAGCCAACCGGTACATTCACTACTGTACGTCGTGTTACACCTGACTCATAGGATGCACCGTAAACAGCGCTGATTTGTCCGCGTGCAAGGTCAATAACAGCAGAAGCCTTGTCGAGGTCGAAGCCAGGATTGTATGTCTGGGACTGGGTATAACGCATACCAAGACCGTTACAGCTACCTGCTCCAAATACCTCTGTGGCTTTGAAATTCTCTATATCGTCAGGAATATCTATAAGCACATAACTGTAATCCTGCATTTCATTACCGGTAAAGTTGCCCACACTACCCTGTCCTGCTCCAAACACTTTTTTAATTGAATTATCATGGTAGGCAATAGGACGGATGTTCACGAATGCATTTTCCGAATAAAGGGTGTGTTCCACACGATTCTCATAATCAGAGTCAGTGTAGTCATAGTCTCCATAGCAGCCTCCGAAGATATTTTCCACACGTCCCTGAGTATATTCAATATATGTGGTAGCTGTGGCAAGGTCTGTGTTGTACACCTTACCCCATACCTCGCTTCTCACACGGGAGATAAAGTCCTTGGAACCGAGGATACGTCCACCGAGGTCGTTACCGCCATAGACATGGTCACGAATCCAGGGGAATCCAGTCACAGTGGTTTCTCCGTTCTGCCATTGACCAATATAAGTCTCCGTATGTCCGAGGATGTCGGCATTACAAGAACCTGCGAAAGTATTGAACACTCGACCGTTTCCCAGATTGATGTGGGTATCACCTAAGATAAGTCCTTCAAAGCCTCCACCATAGATAAACTCACACTCAGCCATGTTTTCATCACTGACCTTCTTGGACTTACCCACAGAGCCGCCATGAAGGTTGATGTAGGTACTGTATTTCGGGTCATAACCGTTAGCGAGGTCATATTCCAGTTCGCCTGTAAGCGGATTGCGGGTTCCCTTACCTACGGCACCCAGTTCACCGCCTCCGAAGATCTGGAACACATAACCTTTCTTCAGGTTAATCGTCACGCTTCCCCAGATTTCCGAATCCTTACCATATCCACCGCCAAAGAGGTTAAGTGCGGAACCAAGCGGGTCCATTCCCTGTTCGTCGAGGATGACACCGCTTCGGGCAGTTACTATCTCATAGTTCTCATCATTGTTATACATTATTTTCTCAGGGTCATCATTGGTGATATTCACCTGATCAAATACTGCATGTTCTCCTTCCAAGTCAACAATAGAACTGTTGATGTTGATAGTTATGTCACCCTCCACGTGTCCACTCTCATAACAGCCACCATAGATATTTCCTCCGTCAAGACGACGGTTCATGGTAGAATGTAGAGCATCACCGTCCCAAGTACTGTCGTTCCAGGCTACCTGTATGTAGTTTCCACTTGGGTCATGTGTCTTTTTCACTGTATTCCACACCAGATGTCCGTTAGGCAGCATGGCATTGTCGTCAATTCCCTCTATTGGCCAGCGCATAGGTTGCAGTTTCAGACCGGAGAGATTGAAAGAGAGGCTGAAATTGCTGGCATCCTTAAGGATTCCTCCTTCAAACGCCGCATTGTACTGTGTCTTCTTCACGTATGCATTATTACAGCCTCCTACAAATTTATCGAAAATAACAACCGGGTGTGTAAAATCAATGGAACTTGCAGTTGCAGCGACACGAACACTACCTACATTACCACCACAGTAGAAAGAACCGAAATACGTGCTGTATTGCACATAGTCGTCATCAAATCCGATAAATGGTCTTACACCCAACTCACAGCCCTTCATGTACATCTCCATCTGGGCAGCGTTGGTCAAATCTATCTTGCTAAAATCGTGGTCTGTGGAAACTGTAGTCACAACTCCATCGTCATCGACATAATTAGCCAATTGCTTGAGCATGTCTTCAGCTACCATATTCTCACCGTTACTGCCAAGGAACACCTTGTCGGCAAGAACATAAGAACCAATCTTCAACTCTGCTTTTGCACTACTGCGCGAAGAACGGAGAGTGGCACTATTACCACCACAATAGATTGAACCACGGACAATAACCTTGCGGTTCGCTGCTCCAGTCAAGTGGATAGATACTGCCTCTGCATTAGGGCGGAACAGATTCAGCGCGGCAAGAGACTTCAAACCTGGGTCGGTAGGTATTTCACTCTCATTTGCCAATACCACGTCTGGATTATAGTAATAGTCACGATAAGTTAATGATGTTGCCAACTCAGGATTGTCGGTATATGGATAAGAACCATTACCTCCACCATAGACGTCACCGTTGATGGTGCTGTGAATACCTACGGCATTTCCACCATAAACGGTTCCTGAAATATCATTACCGCCATATACATTATTGATATTACCACCCCAGATAGAAGTACGTGCCGAGTAGCCTTCAGGAATGGAGACACCGTCAATTATTTCCGCATGAATTTCATTTTTAGCAGGATTTACATCCGCCATACGGCAACCGCCATAGACATTATTAATCTCAATATCGTCACTGGTGATGTTGAGCCAAATGCCGTTAGGGTGAGTCATCGCACCCATATTGCCACCTGAATACAGGTTGTCAATCTTACCTTTCTTCAGATTCCATGAAGGACGGATTTCCATATCGGCTTTGTTATTGCCACCAAAGACGCGTGAGAACTGGTATTTGTCACTTGAAAGGACATCCTCGCCACCTGCACCAAGTATAGAAATTTCCATACGTTCCAGAGTCGCGGGATCAGCTAACAGGTTGGTTGTGCCATCCACACCACCCATGATGCTGGTAGTGACAGTACTGTTGTTGTCAATACATATCTTAGCTGTATTACTTACCGTCACATTATTACCACCTCCATAGACATAGGCAAATGTTCCACCGGCAATCTCCAGATAAGACTTTTCCAGAATCGGTTGGTTGGCTTTTGTGGCTAACGTCTTGATATTCTCACCTGTTCCGGTAGTTACGGTATATGTGCCTTCTCCGTCACTGGTATAGGTATAGTCTCCGTTACCACCACCAAAGAGGCTACCGATAAACATCTTCTTTCCCGTACCTTCTGGATTGGTACGGATAAAGGCATTATAAGTATTATCAACGTGGTTATCGTCAGCCTCAAGAAGTTTTTCGGGAACAGTCTGTGAAGTTCCGATTTCTCCGGAAATATCATTACCTCCATATACTGCATTGATGAGGACGTCACAATAGTCTGCACCGATATTGACAAACGTCGATCCACCGACATCGGCCTGGCGAGCACCACCGTACACCTTGCCGCCAATGACAATCTGCGCCTCAGCCACAATTGTGCTTAGGAGCAACATCAAACATAATATGAAAAATCTATTCTTCAATTTTCCTAATAATCTTTTAGTTCACAACAAAAGGAGGATTGTCCACATCGTCTTCCGATAACTGAAGAATATATGTGGGATCCACTGTTAGTTTCACGTTTCTCTTTTGTCCGCGATCCACTGTCGACAGCACATCGAGTTTGTTCTCACTCACACAGTCTTCACGGAGAAGGTTTCCATATCGGTCATAAATATCGTAAACACTTACCAGTTTCAGGTCTGAACGAGCCGATTTGGCAATATAAATCAGTTCGCCTAGATTCTCATACGATGTAGTCAGCTCTCGCTCTGTGTCAAGCAGCACTACCTGTCCCTTCTCTGTTCCCTTCTGGGTGAAAGTCACTGTTGGAATCACATAAGGGCGGAACTCTATGCTTGCATCGACCGTTGCTGCGGTTTCTGTTTTTAGCACTACCGACTTAAGGCGGATAGTACGCAGAGCACCATAACCGGCATCTACACGTATGCTGAACTGCACGGCAGAGAAGATATGGTCGAACAGCAGACTCACATTGTTCTGGTCACGACCTTTGGCCTGATACAGGTAAGAACCTGCAGTGACCGTCACATCATCCGTAGGGTCTTCAGAGCCTTTCACACCTGTAATCACACAAACATCCTTATCGCCAAGACTCTTCAGGTTTGGCAGAGTAATAGTCGCTCCCTGGCTGAAATTGCCACCGTATGGGGTGATGCTCGGATTCTCCACTGCGCTCATTGGCAGGAAGCCGTAGAAATAGTAAGTCTTGCTTTGCTGAACTACGGCATAGCTTTTCCAGTGGTCGGTTTCATAAACGAAACGGCGATAGGAATATTCTGTTGGAGGAATTGTCAGAAACAAGCCAATGGCATGACTTTCTTCAACCGCCTCCGGGTGCTGGGTGACGTAAGGTTCATATCCAGATGGAGCCGAAGGTGCACGACGAGAGGCAACAGGAGTCACATCCTCCAGTTGATTGGCATACGACACCAGTTCCAAAGTATAGCCTTTTTCCTCACTATCATCTGTACACGACACCATCAGCATTGAGAGAATTATCCCAATGCCAAAATAGAAATATGTGTTCAGATGCTTCATCAGTTTATTTTTTAGTCATCGCGCTGAAGCGCTGGATTTGAAGGATTAAAAGGATTTATATTTTTGTCAAGAATTAGAGAATTAGAGAATTTTTTGCTCGACAGAGTCAATTATTTCTATTTGAATTTTCCGGAACAATTTTCGCTAAGCGAAAAGAAAAATTCCTTAATTCGATAAATTCGAGATATAAATTATTATTTAAGCTTTTATATTTTTATCGCCTTTAGGCGAGTGAGTTTTTAAGTTCTTTGTAACTACTCCCCTCCCCTGGGAGGGGCAAGGGGGTGGGTCTCCTACCAATTATACAGTCCGTGTTCCAAGTCTACTTCATTCCAGGCGCGGATGTAGGCTAATATCAGTTGCAACTCTTCACCTCCTAAGTAATAGACATATACCATCCAGGTGTGGTTACGGCTGAAATTATAATTACCCGGGACGTCGCTCATGCTGAAGTTCTTGGTTTTAGGACTTAATTGAACATTGTTCTCGTCAGTAATTGTATATTCTATCGTACCTGTCAGGCTGCGGTCACTTTCACGGAAGTAGTACGGTCCGAGCTGTGACGCCTCACCATCGGCGATAAATTTATCGACCAAATCCTCATAGTCCTGAATGTCCTGCGAGTCGTAGATAATGTTGGCGATTTCCGAAGTCTTCGCCACCTCTACAGGAGTGAAGGAAGTAGCTCCTGATATATACGAGCCGCTCAGTCTATAAGGGTTATTAGTTGTATTGAATACATATTCAGATTCCGGGAACAGATTCCCGTTCAGTTGTATGCTGTTAATGCTGATTGACGATTTCACTTCCTTGTTCTGTGCCATCACGAAGCGCAGTTTCGACACGCATCGGGTAAGATGCACCACTGGCAGACTAAGAACAGGGTATGTTCCAACCACCGAGATATTATCTGCACATCCCGACATAGGCAGTCCGTTAGCGGATATATCCGTTGTCAAGGTCGTTGTTCCGAAGTAGTCAGAAGCAATCAAGGCATCACGCACCTGAGCACGTGTGGATGTTTCGTTGAGGGCGCTAAGCCCAACGCTTTCCGCATTTGCCAGTACATAGACATCCACCTGCTTTGCATCACCTGTCAGCGCCTCCACCTGAGCCTCGGTCAGTGCTATTTGGAACAGTTTCGGGCGAGTGCCTAGAAGCTGTGGTTCATCCGGGGAAAGATAGTGCAGCGGAATATCTGTATCAGCACTGTTATCATGTTTGAAAACCCAGATTTTCAGCGATTTCACATCCCTCTCCAGGGTATATGGATTAAGTCTTCCATCATCCGCACGTGTCACCATTGGGTCATCAGACGGATAGACATAGATATTCAGTACCCCACCCTGCTTATCAGGCGGCGTAGTCTCATGATCTTTCGAACATGAAAAGAGCAGAAGCAGGAATAAGAGCAGAAGAAGACCCACCCCCAGCCCCTCTCGTAAAAGGAGTGGAGTAGTTACCTGCATATTATGTGTGGCTATCTTCATCTTATCTATGTCATTTATAGTTTCTATAGCATCTATAGTTGTATTCTCAGTTTTTTCTATCTACTCCCTCGCCCTTTGGACAGGGGGCTGGGGGTGAGGCTTTTCTCCCCCTTGGGGGAGGTCAGGAGGGGGTCCTTCTAATCCAACCTCACATTTGTTGTAGTGCTATGAGTCCATTTTGTTTCCATCGACACACCGATTTCCAATTGAGGGTCACGAGTGTCGGGGACAACATTCCATGCACCCTTCAAGTCATTCACCACACAAGTTACTACTGTATAACCATCCTGAAAGAACACTCTGTTTTTAGTGTTGTCGGAGGAATTATAGTTTGAAGCAGTAGTAGGATCGAGCTTTGCTGTCATATAGAACTTGGAGCCGTTAAGTATCAGTCCGTTTGCCCCATTGAAATCTACACCGCTATTGTTTTCAAATTCCAGAATCAGATATACTGTCTCATCCTTACGCGTTGGCAAAACCAAAGTTTGTGTGTATGCTGTTGCATTATTGTAAGGCAACATAAAAATTTGATTATTGCTTACATCCATTATCTGATTATCATAAACTGTGTATTCGTCAGAAGTAAGCAATGGGTCAAAGTTATATGCCACATCATATTGTGGACCGACAAGAAGCCCTGTAAATGGGAAATTCGTACCATTTACAAGAATCTCATGGGCATTTCCTCTGTCATACAATTTCAGAGGAGCTTTTATATTTACCTGCAACAAAGCAACTGCATAATTAATAGCATCGGTTATGGCAACCGCTTTCGTTTTTGAAGTTACATGAGTAGAAGCACTTTCATATTCATCCAATATATCATCCCAACTATTAGTAGAAACATAGTATTCCTCCTTAGAGTCGTCTTCAGAAATCTTTACACGACTATTGACATAATAGCACAGCAGAGGCGGATAGCAGATGCGGTTGGATGCCATGATTTTAGCAGAAGCTTTAGTTTGCATTACAACTTGAAATTTCTGAGAACTCTCGTTCCACTGTAATCCAGATGCTCCATCGGGCAGATTTATAGTTGAAGGATAGTTCGCATATTCTCCTTTCAAGGAAATTGTAATATGATCTCCTTCACCGTTCATAACCACAAAAGCAGGATTAGCAATAGCTGTGCGTATAGCTGTAGCAATCTCTCTATAGGGATAAAATGATCCCATAGGTGTAGCGGAACTGCTGGATGCGTAATAGTCAACTGTGGTAGGATCTGCAGTTGAAACAGCATACAATCTATTATATATTATTGTCAGTATTCTGTTAAGAGATGAAGAAGATCCGCTCATCACCCTGTCATCATTCGACACATACGAGAACAATTCCTCCAGAACACTGTGACTATAGCTGTCAGGATCACTCCATCGGTAAGTCAGTGTGCGTTGCACACGGTAGAATATGTCTCCATAATATCCCGTCGGCGACACATACTGAATGGTAGCAATGCTCGTCAAATAGTCAGCCAAGCTCTGGCCTATTGTAGGAATGTCGGATCCCGAATAAATCTGGTTAAGCGAGAAAGTGATATCGCTCGTCTTCGTCTGGTACTCTATATTCTCAAAGCCAGAAAGTGAACCTGATGCAAATTGATTAACACTTGTGGGAGCGTGTCCGTATACAAGGAATGAAGCTGTTTCCCTTGGTATGATAACAGGCTTATAAAACACAGCGTTATTATTTTCTATCAATCTCGATGAACTGAGATACCTACCCAGTTCCAAGTTTTTCTTCAATGGAACATCATCGGGACCTATCACTCCTTCGGTGGCGTATGGAATCAGGAAGAAGTCATTTATGCCACGAAACACTTCGTCTGCCTGGGTTGCCGTCACCGACATACGTGTCTGTCCATTATGGTTATTAACGCTAAGACCGAATCCTACAGCTACAGAATCCACTTGTTCTATAACTGGGGAGTCGCTATCATCAACAAATGACTGATCAATACAACTAGCCATCAATAGCATAACCATAAAAGCACATATATATAATAATAATGTACGCATGCGCGAAACCTATTATTAATCAAAGATATTAATCTCCTAATGGTATGTCAGAATAGTCGATTGGATTCCAGTCCAAAGTAACACTAACACCCACATGAGAATCAGTTGGGCGTGCCACACCCTGATCGTCAATCTTCACATTGATAATCTTGAGCTGACCTGCGCGCAGAGGTTTTCTAACACCCAGCACGGTTTTAGTGACTGAGCCGTCAGTCAAGGTAACATAGCAATGGATTTCCCAAATAGCATCATCTGCATCGACGCTGACAAAAGGATCGGCAGTGTCTATAATCACACGCGTTCCTTTTGACTCGGTCACTGGCTCCTCACGCGATGGGAAATTGACTGAGTAGTAGCACAACTTATTATCGTAAGCTTTATTCAATGAAGAAGTACGAACCACAGGCGAAGGATCGGTAAACACAAAAGTACTGTCTTCCAGGTTGAATGCAGTAGCAAAACCTGTAGTATATACTTTCATGTCCTTGATAGATACCCCAGTAGTATCAATAACCAGAGCCGACGCACAGTTTACCATAAACAGATGCACATCGAAAGTCTGGTCAACGCCTTCAAGCACATCCATAAGCAGACGTGCGGAGAAGAGTCCTGTGTCGTGAGAGTCTATTGTATCAGCAGTAACAGCACGGGTGGCATCAGCAGGATTGATGGTTCTCAACAGAGAAGTATAGCACACCTCATCACCGGAAAGATCTACCACATGGTTATTGACTATATTCGCAACCGCCAGATGTTTATACTCACGCATTGGCAGGTAGAGCGTATAGCTTGCCTGGTTGGCATCCATCACGTGCTTGTCGTGTTGCAGACGCGCGCGTTCTCCTTCGTTGTCATAGAAAGAGAGGTCCACATCATGGGCAAAGTCGCTGAAGATATTGCTCAGTTCCTTACGAAGATCGGCAGCCAGCTCTATATCAGCCTGCGCTGTAAGTTCGGTATGCAGCTCTGTGGTAAGATTGGTTACAAGCATCAATTCGTAGTTCAACTCATAATCGTTTCCACAGTTAGAGAGATCTTCATCAATCGAGTTGCAAGAGGTAAAGAGCAGAAAGACAGACAAGATGAACGCAGGAATACAAATGGACGTACGACGTCCCAGGGCAGATATTCTTGTCCGTCCTCTATCTCGTCTTATTTTTCCATTTAACTTGCGTTTCATTTTTCTATCTTTTTATTTTTTTAAAAGTTGCATCACCCACCACACATCCCAGGGGTTGTCCCAAGGCTTCATTCACATGAAGAGTGATGTGATACATGCCTGACTGCGAGTAGTCATTCATTTGACTACGGCGAGTCATGCGATGTGTGGTGGGTTGATGCACAATATAATATTATTACTGACCGCCTTCTACATTGACGTTACCGAAGTTCAGACCTTGACGCCAGTGGAGGTCAACGCTGAGTCCGAGTGAAATCTGAGAAGAACGAAGGTCTGGCACAGCAACGAGAGCGTACTTCAGAGAGTTTTCAGTGAGGACGAATGTGACATCTGTAGCATAGTCCTGCATAAATACACGGCGCTCCTTAATAGTCTTGCTATCGAGGGTTGCATCACCCTTGGCTGTAGCCTGATCTTTAGTATAGTAAGGAGGCATTTCGTAGCTTACAGGCCATTCAACACCTATTGACTTGTCTTCGAGTTGAGCAGCAGTATAACCTGGAACGGCCTCAGGATCGAGCTTTGCAGTGATGTAGAATGTACCACCCTTACGAATCAGGTTGTTCATACCCCAGAAGTCTCTACCAGAAGTATTTTTAAACTCAAGTGCAACATAAACTACACGCTGAGCCTGTCCGTAGAGATTTGTATCATAGTTATCCCAAAGCAATGTATAGTTATAAGCAGATTCACCACCGCCTGAAGCACCAGTAGCTGCAGGAATTTGTGTATTAGGAATGTCGCTATCGTATACCATACAGCCAAATTTTGGATTAACTGGAGTAGCACCATCAACGGTTGCGTCGTAACGAGGAATGAAGTTCCAGCCAACAGAACGGTTCTGACCACCGACAGCAATACCTGTTAATTCAAACATTCCTGCAGTTTGCACATTAATTTCATTATCATCTTCATTAGCGCCTGTACGTTCAAACTGAATCTGATGGTTATTATCTTTAAGTTTATTAGTTCCATACTTCACTCTCATTCTCAACAATGCATTAGCATAATTGATACAGTCGCGCATAGCAACTGAACGAGTAGTAGATTTCACGTGAGAGTTATCTGTCCAGCCATTCCACAATATATTGTTACTATCAGTCCAGTTCAAGGTTCCATCAGGATAATCCTTCTTACTCTTAGTTGCATCGGTAACTTTAATTGGGCTGTTACCAAAATACATCAATTCAGGAGCAAAGCACCAGTTAGACGGATCGAACGCACTGGTTGAACCAGATGTTCCTCCCATAGCATATGTGGGAACTGCACCCATATAAGAGTACTCAGGTGCATTATCGGTAGTATTATAGGTTATCTGAAGAATTGTAGCTCCATAAGGCAAGTTAAATTCGCTTTTGGGGAAGTCTGTAAATTTGTCATCATCGCCAATCAGATTAACTGCAGCACCAGACAAACCTGTAAAGGTTTTAAGAGAAGAGTTTACTTTCCAAGTTCCTGTAGCGCCATCGAAACACAAGTCTATATTATCACAGATAGCTTGAGCCAAACGTTTTGCAATAAGCTCTTCAACATCAGTAGGTGTAGCGTCTCTTACAGTTGCAATAACAGTATAGAGGTCGCTAATCATTCTGGTAATATCAGGTCCCGCACCAGCACGAAGCTCACTATGAGTTCCTTGGTTGTAAATTTTGTTGAAAGTAACATAAGTATCAGCCAAAATTTCACCTAAGGCACACATGTTAACAGCTGATCCACCTGTAATAATGACAGGATCGCTAGTTTTCGATACGATATTTGTAATTATAGTATTATCTGAGTTATCTCTCGTTATAGTGACATAATCAGACCACTTAAATGTTTTATTTGAAGCAACTTTTCTGGTAGGATCTGATGGTACAGTTACTTCTGCATCAGTTGTGTAAGATGTACGGATAATTTTTGTCAAAACTGCAGCAATCAAAGTCTGAGACTGCGTAAATTTAGTTTTAAGATCACTTCCATCAGGAATAATCTTGTTCAGTCGGAAGAAAGTGTTATTCATATTTCCGTTTTCAGGAACATCCATCTCGACACTTCCTTGCGCAATGTCTGTACCGGTCTTTATTGCCTTTCCATAGAACATAAGCACATTGGTTTCTGTTGGAAGGTTCAGCTCAACTACACGGTTAGACTGAGTCGCTGTTCCGTCAGTTACAGCTGGAGCTAATGACCCTTTTGCCATTACAGTTCCGAGGTTGAACAACTTTACAGTAGGTTGAACTTCTGGAGCGTATGCTATATGCCATCCGTCTTTCAAGCTACCATCAGTATTCTTAACCTTATAAGAAAACAGTTTGGCTTTCTCTATTCCGCGGAACAATTGTGCAGAATTAGAATTAATATCTGCCTGAACTGCATCAGAACCCATACGGGTAGAAGCATTTGTACCAGTAGATACATTAAATACAAAGTCGGCTGTTACCTCATTAGTCTCGGCATTGTAGTAAGGGCTTGGCTCGACTTCCTTTCCAATGGTATCATCAGCGCAACTGCTGAAACCTGCGCATACGAGTGCTATCACGCCTACGTATGCAAGATTGAAAATCTTTTTCATAATTGTGAATTTTTAGTTATTAATTAATTGTTTTGTATTCTTGAGTTTTTGAGTTTTTAAGTTTTTGAGTTCTTGTTTTGGACGCAATCATCGTTGCGATACCGCTGAAGAAAGCACTCAAAAGAGCACGCTTGCAAAGCAAGAATTACCACAAAATCGTTCACAAAATCTTAGAGAAATTATTTGTTTGTATTTGTTTTTAATGTCTTCTTTATTTTGTACAATAAAAATCTTTATTTGAATAGGATTTTGTGATGAATTTTGTGAAGATTTTGTGTCCAAAACCCTCATTCGGATGGAAATTATACACTTTTGAGTTTTAAGTTTTTGAGTTCTTATTTGAGTTATTTCTGCGGGGGAACCGCAGAACTCACCACCCATCCGGATGGGACTCCCCTCTATTACGGACAATCGCGCGTTTGCGTTCAAGCGATTGGGGAGCTTTAGCGACGGTAGACAGGCTGGGGGTGGGTCTTTAACTGTCTAAGGTTTTCCTTCGCTTGGGCATTGCCGTTTTCTGCAGCGAGGCGGAAGTAGCGGATAGCCTCTTCCTTGTTGCCTGTCATGTAGAGTGCGACTGCGAGTGCGTTGTAACTGCGCTTGTCGTAGCTTACGCTGCGCAGGAGACTGAGTGCCTCATCGTATTGCTCGTGAGCGAGCAACTCACTGGCGTTATTGATGATTTCAGCCTGCTTATCAGGCACATAGTCCCAATAGATGCGCATGTATCCAGAGTTACGCTGATCTGCGAGGAGTGAACGTTTCAGATACTGGTATGTGCGTCCGCCTCTCATGCGCTTGATAAGCTGTTCACGACGGTCGAGATTGCTCTCTGTCTCGATGATATTAAGGATTTCGTCGAGTTCCTTAACTGTGATTCCTTCAACCTTAGAGTTTTCAGAAGCGAGGTTAGCCTTCAGCTCTTCAATCTGGTCACGGAATTCTGCCCATGCCTCACCTCCGTTGATAGTTTCGAAGAGTGAGTCAGGCACTTCAAGCCTGTTCTGTACATACTTCTGCAGAGCCAATGCACGTCCGCCAGCCAGGTCTTTGTTGTGAGGCAGACGACCTTCGAATGATGCAAGACCGATAATCTGTATCTTCTTGACCATAGATGTGGTGTCAGCCATAATCAGTCTAGTCACGTTCATGATCTGGTCAAGCGAGGTTGCATTGTCACGGAAGTCACGACGCAAGTCTGTCTTGTCGAGAGGGAAGTGAACATAAAGCGCACCAGCTTCTCTGCGCAGGATGCGGGTGTCGTCGTAAGGACGGTACTGAGAAATATGCTGAAGCACACCGTTAGTTTCCGCAAGACGTCCTGCTACACCGGTGAATTCAGGAACCAATGCGAGAACAGGCACGAACGGAGGTTCAGGCTGGACTGTATCCACAGGAATTATGACAGGAATAACCTCTGGTGCTTTCTCCGGTTTGCCGAATCGGTAAACGATGCTGAGCGCAGCCTTCGGAGCAAGGAATGGTTTGTCATCCTTACCCAGTTTCGTTCCGCAATGGTTGCACTGATAGCGGTCGAACCATGCATAACCGGCATATACTCCCAGTTCTGCTTCAAGCCACCAATGATCGGTAAGTCTCCATACACGACCAATGCCAAGGCTCAATGCCACTGCATCGCCCTGACGTCGTTCGCTACGAAGCTTCTTATAAAGTCCAAAGGGGAATTTTACATTACCAATATTATAATGTGTACCCATAACACCCATCGACAGGAAATAGCGATAGGCTGAGAATCCATTTGCAAGTGTCTCGTTTTCCTTGATTCTTTCAGGCTTGAACCACCAATAGCGGGCATCTATCTCTCCGAGCAGATGTCTCCACTGCACATAGTCAGATGCTGCATGAGAGTCGCCGCGACGGAAAATAGAGTGTTGTTTCACATCACCATGGTGCCACCAAGGGTTATAGCCTACTGTAGCCTGCCAAGACCATCTTGGCGATGCCCAGTATTCAAGGCTAAGGTTCGGTGTGAGGGTTGCGTCATAAAGCAAATTATTCTTAACAGCCACTCTCTGCTGAGCGTTAGCCGTAAAAATAAACATAAATAACCCTAAAAACAATAATATGTGTTTTTTTCGTATCATAACTTTCAAAGCCGCATCCGTTTTTGAGCTATTTAGAGTCTGTTGTTTTATAATTATACACAAATTATTCTGCAAATATACTTCTTTTTAATCAAATACAAAATTTTTTTTCAATAAAAATTATACTTTTTTAACCAAATTTGAAGTTTTTGATAAAAAGTTAAAAAATTTTCAGGGGGGAAACTAAAGAATCTATATAATAGATTTGAAACATATTATTGCCATAAATTACCCATATAATTACCATAAATAATCTGTATTTTCTCAAAAACGAAAACGATAACGAAAACTAAGATCAGTTTGCAAACTTAGAGTAATTACATGTTATGAAAAAAAACTGCGGTGAAAGCATGTATGCTGTTCACCGCAGTTAAGAATATATTTAGCTTGTCGCTAATTTGTGCGCCTGACAGGACTCGAACCTGCACGTCGCAAAACACTAGATCCTAAGTCTAGCGCGTCTACCAATTTCGCCACAGGCGCATGGCAATTCTGCTTCATCACAAATGATTTCGCAAAACCGGCTGCAAAGTTACAAATAAAAATTGTATTTCAAAACTTACAGCAAGAAAAAAGAAAATAAACAGCGTGCTGCGCACTATGATTAAAAGGATTAAAATGATTACAAAGATTATATAGAAATCTTATTAATCTTTTTAATCTTATTAATCTTTTTAATCTTATTAATCTTAGCACGAAGTGCGATGTTGAAAGAAAACAGCGTGCTGCGCACTATGATTAAAAGGATTAAAAGGATTATTATGATTACAAATAATCTTATTAATCTTATAAATCTTATTAATCTTAGCACGAAGTGCGATGTTGAAAATAAAACAGCGTACTGCGCACTATGATTAAAGGATTAAAATGATTATTATGATTACAAATAATCTTATTAATCTTTTTAATCTTATTAATCTTAGCACAAAGTGCGATGTTGAAAATAAAACAGCGTGCTGCGCACTATGATTAAAGGATTAAAAGGATTATTATGATTACAAATAATCTTATTAATCTTTTTAATCTTATTAATCTTTTTAATCTTATTAATCTTAGCACAAAGTGCGATGTTGTAAGAAAAATTATTGTGCGTTTGCTTTGTCGAGGATGAACTTGCGGGCTGTCTCTATCATCGAGTCACGATGAAGGAGGAGCTGGGCAGAATCGAGAGAGCAGACGATGTCGGGAGCGATTCCGAATTCAATGTGATTCTTGTCTGCGTCGAGAGTTACAACTGCAGAATAACGCACACTCCAGCCGTTGGGCATTTCCAGAGTGAACGGCATGCCGCTGCCCCCACCAGTAGTGTCACCCATGATTGTTACCAGCGGGAACTCACGCATCGCCTTCACGAAGTCGTTGGCAGCACTGAAGACCTTGCGGTTGGTAAGCACAACTACGGGCTTTTGCCAACGAATACTGGGATCAGGATAGATATATACCGGTTCCGGAGAAGAGAAGTCATTATGTCCCTTGCCCGTTTTATGATACATATACCCAACGAGTGTAGGTTCGTTTGTGAAACGCTCAGCCAGATCTTCTGCATCGGTGAGAAGACCGCCTCCGTTGTTACGGATGTCTATAATCATACCATGACAGTGACGAAGGGCATCGAGCATCAAAGAAAGGTTGCCATCACCAATGGTGTTGTCGAACGAAGCACAACGCACGTAAGCCACATTATCATCCAGGATTCGGTATTTGAGTCCACCGGCAATGCTGTATTCATTGGAATTACCGAGATAGTCCTCTACCAGTTCCGTATCGAAGTTGCGGGGATAATCTTCAAAATAGCTCCAGTTGCGTGCAAGGTCGAAGGTCGCTCCGATATTCACATGTCCGTCGCGCAACTCCCCTACCATCTGACACATCACTTCAAACAACTGGGTTTTCGACATTTCCGGATTGATCTTCTTACTGTAGCGGGCACGTACCTCATACCAGTCAACTCCGATCGTCTCTTTCTTATAGTCAAAGAAGCAATAGTGCTCATCCATCAGTTTCCACAACACCTCAAAATTATTCTGCGGAGTATCAACAGAGGAATACTCGGAATCGACACAGGAGGAGAGAATGAAGAATGAAAAAAAGAGGAGACCCCCTCCCAACCTCCCCCAAAGGGGAGGAGTGGTTACCCGAAAACTATGAAATAGATTATAGAGATACTTAAACATTATACATTAAACATTTATTTGTATTTGCAAATTCCGCTCCTCAATTCATTCTACTCCTCCCCCTTGGGGGAGGTCGGGAGGGGGTCCCCTCCTTAGAACACCTTAGTCACACCAATTAGGAAGGAGTGGGTATATTTGTGATAGCGGAGGTTGTTGATCTTCGATTGCATTAAGTTGCCGCTGTAGCCGAGGCGTAGGCGGGTATTCTTATAGTGTTTGGAAAGGGGAACGTCAAGAGTGAGGAGATTACGTATGGAGGGAGAGTTGAAGATATTGGTTACACTCACAATGTCGTCGGTGTCATCCAGTATAAACATTTCGTAATATGACTGACCGTATTCAGGGAAATAGCCAAAACCTATCATCGGGATTATCATCTGGTAGTGAAAAGCCCATTGTCGGTGCCATAGTCTGAATGTCTTCTCTATGGTGAAGGTAGCGTCCAACGATAAATTTGTCTGCACATCTCCCGGATTATTGGTGTTTCGCTCATTGTACACTCCATCTGTGGAATATGTCAGCATAGGTCCGGCGAGGATGTTGAAGCTGGGATTCACTGCATCGTCAAGCCGTTCGCCCTTGTTCACGAGGTAATACTGCCAGCTTACGCTATAGTTAAGGCCTACGTCATGTTCATTCACGTTTCCTGCAGGATTGGTAAGGAACGAATAATTCAGGTCGAGCAGCGTCTGGAATCTCACAGGTTTGTGCCCGATGAAGAAGCGTGAGATTCCGCGTTTCGTCTCACGGATAAACTGTACATTACCTCCAGTGTAGTTGAAAGGCGAGAGATAGCTAGCCAGCACATTGCCGCTACCACCGCCAATCATCAAGCTGTGGAAATGCTTATCTACAGCCGCTTCAGTGCTGTCAGCCACTTCCTGTGCCCTGACACCGGCAGCACATAGCATCAACAATATGATTACTATTTTCTTCATTCAAATAGCCTCAACTGTCCCGTTAGCTCGTCACGGAGTTCGTCGTCTGATTTCTCTGTGGATTCAGAATCTTCGGAATCGTCTGAGTTATCAGAGTCCACAGAGTCTACAGAGTCCGCAGAATCCACAGAGTCTGATTCATCCATAGCTTCAGCTTCGTCAGTTTCCTCATCCTCTTCAGGTTGGCGGAGAGGTTCGAGTTCCACTACGTTTGCGAGCATAAAGGTAGTGAGTCGCTTTCCTTTAGCTTTGAAGCCCTTGACACCGATAAACTCATCAGCATCGATTTCCAGAGGACCGCGGAAGGAATCGGGTTCTGCATAGTTGATCTCGATTCTCGGATATGGAGTATCGGTAAGCAGGAGGAGTTTGGATTCAGGATTGTCGCCAAGGAAATTCTGGTGTTTGTTGCTTGCCTCAAGCATGAATCGCTTGATATAGGGACATCCGTTGTTATCGGCATCGTAGAGGACTGCCGTCCAAACCTTCTCCGGTTCGAATTTCTCAATACGAATGAGGTTGGGTTCGTAGTGGTTGTTGGCATCAAAGTCGGTGATATAGAATTCTCCGTTGGGAAGGATAACGAGGATGCTGTCATCGTTCTGGAACTCACCGAGATAAGTGCCGTGGTCGTCATAGTTGATTCGCTGCACATCGGGATCGTACCAAACCTTGCGTCCACCGAGGGTACTGCCTCCGTGGCTCTTCAGCTGGATGCGGAACACATCGTTCTTGGTAAGGATATTACCCATTGCCGCACGACCTTTGATGGCAATCTCGCTGAAGTCCTTCTCAAGCTGCAGTTTCTTGAGCTTCTCGTTTGGCTTGAGCACCACACGGATGATTTCCGCCTCACCGTTGGAGTTAGCAGTGAAATAGGTGATGCGTGACTTCGGTGTACCCATCGTCACGTCGTACTCACGGTCGCGGGTCATCGAAGTGACGTTGAAGCGCTTGATGTAGCTGACACCGCTCGCACCGTCCTTGTAACAAACATTATATATAGTACGCTTGTCGTTTTTCTTGAACACATCCACGTGGATGATTTCCGCCTTGCGCTTCTCACGCTTGCTGCGCTCGGTCTCACCGACGAATACTTTCTCAGCAACCTTGATAACCTTATAGGTTCCATCGCGATAGAAGAGGATGACGTCGTCGATGTCGGAGCAGTTGGTGACAAACTCGTCCTTCTTGAGTCCTGTTCCGATGAATCCCTCGGCACGGTTGATATAGAGTTTCTGGTTTGCCTCAGCCACCTTAGCAGCTTCGATGGTGTCGAACGAACGGATTTCGGTCAGACGCTGATGCTCTGCTCCGTACTTGTTCTTGAGGAAGATGAACCACTGTGCGGTAACCTCAACGAGATTAGCCAAATCGCGGTTGATATCCTCTATCTCCTGCTGCAGGCGTGCGATGAGTTCGTCAGCCTTGTCTTTATTGAACTTCAGGATTCGAGCCATCTTGATTTCCATGAGGCGCAGGATATCGTCCTTGGTCACCTCGCGGATGAACTGCGGATAGAACGGGGTGAGTCGCTCGTCCACGTATGCACAGGCGGCATCCATGTTCTTGGCATTCTCGAATTCCTTACCTTTATATATACGTTCTTCGATGAAGATTTTCTCGAGCGAAGCGAAATGCAGCTGTTCAAGCAGTTCTCCACGGCGGATTTCCAGTTCACGCTTTATAAGTTCCTTGGTATTATCTACCGAACGGCGAAGCACATCGCTGACTGTGAGGAACTGCGGACGGTTTTCGTCGATAACACAGCAGTTGGGAGATATGCTTATCTCGCAGTCGGTGAAGGCATAGAGTGCATCGATAGTCTTGTCACTGCTGACTCCAGGCATGAGGTGGATAAGGATTTCCACGCCTGCGGCAGTCATATCCTCCACCTTGCGCACCTTTATCTTTCCTTTCTCGGCTGCTTTGAGGATAGAGTCGATGAACTGAGAAGGATGCTGTGGTGAGCCGGTAGTCTTTCCGAACGGAATCTCGGTAATAGCCAAGGTCTTCTGGTCGCGCTTCTCAATCTTAGCACGTACACGAACCGCACCACCACGCATACCGTCGTTGTACTTGCTCACATCAATGCTTCCGCCTGTGGGGAAGTCTGGATAGAGTTCAAACGGTTCATTGTGAAGGTACGAGACTGCTGCGTCGCAGAGTTCATTGAAGTTATGAGGAAGAATCTTACAGCTGAGTCCTACGGCAATACCTTCAGCTCCCTGAGCAAGGAGCAGAGGAAATTTCACCGGCAGGGCAATCGGTTCCTTGTTACGTCCGTCATAGGAGAGTTTCCATTCGGTAGTCTTGGGGTTGAAGACCACGTCAAGAGCGAATTTCGACAGACGCGCCTCGATATAACGTCCTGCTGCAGCGTCGTCACCGGTGAGGATATTTCCCCAGTTTCCCTGACAGTCAACGAGCAGTTCCTTCTGCCCCATCTGCACCAGTGCATCCTTGATGCTGGCGTCACCGTGAGGGTGGAACTGCATGGTGTGACCTACGATGTTCGCCACTTTGTTGTAGCGACCGTCGTCCATACGTTTCATGGAGTGGAGAATACGTCGTTGTACGGGCTTGAGACCGTCCATGATATGAGGAACGGCACGTTCGAGGATTACGTATGACGCATAATCCAGGAACCAGCTCTGATACATTCCGCTCAGATGGTGGGTAATGCTGTCCTTAACTTTCGATGGATCATAGTCGGAAGCTGGTGCTGAAGCCCCTTCAGACCCTCCTGTTCCCCCAGAGGGGGAAGATCCTTCAGGAAGGTTTATACTATCCAGATATGCTTGCTCGGCAGCCGACAAAGCATCATCGTCAGCTACCTCTTGCTCAAAATCCTTAGTTTCGTCGCTCATATTTATATATATATTTTGCGCAAAGATAACTATTATTTGTCATATTACGAAAAAAAATCGTAACTTTGCTGCGCAAAAATCGAGCAAATAAAACACTACGAGAAATGAAAGTAACAATTATCGGTGCTGGAAACATGGGCGGAGCCTTGGCAAAAGGCTTTGCGAAAGCAGCACAAAAAGGCAATGACATAATAGGAAACCTCAGTGATATCTGCGTTACAGCAAAAACGCAGGCAACCCTCGACCGCCTTTCCGCACAATTCCCTGAAATAAACACTTCACTCAATAACGCTGAAGCCGTACGCAACGCTGACGTCATAATTCTTGCCGTCAAGCCCTGGCTTATCAAGAGCGTAGCTGTGGAAATCCGCAACAGCATCGACCCTACTCGTCAGGTTGTATGCTCATTGGCTGCAAGCATCTATACCAAGCAACTTCGCGAGTTCTTCCTCGAAGGCACATCGGGTGTGTCAACCCTCAACCTCCGTATGTCCACACTTCCACTGTTCTACTGTATGCCAAACATCGCAGCGGAATTCGGAAAGAGCATGACCTTCGTCACCGCATCCAACAACACACCGGCTGAAGCCACCGAACGTGTTGAAAAGCTGTTCCGTCTGGCTGGCGATGTAAGTGTTGTTGAAGAGCGAATGATGGACTCAGGACTGATGATGGCAGGTTGCGGCATCGCATACGTCATGCGTTTCCTCCGCGCTATGATGGAAGCCGGTGTGGAAATGGGATTCTATCCTAAAGAAGCTCAGCGTATTGCCATGCAGACAATGGAAGGTGCAGTAAAATTGCTCCGCGAGACAGGACTTCACCCGGAAGCAGCCATCGACCTCGTCACCACCCCTGGCGGTATTTCCATCAAGGGTCTCAACGAACTCGACCACGCCGGCTTCAACTCCGCAATTGTCCGCTGCATAAAGGCAGGACTGAAGTAATTGGACATTTTCAATTGGACAATTGACACATCTTTGTGGAAACAAATTATAAACATGTTGCTGCGCAACAATTAAACGGATTAAACGAATAAGTATTTATATAATAATCTGTTAAATCCGAACATTCGTTAAATCCGTTAAATTGCACCGCAGGTGCATGTGTAAATTAAAACACGAATTACCATGAATTACCCATATAATTTCCCATTAATAATTATTTAGGTCAAAACTATTCAAAGACATTCGTGTTAATTATATGGTTGTTATATGTAAACCAGTGTGATTCGTGTTCGAAAAAATTCTCGGTTTTTCTTGTTTTTGTTTATTAAATCATAATCCTTTTAATCATATAAATCATAGTGCGTAGCACGTTGTTTTATTTACAACATCGCACTTCGTGCTAAGATTAATATGATTTATATGATTAATAAGATTTTTGTAATCATAATAATCCTTTTAATCCTTTAATCATAGTGCGTAGCACGATGTTGATAAAAAACAATCCATTTAATCCTTAAAATCCTTGATAAAACATGTTGCTGCGCAACGATTAAACGTCATCGACGATACCGATAAAAATAACTCAAAGAGTCGCTTGCTTGCAAGAATTAAACGAATGAAACGGATTATAAATAATTATTATCGCTTAGCGATTAATCCGATAAATCCGTTAAATTGCACCAAAGGTGCATGTCGTAAATAAAAAACATGTTGCTGCGCAACAATTAAACGGATTAAACGAATAAGTATTTATATAATAATCTGTCAAATACGAAACATTCGTTAAATCCGTTAAATCGCACCGCAGGTGCATGTGAAAAATAAATTGCAGCTCAACATTTTTTTGTTTATCGCTGAACAGAAAAAAAAGTTTCAGTTAAAGAGAAACTAAAGTTTCAGCGTAAGAGAAAAAAAAGTTTCAGCCCCACTGAAAAATTAGTTTCAGTGGGGCTGAAACTTTTTTCCCACAGTAGTGTGGGACTTTTTATTATTTTTCTTACCTTTGCCACAGAAGAAAGATCATCTATTTGCAAAAACTATTTAACTATGAATTTACTTATGATACGTACACCGGAGATTATCCTTATCGTCGTTGTTGTCCTGCTCCTCTTCGGAGGCAAGAAAATCCCTGAACTCATGAAAGGTCTCGGCAAGGGAGTGAAGAGCTTCAAGGAAGGCATGAACGGTAAGGACGACGCTACAGAAGAGACCAGCAAGTCTGAATAGCGCAAGGTTTCCTGCGCTTTTCACAGCGCTAGTTCTTTCCGAAAAATCGATAAATAACACTATGAGCGACAGTCAGGAGATGACCTTCTGGGAGCATTTGGACGTGCTCCGTGGCAGTCTCATCCGTATGGTTGTAGCTGCGGTTATTGCTGCAGCAGCTGCATTCACATTGAAGGATGAGCTTTTCGCTATCGTCCTCGCTCCCAAGCAGAATGACTTCTTTCTCTGGACGCTGATGGGAGCAGAACCGCTCAATCTGCCGCTTATCAACACAGAACTGACCGAACAGTTCATGATTCACCTGCGTGTAGCTGTGATCGCAGGTATTCTGGTGGCTTCGCCATATATAATCTATGTACTCTTCCGCTTCATCTCCCCTGCACTCTACGAGCGCGAACGGAAGGCAAGCGTAAAGGTTGTAGCCAGCGCTTATATCATGTTCATGGTGGGGGTTATCCTCAACTACCTGCTCGTATTCCCTCTTACAGTGAGGTTTCTCGGTACGTACCAGGTAGCAGAAGAGGTGACTAACCTACTGACACTGAGCAGCTATGTAGATACTCTGATGATGATGAGTCTCCTCTTCGGCATAGTCTTCGAAATACCGGTGGTTTGCTGGCTTCTGGCACGATTTGGCTTGCTCAGCCCATTATGGATGACCCGTTATCGCCGCCATGCTATAGTAGCCATCCTCATCGTAGCAGCAATCATCACTCCTACCGGAGATATCTTTACCCTGCTTATAGTCAGCGTTCCCATCTACCTACTATACGAAGGCAGCATTCTAATAGTTAAGAAAACCAGGAAAGCCTAGGAAGCCCTAGGAAACCCTAGGAAGCCCTAGAAAAAATTTAAAACCCTATGCTAAAGAGAATCCGCACCACCCTCGCCATTATCTTCTTTACCTTTATCACCCTGCTCTTCCTGGATTTCACAGGAACAGTACATCTCTGGTTTGGCTGGATGGCAAAGGTTCAGTTCCTGCCTGCCGTTCTTGCATTGAACGTCGCTGTTATTGCCATCCTCTGCGTAATAACACTTATCTTCGGTCGTATCTACTGTTCTGTGATTTGTCCGCTCGGAGTGATGCAGGACATAATCGGATGGATTCGCACAAGGAAGAAAAAGCAGCGCAACAAAGCCACGTTCTCACCAGAACGCCGCTGGCTGCGCTACAGTGTTCTTGCGGTTTTCATATTCGCCCTAATAGCAGGCATCGGATCGTTTGTAGCTCTGCTGGCTCCTTACAGCAGTTACGGACGCATCGCCAACAACCTCTTCATGCCTGTTTACCAATGGGGAAACAATATCTTAGCATCCATAGCCGAGCATTACGACAGCTATGCCTTCTATTCGGTAGACGTCTGGGTGAAGAGCATGCCAACACTGATTATCGCCAGCGTCACCTTCGCAATACTCATCATCCTGGCATGGAAAGGCGGCCGCACCTATTGCAACACCATCTGCCCTGTAGGAACCACACTCAGTTTCCTCGCCCGCTTCTCATTACTTAAAATCAATTTCAACACTGACAAATGCAAGAAATGCGGACTTTGCGCCAAGAACTGCAAATCCTCATGCATCGACTTCAAGACGCAAACGGTTGACTACAGCCGCTGTGTGGTTTGCGGAAACTGCATCAGCAAATGCAAATTCGGAGCATTATCATACGCGTTTCACGGTTTCCCCGTGAAATCCGGAAAATCCGATCAGTCCTCAGGCACCGATGCCGGTCGTCGCGACTTTCTCACCGTCTTAGGAGCAGTGACTGTAGGCGCTACGTTTGCGAGCTGCAAAAAATCAGCAGAAAAGGGCTTGGCTGCTATCGAAGGCAAGGAAATAGCCAAGCGCACAACCCCACTCACTCCTCCGGGAAGTCTTTCCGCAAAGAATATGGCTCAGCACTGCACAGGCTGCCAGCTGTGCGTCAGCAACTGTCCCAACGGAGTATTGCGTCCTTCAGAGAGTTTACTCACACTCATGCAGCCCACGATGATTTTCGAGCGCGGACATTGCAGACCTGAATGTACACGCTGTTCCGAAGTTTGTCCTGCAGGAGCCATACAACCAATCAGCCGCGAAGAAAAGAGTGCCACACAGATAGGCCATGCGGTATGGATTCGTAAGAACTGCCTGACACTGACAGACGGTGCCGAATGCGGTAACTGTGAACGCCACTGTCCGAAAGGAGCCATTCAGATGGTTCCGAGCAAGGAAGACGACTGGGATTCACCGTTCATTCCACAAGTCGATGAAAGTCTGTGCATAGGCTGCGGAGCATGCGAGGACGTTTGTCCAGCTCAACCCAAGGCAATATACGTGGAAGGCTATACAGAACACAGGAAAATCAAGGATGCTGAGCCATCGCAGGACATGGAAGCAGACGCACCAGACGCAGTTCCGTGCATGGGATGCGGTCAATGTATGCCCTGCCCCTACGGAGTAGATATACCTGCCATCCTCACATATTATAATAAATGTGCGCGTGATGGCAAATTCACAAGTACAGCACAATCCGAAGACGACTTCCACCGCACCGGTCACGAATTTCTCATCGGTTACGACCGTGCCGTTCCGCGTCTGAACCAAGCCAGCCACTGCATCGGTTGCGGTGCATGCGTACCAAACTGTCCACAGGAAATCGACATACCCCGTGAGATGATGCTCATCGACGAATTCGTCGAAAGTCTTAAGGTAGGTTCTAAAAATTCTGTTTTTAGTTTCCCTACCCAATGTATTTGAGTTTTATCGGCCACTTTTAGTTTTCTGTGGTGTCTTTTTGCCATCTTTTTCGGTTACAATGCTCGCATTGCGCTCTCAAAAGCTGACAAAAGTCCACTTACATAAAATCAAA
>CACYSD010000002.1:0-137079 GCA_902776985.1 uncultured Bacteroidales bacterium
CTATACCTTATTATATATATAAGCATATCTAAACTTAAACCTAAACTTATGGCATTGAATTCCATCCATTTTTCTTTTAATCGAAACAAAAATTTGGTAACAGAATGTCGTTTCCACCTTAATATATATTAATAACATTAAAATGAAAATTCTGCTCCCAAAACACGTTGCGAGCGTGTACAAACGCGCAGAATATGTCGGATTTAAGGTGCCAGTACTTTACACTAAACCCGTAAGTAGCTGATTATCAACACCTGTTAACCGCTGCGCAGGCAGCAGTTGAAGAGTAATCCACTACTCTAAGATAATTATCAAAGGGATCTGTCCACATGGGCAGGTCTCTTTTCATTATTAGTATTCTCATTAAGCTACAGTAAAACAATGGGAAAGAGAACTAAGATTTAAAATAAAATCACCACAGTGAAAATATATAAAAAACTTAAGTATGAGAAGAATAAAACTTCGGTGAAAATATTTTTATGCTACGGTGAATTTGTCGAACTTCACCTAATTCAAAATAGCCTTTGTAGCTTAGTAGTGGGTAAAGACAAAAAAACTCGGAGCAGGAAATCCTGTTCCGAGTTCATTGTTATGGTTGCAGAGAGTTGATTAAAGTTCTGCGAAGTACTTGATTGTACGAACCATCTGAGAAGTGTAAGAGTTCTCATTGTCGTACCAAGATACTACCTGTACGAGTGAGTTGCCATCTTCCATCTTGCTTACCATAGTCTGGTTAGCGTCGAAGAGTGAACCGAACTTCATACCGATGATGTCGCTAGAAACGAGCTTCTCTTCAGTGTAACCGAATGATTCGTTTGTAGCAGCCTTCATTGCAGCGTTGATGCCTTCAACAGTAACGTCACCCTTAACAACAGCGTGAAGGATAGTAGTTGAACCTGTTGGAGTTGGAACACGCTGAGCAGCGCCGATGAGCTTGCCGTTGAGTTCAGGAATTACAAGACCGATAGCCTTAGCAGCACCAGTTGAGTTAGGAACGATGTTCTGAGCACCTGCACGAGCACGCTGTACATCACCCTTGCGCTGTGGGCCGTCGAGGATCATCTGGTCACCAGTGTAAGCGTGAACTGTAGTCATGATACCGCTCTGGATTGGAGCGTAGTCATTGAGAGCCTTAGTCATAGGAGCAAGGCAGTTAGTAGTACAAGAAGCTGCAGAGATAACTGTGTCAGCCTTAGTAAGAGTCTTGTGGTTTACGTTGAATACGATAGTTGGAAGGTCGTTACCTGCAGGAGCAGAGATAACAACTTTCTTTGCACCAGCTGTGAGGTGTGCAGATGCCTTATCCTTAGAAGTGTAGAAACCTGTGCACTCGAGAACTACGTCTACGTCGAGCTTACCCCAAGGAAGTTCAGCTGCGTTAGGAATAGCATAGATAGTGATCTTCTTGCCGTCTACTACGATGAAGTCTTCACCTGCTTCAACAGTGTGCTTGTTTTCACCGAACTTGCCGCAGAAACCACCCTGAGCTGTGTCATACTTGAGAAGGTGTGCAAGCATCTTTGGGCTTGTGAGGTCGTTGATAGCGACTACTTCATAACCTTCAGCCTCGAACATCTGACGGAAAGCGAGGCGACCGATACGGCCGAAACCGTTAATAGCTACTTTTACGTTTGCCATTTCTTTTCTTTTTTTAAGGGTTAATAATATAGAAATTGTCTTTGATTTTTAATTTTTATCCACAATTACATCTTTCTGCTGTACTGCAAGCAAAAAACAGGAATGTGCTTGCCAAAATGACTGTCCAAAAGATGTATTTTTTCATGAATTTGCTCTCTAAATACAATTTTTTCTTTTCAGTCTGCAAATTTACGTTTTTTTCTATATCTTTGCAACAGCAAACCATTATTTTTTAACAAAACAATTTGATTATGGCTAAATTTGTCAAAGAATTCAAGGAATTTGCAACCCGTGGTAACGTAATGGACATGGCTGTCGGTGTTATCATCGGTGGTGCTTTCGGAAAGATTATCTCTTCCGTAGTTGACGACCTCATCATGCCTCTCGTAGGTAAGTTGCTGGGCAATGTGAACTTCACAGACCTCTACTGCGTGCTCGACAGCTCTGCTGAAGTGCCAGAAGGATCTGCTCTCTCTGCTGTTCGCGAAGCTGGTATTCCAGTATTCGCTTACGGTAATTTTATCCAGAACGTGGTTGACTTCCTCATCATCGCATTATGTATCTTCATGATGGTGAAGGCTGTGAACAAACTGAACCGCAAGAAGGAAGAACCTGCTCCTGAAGCTCCAGCTGAACCAAGCAACGAAGAGAAGCTGCTTGCTGAGATCAGAGATTTGCTGAAAGAGAAGAAATAGAAAAGTCCCCCTTGCCCCCTCCCTGCGAGGGCGGGGAGTAAATAGAAAAGGATGTGAAATGATTCACATCCTTTTTTATGTTAATAATTATATGTATCTACGGGGTGATGGTAGGTTGTGGTGTCGAAGACGAATTTGGTAGGGTGAGGAGCGCCTTGGAATTTGATCCATACATCAAAAATATGGGGTTCGGGCTGCGACTTGAGGAAGTCTTCGAGTTCTGCTTCTGTGATGCGGTCGGGATGGAAGGTCAGATCTAAAGAACTTTCACCTTCGGTAATGTATTTCTTAGCGAATTCCATTGATGTGCCATAACTGTCGTAGTCAGCCATCACTAAATAGTTGTTAACCTTATGTCCGATGCGGCACCAAGAATCGCGTGACGGTGAACCAAGGAAATAGGTGCCGATAAGGTAGCCCTTTCCGCCTTTCACTTCCCCACCCTCATCGTAGAACTCGAATTCGTTGACTCCAGACATGGATTCTGCAGGATAGGCTTCGGTGCAGAATTCTTTCATGACATAGAATTCAAACGATTCGGATAGACTGCCGTAGCTATAGTTGCCGAAGTATAGGCAGTACCACTCGTCGGTCTCGTTAAGCACTGGGAGAATTGTTCCTGACGGAAAATGGAAAGGCTCAAAACCATCAATTTGAGTCCACGAGAATTCCAGATAATCAAAACCCCTATAGTAAAGTCGCGGTGTGTCGGTAGATGGTCCCTTGCGCAGATTGAGGTCGGAAGGACGTATTCGGACGAACTTCTCCCAACGTGGCACCTTGAGCGTCATCACGGGCTTCTCCTTCACTTCCTGCTTCTCAACAACAGTCTCTTCCTCGGTAGTAGCTACCGGTGAAGAGGGCTTATTCAGATTGTCTTTAAGAAGGAAAATGAAAACCACTACGAGGGCGGCAATCACTATCAGAAAAGCAGAGATGATAATAGCTTTCTTCGTCTTACCGCTTTTCTGCGGTCTGCCTACATCTTTAAGTATATCGGCATAGGGTGAAGAAGCAAAGGGATTGTTAGGATTGGGAGAAGAGGATTGGTTGTTGAATAGTTGGGTGTTATTATCCATATTGGTGTGTATTTAGCTATTGGAAATCATGCATAAGTTCATAACTTCTGGCAAAAATACAACCATTTTGTCATTAACGCAAATAAAACAATAAAAAAGAAAAGGATGAGAAATAAATCACATCCTTTCCTATTAAAGTTATAGAGGATTCTGCGGGAACCGCAGAACACGGGGAACTACGACAAGAACGCTATAAGCACACCAGCTGCGACTGCAGAACCAATGACACCGGAGATGTTAGAGGACATGCAGTAGTTGAGCACGTGGTTCTTTGGGTCGTACTTGGTAGCGATGTCGTTGCAGACACGGCTTGCCATAGGTACGGCTGAAAGTCCTGTTGCACCGATGAGCGGATTGATCTTCTTCTTGGTGAAGAGGTTGAACAGCTTCACAAGCATGATACCCGCTGTAATAGAGAGGGCGAATGCGAGGAATCCACCGACTACGATACCGATTGTTGTCCAGTTGAGGAATGCAGCAACAGTCATTGTAGCTCCGACACAGAGTCCGAGGAATACGGTTGCGGTGTTCATGATACCGTTGCTGATAGTGTTGAAGAGGCGGCTGGTGTCGCTTCCGATTTCCTTCAGCAGGTTACCGAACATAAGCATACCGATAAGTGCTACGGCTGTAGGAACGAATATTGCAACTACTGTAGTTACGGCGATTGGGAAGATAATCTTCACCACGCGCATGTTCTTAATTTCGTTTTTTGGTGGGAACTTCTTATCCTGCTCCTTCATGTTGATCATGAGTTCCTTGCGTGTGCAAGTGAGTTTGACAACAAGAGGAATAATCACCGGCACGAGAGCCATGTAGCTGTAGGCAGCGATGGCGATAGGACCAAGGAGGTGCGGAGCCAGCTTGATGGTAGTAAAGATGGCTGTAGGTCCGTCAGCTCCACCGATGATACCGAGTGATGCTGCTTCCTGCATAGTGAAACCCATGAGTACGGCGCAAGTAAGAACCATGAAGATACCGAACTGTGCAGCAGCACCGAAGATACTCAGACGCAGGTTACGGAGCATAGGTCCGAAGTCAGTCAAGGCACCGACACCCATGAATATTACCGGTGGCAGGAATCCTGTCTTGATAAGAGCATAATAGAGGAAGTTCATAAGTCCGAGGTCGTGAGCAATCTCGGGCAGAGACATCTCGTAGATGTTCTTCTTCACTTCAATGCCATTCTTAAGATATGTGACCATTCCCTCTCCGTCAGCCTGAAGCACACCCATGTCGCCGCCTGGGAAGTTAGCGATAAGCACACCGAAGGCGATTGGCACGAGAAGGAGCGGCTCATAGTGCTTCACGATGCCCAGATAGAGCAGCACGAAGGCTATGGCGTACATGATGAGGTAGGACGGATCAGCGATAAGGTCGCTGAGTGCCGTCATCTCGTATAAATTGTTAAATATATCACCCATAATAAGTACAAAGTTTTAAGTACAGATCAAGTAACCACTCCCCTTCCCTGTGAAGAGTAAGGGGGAGGTTCTTTATCCTATCTTCATGATTACATCGTCTTCTTCAACAGAGTTGCCTGAGTTGACGAGGATGGCTGTGATGACACCGTCGCGGTCTGCCTTGATGGCGTTGAAGGTCTTCATTGCCTCTATATAACCGACTGTATCACCTTCCTTTACAGCGTCACCAACCTTAACAGGTGTCTCAGAGTTATCCTTGACGAGATAGAACTTACCTTCGAGTGGAGCAAGAAGATCAGAACCTTCGCCGGCTGTAGCTGCAGGGGCAGCAGGAGCAGCACTTGCAGCAGGTACTTCGCCACCGTAAGCGATATCTACCTTGTAGTTCTGACCACCAACGTTGACTGTGATGCTCTTTGGAAGTTCTGCACCGGCAGTAGGAGCGTTCTTGGCAGCCTTGCGCTTAGCGAGGTCTTCGAGGAAGTCTGCCTTAGCCTTGCCGCTCTTGTAAGCACGATACTGTTCTGGGTGCATAGCGAGTTCGAAGAGTTCTTCGTCGTCCTCACCAAGTTCCCAACCGTTTTCCTCCATTTCCTTGCGGAACTCATCGAGTTTGTCTGGGAAGTAAGACTGTGGATCTTGAGTCTCAAACTCACGACCCTGGTCTTTTGCCATCTTCACGAGTTCTGGAGCTACAGGACCAGGCAGCTGACCTGCCTTGCCGAGAATCATATCCCAGATAGTGTCGGCAATCATTGACCAACGATCCTTACCCTTCTCCATCTGCATGACGTTCATGAGGGCGAGGTTCTTGACATACTGAGAGAATGGAGTTACGAGGCATGGATAACCAACCTTTGGCCAAACGTAAGCAACTTCGTCGAAGAGCTTAATGAGAAGGTCGTCGGTAGTAAGCTCTGGCTGACCGTTCTTAACCTTCCACTTGTTGAGTGACTTAAGGTTATCCTCAAGGTCTGTCATCAAAGAACCCATCATACCGCCTGGAAGACCTGGTTTAACGAGCAGCGAGTTGTTGATGTGGTTGAGGTCTGGAATATAGTATCCGAGGAAGTCGTCGCACATCTCCTGAATCATGGTACGTGCTTCCATATAAGCAGCCATATTGATTTCCTTCACCTTGAAGCCAGCGTCCTTGAGCATCTCCTGAACGGCGATGATGTCAGCATGACCTGTACCCCAAGAGAGTGGAGACATACCAGTGTCGACGTAGTCACAACCTGCGTTGCAGACTTCAAGGATAGAAGCCATGTTGAAGCCAGGACCGGCGTGAGAGTGATACTGGATAATGATATTCTTCTTGTAAGCCTTGATTCCGGCAACAATCTTACCGAGAGATACAGGACGTCCGATACCAGCCATGTCCTTCAGACAGATTTCGTCAGCGCCAGCGTCGATAAGTGTCTTGGCAAGGTCTACATAGTATTCAACTGTATGGATTGGAGAGTGAGTGATGCAAAGGCTTGCCTGTGCAATCATACCTGCTTCCTTGGCATAGATGATTGAAGGGATGATGTTGCGAGCGTCGTTGAGTCCGCAGAAAATACGAGTGATGTCTGTTCCCTGAGCCTTCTTAACCTTATAGAAAAGCTTACGAACGTCCTTTGGAACAGGACTCATGCGGAGAGCGTTGAGTGCACGGTCGAGCATGTGTGTCTGGATTCCAGCCTCATGGAAAGGCTTTGTCCATTCACGAACAGACTTGTTTGGGTTTTCTCCGTAGAGGAGGTTAACTTGTTCGAAGCCACCACCGTTAGTCTCTACACGGTCGAAGCATCCCATTTTGATGATAGCTGGAGCTATCTTTACGAGTTGGTCAACACGTGGCTGATACTTACCAGCACTCTGCCACATATCACGGAAGACCAAGCTGAACTTTACTTCTTTCATCTTATGATTTACGAATTAACTGATTTTTAATGTAGGTTTTTACAATTTTGTGATTTTTGTCACTTGACCCTTACCGCCAGTGAGCTGGTCAACGGCAGCCTTGATGATGCTTTGTGTCTGGGCATCTACGGCTACTGGGGCAGCGGCAGTCTTAACAGCCTTCTTTACCTCCTCTGCAGGAGCAATCTTGTTGACAATCGCAATAAGCAGTTTGCCAAGATTGATTACGATAAGCAGAATGGCGAAAACGGTGAGCATACCCACAGCAAGAAGTCCAAATGCTTGATTCAGATTTTCCATAAATAGAGAATATGTTTATAGATAATAAAAAACAACCTTAAAAACTTACATGTACTATATCCAACGATTATACCATATATTATTTATTGGCCATCCTAAATCCAATTGGCATAATACAAAAAGCAACACTTTCTTCTCAAAAAGTGTTGCAAATATACATAATTTTTCGCGAAAGCTAAAGAAAAAGCGCCCACAATTACATTTTTATGCAAAAATTCATCTTATATGCAAAAAATATACTGCTGAATTGAAAAATTTTCAACAAGACAAATTACAATTTCTTTGGTGGAGTGACAACAAAGAAAGTGTCCCAGATCTTCTTGACCGATGAGAAATTGTGCATAATAATCTCTGCAGAGCGGGTAAAATTCTTGTATTCACGTTGACGCGACTTGTCAATATGCTTCATCACGTTCTTGTCTGTAACCTCAAAGATATCCATGTCGTAGATGAAATAGAAGGTGTCGAGGACAGGCAGGGGACGCTCTTCTGGATTTCCAACATAAGAACCAATCAGATTGAGAGACAGAGATCCAAAGTCTCCCTGAATGGTTACAGCTCCCAAGCTACTGACATCCTGACCATTACGCTTGTGCTGCTCGATATCAACCGTACGCACTCTAAGGATTTTGCCAAAAGCGTCTTCGTGAACGATTTTTGCAAAGTTCTTGCCACCGATAGCCATGTAGCGATCACCGTTTCTGAAAGTCACCAATCCTACATTTGATGGATCAGCCTGCATGAGAGTGTCTTTATTGACATAATAGAGGCATTGGTTGCCGATATGGATATTGCATGGCACAATCGTACGTTTCTTATTGAAAAAGCCGGTAACGACCTCTGCTGTGCGGAAACGGCGGTTAAGGAACGGCCACGCTCCTGTTGGTTCCCATTCCTTATCTTCATTTGCCAACAACACAGAGTCGTTCTCTTCCTCCACAGTTAAGGGGAAAAGAATCTGAGCCGATGCCGGCATGGTCCGCATTGACATCAGAACAAGGCTAAGTGTAATGATTTTCTTCATAAAATTTACTTTTTACTTCACTCTTACAACGAGATACTTGGATACACTCCAGAATTTGTAAGTATCGGTGATATGGAGAGTATATTCGCCCTTGGCATCCTTCATGAGAGTGTATGAACCGCTTGGGTGATTAGTAAGCAGTTTAGCATACTTTGAACCGAAAGGAATGACAGTGGTTTCGCGAATATCGATTTTGATGAAATAGTCTTTGTCATAATCACCGTTCTTGAGCACATCGCCAGAATCGAGAATCTTGTGTTCCTTCAGTTCCTTGCTGGTGCCATAGACATACCAGGCAGTATTGAGCTGAGCATCCTGATTCTCAACAATCTGAGTCTTATTCTTATTTTCCTCCACGAGATTGGTGTTCTGACGGTTCAGATGAACAATTGAAGAGTCGAGTTTCTCAATCTTAAGGTCTTTTTCGGCAAGACTACTACGAAGTTCTGCGATTTCCTTCTTGTGTTCCTCAAGTTGAGCGGTAAGAGTAGTAAGTTTGGCTTTCAACTGAGCGCCTGCAGAAGAACTGTTCTTCAACTGGCGTTCAAGTTCAGCAATCTTCTTGCGGTTCGAAGCCATTGTCTCCTCAATGAAGAGAAGGTTTTCACGGATACTTTCCTCAGAGTTATTGCCTTCCACGTCGTTACCGAGCAATGTGATACGTCCCTCAGCCTCGTTGATTTGAGCAAAACCTGTCTCAACATCGTTTATAAGACCAAGCAGACGATCCTGCTGATTTCGCTGAATCTTCAGTTCACGTTCCAAAGAATCTGCACGCATTTTCTCACGGTTAACTTCTTGTTTGTCAGAATTATTGCATGAGAACATCAATGCAGCAATACTAATCAAAAAAATAGTCTTTTTCATAACTTGTTATTTTGTTAAATTAAGTCTCGGATGTATGTATAAATATTTATCTCGAATTAGTCTTCATCGAGGTTTTCTTTCTTATATTTATTCTTGGATTTGTTAATTTCCTTAACGGGCTTCTCTGCGTTCTGGTTGCCAGCAACTACAATCACGATTTCTCCACGTGGTTCAGTCTCTGTGAAATGCTGAACCAATTCCTGTAAAGTGCCTCTTACCGTCTCTTCGTGAATCTTGCTGATTTCTCTGCTAACACTTGCAAGACGTTCTGAGCCAAAGACTTCGCAGAACTGAGCCAATGTCTTCAAAAGACGGTAAGGTGATTCGTAGAAAATGATAGTTCGTTCCTCATCCTTCAGTGTTTCAAGGCGCGACTGACGTCCTTTCTTCTGTGGAAGGAAACCTTCGAAACAGAATTTGTCGACAGGCAATCCAGAAGAAACTATCGCAGGAACGAAAGCGGTAGGTCCAGGTAAAGTGATAACTTCTATTTCATTGCGAACACACTCACGAACAAGGAGGAAGCCCGGATCGCTGATGGCAGGAGTTCCCGCATCGCTAATGAGAGCAACATTCTCACCGGCTTTGATGCGATTGACTACAGAATCAGTAGTTTGGTGTTCGTTAAACTTATGATGAGAGAGCAATTCCTTGTGTATATCATAATGCTTCAGCAACACACTTGACGTGCGTGTATCTTCAGCAAGAATAAGGTCAACACTCTTGAGTGTGTTGATTGCCCTGAAGGTGAAGTCCTCCATATTGCCTACCGGAGTCGGTACAACAAATAGTGTTCCCATTTATTCGTTTAATGTTTAACGATTTAAAGTTTAGCGATAGTACCGGATATGTTTATGTAAGAATTATGTAGTTTTGGGGAGTTCGATGCGGAAGGTTGTACCCTTGCCTATTTCTGACCACTTCACGAAAATGCGGCCTTTATGGTACTCTTCCACAATTCGCTTGGCTAAGGAGAGGCCTAAGCCCCACCCTCTTTCCTTTGTGGTGAAGCCTGGCTTGAACACATCCTTGAAATTGGACTTAGCCATACCCTTGCCTGTATCGGTAAACTCAAAAGCAACGACATTGCGGTTTTCCTCCATATAAATATCAATACGTCCGTGTCCCGACATGGCGTCAACGGCATTCTTACAGAGATTCTCAGCAACCCACTCGAACAGCGAGGAGACAAGATTGATGATAACCGGTTCCTCTGGTAGATGACACACTATATTCACCTTGTGGGAAGTGCGATGATCCATATACTCCGCCACACGCTTGATAACCTCACACACATCCTCCGGTTTTGGTTCAGGTATTGAACCGATTTTGGAGAAACGCTCTGCGATGCGTTCAAGTCGGTTTATATCCTTCGACATCTCAGGCAGAAGCTGGTCGTTAGGATAGGTTTCACGCAAAACTGTCGACCACGCCATAAGCGAAGATATTGGCGTTCCCAACTGATGGGCTGTTTCTTTAGAAAGTCCCACCCACACCTTGTTCTGTTCCGAACGCATGGATGCAAAGAGTGCAAAGATGGCGACTGTGACGAAGATGATTACTACAAGAAGCTGAATATATGGGAAAGTAGCAAGACGTTTCACCATAACAGATTCATCATAGCAAATCTCAATATACTCGTTTGAGTTGTAGGAATTGTCAGGGTAGATTCTTATGGATTGACCAGACTTAATCATCGTCTTAGCCAAATTGCTGATAATGCCCACAGAATCTTCGTCAGAAGAGAATTTCATGTCCAGATTGCGATATGTCTGAACATTACCTTCGTTATCGACAACAATAACTGGAATGGTGTTGTTACCGTTTATGACTTTGAGAACGAGGTTGAGGTCGGTATTCTCGTCTGCAGCATTAAGCGAACGCATTGCCTCTGCCCATACTTCCATGCGGTTGCGCTCCTCTTTCTGCAAGTCGCGGATAAGCACACTTGAAGTCAAAAGAGAGCCAATTGCAATGATTATCGCAAAGACAATCAGAAAAATCTTGATATTTCTAATTCGCTTAAACAAAGGGAGAATGTTTAACGGTTAAATATAGTACTTAAATAAAATGAAGAATGAAGAACGCAACAAATCACATTCTTCATTCTCCACCCATTACACAATATTATTTATTATTGCTGTACTTCTTGAACTGATTAGCCTTAGTAACGTTGTTTGTATTGTTGTAGCAAACATAGAGCTGGTAGCCCCAGATATCTGAACGGTCAGGATACTTAGTGCGGCACTCTTCATAGAGCTTGATAGCCTCACCATACCATTTCTTAGAAACAGCAGCATTGGTAGCATTCTGAGTTGCAAGCATAGCACAACAGTTTGCTGCACCGCTGAGGTTATCGATATTCTCATTGATTTCGTTAGCCTTCAAGAAAGCATTGTAAGCTTCCTCACGCTTTCCCTGATTGTAGAGAGCTGCAGCCTTGAAGTAATATGGCCACTTGTTTGACTCAATCTTTTCGCCCTTCTCATTTTCAGATGGAGCAACACCTGTTTCGATCCGTTCGATAGCATTGTTACAGAGTTCAATACACTTGTCATAGTGAGCATCCTGGAACTCCATCTGGATAAGGTTAACACCAAAAACTATTACTGATGGGAATTTCTCGAAACCGTATTCCAACATCTTACGCTCGTTGACAACATCCTTCTTTTCCTTGTAGAATGTAATCAAATCCTGACAAGCGATAGGACCTTGATCTGTAGTAAGAGATTTCTCAAGATACTTCACATAAGTAGCTTCGTCACCACCTGTCTGCTTCAGAGCAACTGCATAGATATAGTAGCCGAGAGGCATATTGGGGTCAGTTTCTTTGAGGTTAAGACCTTCGAAGAGAGGATTATCAGCTGACTCATAATAAAGGTCAAGATACTTCTTTGCAGCAGCAGGATCAGTATAAACCACATTGCTGGCAGCGATAAGAAGGTTTCCGCGTGCACCCTTTGCAGCGAGCTGTGAAGTAGTGATTTCCTTAGCCATTTCCTCTTCCTTGTATGGAAGCTTACCCTTAGCATCAGGAGTCTTCATCATCTTAACGTATGTTTCGTAGTAACTAACCACGTCATACTGGTTTTGGAAAAACGCATTAGGATCTAGGAAAGTGTTGTTGTTTGCCTGATACTGCTTAAGCAACTGGTTCATTTCCCATACTTTAAGACGGCAGGCATACTTCCATGTATCAGCCATATCCTTCGATTCAGGATTGGTCAGCGCAGGTTCGATAAGTTCACGTAATTCAGCAACTTTATCTGCCTCGAGATTTGAGAAATCGTAAGCAATTGGAGTTGAAGAATACTCTACCTTATTCTTTACTTTCTTTACATTTGCTTTCTGAGCAAAAGCTGATGCAGACACCATCATGACTGCACAAATAATTAACAAGCGTTTCATAAATACAAGTTTATTAGGTTATTTAGTTATTGTTCTTGATTATCTTCTTCTGTTGCTTCAACCGCTTCCTCTAGCTCTTCATCCACATGTTCTACGATGCAGACGCTGCTGATAGTGTCGTTGCGACGCTTAAGATTGATAAGACTCACACCCTGGGTGTTGCGTCCCTGAACTCGAACCTCGCTAAGAGCAAGACGAATTGCCACACCGCTCATGTTGATAATCATGAGGTCGTCAGCATCAGTAACACTCTTGATGGCAACAAGCTTACCAGTCTTGTCGGTTACGTTGAGTGTCTTGACACCCTTACCGCCACGTTTGGTTATTCTGTATTCAGCAAGATTTGAGCGCTTGCCAAATCCGTTCTCACTAACAACCAGGACATCCTCAGCGAAGTCAGAATCTGCAACATCTTCACCCTGAGCATCAGCAGTTTCAACATCTGTTGCTGAATCTTCAGTTTCAGTAACTTCTTCTGCTGCATCTTCATTCTGAGCATCGAGCAATGCCCACTGTTCATCAGTAAGAGTTTCGTTGCACTGCATTACCAACATACCTACAGCCTCATCTTCATCATTGTCGAGACGAATGCCGCGTACACCAGTAGCTGTTCTACCCATAACACGAACATCGTTTTCGTTGAAGCGGATAGCACGTCCGTTACGATTAGCGATGATGATATCGTCGTTACCGCTGGTGAGCTTAACTTCAATCACTTCATCTCCCTCGATGAGGTTGATGGCGATAAGTCCGTTTGAACGTGGGTGAGAATAAGACTCGAAGCGTGACTTCTTAACCTTACCAGTCTTAGTACAGAACATAAGGTTGTGCTTACGTACGAAGTCAGCATCGTTGATATTTTCAATACAGATGAATGCTGTAGCACGGTCATCGCTGTCAATATTGAGAAGGTTCTGAACTGCACGACCCTTGAATGTCTTGTTTCCCTCTGGAATATCGTAAACCTTCATCCAGAAGCAACGTCCCTTGCGGGTGAAGAACATCATGGTGTTGTGTGTAGTTGCAGGATAGATGTGCTCGATGAAGTCTGCATCACGTGCGCTACCACCTTTTGAACCAACACCGCCACGTCCCTGTGTACGGAACTCGCTCAGAGGAGTACGCTTGATGTATCCAAGGTGGCTGACTGTGATAACTACAGGTTCGTTTGGATAGAAGTCTTCAGGGTTGAAGCTTTCGCTTGCTGAGTAGTCAATTGTAGTCTTACGCTCGTCGCCAAACTTAGCCTTAACCTCAAGCAGCTCATCCTTCATGACCTTCTTGCAGAGTTCAGGATCATTCAGAATCTGGTCAAGGTACTGAATCAGTTTCTCAAGTTCCGCATACTCGGCACGAAGCTTATCCTGCTCAAGACCTGTGAGCTGACGAAGACGCATTTCTACAATTGCACGAGCCTGGATGTCATCGAGTTCGAAGCGCAGCTTCAAGTTATCGATTGCCTCCTGTGGAGATTTGGCAGCACGGATGATACGTACAACTTCGTCGATATTGTCGGAAGCGATGATAAGTCCTTCGAGGATGTGTGCACGTTCCTCTGCCTTGCGCTTGTCATACATGGTACGACGGATTGTCACATCGTGTCTGTGGTCAACGAAGTACTTGATGCACTCACGCAGAGAGAGAAGTTTTGGACGTCCGCTGTTGCGTTCGTTAGCACCGACAAGAGCAATACAGTTAACGCTGAAGCTTGACTGCAGCTCAGTCATCTTATAGAGTTTATTCAGGATGACATTTGCGTTGGCGTCACGCTTCACGTCAATCACGATACGCATACCTTCACGGTCACTCTCATCATTCACGTTGGAAATACCGTCAATACGCTTTTCGTTTACAAGGTCGGCAATCTTCTTGATAAGTTCAGCCTTGTTTACGTTATAAGGAATCTCATGGACAATGATTTTGTCATGCAGATCATCAGTTTCAATATCAGTCTTTGAACGGATTACGATACGTCCACGACCAGTCTCGTAAGCTTCCTTAACTCCGTCAAGACCACAGATAATACCGCCGGTTGGGAAATCAGGAGCCTTAATGTACTGCATCAGGCCTTCTGTATCAATCTCAGGATTGTCAATCATAGCCACACATCCGTCAATCACCTCACCGAGGTTGTGAGTCGGGATGTTGGTTGCCATACCTACAGCGATACCAGTAGCACCATTGACGAGGAGGTTAGGAATACGAGTTGAGAGCACCTTCGGTTCTTGTGTTGAACCGTCGAAGTTGTCAACGAAATCCACAGTATCCTTGTACAGGTCATCCATCATGGCCTGACCGATGCGTGAAAGGCGTGCCTCTGTATAACGGTAAGCAGCAGGACCGTCGCCGTCAATTGAGCCGAAGTTACCCTGGCCGTCAACCAGTGTGTAGCGCATCGCCCAATCTTGAGCCAGACGCACAAGAGCACCGTAAACTGAAGAGTCACCGTGTGGGTGGTACTTACCGAGCACGTCACCCACAGTCTTTGCACACTTTCTGTAAGGTTTGTCGTAGGTGTTGCCCTGCTCCATCATATCGAAAAGAATACGACGGTGAACGGGCTTGAATCCGTCCCTAACATCAGGAAGAGCACGCGCAACAATAACAGACATCGAATAGTCGATATACGACTTGCGCATGCTTTCGTTGATGTCTATTTTGATAATTCTGTCTTGATCTAACATATCTGAATTTTATATTTTTATTCCTTAAGTTAACTTACACCCCAAAAACTTTGTAAAGTTAGCAAGAAAGCACGAAATCAACAAATTTTCAACTAAAAATCACTCTTAAAAAAAATTAAACACAACGCTACTATAAGAAACAAAAAAACTCTCCCTTTGCAATGGGAGAGCTATTCTATGAGGAATTTAGTTGGAAGTTTAGAGATTAATCGTCAGATCAACTCCGAACTGTATAGGACGGCAAGGCTGTGCAAATCCTTGCTGCATTGACACAAAATAGAATGGAACATAACTGCAATCCGTAAGGTTTTTACCCCAAAAGTTAAGGGTAAACTGCTTGTATGTAGCTCCTACATGAGCACCAAGAAGCAGGTAGAACGGTTCGGAAGCTGAGTTGTCCTCTGTCCAGTATGTACGTCCAGCACCTTTGATGTTTGCACCCATGTTGAGCACAACGTTCTTTACAGGCACTTCCAGTTCAGCTGCTGCGGAGAGAGTGTATCGAGGTGCGAAAGGCACATAATTGCCGCTATAGTCTTCCTCGCCTACATAGTCATCAAACTTCGCATGGGTAAATCCGTAAGCGGCATTGAGCAAGAGAGTATTCTTGCCAAGAGGCATCCATGCGTTTGCGCTGAGGTCGAATCCGTAGCTGGTACTCTTTCCGGCATTGACCATCTGTCGTCCGAAACCATTGGCGGCAAAACGAGTCACCTGCTGGTCATAGGTATGGATGTAGTAAACTGAAGCATTGACTGTGAGATGGTTATCAAGGAGATTAAGACGAGTTCCGAGTTCATAGTTCCAGCTTGTTTCCGGCTTATATACTGTTGTGCTGTCGGCAGAAGGATTGGTTCCGGCAGACATACCCGTTCTTGACATCATAGGACCTAAGGTAGGGTCAGCGAGCATTGTTGCGGTCATATCGTTGCGAAGACTTGCCTGAATGAGTTCGCTGAACATCTGGATATTATACCCCCCTGAGCGGAATCCCTTGGACACACTTCCGTAGATAATGTTTGAATTGGGAAGTCGCCATGTAAGAGCCACCTTAGGCAGAGCCTGAGTATAGTCATTATTGATGGTACCAATATAAGACGTAGTGGTTGTAAACTGCTGGTTTATCATCGGCATAGGCATTCCGGTTCTCTCCACCTTGAAGGTATAGTTCAGAGAAGTTGAAGAAAGGTAGTCAATGTAGTTATGCTCATAATCAATACGCAAGCCGGCAGTAAGGTCGAGATTCGGCAGAAGGTCACGAAGTGTTGCCTGTCCGAAAGCAGCCAAGTTAGTGCTTGGAGTATTAAAGAGTCCTGAAACGAGCATATTATCGTCATCGATGGTGAGTCCTATGTTCATTCCCATTGGATTCATCGCTGCGTTGGCTTTTGCAAAACCCGAATTGATGCCGTTCTGAATATATTGTTCAATTCCGGCTTCCTGGAACAGCACAGGAGCGTTGGTCTTAAGCCACTGGCGTGCTGTATAAACTCCACCAACCCACTGCAGGCGTTTATTTTCATTGCTCTTGAACACAAGTTCGTTGGAGAGATATCTGCTGCGCTGGTTCTGAGCGAGCGTAAAGACACGCGAAGGAGAGAAGTCCTGATCCATGTACATGTGGTCACGAAGAAGTTGGAAACCAACTACATCGGTCACGGTGAAATGCTTAGCTACATAATTCAACTTGAGTGATGTATTCCAAAGTGTGCGACGATACTCACCCAACTCTCCTTCCCTACTCTCTCCGATATGGTCAAGTGAAGGAGTATCCCTGAAATCATCAACTTTATAGTAGTCGTAACCGTTTTCCACGCTACGTTCGAGACTTGTCTGGAAATCGAGGGTGAAGGCTTTGTTGCCTTCTGGATTGTACACTATTCTCAGTTTTCCACCTCCGCTGTTGCCACCATTACTGCGACGGTCAAGATAAGTATTCTTGTTGAAGCCATCGTTGCCTTCATAGAATCCGGAAAGTGACATAGCCACATCGGAGGCAAGTGCGTGAGCTGTACGGAAATTCACATATCTTCCTGCATCCTTAGTGCTTGCTCCGAGTCGTATTCTTGTCTGGCTTCCTGTCTCAAGAACAGTAATAGGATTGAATGTATAGAGACGGATAAGTCCTCCCATGGCGTTGCGTCCGAAGAGCGTTGACTGAGGACCTCTAAGCACATCGATACGCTCCACATCGGAGAAATCTGTATCGAAAGCTGATTTTTCCTTTACAGCCACATCGTCCACGTACATTCCAACAGCAGGAGTGTTAAGACGGGAACCTACACCACGAATATAGATTGCGCTCGTAAGACGAGAACCGTAATCTGGCATAAAGAGGTTTGGAACAAAGGCTGCGGCATCTTTCAGCGAATGAACGCCGAGGTTATTGAGCTGAGCTGTATTGATAGTAGTGTAGCTGAACGGCTGGGACATCAGCGATCCAGTGATTTTAGGATCTGAAGTCACAACTACCTCTTCAAGCTGGCGAAGGATTGCCGAATCAGGTTCAAATGTGTGTTTTTCCGTTGCTGCAAAGTTTGTTGTCGGGATAAGAGCCGCAGCAAACAGCAACTTATTACATAAACTAATACTTAACATAAATAGAATTTGGATAATAATTGTATTTTGCGTGCAAAGTTACGCACTTTTGCAAAACCATACAATCCTCATTTATTATGAAAGTTCAAAGTTTCATGTTTCTGATGGCATCGGCACATTGTTCCATGAGCCATTTGGGTGTAGATGTGGCTCCGCAGATTCCGACTGAGGAAGATTCATTGAACCATTCCGGCTGAATTTCCTTCGGCTGCTCCACCATGTGGGTTTGCGGATTCTGCTGCAGACATTCATTATAGAGAATGCGCCCGTTGCTGCTCTTCTTTCCGCAGACAAATACTATAACGTCATGATTGCTGGCAAAAGTACGGATATCGGAAATACGGTTTGCCACCTGACGGCAGATAGTATCAAAAAAGCGGAACTGCGATTCTGTACCGCGAGCCTTCATCTCGTTCATGATGAAGTCAACTATCTCCCTGAAACCGGCAAGCGACATAGTTGTCTGACTATACAGGCTTATGCCTCTGGAGAAATCCAAACGTGAGGCATCGTTAAGATTCTCCACGACTATGGCTGTGCCGTTTGTCTGTCCGACAAGACCAATGACTTCTGCATGACCGTTCTTGCCGTAGATTACTATCTGGCGCTGTTCACCCTGATTCTCATCGTACTCGGCTTTGATGCGGCGTTGAAGGTGAAGCACTACCGGACAGGTAGCGTCAATGAGTTGGATGTTGTACTTCTCTGCCTGCTCGTAAGTCTGTGGAGGTTCACCATGAGCACGCAGCATCACTTTGCAGGAAGAAAGCCCTGGAAGGTCTTCATGTTCCACCGTGTGAAGTCCCATCTGACGCAGACGTTCAACTTCACGACCATTATGAACAATATCGCCGAGGCAATACAATTCTCCGTGTGCAGAGAGTTGTTCCTCGGCTTTCTTTATGGCGGTAGTGACTCCGAAGCAGAATCCTGAGCCATTATCTATTTCAACCTTCAACACCTTGCAGAATGGTTATCAAGCTTCAACAGCTTGCGTGAATTTATCCATTATCCACTTGTTCTGCTCCTCATGAGTGAGGTTGCTGTTGTCGAGAATCTGCGCATCGTCGGCAGGTACCAATGGTGACACTTCACGATGAGTATCAAGATAGTCACGCTTCTGCACGTTATCGAGCACTTCGTCGTAAGTTGTGGTTGTATCGCCTTTCTGACGGAGTTCGTCGAAACGGCGCTGTGCTCTTACCTCAGCGCTTGCAGTCACGAATATCTTCAGTTCTGCCTGTGGGAAAACTACCGTACCGATGTCGCGTCCGTCCATCACGATTCCACCTTCCTTACCCATCTGCTGCTGCATTTGAACGAGGAAAGAACGTACGAAAGGAATGGCGGCAACAGTACTTACATAAGAAGCGACATGAGTGCTGCGGATTTCTTTTTCCACAACCTCTCCGTTGAGACAGACGAGTGGTTTCTGTGTTTCAGCATCGAGGGTGAACGAGATTGACACTCTTCCCAGCTTGATATGCTGGAAGAGTGCAAACTCATAAATTCTCTCAGGAGTAACAAGATTGTTACGAAGCGCATAGAGTGTGACTGCACGATACATAGCACCTGTGTCCACATAGATATAGCCGACAGTCTGTGCCAGGGTTCTCGCCATGGTACTCTTTCCGCAGGATGAGAAACCATCAATTGCTACAATAATCTTTTTCATAGGCCTTTTCCGTGACAGTTCTTGAATTTCTTTCCTGAGCCGCAAGGACATGGATCGTTTCTGCCGACCTTAGGTCCATCGTTCACTACAGGAGTCTTGACAGCAGGACCTCCGCTTGTGCGCTGTGCTGCTGCCTGCTGCATTGCTTTCTGTGTTTCCGACAGTTCATCGAGGTTTGTCTGCTGACGGTTCTCAGTGTACTTTGGCTGAGGAGCACGAGGCATCTTAGCCGGAGCCTGCTGCACTTCGTCTGGGTTCTGGACAGGCAGGGTTGTGCGCATAAGCACGCTGATAGTTCCGTCGTTGATTTCGTTCACCATGTTGTCGAACAGAGTTACAGACTCTAGCTTGAAGATAAGCAATGGGTCTTTCTGCTCATAGCTTGCGTTCTGAACAGAGTGCTGCAGTTCGTCGAGAGCACGCAGGTTCTCCTTCCATGCATCGTCGATAGTGTGCAGGAGTATAGCCTTCTCGAAGTTAAGCATGATGTCTGAGCCGTGAGTATCGTAAGCCTCCTTAAGCGGTACTGCTATCTGGTAAACGCGCTTACCGTCGGACAGAGGAACGCGGATGTTCTCGTACATGCTTCCCTTTGTCTCATAGACTTCCTTGATAACAGGCCAAGCCATGTTTGCAACGCGCTCTACACGCTTCTTGAAGCTGTCGATTACGATGTCGAATGCCTGGTCTTCAAGCTTTGCAGGATCTGAGCTTTCGTGAGTTTCTGCGTTGAACGGATATTCCATTGAGAAGATTCGGATGAACTGCTCTTTGCATCCTTCGAAGTCGTTGTTTTCGATGATGTTGACGCAGCGGTCCCAAATCATGTTGGAGATATCCATACCGATACGCTGTCCCATAAGGGCATGACGGCGGCGCTCGTAGATCACCTTACGCTGCTTGTTCATCACGTCATCGTACTCAAGCAGACGCTTACGGATACCAAAGTTGTTCTCTTCGACTTTCTTCTGTGCACGTTCGATAGAGCGGTTAATCATAGGATGCTCAATCATCTCGCCTTCCTTGAAACCGAGGCGGTCCATGATGGCGGCGATACGGTCAGAAGCGAAGAGACGCATCAGTTTGTCTTCGAGAGAAACATAGAACACAGATGAACCTGGGTCACCCTGACGTCCAGAACGTCCGCGCAACTGACGGTCAACACGACGGCTCTCGTGACGCTCTGTACCGATAATAGCAAGACCGCCTGCAGCCTTCACTTCGTCACTCAGCTTGATGTCGGTACCACGACCTGCCATGTTGGTAGCGATGGTAACGATTGAGCGCTGACCTGCCTGAGCCACAATGTCTGCTTCCTTCTGGTGAAGTTTTGCGTTCAGCACATTGTGCTCAATCTTACGCATCGTCAACATCTTGGAGAGCATTTCTGATATTTCGACTGAGGTAGTACCAACGAGGACAGGACGTCCTGCCTCTACCATACGTTCGATTTCTTCGATTACAGCTTTGTACTTCTCGCGGTTGGTCTTGTAAACGCGGTCGTTCATATCCTTGCGAATCACAGGTTTGTTGGTAGGAATTTCTACAACATCGAGTTTGTAGATATCCCAGAATTCACCTGCTTCTGTGATTGCCGTACCGGTCATACCAGCCAGTTTATGGTACATACGGAAGTAGTTCTGGAGGGTGATTGTAGCAAAGGTCTGTGTTGCAGCCTCAACCTTCACACCTTCCTTGGCTTCCACAGCCTGATGGAGACCGTCGCTCCAGCGGCGTCCTTCCATAATACGTCCTGTCTGCTCGTCCACAATCTTCACTTCACCGTTCATAACAACGTAGTCGTCATCGCGGATGAACATTGTGTAGGCTTTGAGGAGCTGCTGCATGGTGTGTACGCGCTCTGACTTGAGTGCGTAATCCTGCATAAGTGCATCCTTCTTCGCCAGCTTGTCCTCATCGCTGAGTTTCTCTGCCTCAAGCGCTGCAAGCTGACTTGTGATGTCGGGAAGCACGAAGAAGTTGTCGTCGTGAACGATGCTTGCAACCAACTGGTTACCCTTATCGGTCATCTCGACAGACTTGTGTTTCTCGTCAACTACGAAGAACAATGGGTCGGTAGCCTCAGGCATACGACGGTTGTTGTTCTCCATATACATTTCCTCGGTCTTCAGAAGTCCTGTCTTGATACCGTCCTCTGAAAGATATTTAATGAGTGCCTTGTTCTTAGGCATACTCTTGTATGCACGGAAGAGTGAGAGGAATCCTGCAGCCACTTCCTTGGAGTCGTCGCTGTCGATGAGCTTACGTGCGTCAGCCAGATACTGTGTAGCCTGCTTACGCTGAGCCTCAACGAGTTTCTCAACGATTGGGCAGAATTCGTTGAACATTTGGTCATCACCCTTTGGCACAGGACCAGAGATGATGAGTGGAGTTCGTGCGTCGTCGATGAGCACGGAGTCTACCTCGTCTACGATTGCGTAGTTATGACTGCGCTGAACGAGTTCGTCGGGCGACATAACCATGTTGTCGCGAAGGTAGTCGAAACCGAATTCGTTGTTTGTACCGAAGGTGATATCTGCCTGATAAGCCTTACGACGTGCGTCGGAGTGTGGCTGATGTTTGTCGATACAGTCAACGCTAAGTCCATGGAACATGTAGAGAGGTCCCATCCACTCGGAGTCACGCTTAGCCAGATAGTCGTTCACGGTGACAACGTGTACGCCTTGACGAGTCAACGCATTAAGGAATACAGGGAGGGTAGCCACGAGGGTTTTACCTTCACCCGTTGCCATTTCGGCAATTTTTCCCTTGTGCAGGACGATACCACCGAAGAGCTGTACATCGTAGTGAATCATGTTCCAAACGGTGTCGTTTCCTCCGGCTGTCCAGTGGTTATGCCAGATAGCCTTGTCGCCATCGAGTTCCACGAAGTCATGAGTCATCGAGAGTTCACGGTCGAAGTCGGTAGCAGTCACAACAACTGTCTCGCTTTCTGCGAAACGACGTGCTGTGTCCTTGACTATTGCAAAGACTGTTGGAAGAACTTCTGTCAATCCTTTCTCATAGATTTCGAGAATATCCTCTTCCACCTTGTCGATTGCGTCGAAGATTGGTTGACGATGGTCGATTTCTGTTTGCTTAATTTTCTCATTAAGCTGTACTATTTCCTCTCGTTTATCCTTTACCATCTCCTGCAGCTGAACCTTGATTCCATCAGTCTTAGCACGGAGTTCGTCGTTGGTAAGTTTTTGTATTTCAGGATAAATAGCAAGTATTTGGTCTACTATTGGTTTAATCTCACGCATATCGCGTGCAGCTTTGTTGCCAAACAACTTGCTCAAAAAGCCATTGATATTTAATGCCATATATATTAATTAAAATTTTTCTTCGCTAATAGCTAATGTTAATAAAACAATGAATTATGGATTGACTCTTAACGGTGCCACATCGCATGCATTCGGGGCACGTATTCGCATGTAGCGCGCAACTGTGGGAGCTATATACTCTATAGATATAGGTTCGGCTATGGTTTGCGGTTTCAGGTTAAGGCCATAGAAGATGATTGGGAACTCGAAGTATGAATCCCGAACGTAGCGGCGCTGTCCGTACTTTTCATTGTCTAAGGTCCATCCCTGATTGATTTCTATGATGATGTCGCCAGAGCATTTCGGGTTGTATGCATTTCTGATGCTACTGATTCCTGGCGTCCACGCTCCGAGGGTGATGCGGGAAGAGGTATAGACGTCCCTAACACCTTTGTACTGGAAGAGGAAATCCTCACACGAAGCGAGGACATTGCTCAGAGCCAGTTGTTTTTTCTCAATGAGCTGACGGTTGAGATACACATTATTATAATATGTAGCGTCGATATACTGTCCTTCTCCGTAGAGCGCACCGAGGTACATGTTTAGAAGGGCTGTGCAACGCGTCATCTGGAACACGCCTGTAGGAACTCTGTAGCTTGCGAGGTTGGCTTCACGCTCCGCTTCGTAGCCGGTTGACGTAAGGAAGACAAGCACATTGGCAGCACCTATCTTTCTGTCGACTTCACACAGCACGCGAGTCAGAGCGTTGTCAAGACGCACGTAGGCGTTCTGAAGTTCCACCTCACGTACGCTTTGCGTAGTAAAGTCGCCTTCAACGCCTGTAGCGAAGTTGAGAGTAAGCAGGTCTGGCACTTCGTCCTTGCCCAATTCTGTGCGGTTGAGGAGTTCGGTAGCCACCGAAGCCACCCATTCGTTGGAATTGGCATCGTGTGCCTTGATCTGACTGAGGAGTGATGATTGGCTTCTCTCGAAAGCCGAAACGGAGCAGCTTCCGCCCTCGCCTCTCCACACAGCACCATCGGCTGCATGCCCGGCAGAGAGGACAGCCTCATCGTTTTTGGTTCCTACACCGTAGACATAGGCGCGTCCGTCGGTCGCTATCTTCAGTTCGTCACCTATGGTCGAGACGAGCAGGTGTTCACATGTAGGATGTACGAGTTGAAGCACTTTGCGATCCATCCATTCCGAACCGATGATGCCGTGCTGATATGGTACAGTTCCGGTATAGATACTTGCAACGGCCGAGGCACGGTCGATGTTGCTGGAAGAGTACTGTCCATGCGAATAGATAACTCCGTCACGAAGCAGTCGCTTAAAGCCGTCTTCGGAATAGAATGAAGAGAACTTCTCCAGATAATCGCTACGCAACTGATCAACGGTGATACCTACCACGAGGCGTGGTGCAGGCATACCAGTCTGAGCCGCTATTGTTGTTGCGGCAATAGTCGATAGCAGATATATAAGGAAAGGCTTTTTCAAATTAGAATCTGTGATTTACTGAATGGAAAAAAACGCAAGAGAATGTACGTCTTGTCTGTTTCATTCGGATGATACTTCTAATGAGCAAACTAAGTGCCAGAGGAAGCACGGCAGGATTCACCCATTGTAATGGCAGGACAAAGAGCAGCAGAAGGAAAACGAGAACTGTCATATTGACACATTCCGCTGCCATTTTCAGCTTACGCCACTTGGTTCTGTTGAGCAGCACGATTGGAATCATGACGAATGCAAGTGGATTGAAAGCAATCACAAGCCAGTTAGTATCTACTGCCGGATGGTCGGAGAAGAAGAAGAGGAATGAAACCACAACTCCTGCGATGCCCTGAAGCGACAGAAGTGCAACGTCGACCCATCGGCTCAATTTCTTTCTGTAGCAGTCAAAGACATTGACTAACAAGACAAATGCAAACACTATCCAGAAAGTTACCACCGGAGAAAGCGGAAAATCCGGTATCAGAAGGTGCTGACCTTTGGGTTCGTAAACAATGGTATTCTTAACAAACGGCTTGACTTCTCCGTTCTCAGCAATGATGTATGTGCTGTCGGCGTCGTGCATGTACACGGCCGGAATGAACTCCCCTGCCCTTACGTCTGCGGGGCGGTCAACCTCGCAGCCGAGCACCATGTCGATACCGAATTCCGTCCAAGGGCTTGAGTTAGTGTAGATGTGCAGGATGTCACGGTATGTAAGTCCAAGACCTTTTGCCTCACACTTGAGGTTGTGAATGCCCAATGCCCGTTGGATAATGTCACGTGCACGGGTTGTGCAGTTGTCGTAGAGGAAATTGTAGCGATACACCCTGTTCTCCGGCTGAGCGTTTATCACAAGCAGTTGTGCGAGCAGAGCCTTCTGATCGCTGGTTATATTCAGTTCCTGTTCGTAGATTCTGATTCCCTCCTCTGAGTATCTGTCGAGGAAGCGCCACATAGGTTCGGCATCAAGCCAATAGTCCGTTTCGCCAATCACGAAGCGGTAGATGAAGTTCTCCATGCGGAAATCGAAAATTCCGTAGTTGAAAGAGAAGTCTGCTTCCGGATTATTCTTGTTCTGAACTCTAATTGCCGTGTGCCCGAACAACTTGTATGCATCAGTTCCCGGGTCACAGGTGAGCAGAGCCACATACAGGCTGTCGTCGGCAGTCGTAGCTACAGAGTCCGTCATCGCTGCAGAATCGTCGTTCTGCTGCGCAAACATCGTAAGTATTGAGGCTGTAAAGAGTAGAGATATGAGGAATAGTCGCTTCATTTTGCATTCTCATGTGCGTATTAAACATTATTATTTTCGCGTGCGCACACAACAAGTTGCAAAGGTACGAAGAAATAATTGAATATGCAAAATAAAACGGCCTAAGATTAGTTTTTACCCTTTCACAAAGCTGCAGACACTCTTCAGTTCGCACTTCTCACAGAGAGGCGTACGTGATTTGCAGACATAGCGACCGTGAAGCAAAAGCCAATGATGGGCATCGGGAATCAGTTCTGGTGGAAAAAGCTTCGTCAGCTCTGTCTCTACAGCAAGCGGAGTGGTACATTTTTCGCTGGCAAGTCCCAGTCGGCGGGCTACTCTAAAGATATGAGTATCAACCGCAAAGGCTGGTTTCTTCCACAGCACAGCCATGACCACGTTTGCAGTCTTGCGTCCTACTCCAGGCAGACTCGTCAGCTCCTCCATGGTTGACGGCACTTCGCCTTGGAAATCAGCTACCAAACGTTTAGAAGTCTCTACCAGATGTGCCGCTTTGCTATTGGGATAACTCACAGATTTAATGAGTTCGAACACATCATCCACAGACGCCTGAGCCATACATTCAGCCGTGGGAAAAGCATTGAAGAGTCGTGGAGTAACCATATTAACACGCTTGTCCGTACACTGAGCAGATAGCATCACCGCAACAAGCAGCTGGAAAGGGCTGCCAAACTGCAATTCTGACTGCGGCTGAGGCATTGTTCGCTGGAAATACTCGATTAAAAACTCCAATTTCTTTCTTTTTCCGACCATAGATTCTGCGAGTAAATTATAATTTACGACACTAATTTTTAATACTCAAAAACACCCTTGATTCATATTGCAAATTTAGAATAAATTCGACTAACCACAAAGAAAATCAAGCAATAATCATTAATAATAGCACGGTGCGCCAGATTTTATTTTGCATTACGCTAGAAATTTATTTACACAATTGTTGAATAATAATTGGCCACATTCATTTAATCCATTAACACTACAAATATACAACCTCAAAACTGCGGTCTACGAATAATCAGCAAGAAATTTTCAAAAATAAATCTGGAACTTGACATCTGAAACCTGAAACATGGAACCTGAAACCACATTGTGGTCACGAGTGTCATGTGTCATGAGTGTCATTAAGCAATTCGGAGTGCAAAAGTCCGCATAATATTATATAAATTTATTTATATATATTATGAGCCGGAAATACCCCTCCCAACTCAAAAACCTTAATGACACTCTTGACCTAATGACCTTAATGACACACGTCATGTTATTTTCATTTATTAAGATTTTTTTTCTTCAATTATTCGTAGACCGCACTTATTTTTATTATCTTTGCAAAAGAATACGGAGCGGACAAACCGCTCCATTGTCAACCCGAAAAAAGCAAACCATTAACACCTATTTCATATGAAAAAATCCATCATTCTCATTGCAGCCCTTGCGTTAGGATGCCTGCAGTCAATGGCTCAGCCGGCAGCCATGTGGAACGACCCACGAAAGAATGCCGACAACCGTCTCGACGACGTAGCTCATTTCTTCGCATTCGAGAACGAAGACTTAGCAAAAGTCGGAGTGAAGGCAAACTCCAGCCGATACCTGTCAATCGAAGGCAAGTGGAAGTTCAACTTCGTACGCAATGCCAACGAACGTCCTGCAGGTTTCGAAGCTATTGACTACAACGACTCCGAATGGAAGTCAATGCCTGTACCTGGTATGTGGGAACTCAACGGATTCGGTGAACCCATCTACGTCAACACCAGCTATGCATGGCGCAACGACTGGAACTCCAATCCCCCACTCGTTCAGGATCAGAACAACTGGGTAGGAAGCTACCGCAAGTCGTTCACAATCCCTGCAAACTGGGACGGAAGTCAGATTATCATGCACATCGGTAGTGCTACAAGCAACATCACCGTATGGGTTAACGGCAAGTATGTAGGCTACAGCGAGGATTCAAAAGTGGCTTGTGAATTCGACGTCACAAAATACCTCCAGCCAGGCAAGCAGAACCTCATCGCCATGCAGATCATGCGCTGGTGTGACGGCAGCTACCTCGAAGACCAGGACTTCTGGCGCCTCTGCGGTATAGCCCGTGAAGCTTATCTCTACAGCCGTCCACAGGCTCACATTACTGACTACTTTGTTCACGCAGACCTTGTGAACAACTACAAAGACGGTAAGCTCAGCGTTGATATCGACTACATCAACTGCCTGAGCCACACAATCGAATGGAAGCTCATTGACCCCAAGGGCAAAGTAGTGCTTACCGACAAAGAGAAAGCTTCGGAGAAAGCTCACGAACAGCACACTTGGGCTAACCCTATTAAGAACATTCAAAAATGGTCGGCAGAGACTCCAAACCTCTACTCTCTGTTCATCACCCTCAAGGATGCCGACGACAATGTTGTTGAGGTAATTCGTCAGAAAATCGGTTTCCGCAAGGTGGAAATCAAGAACGGACAGATGCTCGTCAACGGCAAGGCTGTGCTCATCAAGGGTGTTGACCGTCACGAACTCGACCCAGACGGCGGCTACGTAGTAAGCATAGCACGCATGATAGAAGACATTAAAATCATGAAGCAGCTCAACGTCAACGCTGTCCGCACCTGCCACTATCCCGACGACCCACGCTGGTATGACCTCTGCGACGAATACGGTATCTACGTTACAGCCGAAGCTAATGCTGAGAGCCACGGAATGGGTTACGGCGAAAGCACTCTCGCCAAGCGTGAGGATTTCCACGACGCCCACATCGAGCGCAACAAGCACAATGTTCTCGTGCTGAAGAACCATCCTGCAATCATCGTCTGGTCACTCGGAAACGAAGCCGGCTACGGCAAGAACTTCGAGGACGCATACGACTGGATTAAGTCGTTCGACCAGAGCCGTCCGGTACAGTACGAACAGGCAGGCCAGAACGGCAAGACCGATATCTTCTGCCCTATGTACTACGGATATGAAGGTTGCGAAGCCTACAGCAAAGGCGACAACCCACGTCCGCTCATCCAGTGCGAATATGCTCACGCAATGGGTAACAGCATCGGCGGTTTCAAGGAATACTGGGACATGATTCGCAAGTATCCTAAGTACCAGGGAGGATATATCTGGGATTATGTTGACCAGGGACTTCGCAGCAAGAGCAAGGTGACAGGCAAGGAAATCATGGCTTACGGAGGAGACTTCGGACGTTTCCCTGCAAGCGACAACAACTTCAACATGAACGGTATCATTAGTGCCGACCGTGTGCCACACCCAATGGCTCTTGAGGTTCAGTACTACTACCAGAACATCTGGACAACCCTCACCGACAAGAACAAGGGAATGATTCAGGTGTTCAACGAGAACTTCTTCGCACCAATCGAAGGCGTGGAACTCAAGTACACCATCGAAGCTGAAGGCAAGAAAGTCAGCGAAGGCACAATCAACGTAAGCCGCGAGAAGATTGCTCCACAGGCAAAATGGAGCTGCCGCATCAAGGACATCCCTGCAGCCATCAACAACAAGGAACTGGCTGGCAAGGAAATCGTTTGCAACATCAGCTACGTTCTCACACAAGACACTCCTCTCATGAAGCGAGGCGAAGTGGTTGCTCACGACCAATTTATCCTCACCGACTATGACTGGGAAGCCAACACAGCAGGCTGCTGCAAGGGCGGTGACCACGCTTGTAAGAACTGCAAACTCGAAGCCGATGTTCACAACGCATACATCAAGGTAAGCACCAAGAAAGCCACCTACACCTTCGACAGAGGTACAGGATATGTGACATACATCGACATCGACGGCACTCCAGTACTGAAAGAAGGCTACCAGCTCCGTCCAGACTTCTGGCGCGCACCAACCGACAACGACCACGGAGCACAGATGCAACGTCGTCTGCGTGCATGGAACAATCCTTACGTCAAGCTCAACGACCTTAAGTTCGAGCAGGCAGAGGAGAACTACGTGATTACAGCCAAGTACGAAGTTAACAAGTGCGAACTCAACATCACATATACTATCACTCCAAGCGGACGTATGTACATTCAGGAGAAGATGACAGCTCCAAACGGAGATCTGGGAACACCTCTTCGCTACGGCATGGAACTGCAGATGGATGAACCATTCAGCCAAATCGACTTCTACGGCAAGGGTCCTCAAGAAAACTACATCGACCGCAACAACTTCGCTGCTCTAGGTGTTTACCACCAGAAGGTTAGCGAACAGTACTGGACACGCCTGCCACGTCCACAGGAGTCAGGAAACAAGACCGAAGTGAGATGGTGGAGAGTGACCAACGCAGAAGGCATGGGACTTGACTTCCGCTCCAACGCAGCTATGGAATGCTCATCTCTGCCATACCTCACCAGCGACCTCAGCACAGGCGAGCACAAGGCTCAGCATCACTCCGGCGACCTCACTCCACGTCCGTTCACTTCAGTACACATCTCACAGCGTCAGATGGGTATGGGATGCGTGAACTCATGGGGTGCATGGCCACGCAAGGAATACCAGATGCCTAAGACCGACTATGACTTCACATTCGTCATAACTCCTATTAAGAAATAACATCAAGAACTTCGCAAACGAAGTAACTCCAAACAAAGGATGGGCAATCGATTTGTCCATCCTTTTTCTTTTTCAGGCGAAAATGTAACAAAATCACAACCAATAGATACCATACATAAAATTTGCAATAATAATATTGTGTAGCTTTGCAATCAGACAAATTATGATTATCAACCAAAACTATACAACAATGAAAAAGAGACTCAGCATGATTGCAATGTCATTCGTAGTTGCATCATCATTAACAGCACAAGACCTGCCTACTATGGGATGGAGTTCGTGGAACACATTCCAGCTCAACATCAACGAGTCAGTAATCAAGGGACAGGCAGCGGCAATGAAAAAGACAGGACTGCTCAAAGCAGGATACAACCACATCAACATTGACGACGGTTATTTCGGAGGAAGAAACAAGCAGACAGGAGAACTGCTCATCCACCCCACCCGTTTCCCCAACGGACTTATTCCTGTGGTAAAATACATCCACGCTCTCGGAATGAGAGCCGGAATCTATTCCGACGGAGGTAAGAACACCTGCGGCAATTACCACGGCAACGACACAATTGCACACGATGTAGGTCTCTACGGCTACGACCAGCGTGACTGCGACTTCTTCTTCAAGGAGTGCGGATTCGACTTCATCAAGGTGGACTTCTGCGGAGGTGTATCATACCACAACAGCGAGCATCTTGACCTGGATGCCGAAACTCGCTACAGAGCTATCGCCGCAGCTATTGCTAACACAGGACGCACCGACGTCCGCATGAACGTCTGCCGTTGGGATTATCCGGGCAACTGGGTTCAGGAAGTGGCTACAAGCTGGCGAACCACAGGTGACATCAACGCTTCATGGGGTTCGATCAAGGACATCATCAAGCAGAACCTCTACCTCTCTGCCTACTGCTACGGAGGACACTACAACGACATGGACATGCTGGAAGTAGGACGAGGACTCTCAAAGGAAGAAGACCGCACCCACTTCGGTATGTGGTGCATCATGTCAAGCCCTCTGCTCATCGGCTGCGACATGTCGAAAATCAATAACGAGACCCTTGTTCTGCTGAAAAACGAAGACCTCATCGCCCTCAATCAAGACCCACTCTGCATTCAAGCATACGTGGTTCAGCACAAAGGCGATACATACGTTCTGGCCAAGGATATCAAGAACCTCTTCGGACTTACCCGAGCTGTGGCATTCTACAACCCATCAGACAACGAAGCCGACATGAGCATCAAATTCGACGAACTCGATCTCGCCGGCAACATCAACGTCTATGACTGCTACGAGCACCAAGACCTCGGCACCATGACTGAAAAGATGAACGTAACTGTTCCTGCACACGGCACACGTATCTACCGGCTCACAGCAGAGACACGACTTGAACGCAAACTCTACGAAGCTGAAACCGCCTATCTTGGCAAATATCAGGAAATCTTCAACAACCAATGGTACATATCAGCCGTTTACGAAACCAAAACCAACTGTTCAGGCGGAGCATACGTAGGATGGTTAGGAAGCGATGCAAAGAACGACCTGCAATGGAGAAATGTATTCTCTGACCAAGGAGGCGAATACACCATGTCGATTTACTACATGGCTGGAGAAAGCCGCGGCATCACCATCGCCGTAAACGGAGAAGATGTGAAAACCATGTCGTTCAACTCAGGCAGCTGGGACACAATCGGCAAGAAAGACCTGAAAATCACTCTGAAGCCTGGCAACAATGTAATCCGGCTCTACTATAAATCCACAACGGCATGGATGCCAAACATCGACTGCATGACTCTCATGCCTACCGACGGAGAACGCCATACTGTTGGCATCAAAGCCGTAACTGATTCCGACAACATAATCAAAACCAACGATGCCTACTACACCATAGACGGACGCCGTATCAATGAACCGGCAAACGGCATCTATGTACACAACGGCAAGAAATTCATAAAATAAAAATATCACCACAGACATAATAATACAATCAGAATATGACTCTAAACAAGACTCTCGCTGTAGTAGCAGCACTACTTTGCAGCATAAGCATCTCGGCACAGACGCTGCCATATCAGAATTCCAACCTCTCTGCACACGAACGTGCAGTAGACCTGTGTTCACGTCTCACTCTTGAGGAGAAAGCAAAACTCATGCTCGACGAAAGCCCTGCTATTCCTCGTCTCGGCATCAAGAAATTTTTCTGGTGGAGCGAAGCCCTGCACGGAGCAGCAAACATGGACGGAGTGACCGTCTATCCCGAACCTGTAGGAATGGCAGCTTCGTTTAACCCTGAACTCGTATATAAAGTGTTCGACGCTACCAGCACCGAATTCCGTGCACAGTACAACCGCCGCATGCTTGCAGGAGGTGAGGACGAGAAATTCCACAGCCTTTCTGTATGGACACCAAACGTGAACATATTCCGTGATCCTCGCTGGGGACGCGGTCAGGAAACCTACGGCGAAGACCCGTTCCTCACTTCAGTCATGGGTGTGCAGGTTGTTCGAGGACTTCAGGGACCTGAGACAGCCAAATACCGCAAACTCTGGGCTTGTGCCAAGCACTATGCCGTGCACAGCGGACCTGAGTACACACGTCACTCAGCCAACATTACCGATGTGTCGGCACGTGATCTGTGGGAAACCTACATGCCTGCATTCAAGAAACTCGTCATGGACGCAAAGGTACGCGAGGTGATGTGTGCTTACCAGCGACTTGACGACGACCCATGCTGCGGGAACAGCCGTCTGCTCCAGCAGATTCTCCGCGATGAATGGGGATTCAAATACCTCGTTGTCAGCGACTGCGGTGCAATCAGCGACTTCTATGACTCACACAAGTCTTCTTCCGACCCCATTCATGCTTCTGCAAAGGCTACTCTTGCCGGAACTGACGTGGAATGTGGTTACAACTACGCATACAAGAGCATTCCAGATGCCGTAAAACGCGGACTTATCTCAGAGAAGGAAGTTGACCTTCACGTAATCCGCCTGCTCGAAGGACGTTTCGACCTCGGTGAGATGGACGACCCGTCAATAGTGGAATGGTCGAAAATCCCTGATTCCGCACTCGATTGCAAGGAACACCGCGAACTCTCACTCAACATGGCTCACCAGTGCCAGGTGTTGCTTCAGAACCGCGGAAACGTGCTTCCTCTGAAGAAAAATGCCGGACGTATTGCCGTGATTGGTCCTAACGCCAACGTAGAACCTCTGATGTGGGGAAACTACAACGGTATGCCAACCCACACCATCACTCTCCTCGACGGAATGAAGGAGAAGCAGAGCGATGTGCTCTACCTGCCTGCTTGCGACCTCACCTACGACAAAGTGATGCAATGCCTGCTTGAATCAAACTGCAAGATGGACGGAAAATCAGGACTTAAAGGCTCATTCTGGAACAACACAACACGTGAAGGAGAACCTGTAACAACAGAATTCTACACCACTCCACTCGCAGTCACCACAGCAGGTATGCACGTATTTGCACCAGGAGTGAACATCCAAGACTTCTCAGCGCTCTACGAAACTGTATTCACTCCATCTGAATCAGGAGAATATGTAGTCAACGTTGAAGGTTGCGGCGACTTCCAGGTATATATCAACGGAGAACGCAAACAGCGTTTCCACACATGGCGCACCACTCCAACACGCACACCAATCAACGCAGAAGCAGGCAAGGAATACAAGATTGAAGTTCGCTTTGCCTACGTTAAGACATGGAATGCGAACATGAAAATCAACGTGGCTCGTGAACTCCCAATCAACTACGACGAAATCATCAGCCAGCTCAAAGGCATCAATACTGTGGTTTACGCAGGTGGTATCTCTGCAGCACTCGAAGGCGAGGAAATGCCTGTACACGCCGATGGCTTCAAGGGTGGCGATCGTACAAGCATTGAACTTCCAGCAGTACAGAGAAATCTTCTCAATGCTCTCCACAAGGCAGGCAAACGAGTTGTATTCGTAAACTTCTCAGGTTCTGCCATCGCTCTCACTCCTGAGGCAGAATCCTGCGATGCCATTCTGCAGGTTTGGTATCCTGGACAGGAAGGCGGTACAGCTATCGCAGACGTGCTCTACGGCGACTACAATCCTGCCGGTAAACTTCCTGTTACTTTCTACCGTTCCGACAAGCAACTGCCCGACTACGAAGACTACTCTATGAAGGGACGCACCTACCGCTACTTCAACGAAGCACTCTTCCCCTTCGGCTACGGATTGAGCTACACTCAGTTCACGATCGGCAAAGCCAAGGCTGACAAAGAGCAGATTTCACTCGACGCCCTCGACAAAAAAGGATATATCACACTCTCAATACCTGTAACCAATGCCGGCAAGCGCGACGGAGAAGAAGTTGTACAGGTTTACATCCGACGCACCGAAGACGTTGACGGTCCTCTCAAGTCGCTCCGCTCATTCCAGCGAGTAAGCATTGCAGCAGGCAAGAAAACCACAGTCACTCTGAAACTCGACAAGGCTTCATTTGAGTTCTTCGATGAAGAATCTAACACCATGCGCACTCTTGCCGGCAACTACGAAATCTACTACGGAAACAGCTCTGCTGACAAAGACCTGCAAAGATTAGACGTAACAATAAAATAAAAGCAAATGAAAAAGCTCCTGATACTAATCACCACATCCGTTTTGACCGCCATTTCACCAAAGGCACAAACCATTCCCTTTGATGAAGGCAAGCTGAAACTGCAGGTTATAGCAGAGAATGCTGTCCGCATTCAGTATGAAATAGACTCAGCTGAAATCAAATTACCTGAATGGATCTATGTAAGCGACAAATGCGTTAAATCCAAAGTGCAGAAGAAAGGTCCTGTAACAACCGTAAAGACCGCAGAAATGGAGATTAGAGTGAACCAACTTGGTCACATTGTCGAAATTTACAATGCTGAAGGTAAATGTATCTTCACAGCAACGGAACACCAGCTGCTCAAGAACATGGTTGCAGGGGAAGTGACCAACGAAGCCACACTTTCCATGCAAACTTCTCCTGAAGAAATGCTCTTCGGACTTGGTCAGTTTCAGGACGGAGAGACAAACATCAACGGATGGATGCGCCGTCTCACTCAGGTCAACACACAAATCAGCATTCCTATGTTTATTTCCAACCGCGGCTATGGCGTACTTTGGAATAACTACGGATTGACTGAATGGAATCCTGCCGACAACGGAATAACAATGACCAATGAGGGAACTTCCGGCAATCGCGAAGTGGTTAACGTTACCACCACAACCGGTGGTAGACAGGAAGTACGTACCAGCAACATCTTCGTGGCAACACTTCAGGTTCCAAGCGAAGGCGACTATGCCCTATTGCTCGATGTTGGACAGATAATGGCTCGTCGCCACAATCTTCAGATTGACGGCAACACCATCATAAACATGCAGAACCTCTGGCTTCCGCCTACGGCATCGGCACGCATTCATCTCACGGCAGGAGAACATAAGGTTCGTGCAGAACTCTCTTCTGGAGATTCACCCAAATTGTTCTACCGCCGTGCGACCGGCATCAACACATTCTACTCACCAGTAGCCAATGCTGTTGACTATACCGTATTTGTAGGCACTCCAGACGAGGTAATAGCCACTTATCGCAACGTTACAGGAAAATCTCCAATGATTCCACGATGGGCACTCGGCTATATACATTGCCGTGAACGATTCCACTCATCCGACGAAATCCTGCAGACAGCACAGCGTTTCCGCAAGGAGAATCTCCCTGTAGACATGCTTGTGCAGGACTGGCAATGGTGGGGCAAATACGGATGGAACGCCATGCAGTTTGACGAGGACTTCTACCCCGATCCACGTCTGCTTACCGATAGCCTTCACTCCATGAACATCCGCCTCATGCTCTCCGTATGGTCAAAGATTGACGTTAACTCGAAACTTGGCAAACAGATGAAGAGCTACGGCTACTACATCAATGGAACTGACTGGATAGACTTCTTCAATCCAGAAGCAGCTAAAGCATACTGGAGCGCATTCAACGAAAGACTTGTACCAACAGGCATTGACGCTTGGTGGCAGGACGCAACCGAGCCTGAGAACGACGATCTGCTCCACCGCCGTGTCAACAACGGACAATGGGCTGGTGAACGTGTACGCAATATCTACCCATTACTTGTAAACCGTACTGTATTTGAAGGACTTAAGTCTTCCTCAAGAGCTGACGCTCGTTCCTTCATCCTTACCCGTTGCGGTTTTGCTGGTCAGCAACGCTATGGTTCAGCACTATGGAGTGGTGACGTGGGCAATGACTGGGAGACTTTCCGTCGTCAAATCACAGCCGGATTGGGAGTACAAGCAGCCGGAATGCCTTGGTGGACCTACGATGCAGGAGGATTCTTCCGTCCAGGCAATCAATACAACGACCCCGATTACGCAGAGCGTCTAATGCGCTGGATTCAGACAAGCGTTTATCTTCCGCTTATGCGAGTTCACGGCTACATGAGTAATACCGAGCCTTGGAACTACTCCAACGAAACACAGAAACTCTTTGCACAGGCTCTGCGTGAACGATATCATCTCCTGCCTTACATCTGTTCACAGGCAGCAGAGGTAAGTCTTTGCGGCTCCACTCTCATGCGTCCGCTTTTGTTCGACTTCACAAACGACGTCAAAGCTCTGAAGCAGAAGCATATGTATATGTTTGGCAAATCACTCCTCGTTTCGCCTATCACAGAACCAAAGGCTACCACATGGAACACCTATCTTCCAAAGAATGAAGGCGGATGGTTCGATTTCCATACCAACAAACACTACGAAGGAGGTACCACAGCCACAACGACTGTAAGCAATGCCTACATACCAGTATTCGTCAAGGCTGGCAGCATCGTTCCTACAGTAGAAGGACTTGAATCCACCACCCAACTGCTCAATGCGCCTTTGGAACTCACCATCTATCCTGGTGCTGATGCCACTTTCACCCTTCACGAGGACGATGGCACAAGCATGGATTACGAGAAAGGCGAACGTTCAGAAATCACCTTCAGCTGGAACGACCGCAGCCGTTGTCTCACCATTGAACAACGTAAGGGAAGATTCACTTCAATGCCTAAAACCCGCACATTCCGCATACATGTAGTCAATCAACCTGTGAAAGAAATAGGATATAAAGGAAGTAAGATACAATGTCATGAAATGTGACACATTGTCACCACTTATCACCACTATAGTCTTTTGGCATATAATTTGCAGAGACGAGTAAGGAAAATTTTATCATGACATGAAAGAAGAATTTAATAAAGAAAATCTGAACAGCTCTGAATCTATCGACGAGGAAGAGTTGAAGGCTTCCCAAAAGACGGATCAAGTTAGCGACGAAGCCGCCAAGGATGTGCAGAACGCATCTGAGGAATCATCACAGGAAACTGCTGAACCATTGTCTGAGTTGGAACAAGCTCAGGCTTTGGTTGAAGAATACAAGGACAAGTACCTGCGCCAAGTTGCCGAATTCGACAACTACCGCAAACGTGTCATCAAGGAGAAGGCAGAACTTATCAAGAACGGAGGCGAGAAAGTCATTTCCGCCATCCTGCCTATCGTAGATGATTTTGAACGTGCCAGCGAAAACATGGCTAAGATGGAAGACATCGATGCTGTAAAGGAAGGAGTGGAACTCATCATTGAGAAATTCCTCACAGCCCTCCACAAAGAAGGGCTTGAAAAGATTGATGCTGTAGGTCAGCCTTTCGATGTTGATTTCCACGAAGCCATCGCTATGGTTCCGTCACCAAGCGACGAGATGAAGGGCAAGGTAATTGACTGCGTTCAGACAGGATATAAGTTAAACGACAAAGTGATACGTCACGCTAAGGTGGCAGTAGCAGAATAAACAGAACATGGCAAAGCGCGACTACTACGAAGTGCTGGGTGTGGCTAAGACAGCCAGCGAAACAGATATCAAGTCTGCATACAAGAAACTGGCAATCAAGTACCACCCTGACCGCAATCCTGGTGACAAGGAAGCAGAGGAGAAATTCAAGGAAGCAGCTGAAGCCTATGAAGTGCTGCACGACCCGAAGAAACGCCAGATGTACGACCAGTTCGGACATGCTGGAGTGAGCGGCGCAGCAGGAGGAGGCGGAGCCGGATTCTCAAGCGCAGAAGACATATTCTCTGCTTTCGGCGACATTTTCGAAGGTATGGGATTCGGAGGCTTTGGTGGGTTTGGAGGCTTCGGAGGAGGCAGCCGAGGACGTGCCCGCAAACCAGTTTTCCGCGGACAGGACCAGCGACTGCGTGTTGAACTCGACCTACAGGAAATCGTCAACGGCACCACAAAGAAATTCAAAGTAAAGAAGGCTGTTACCTGTAACAATTGCCACGGTACAGGAAGTGCAGACGGCAAGACAGAGACCTGCACCAAGTGTAACGGAAGCGGTGTAGTAATCCGTACCCAGCGCACTATGCTCGGCATGATGCAAACCCAGGAAGTATGTCCTGACTGCCACGGAGAAGGAACAATAATAAAAAATGTGTGTCACCATTGCCACGGAGAAGGTGTAGTCAACGGCGAAGAAGTCGTTGAAGTAAACTTCCCAGCAGGATTGGCAGACGGCATGGTTCTCACTCTTGAAGGCAAGGGCGGCGCCGGACGTCACAACGGAGTAGCCGGAGACCTTCAGATTGTCATCAAGGAGAAAGCAAACGACACATTCATCCGTGACGGCAACGACCTCGTATATAACCTCCTGCTCTCTATCCCAACAGCAACTATGGGCGGCACAGTCGAAGTACCTACTATCGACGGAAAGGCAAAAATCAACATTGCTCCAGGAACCCAACCAGGCACAGTTCTTCGTCTCAAAGGCAAGGGTGTTCCCGAACTGCAGGGATACAACCGAGGTCACAAAGGCGACGAAGTCATCAACATCAGCGTCTACATCCCAGAAACTCTATCCTCTGATGAGCATGAAATGATGAAGAAAGTCAGCGACAGCGACAACTTCAAACCCAACGAATCGGTAAAGCAGAAAATCTTCAATAAATTCCGTTCCTACTTTGAATAATTATGAATTAATAATAAAGAATGAAGAATTCAGGTCACTTTTTGCCGAATGAGAAAATGTAACCTTTATTCTTCATTCTTCATTCTTTATTATTATTTATGAATTACGACTCTACTATAAAATATCTTTACGCCTGTGCTCCGCTGTTCCAGAATGTAGGGAAGGACGCATACAAGGAAGGGTTGGAGACAACCCTTTTGCTTGATGCCCATTTCGGACATCCACACCACAGCTACAAAACCATTCACATCGCCGGTACTAATGGCAAGGGATCATGTTCACACACCATCGCTGCCATTTTACAGTCAGCCGGCTACAAAGTAGGACTCTACACGTCTCCGCATCTGGTGGATTTCAGGGAAAGAATCCGTGTCAACGGACGCCCCATCACCAAACAGAGAGTAATCGACTTCGTCAAAAACGAAAAAGCATTCTTCGAACCACTCCATCCTTCATTCTTCGAACTCACCACAGCCCTTGCACTACTCTACTTCAAAGAGCAAAAGGTAGATGTAGCGGTGATTGAAGTAGGACTCGGCGGCAGGCTCGACTGCACCAACATCATCCATCCTCTGCTCTCCATAATAACCAATATCAGTTTCGACCACACCAACCTGCTCGGCAATACACTCGCAAAAATAGCATGGGAAAAAGCCGGAATAATTAAGCACGATGTACCTGTATGCATCGGAGAGTACACAGCAGAGACAAGACCAGTGTTCGACGCTGCAGCAAAGGAGAGAGAAACCAGACTAATCTACGCAGAAGATTCCAAGGAAGTCCTTTCGTACAAGATATGTAAGAGAGGCGGAATTGACTACACAACTCAATCTTTCGGACAAATCCACGGAGAACTTGGCGGCATTTATCAGAAAGCAAATACCAACACTATACTTCATGCCGTCAGTCAGCTCAGACAAGTCGGGCTGCAAATCGAGCAGGAACATATTTCCAAAGGCTTCGCTAAAGTATGCTCGCTAACCCACCTCGTGGGACGCTGGCAAAAGTTATCAAGCCATCCTCGTACATACTGCGACACAGGTCATAACATAGCAGGTATTCAGTATATTACCAACCAGTTATTGATGCAAGACTTTAACCAACTACACATAGTTTTCGGTATGGTAAACGACAAGGATATCAACGGAGTACTCGACATTCTGCCACGTCATGCACAATACTATTTCTGCCAGGCATCGGTAAAACGATCACTTGACAGTAGCAACCTTGCTCAACTGGCATGGCAGCACAAACTCAAAGGCAGAACATTCCCGACTGTTGCCGCTGCATACGAAGCAGCACGGAAGAATGCCACCGACACAGATTATATATTTATAGGTGGAAGTTCCTTTGTGGTCGCAGACCTGTTAACATACATCAAGAACTGTAAAAAGAATAACGCTGGAAAGTAAGAAAAATCACTTTTCAGCGTTTTTTTTTATAAAAAATGTATTTAAATTCTTTTTCTTCAAAAAAAATCGTTTTATTTGCAGTAGAAAATCATCTGAAGTGACTAAAACAGTCACAAAGTAACTTGAAAACTAACAACAACTAAATACACTTAACAACTATGAGCACAGTTAAAGCAGGCTGCCTCTGCGGCCTGAAAGCAGCAGATTTTCAGAAGGAAGTAGACGGCAAGCACACAGACCTCTACATCCTCACAAACAGCAAAGGCTATGAAGTAGCTGCAACCAACTATGGAGGCGCACTCGTAGCAATCATGGTTCCGGACAAAGACGGTAAAGTCGCAAACGTGATTCAAGGACACGACAACATCGACGACGTCATCTCAAGTCCCGAACCATTTTTGTCTACCCTCATCGGACGCTACGGCAACCGTATCTGCAAGGGTAAGTTCACACTTGAAGGCAAGGAATACAGCCTCGCCATCAACAACGGTCCCAATGCACTCCATGGTGGACCAACAGGATTCCATAAGCGTGTATGGGACGCTCAGCAGATTTCTGCTAACCAGCTCCGTCTTCACTACACAGCTGAAGATATGGAAGAAGGTTTCCCTGGACGTTTGGAAATGACCGTTGACTATATCTGGACGGATGACAACGAACTCGTTATCAACTACAGCGGCACAACTGACAAGACCACAATCGTAAACATGACCCATCACGGTTATTTCTCAATTGCCGGTATTGCCAATCCAACCCCAACTATCGATGACCTGATTTGCGAGATTAACGCAGATCACTACATTCCAATCGATGATACCAGTATTCCACTCGGTCCTATCGAAAGCGTAAAGGGCACTCCATTCGACTTCACTACTCCAAAGCCTGTAGGACGTGACATCGACGCAGACGACATTCAGACAAAGAACGGTGCCGGCTACGACCATTGCTTCGTACTCAACAAAAAGGAAGAAGGCGAATGCTCGTTTGCTGCTCGCATTACAGAGCCAAAGAGCGGACGCACTATGGAAGTATATACTACAGAACCGGGTGTTCAGGTCTACACAGACAACTGGGCAACAGGCTATCCACTACAGCACGGAGCTACAGCACCTCGCCGCTCAGCCATCTGCTTCGAGGCACAGCACTTCCCCGACAGTCCGAACCGTCCATTCTATCCATCTGTAGTTCTGAAGCCAGGTGAGGTCTACACACAGAAGACAGTATACAAGTTCGGTGTAGCAAAATAAGGACATACTAACTAACAACACCATAATTATGAACAATAAAAAATCCACACTTGCCATAACAGGAATACTCCTTCTGCTGGTTCCAAACCTCATCTACCTCATCACGAGCGTAATGGAGTTTTCAGGGAAAGTAGTTGTAGGCTCCTCTGGCATATTCTCCTACAACGCATGGAAAATAATGATTCTGGTTAACAACATCCTCAGTTTCCTCGGATTTGCATTTCTCCTTGCGCATTTCGCTCAAGGCTCAGGCTCAGAAAAGGCAAAGCCAAAAGCGCCGGTAATGCCGCAACAATACCAGCAGCCTATGCAGCAGCAGTATCAGCAACCTGTTCAGCAGCAGTATCAGCAACCTGTTCAGCAGCAGTATCAGCAACCTGCACAGCAGCAATACCAGCAGCCAGCCAATAGCTCATTCCAACCAAACATCTAATCGTATAATTGTAAATTGTAAAATTGTATAATAACATTATGTCACAAAAACAAACACCGAACTACACGTTCGCCCTAATCGTAATGTTCATTGTGTGTTTCCTCATCGGATTCATCACAACAATGAACAACTCAATGATTGACTTCTGTACAAAAGCATTCAACCTCAATGCTCAGCAAGGTCAGTATGTTAACACAGCATTCTACGGAGCTTATCTCCTGGCAATTCCATTCTCTATGCTCATGAGCAAGATCGGCTATAAGAAGACACTTCTTCTCGGACTTGCTGTAGCAGGTATTGGATTCGTTATCAACTCATTCGGAATCAAGTCAGTACTTGGTAGCGAAACGGCCACCATATATGCCATCTTCCTCGGCACTATGTGTCTCGTAGCAATGGGCGTTGTGATGCTTCAGAACGTAGCCAACCCTTACGTGATGGTACTCGGTAAGCCAGAGTCAGGAGCGTTCCGCATGACCCTCTCTCAGGCACTCAACTCTGTAGCAACAACCGTTGCCCCAATGTTTATCACAGCAGTTATTATCGGTAAGCAGACACCACAACCTGAAGCAGTTCCAGCTCCATACCTCGGAATCGGAATCTTCACACTCGTACTCTGCGCCATCCTCCTCTTCCTCAAGCTTCCTGAGATCAAGGAAGAAGAGCAAGCTGCAGACAACGGTGAGGCAAAGAAATACAAGAGCAGCGTATTTAAGTATCCACATGTATGGTTCGGAGCACTCGGTATCTTCTTCTACATGGGACTCGAGATTGGTATTCCATCCATGCTTCCTTACAAGCTTGGTGAAGGCGTCAACGCTACAGACTTCCTTTGGATGTACTGGGGCGGTATGATGGTAGGACGATTCATCGGTGCCGGCATCCTCGCAAAGTTCGAACCACGCAAGCTTCTCACAGCATGTCTCCTTCTCGGCGCATTCTGCGTAGGACTCTCGTTCCTCTTCTCAGGCATGGCAAGCGCATACTGCCTGTTGGCTGCAGGTCTCTTCCACTCGGTAATGTGGCCACTTATCTTCAACCTCGGTCTTCAGGAACTCGGTCCTCACACCAAGACAGCCAGTGGTGTTATCAACACAGGTGTTATTGGTGGTGCCCTCCTCACCCCACTCATGGGTTGGGTAGTTGACATCTCAACAGTAGCTGTAGCTCTCTGCCTCATGTTCGTTTACTATCTCTACGAACTTTGGTTCTGCTGGCGCGGCTCTCGTGTAGGACTTAAGTAAAGAACTCAAGAACTTAAAAACTTAATTAAATATTGTCTAACATAATAAATCCTAATCATTATGAAACTAACAATTGATGATGTAAGAAGTCGCTTCATTAAGCACTTCGATGGTGAAACCGGCAGTGTATATGCTTCTCCTGGTAGAATCAACCTTATTGGTGAGCACACCGACTACAACGGTGGCTTCGTATTCCCAGGAGCGGTTCAGCAAGGAATGATTGCTGAAATCAAGCCAAACGGCACACGCAAGATTCGCGCATACTCTATCGACCTCAAGGACTATGACGAGTTCTCACTCGACGACGAGAAAGGTCCACGCGCAAGCCACTTCCGCTATATCTTCGGTGTAGCACGTGAGATGATGGCACTCGGTGTACCAGTAGAAGGATTCGACACAGCATTCGCAGGCGATGTTCCACTCGGAGCAGGTATGTCTTCGTCCGCAGCACTCGAAAGCTGCTATGCATTCGCAATCAACGACCTCTTCGGTGACAACAAGATCGACAAGATGACACTCGCCAAGGTTGGTCAGGCAACAGAGCACAAGTATCTCGGTCTCAAGTGCGGTATCATGGATCAGTTCGCATCAGTTTACGGCAAGAAGGGCAACCTTATGCGTCTCGACTGCCGCAGCGGTGAATTCCAGTACTTCCCATGGAATCCTAAGGGCTACCGCCTCGTTCTCATCAACTCATGCGTAAAGCACGAACTCGTAGGCTCACCATACAACGATCGTCGCAACTCTTGTGAGAACGTAGCCAAGCACGTAGCAGCAAAGCACCCAGACCTCAAGATTGAGACTCTGCGCGATTGCACATGGGAGAACCTCGAAGAAGTTAAGGACGAGGTAGGCGAAGTAGATTATCGTCGTGCTAAATTCGTACTTGGCGAAAAAGACCGCGTGCTTGCAGTCAGCGACGCCCTCGAGGCAGGCGACTACGAGAAGGTAGGTCAGATGATGTATGAGACTCACGAAGGACTGAGCAAGGACTACGAAGTAAGCTGCGAGGAACTCGATTTCCTCAACGATGTAGCTCACGACTGCGGTGTAGCAGGCTCACGTATCATGGGCGGTGGTTTCGGTGGTTGTACAATCAACCTCGTTGCTGACGAACTCTACAAGACCTTCATCAATGAAGCCAAGAAGCGCTACAAGGAGAAATTCGGCAAGGATTGCATCGCTATCGACGTTGTCATCGGCGACGGCAGCCGCAAGCTTTGCTAAATAACCAAAATTCATTAATCAACCCTCGTAATCCCCACTCGTTAATCCTGTGGGGATTACTTTTTTGTAGTTATGTCTCTTCTTAAACAAAAAATCCGTGGTTGAGTGAGCTAAGACGAATGTTTTTTAGAAAAAACTTTCACGCATTGGATAAATTGTTGTAACTTTGCACGACAGAATGGATTCTGATAAAAATCGGCGTCCGTACTTAAATCAGCCGTAAAGAATTAAAAACAAAATTAATTAAATACAAAATGTCAAAGAAGAACAAAAAAGAAGAAGCAATCGGCTTGGACGTAACCTTGAACAAGTCGGAGGCATTTATTGAGAAGCATTTTAAGAAAATCCTTCTCTGCATTGCAGCTATTGCAGTGGTATTTGCAGCAATTTACATCTATCGTGGTCACCGCGCAAGTGTGGAAACTGAGGCTCAGACAGCAATGGCAAAGAGCCAGCGTGCATTTCAGATGGATCAGTTTGAGCAGGCTCTCAACGGTGACGGTGCTATGGAGAAGGGTTTCATCAAAATTATCGACGAGTACAGCGGCACAGCTACAGCTAACTTGGCAAAGTACTACGCTGGTATCTGCTACTACAATCTGGGTAAGATTGACGAAGCTATCTCTATGTTGGAAGACTTCGACCAGCAGGACGACGCTCTGATTTCTCCTGCATCATTTGCAGCCCTGGGTGACTGCTATGTAGCAAAGGGTGACAAGCAGAAGGGTGTTGAGCTTTTCGAGAAAGCTGCCAAAGAATCTGACAGCAGAGCAGAAGGCGGTGTAAACAACTCACAGTCTCCTCAGTTCCTGCTCAAGGCCGCAAAAATTTACGAAGACCTGAACCAGAACGACAAGGCTCTGGAGCTTTACAAGAAAATCAAGAGCGACTATGCTTCTCAGTTGTCTGTTGAAATGGACAAGTATATTGAAAGACTGAGTAAGTAAAAAAGTCCCCTCTAACTTCCCCGTAAATGGGAGAATAAGTGAAGCGTGAAGTGATAGTACTGATACCATCGCTTCACGCTTCACACTTCACAACCAACATTAATTATCATGGCAACAAAGAATCATAATCTATCGGAATATAATCCAGAGACGGTGCCCGATGGTGCAGGCATGCGCATTGGCATCGTGGTAAGTGAATGGAATGAAAACATAACTGGTGCTCTGCTCGACGGAGCTATCAACACTCTCATGCGTCACGGTGTGGCAAAATCAAACATTAAGGTTGTAACTGTGCCTGGAAGCTTTGAGCTTATCTTCGGTGCCAACAAGATGACTAAGTGTGATGTAGACGCTGTGATTGCAATAGGATGTGTGATTCGTGGTGACACTCCTCACTTCGACTATATCTGCCAGGGAACCACCCAAGGACTTGCTCACCTGAACGCCACTGGTGACATTCCTGTAATCTACGGACTTATCACTACCAACGACATGAACCAGGCTCTCGATCGTGCCGGTGGTGCGCTGGGCAATAAGGGTGACGAGTGCGCTATCACGGCGTTGAAGATGGTAAGAGTAAATAAAGGTATATAATTCATAATTAAAGAATTTATAATTATAAGCCATTGGGATAAGAACTTAAGGACTCAAAACCAATGAGGAAACTGGGTAAAATTCTAAGGTATATTGTCAGCGGATTACTGCTGCTATATATATGCCTTATATTGCTGCTCCACCTGCCTTTCGTACAGAGAGAGATAGGCAGGCAAGTAGCTAATGCCCTTTCCGAAAAGTTCAATACCAAAGTTGAGGTTGGAAAGGTAAATCTTGGTTTTCTCAACAGAGTTATTATCGACAACATAAAGATGGAAGACAAAGCTGGTGAGGAGATGTTCAGCATAAGCAGAACAGCCGTTCAGCTTGATCTTCTGTCTATTTTTGTTGGTGAAATCAACATCACTACCGCACAAGTATTCGGTCTTAAGGCAAACTTGCACAAGGAAACTCCCGAATCGGAGTTGAACTGTCGGTTTGTGATTGACGCATTGAAATCGAAGGAAGAGGGGAAAAAGAGCAAAATCAACATTCAGGTACGCTCTTTCATAATGCGCCATGCAAACATAAACTACGATGTGAGATCTCTACCACGAACAGACAGCATATTCAACACTAACCACCTGAGTTTGCAGAACCTGGCTGTGACAGCCACGTTAAAATACCAGCCAGATGAATTTGTAACAATAGATTTGAAGCGCCTTGACTTCACGGAACGCAATTCCGGCTTTCGACTTGAAAAACTGAGAACTGAAGCAGAATACAATTACACCAGCAACAGCATCTTGCTGAATGATCTGTGCATCAGTACGGGAAACTCTCATCTTCAGATTTCAAAGCTTAATGTTCTGTTGAACAGCAAAACCGGAACATCCATGGTGAAGGCTGCAAATTGTTCGTTGAGCGACACAGAAATCTATCTGCCTGATTTCAAGGCTTTCTCAAACAATCTATCGCGCTTCTCTACCCCTCTCCGTCTGTCAGCATTGATTAAATACAAAAACGACGAGTTGCAATGCAACAACCTGATTGTGGTATCTCCAGACGACAATCTGACCATCCGTGCCAGCTGCAGCATTGATCATCTCTCCAACGAGCAGCCCGATATAAGAATCGACATTGAGAACCTGTACATAGTATCGGAACTCATCAAGTCGGCACTGGAGAATTATTTTGAGGAGAACAACGTGACTAATGCTATAATCAACCTTGGCACAGTAAGGGCTAACGGTTCGATGGTAAGGAACAGAAATGTATCATCGGTGGAATTCGAACTTAGCAGCGATGCCGGCGATATAGATGCGAGCGCCATTCTCTACAACGACCATTCGCTTCAAGCCCATGTTAATTCTGAAGAATTCAACCTGGGACAGGTTCTTCAGAATCCCGACTTAGGGGAAATATCCCTTAACATCGACGCAGACGGCACTTTGCTCAACAATCAGATGAAGTCAACGAAGCTGAAGGGAAGCATCACCCAGCTGGAATATGCCAACTATGTCTACGACAACATCGTGATTGACGGGATAGTTGACGGAAGCGGATTCGACGGACTTCTATCTGTTGAGGACGAAAATCTGGACTTTGCCATGAACGGAGTGATTGAGAAACTGAACAACGGCTTCTACAGCGCCAACGTTGACATGAATCTGCTAAGGTTCAACCCCTATGCGCTAAACCTTACCAAAGACCATGCAGACAGTTATTACCGGCTGAAGGCACACACAGACATTAGTGGTAGTACACTTAACAACGTCATCGGATTCATCAACATCGATTCGCTATTAATCACAACCTCAACAGAACAGATTTCACTTCAAAAGTTTGACGTGGATGTTTTGGAGAACACTCCCGACAATCGCCAGATAAACGTCAGGAGTGACTTCCTCAACGCCAGTCTTGCTGGTAAATTCAACATTGAGGAACTCTTCCCTTGCTACATGCGTTCACTTTCAGCCCATCTGCCCTCGCTCAATCTGAAGCCCAATCAAGGTTCAGCGATTCATAGCAACAATGCTGAATTTGAGTTGGAACTAAGTGACTCTCCCCTGCTCCACCACTTTATCAAGACCGATTATGAGCTGACAGGCAAGGTAAGAGTGAACGGAAGCGTCAACACAGAATCAGATCTGTACGACCTGACCCTGGACATTCCCACTTTCAGCTATGAAAACTATAATCTGAGTGATATCCATGCCAGCTACAAGAGTGCTGCAAATCAGGCTGAATCGACAATCCATACAAAGTTTATCTCTGAGACAGGTGCTACAGACCTCGATATTATTTCCATAGCCGAGAACGACCATGTAAACAATACTGTAAAGTGGGATAAACCAACATACAAGACCTCATACGGAGAGTTGATTTCCGTAGTCTCGTTCTCTGAGATTCTGAACAAAACAAAGACTCAGATTGAGATACAGCCTTCAATCGTTTCTTTCAACGACACACTCTGGCAAACTTCCCATGCCCTTGTTGATATCTACGACAACACATATAAGGTAAACAACCTGAAAATCTACCGAGGCAACCAGTATCTCAACATCAGCGGAACAATTTCGCACTCTCCTGGCGACTCGCTGGTTGCAGAACTGAGTTCCGTTCCTGTGGAATATCTTCAGAACATGTCCAAGTTCAAAAGTGTTACATTCCAGGGAATGGCTACCGGTCGGGCTGTGGTGAGCAATGTCTATACTCTGCCCGACATCCATGCCGACTTGGTTGTGGATGATTTCTGCCTGAAAAACGGGGGGCTTGGTAAAGCCAACATTCACGCACAGTGGGACAACGCCATCAACGGAATTGAAATGCAGGCAGACATTCACGACACAGACGAAGAAGGCAAACCACGTCTGACCACCCTTGACGGCTACATAGTGCCAAGCACCAAGGAAATGGACCTTTGCGTCAACACCAACAACACCAATGCAGAATTTCTCAACGGATTCATTGGCAGAACCTTCAGGGACATCAAGGGAAACATCAACGGAACCATCCACATCATCGGTCCTCTCAACGACGTAAACATAGTCGGTTCGGCAAGTGCGGACGTAGAGATGACCATGAAGGCCACAAGCGCGACCTACCACATCTCTCCCGAAGACTCACTCTACTTCACCCCTTACGACTTTGTATTCGACAACATACGTCTCTACGATAAAAACCACAACGAAGGTGTAGTGAACGGACATCTGCGCCATAAGAACATGAAGAACTTTGTCTACAACTTCACGATTGACATGAACCAGCTGCTCGTCTACGAGGAACAGCGATTCAACAACGACAAGTTCTGCGGACGCATCTATGCCAACGGCAAATGTGAAATCAACGGTTCGGACGGACATCCTCTCCACATCAGCGGCGACATCACCACAACCCGCAACAGTTACTTCGCCTACGACAACTCTACACCTGATGCCATCACCTCAGGCTCGTTCATCACGTTCAACAGCGTCAGCGACAAAACCGATTCGCTGCAAACCAGCAAGAGCGGACAATCTGTCGCAGAAAACACCTATCGTGGTGACATATACTTGGATGCCAACATCCACCTCACTCCCGACTGCGAGATTCGTCTGAAGATGGACAGTCACGACGACGGCTACATAAGCACGTTCGGCAGCGGCACGCTTGTGGCTCACTATCACAACAAAAGCCCGTTTACACTACATGGCAACTACGCCATCAGCGGCGGCCGCTACAGGCTCTACCTTCAGGACATCATCTACCGCGACCTGCACATTCAGCCCAATTCTGTGGTTCAGTTCAACGGCAATCCCTTCGATGCCAACATCCACCTCATCTGCTGGCATACACTCAACGCCGTGCCTCTTTCCGACCTCACAGCTTCAGCATCGTACCTCCAGAACAACAAAGCAAAGGTGGTATGCATCCTCGACATCACAGGTCAGCTTGGCAACATGTTGCTCGCCTTCGATTTGGATTTGCCTAACGTTAGCGATGAGACACGCAGTCTTGTACGTTCGCTTATCTCCACCGAGGAAGAGATGAATACTCAGATCATCTACCTATTGGGATTAGGTCGCTTCTACACCAACGAGGCAGCGCGTCAGATGGGCGACACCAGTTCGTCAGGAACGGTGAACAACCTGCTCTCCTCCACCATCAGCGGTCAAATCAACCAGATGCTTACCAACATGATCGGTACGGAGAGTAAATGGAATTTCGGCACAGGACTGTCAACCGGAGAACGTGGTTGGAACGACCTCGATGTAGAAGGCATACTGTCAGGACGCCTTCTCGACGACCGCCTTCTCATCAACGGCAACTTCGGTTATCGCGACAATGTCCTTACTCAGCAAGGCTCATTTATCGGTGACTTCGACATAAAATGGAGAATCAAGCGCAACCATAATCTCTACCTCAAAGCCTATAATCAGAACAACGACCGCTACTTCACCAAGGGCACACTCAACACCCAGGGTATCGGCATCAGTTATCAGAAAGACTTTGAATCATGGAAAACTCTTTTCTTCAAGAAAAGAAAAAAAGAATAATGAAGAATGAATAATTCAGGATTTACCCGCATTGCAACTGCTATTGTAGAACTACAAGTTGCTAACCCTACCTACAATGTAGAGGAGATAAAGAAAGTAATTCTGGAAGCGGCGGACAAGCACGTAGAAATCGTCTGCTTTCCCGAACTGTGTATAACCAGCTACACACCGGCAGACCTTTTCGGTCAGGACTATCTGCTGGAGCAGGCAGAGACAAGTTTGAAATGGCTGTTAGACGAGACGGCAGACATTAACACCATCAGCATTGTCGGTATGCCGGTAGCAGTTGGGAACATTCTGCTAAATACTGCTGTTGTAATACAGAAAGGCAAGATACTCGGCATTGTACCCAAGACCTATCTGCCCAACTACAAGGAGTTCTACGAGCAGCGTTGGTTTGCGTCATCAAAACTGGTAGCAAAGGGGCAGACAGCCACACTTTGCGGACAGACGAACATCCCAGTGGACAGCAACGTCATCTTCAGCTATGGAGCAACAAAGTTTGCCATAGAACTGTGTGAAGACCTCTGGGCACCGATACCTCCAAGTTGCAGTCTTGCCCAGCAGGGAGCAAACATCATCTTCAACCTCTCTGCCACCAACGAACTCATAAGCAAGCATCAGTATCTTTGTGAACTCATTGCCAACCAGTCGGCACGACTCATCTGTGCCTATGCCTACAGCAGTGCCGGCGCAGGAGAATCCACTCAGGATCTCGTCTATGGAGGAAATGCCATCATCTATGAAAACGGTAAGCTCATGGCAGAGTCAAAGCGTTTCCAACTCGGTTCACAACTTGTAATCAGCGATATTGACATCCTGTCACTTATGCACGACCGTCGCACCAACACCACATTCTGGCAGACATCAAACCATATTGATACTCTGGTCATTGACTGCGATGCTTCACAAATCTGCGAAGACAACAATCTGCAATACCGCCTTATCAATCCTCATCCGTTTGTTCCGGGAGGCAAACTGCTCGACGACCGTTGCAACGAGATTTTCTCCATACAGGTAGGAGGACTTGCCAAGCGCATTGCCCACACCCACGCTAAGACCATCGTTGTCGGAATCAGCGGCGGACTTGACTCCACCCTTGCCCTGCTCGTGTGTGTCAAGGCTATGGACAAGTTAGGACGCAAACGCACAGATATAATCGGCATCACAATGCCTGGATTCGGCACCACCGACCGCACTCACACAAACGCCACAGTTCTGATGGAGGCTTTGGGAGTGACTCAGAAGGAGATATCCATCAAGGATGCCTGCATCCAGCATTTCAAGGATATAGAGCACGACATGGACAACCACGACGTGACATACGAGAACGCCCAGGCACGCGAACGTACGCAGATTCTCATGGACGTTGCAAATCAATACGGAGGATTCGTGGTAGGAACAGGCGATTTGTCCGAACTGGCATTAGGATGGGCAACCTACAATGCCGACCACATGTCGAACTACGGTGTGAACTGCTCCATACCCAAGACCCTGGTACGACATCTTGTCGTATGGGTTGCCCAACAGTCGGCAAACACTCAGGTGCGTACCACCCTTCTCGACATAGCAGACACACCTATAAGCCCTGAGCTGCTTCCTGCCGAAGACGACGGAACGATTGCCCAGCGCACCGAAGACCTGGTAGGTCCATACGAGTTGCACGATTTCTTCCTATACCATTTCCTGCGTCACGGCGCAAGTCCAAAGAAGATTTACAAATTGGCATTGCGTGCATTTGCTGAAGGACAGGAACTGCCTGAGAACTATCTCAGCCAGCCGCTCGGACACTACTCAGAGGAGACAATCAGACATTGGCTTCAGACCTTCATCCGCCGTTTCTTCTCTCAGCAGTTCAAGCGCAGCTGTCTGCCCGACGGTCCGAAGGTAGGTAGCGTGAGTCTCAGTCCTCGTGGTGACTGGCGCATGCCGTCCGATGCAGTTCCCTGTGAAGTGTAAAGGGTAAGACGTAAAGTGATAGTAGCGGAAGACTTCACGCTTCACGCTTAAGGCAGATTCTCTTATCAATAATACTGGGTAAATCCTCTTCATAGTGAGTCACCATGAGGAGGGTTTTTCCTTTTCTGCGGCAGAAGGTCTCGATGATGTCCTTCACTCTTCGTCGGTTCATGAGGTCAAGCCCATGAAGCGGTTCGTCGAGAATCAGCAGTGAGGGGTCTTTCACAAACGCCCGTGCAAGGAGGACAAGACGCTGCTCTCCACTCGACAGAACAAGGAAATTGGTATTTGCATACAGCCCCACTCCAAACACATCCATCCAGAATTCGCATATCTGTCGTTGCTCAGGTTTCGGACGGTGATACAGCCCGATGCTGTCGAGAAGTCCCGAAGCCACTATGTCGATAGCGGGAAGAGGTTTCTGGAATGAGCGATGCATTTCAGGAGAGATATATCCGATGTGTTTCTTGATTTCCCAGATACTTTCCCCTGTTCCACGCTGATAGCCGAACAGAACGATGTCGTTTGCGTAAGACTGAGGATTATCGGCACAGACAATGCTCAGGAGAGTGGATTTTCCGCTGCCGTTTCTTCCCGACAACGCCCAATGCTCACCATTCTCCACAGTAAACGAAAGGTCTTTGAGAATAGTTCTTTCGCCGTATCTTATGCTTACCTTGCGAAAATCAATTACAGGTGCATCAACCGTCTGCAGCCATTGGCAGTCAGGATTCTGAGGAAGGTCAAGAATAGCCTGTTCCAGATTCTGCGGCAGCACTTTTGCCGGCACATCCGTTTGCGCTTTTCTCCATTCTGAAATGGTCTGCCTGGGCATCACCGTCATATTGTCAACAGTAACAACATGTGTGATATAGTCAGGCATTCCGTCGCTCTTGGCAAGAACCAGAATAATCTGAACGCCCAGTTCGTCGGTAATTTTCACGAGCACATCGTTGAGCAAGTCACGAGCCGTGCTGTCCAATCCTACAAACGGATTGTCGAGAATAAGAAGTCTGGGATTGGTTATGAGAGCCTTGGTGAGCTGGAATTTGCGCAGTTCACCGCTGCTGAGCAGTATGATCTGTTTGTCGAGAAGCGGCTGAAGCTGAAACACCTCGTAGAGCATCGTTCTCAGTTGCTGCCGCTGCTGAGAGATGGTGTTCTTCTCTTCATCAGAGATGTAAGTGTCCTTCTGAAGGATGCTCTCTGCAGCTTCATAGGCTTCGTCAAGAAGTGCACTGCAAAGCGGAGCCTCGTCTATATCATGCTGGTTCCACCGCTGCTGGTAGTAGTAAGTGGCATCGGCAGTACCATAACTGTCCCTGAACGCAACATACTTTATGTTTTCCGCACCTTTCGGGAAAGCATATTTCACTTGGTTGAGCAGCAGAGGATGCTTTCCGGTGATGATGTCCACCAGCATGGATTTGCCGGCACCGTTGCGTCCGACTATAGCAAGTTGCTCGTCCGACCACAGTTCGAAGTTTACCGGAGTCCGGAATCTGTAGTCGGGATGACGGGTAACTCCGTCCTTTATTTCAATTACCTTGAATTTCTGCATTGTCAGAATGGCACACGAGTATCGTTTGGCATGCTGTCGGGAGAGATAGAGTTGAATGCATCCTCTTGGTCTCCGGTAGCTTCGTTGATACGGTTCATTCGCGAAGGACGTATGGTGTCGTCTTCCGAAGTCAATCCAGCCAACTCATCCTCGGAGATGTTGGAGAAGCGTGCGTATTCGCCTCTGAACCTCATTCTCACGTCACCCACGGCACCATTACGGTGCTTGGCAATGATGATTTCAGCAATACCCTTGGTGGAATTTCCTTCACCATCCTTCATGATTTTGTAGTATTCAGGGCGGTGTATGAAGCAGACCATATCGGCATCCTGCTCGATGGCTCCTGATTCACGCAGGTCGCTGAGCTGTGGTCGTTTGCTTTCAGCTTTGTCCTCAGGATTTGTGCCGGTACCCACACGGGTTTCCACACTACGGTTGAGCTGCGAGAGTGCGATGATAGGTATATTCAGTTCCTTAGCAAGTCCCTTGAGCGAACGGCTGATGGTCGACACTTCTTCCTGACGTGAGTTGTATGACATACCGGATGCATTCATCAGCTGCAAGTAGTCGATGATGATGATCTGCACTCCGTACTCTCTCACCAGTCGGCGCGCCTTGGTTCTGAGTTCGAACACCGACAGCGACGGGGTATCGTCCACGTAGAGCGGTGCGCTGTAGAGATCGTTGATTTTGAGGTCAAGCTGACTCCATTCGAAAGGCTGAAGCTGTCCGCTTTTGAGTTTTGAACCTTCTATCTGACACACATTCATTATCAGACGGTTGACAAGCTGAACGTTCGACATTTCGAGCGAGAACATAGCTACAGGAATTTTCATCCTTACCGCCATGTTGCAAGCCATGGAGAGTACAAACGCGGTCTTACCCATTGCAGGTCGTGCTGCAATAATCACAAGGTCGGAGTTCTGCCATCCGCTGGTCATCTTGTCCAAGTCGTCGAATCCGCTGCTAAGTCCCGACAGACCGTCAGTACGCGATGCAGCCTTCTTGAGCATATCTATGGCATCGTTGATGACAGGGTCGATCTGTGTGAAGTCCTTACGCAGGTTGTCCTTCGAGAGTTCGAAGAGACTGCCTTCAGCCTTCTGCATCAGTTCGTCGATGTCCTGACCTTCGTCGAATGCCATGTGCTGTATTCTGCTGGTAAGACTGATGAGTTCACGTGCCAGAGCCTTCTGAGCAACGATGTGGGCATGGTATTCGATATGTGCCGACGAGAACACCTTCTGCGAGAGTTCTGCCACATAGTATGTGCCTCCCGCCTGCTCCAGCGTTCCGTTTACCTTCAGCTGTTCGGTAACGGTAAGAATATCCACAGGTCGGTTTTCTGCAGCCAGAGTCTGAATGGCGGCAAAAATGGCCTGATGCTTGGAGTCGTAGAAGGATTTCGGTTTCAGTATATCGGCAACCAGTCCGAATGCATCTTTCTCAATGAGACAGGCACCGATGACGGCTGCTTCCATGTCGGGAGCCTGCGGTTGTATCTTGCCAACTTCAAGTAGTGCCGCAGTTTCATCTACTGCGGCACTACGTCTTTTGGTTGTTCGTTTTTGTTGTTCAGCCATTATTTGATAATCGTCTTGATTTTAGCTGTAGCCTGGTCGTATGCCTTTTCCCAGTCGGTATCGAGCGAGAATGGAGTGTAGGTCTTTGTGTCGTTAACAAAGCAATGTGTACGCTCCTTGTCGAGGTCGGAGAAAAGAGGATTGTTGAGCGAAGCCTCACGATAGCAGTTGATAACTTCCATACGCTTTGCTGCTGAAACACCGCGAGCCTTGGTCAGGTAATAGATGAAATCGTCCACGAAAGACTTCATATTCACAGCCTGGCAGTCATAGAAGTATCCGTCCTTTTTGAGTGCACGCTTCTGAACCTGGCGCTGCATATAGTTGAGCGCAGTCACTTCGAACTGATGAATATCTATCTGTTCCTGAGTTGACTTAGGATCGTTTACTATCTCTGTGGCATGCTTGTAAACCGTTTCAAACAGGCTTTGAGCATTAACCTGGATTGTAGCACATGCTACTACTATTGCTACTAATAACTTTTTCATAATTAGAATAGGTTTTAACATTTACGAGCGCAAAAGTACAACATATTATTGTTTCGCGCGTAATACATATAGTTAAAAAAAACTAAACTACAGTTCCTCAAGTATTCTTACCATGTGTTTCCACACCATCTCTACTGTCGGAATGAGCAGACATTCATCTGGAGAATGCACACCTCTAAGGGTTGGACCGACGCTGATCATATCCATTCCCGGATACTTCTCGCTGAAGAGTCCACATTCGAGTCCTGCGTGGATGGCACGCACCACAGGTTCCTTGTCGAAGAGTTCGCGGTAGGTCTTTGTAGCCACCTTCAGCAGGTGTGAATCCATATTGGGTTTCCAGCCAGGATAGCCGTCTGCCACGTTGACTTCCGCACCAGCCAGTTGGAATGCAGCCGCCACGGTGTTGCAGACATTCTTCAGCGAACTTGCTGTGCTGCTGCGCTGGCTTGTCACAATCTTCACGCTATTGTCTTCGGTACGTATGCTTGCCAGGTTGCTGCTGGTCTCTACCAGCCCCTTGATGTCCTGGTTCATCTCAAGCACACCGTTGTGCACAGCCTGGAGCGCCCAGATGATGTTGCGTGCACTCTTCTGGTCGATAGCGTCTGAAGTGTTGGCAGAGTCGGATTCAAGGTTGCAATGCATATTGGTTTCCTCAATATGGAACTCATCAGCCACCTCGGCTGCGAACACATTGAAGTCAACCCTCACATTCTCCTTTTCAGCCATAGGCACAGCGAACGTAGCCTCTGCGTCACGTGGAATAGCGTTGTGCAGATTACCACCACTGATGCTGATCAGTCTGGCATCGTATTTGTTCCAGATGTTATAGAGGAAACGCACCAGGAGCTTGTTGGCGTTTGCACGGTTCTTGTTGATATCGTCGCCAGAGTGTCCGCCTTTCAGTTTGTCGAAGTTTACCTTCAGCACGATGTATCCCTGCGGCACAGCCTCACGGTCGAAGGTGAACTTAATGTCAGAGTTGGCACCGCCGGCACATCCGACGAAAATCTCACCCTCATCCTCGCTGTCGAGGTTGATGAGATATTTGCCTGTCATGAATCCCGGTTCGATGGCAAAGGCACCGGTGAGACCAGTTTCCTCGTCACGAGTGAAGAGACATTCCAGCGGTCCGTGCTTGAGCGACTCGTCGGTCAGGGCAGCCATCGCCATAGCTATACCGATGCCGTCGTCTGCACCGAGAGTAGTGCCCTTGGCTCTGAGCCAGTCACCGTCCTCGTAAGCCTCGATAGGCATGGTCATGAAGTCGAACGCCAGGTCTTTCAGTTTCTCACACACCATATCCATGTGAGCCTGGAGCACTACTCCATCTTTACTTTCACAACCAGGTGATGCAGGCTTGGAAATCAACACATTACCAGCTGCATCAACCTTACATCCAAAACCATTGTTCTTAGCAAATTCCTTCAGGAATTCTATCATCGCCTCCTCGTGTTTTGAAGGACGAGGCACCTTGTTAATCTGAGAGAAATAATTAAAAATCTGGTTTACCATATATTAGTTTTTGAGTTTTTAAGTTTTTGAGTTTTTAAGTTTTTGAGTTTTTAAGTTTTTGAGTTTTTAAGTTTTTAAGTTTTTGAGTTTTTAAGTTTTTGAGTTCGTAAGTTTTTGAGTTCTTAAGTTTTTGAGTTCTTAAGTTTTTGAGTTCTTAAGTTTTTGAGCGTGCAGCCTTATCCTGGCTTTGCACACATGTGATGCCGCGGTCGCGGAGAGCCTTGTTGCCTGAAACATGGGAGTTTGGAAACTTCCCTTTTTTAGAGAAAAACACCCTGATTCCAAGAAAAGCGACGGCTATTGCAACAATTATGAGCGAAAGAATGATTGTTTTCCACATTTTTTGTATAAATTTGCAGCAAAGTTACTCTCTTCGCGAGAATTTTCAAAGTTTTTACTGCAAATAATCATTAAAAATCACACATAGAACAAATGAAAAAACTTACATTCATTGCAGGAATCTGCATCATTGCCACAGGCATCCTCGCTTCATGCGGAGGAAAAGCTACAGACAAGGAAGAAAACAACAACGAGCAGGAAGCCGTTGAGACCAAAGAAGTCAGCAACACCAACGTAAAGGGTCACGAACTCAAAATTGCATACGTTCTGCTCGACACACTCCAAAACCAATACCAGTTCTTCAAGGACGTGAACGACGAACTCGAGAAGAAAGCCAAGGCTGCAGAGTCACAGGTGAAGCAGGCAGAGAACAAGGTAGTGCAGCTTCAGAACCAGATCCAGAAGAAGGTGCAGTCGAACCAGTACACCACTGAGGAGCAGTACACAGCCGACCAGCGTGCACTCCAGCAACTCTACGAGAAGGGACAGCAGCTTCAGAACCGTCTCACCCTCGAGATTCAGACAGAGACAGGCAAGCGTCTCCAGGAAGTTTCGGACACCATCAAGAACTTCATGGACAACTATGCCAAGAAGAAAGGCTACGACTTTGTCTTCAGCAAGACTGCAGGCATCGACCACCTCATCTACGCTGCCCCATCCTACGACATCACCAACGAAGTCGTTGCTGCCCTCAACAAGCGCTACAAGAAAAAAGCAGGCAAATAATAAACAAGGTATTAATAATACGCAAATCGCACCGTCAAATCATTGGCGGTGCGATTCTTTATTGCATCCGCTGCCACGCTAACCGGCAACTGACGCTTGGCAGCCATCATTATGCGCTTCCCTTTCGCTGAAGGATATTGGCGGTTTACAAACTGACTGGCAATTTCCTCAGCCTGTTCAGAGGTAATAACGTCAGCCATTGCAATCATGCTGACGATTAAATTTTCCCATTTTTGCCAACTCTACCGAAAAATAGTAACTGTCTTTTTTACGTAAAATGCATCGCTTTTTCCACATGCTTTTTCCGTACGTGAAGACCGCATTAATACTGGGTTTCACAAAAAGTAAAAAAGTAAAAAAGTAAAAAAGTAAATTTTTTCTATGTCAAATTTGCTTTATATTATATATATATATATATAATATAAGAAAAAAAATAATACTATTATTATTCATAAAAATTTACTTTTTTACTTTTTTACTTTTTTACTTTTTTACTTTTTTACTTTTTATATATCACATTTGCCCATATCTATTCCTGAATATGGAGGTTCTTCCGCATCAAGTTTGACTCTGAAACCTGGCGTTTGTTAAAAATAGTAAAACGTGAAAATAATTAACTATTAAAGTTAAAATTAACACTCGATTATTTTGTACCTTTGTATTGCGAAAAGGGAACAGAAGCACTAGTTGGCACAGATAAAAAATTTTTCAACTATGCTGAAAAAATCTTTTTACCGCGGACAAAGTTTTTTTATGCTGTAGTGACATTTTTTATACATTTGCAGGCTGATGCTATAGTTCAGAATTTCGCAACTACCTATTTTAACCTAAAACCTATACTATTATGTCAAAAGTAATTCTTAAATCCAATCTTCAGAACCTTGGGTTCAAGTAGAAGTAAGCATGGATAATCCGTCCAACAGTAGAATAGAACGAGAACATCAACGTCTTAGAATGAAGCTGTACGATTTTTTGTGATTTTTAATGCTTATATTTACAATATGTGTAGAAAATTGCGTAAATTTGCAGGGAATTTGCGAATGTAAGCCAACACTGATTGTATTACTAAATATATGAATGAAAATAGAAGTATCGTCTCGATTGCTGACTACAGCCGCGAGAAGATAGAATATCTGCTTAACATGGCTGCGGAGTTCGAACGCCAGCCAAACAGGAAAATCCTTGACGGAAAGGTGGTTGCAACCTTGTTCTTCGAGCCGTCAACCCGTACGCGACTTAGCTTCGAGACCGCTGCCAACCGGCTGGGTGCAAGGGTTATCGGATTCACCGACCCGAAGGTGACGAGTTCGTCGAAGGGCGAGACGCTGAAGGACACAATCAAGATGGTGAGCAACTATGCCGACGTGATTGTGATGCGCCACAAGCTGGAGGGTGCTGCTCTCTACGCAAGCGAGGTGACCGACGTGCCTATCATCAATGCCGGCGACGGAAGTAACCTCCACCCTTCGCAGACAATGCTCGACCTCTACTCCATCTACAAGACTCAGGGAACTCTCGACAACCTGAACATCTATCTTGTGGGTGACCTCAAGTACGGTCGCACGGTACACTCGCTGCTGATGTCGATGCGCCGCTACAACCCCACTTTCCACTTCATCGCCCCAAAAGAGCTGGAGATGCCGGAGGAGTACAAGCTCTACTGCCAGCAGGAGAACATCAAGTATGTGGAGCAGACGGACTTCACCGAAGACACCATTGCTGACGCGGACATCCTGTATATGACACGTGTGCAGCGTGAGCGCTTCACCGACCTCATGGAGTACGAGCGTGTGAAGGATGCCTACATCCTCCGTGCCGACATGCTGGGCAAGTGCCGCGATAACATGAAGATCCTGCATCCGCTGCCTCGTGTGAACGAAATCGAGCAGGATGTTGACGACTCTCCTCACGCATACTACTTCCAGCAGGCAAAGAACGGTCTCTACGCACGCCAGGCTCTCATCTGCGATGTACTGGGGATGCAACCTTAGACCCAACCCCTCCCTGTAGAGGGCGGGGTGTATATAGATAACAATCAAAAGGAAACAATATGGAAAACTATAATAAAGCCCAACTCCAGGATTCTACACCCCTCCATACAGGGAGGGGCAAGGGAGAGGGTCCCAAAGGAAAGGATTTATTGGTTGCCGCAATTGAAAACGGAACCGTGATCGACCACATACCAACAAATAAGGTTTTTACCATTGCATCCCTGCTTGAACTCGACAAGTGTGATGACCAGGTGACAATCGGTAACAACTTCGTGAGTGACAAGATGGGTAAGAAGGGCATCATAAAGATAGCCAACCGCTTCTTCAACGACTCGGAAATAAGCCGCATCGCCGTAGTTTGCCCTAATATCCGCTTCTGCCTCATTAAGGACTACGACGTGGTGGAGAAGAAGATTGCCGTGCTGCCCGACGAACTGAAAGGAGTGATCCACTGTGCCAATCCTGTATGCATCACAAACAACGAACCGATGAAGACCGTGTTCTACGTAACCGACAAGAACGCAGGCGTAGTGAAGTGCCGCTACTGCGGAAAAGAACAGAACATTGACAAAGTAAAATTCATTGATAAGATATAATGAAAAATTTTCAGGAACGCTCAGGACTGAACCTGAGCGATGTAAACAAAAACGTATTAGAGCAGTGGAAACAGAATGACGTGTTCCACAAAAGCATAGACGAACGCGAAGGCTGTCCTTCATTTGTATTCTTCGAAGGTCCTCCATCAGCAAACGGACATCCGGGCATCCACCACGTGATGGGTCGCACCATCAAGGACTCATTCCTGCGCTACAAGACCATGCAGGGATTCCAGGTGAAGCGCAAAGCCGGATGGGACACCCACGGACTTCCAGTGGAACTGAGTGTGGAGAAGTCGCTCGGAATCACCAAGGAGGACATCGGCAAGAAGATCTCGGTGGACGACTACAACAACGCCTGCCGCGAGAACGTGATGATGTACACCAGTGAATGGACAGAGCTGACCGACAAGATGGGCTACTGGGTTGACCTGGAGCACCCCTACATCACCTACGACAATAAATATATCGAAACTCTCTGGTACCTGCTCAAGCAACTCTACAAGAAAGGTCTGCTCTACAAGGGCTACACCATACAGCCCTACTCACCTGCCGCAGGTACGGGTCTTTCCAGCCACGAGCTGAACCAGCCAGGCTGTTACCGTGACGTGAAGGACACCACGGTTACTGCACAGTTTAAGGTAAAGACCCCCTCCAACTCCACCAAGGGTGAGGGCAAAGAGTTCCCTGAAAGTCTCAAGGCTTTGTTTGGGCAGGGCTTGCCTGTTTATATTCTTGCATGGACAACTACACCTTGGACATTGCCATCGAATACGGCTCTGTGCGTAGGTCCTAAAATCAAATACGTCGCTGTGAAGGGTAATAATCCCTACACAGGAGAAGAGGCTATCTACATTGTTGCGGAATCCAGGAAAAATGTATATTTCCCTGAAGAACTCCTGCCCCTTGGGGAAGGCTGGGACGGGGTCTCCCTGGTAGGTCTGCAGTATGAGCAGCTGTTCCCATGGGTGAAGCCCTGCGCTGTGGAGAACGAGAAGGTGGTGGACAAGAGCGCAGAGGCATTCCGTGTAATCCCGGGCGACTACGTAACAACGGAGGACGGTACGGGAATCGTGCACATCGCTCCTACCTTCGGTGCCGACGACGCCAAGGTTGCCAAGGACGCAGGAATTCCATCGCTCTTCGTGATTGACAAGAACGGCGACACACGCCCTATGGTGGACTTCACCGGCAAGTATTTCGTTCGTGAGGACATGGATCAGGACTTCGTAGGCAAGTGTGTGAACGAAAGCTACTGGAAGCACAGCGGCGACTTCGTGAAGAATGCCTACGACCCACGCTTCAACAAAGACGGCAAGTACGACGAGAAGGCTGCCAACAAGGAGATGGACCTCAACGTCATCCTCTGCATCGAGATGAAGGAGGAAGGCACAGCATTCAAGATAGAGAAGCACGTGCACAACTATCCTCACTGCTGGCGCACCGACAAACCTGTCCTCTACTACCCTCTCGACTCATGGTTCATCCGCTCTACAGCATGCAAGGAGCGAATGTTCGAACTCAACCAGACTATCAAATGGAAGCCTGAATCCACCGGAACAGGACGCTTCGGCAAGTGGCTGGAGAACCTCAACGACTGGAACCTCTCCCGTTCACGCTACTGGGGTACACCGTTGCCTATCTGGCGCAACAAGGACACTCGCGAGGAAGTGTGCATAGGAAGCGTGGAGGAACTCTACAACGCCATCGAGAAATCTGTAGCCGCAGGAGTGATGGCAAGCAACCCACTCAAGGAAAAAGGGTTCGTTCCCGGCGACATGAGCCAGGAGAACTACGACAAGATAGACCTGCACCGCCCATACGTGGACGACATCAAACTCGTCAGCGACAAGGGCAATGTGCTCACCCGCGAACTCGACCTCATCGACGTGTGGTTCGACTCAGGCGCCATGCCTTACGCACAGATTCACTATCCGTTCGAGAACCGTGAGCTTATCGAGAAGGGAACAGCCTACCCTGCCGACTTCATTGCCGAGGGCGTGGATCAGACACGTGGCTGGTTCTTCACTCTCCATGCCATAGCGACAATGGTGTTCGACTCCGTTGCGTTCAAGAATGTAATCTCAAACGGACTCGTGCTCGACAAGAACGGTGTGAAGATGTCGAAGCGACTGGGCAACGTAATCAATCCGTTCGAATGTATTGAGCAATACGGTGCCGACGCTGTGCGCTGGTACATGGTCACAAACTCATCGCCCTGGGACAACCTCCTGTTCGACCCCGACGGAGTGAAGGAAGTCACAAGCCAGTTCTTCATCAAGCTGCACCAGGCATACGCCTTCTTCGCCATGTACGCCAACGTGGACGGATTCACCAACGACCAACCTCAAGTGAACCACTCTGAGCGCAACGACTTCGACCGCTGGCTGATGTCTGAACTCAACACCCTTACCAAGAACGTGAGATTGTATCTCGACGACTACGACCCGACACCTGCAGCACGACTGATTCAGGCATTCGTAATCGACAAACTCTCCAACTGGTACATCCGTCTGAACAAGGCACGTTTCTGGGCAGGCGAAATGACTCAGGACAAACTCTCAGCATACCAGACACTCTACACCTGTCTGGAAACACTCAGCCGACTCATAGCACCGTTCGCACCATTCTATGCCGAACAGCTCTACAACGACCTGCGTGGCGACAACACAGAAAGCGTGCATCTCGCATCGTTCCCAAGCTACGACGACAAACTCATCGACAAGGAACTCGAAGTAGCCATGGAAGCAGCTATGAAGGTAACGTCTATGGGTCTCTCCATCCGCAAGAAGGTGAAGATTCCTGTAATCCAGGTGCTCCAGGCACTGGCTATTCCAGATACAGACGCCGTGCTCAGCAGCCGCATCGACCGCATGAAGGAAATCATCACCAAGGAAGTGAACGTGAAGGAACTGCAGCTGATGGACGGCAAGCTCCTCGTGAAGACCGTGAAGTGCAACTTCAGAGTAATGGGCAAGAAATTCGGCAAGATGATGAAAGCCGTTGCCGACGCCGTGACCAACATGAGTCAGGCACAGATATCCGAACTCGAAAGCAACGGACAGATCACGCTCCAGGCAGACGGTCAGGACGCTGTGGTAGAACTCGCCGACGTGGACATCATCTCTCAGGACATCCCGGGATGGAGCGTTCAGAACGAAGGTGTGATGACCGTGGCACTCGACATCACAGTCACTCCTGAACTGAAGCGCGAAGGAAATGCACGACGCATCATCAAGCAGATTCAGACCATGCGCAAGACACAGGGATTTGAGATTACCGACCGCATCAATGTCTATATCACCTCTACGCCTGAGACCGAGGACATCATCAACACCTACCGCGACTACATCGCCAACCAGGTGCTGGCTACATCCATCACGCTCGGTCAGCCAGAAGGCGAGACAATAGCATTCGAAGACTTTAACGCAGTAATCAATGTCGAGAAGGTATAAGCTTACCCTGCTGTCAGCCGGACTCATCATAGCCGTAGTTCTCATTGACCAAATCATCAAGATGGCCGTCAAGACCCACATGTACCTCGGCGAGGACATAGAACTGACAGGCTGGTTTCACATCAAGTTCATTGAGAACAACGGAATGGCATTCGGAATGGAACTGGGCGGAAAATATCTGCTCACTTCCTTCCGCATACTTATGGTGCCTGTGCTGATATGGTATATCCGCAAGCTCATCCTCGAACGGGGACACAAGGCACTTATCATCTGCCTCTCGCTGATTCTTGCAGGAAACATAGGCAATGTGATTGACTGCCTCTTCTACGGACTCATATTCAACAACCCCGCTGCTCCGGCTGTGGCACAGTTCGTTGCCCCGGGCGACGGCTACACAGGCTTCATGCTGGGACGAGTGGTCGATATGTTCTACTTCCCGCTATTCGAATGGAACATGCCCGACTGGGGTTGGGTGAACAAACTTCCACTCGTGCCCGACGCAGGCGAACATTGTGTGTTCTTCTCCGCAATCTTCAACTTTGCCGACGCTGCCATCAGCTGCTCAGTGATGTACCTGCTGATATTCTTCAAGAAGATATTCAAAAAATAACAGATACCCTTGCTCCGCATATTCTTCCATCCAAATCATAAAGTGCTGCTGACAATACTGATGTCGGCGGCATTGTTCGTTTCCTGCGAGAGACGTCCCGACGACGTCGTGTCGAGAAGAAAGATGGAAGAAATCCTCTACGACTACCACAAGGCGCAGTCTATGCTCTCGCACATGGGCGACAACGAGGAGAATATCACTAGCGCGGAAATGATAAACGCAGTCTTCGAGAAGCACGGCATAACGGAGGCGCAGTTCGACTCCTCACTCGTTTGGTACAACGCCCACAGCGAAGACCTAAAGAAAATTTACGACAACCTCGTGGAGAGATACACAGAGGAGAACGAAGCTCTTGCCCTCCAGCTCGGAAGCCATGAACTTACCGCTTCACTCTCTGCCGAAGGCGACACTACAAGTCTGTGGAACGGTTCAAAAGTGATGGTGCTACACAATAACAGAATGCAGAATACAGAGCAGTTCCAGATCAAGGCCGACACCAGTTTCCATGCCCACGACAAATTCATCTTCTTTGCCAACGTGATTATCCTGAAGGGAAACCGCAACTCCGACTCCAACTCACTCACAGCCTCTCTCTCCATCATCAGTTCGGAAGGGAAGGCATTCAGCCAGGTTAGCAAAATCAGCGCTAACAACACCATTCAGCTGGAAATCACCAAGGCCGACAATACCAAGATCAAGGAAATTACCGGGTTCCTCCACTACCAAGGAGCCGAGGGCGAGAGAAGCCTCTGCATGATTGACAATATCCAGCTCATCCGTATGCATATTGACGATGACGAAGAGGAAGAGACCGACAGCATAGCAACCGAATCAGACTCACTTGGCATCGACTCTGCAATGATAGTGAAGAAGCCCGAACGCGGAGAAAGACTCTCACCGAATGAACTGCTCAAGAAGCAGGATCATAAGGAACGCATCAGAATCAAGAAAGCTCCGGATGTAAGAACTCCAAACTCATTCGGAATTATGCGCAAACGAAGATGAGAAGAATTGCAGCTACAACCATAGTTCTGCCTTCGGGAGAGACATACAAAAACCACGTGGTTGAACTCTATGACAACCGCGTGGTAAATCACTACCCTCTCGTGGGAGAAATAGAAATGACAGAATGGCTGGGCGGAACAATAATCTGCGAGAAAGATGCCGTGTGGCACATCACAACTGGCGCCGACGGAGTTCAGCACAAACGACAGCTGTAGCAATAGCCACATTCAGGGAGTCGGTCGTTGCCCTGCCTTCAGGATAATTTGGAATCAGAAGACGATGGGTGACCAGTTCTCCAACCTCTGACGATATGCCGTTTCCCTCATTACCCATAACGATTATTCCCTTAATAACAGACTCAGGCAAGGACTCCTGCTCATAGATTGATTTACCGTCGAGGAATGTGCCCAATACAGGCACGTCAGAATGTTCCCGGACACTCTTAAGTACTGCAGGTAAATCCACATAGTGAACCTTCACATGAGCCAAAGCACCCATAGTTGCCTGAACAGTCTTGGGATTATACACATCAGCACAACCATGAGAACACAGCACGTGTTCCACTCCAAACCAGTCGGCGATGCGAAGAATCGTGCCCACATTCCCAGGATTCTGAACACCGTCCAGAGCAAGACACAATCCCGTTTCCAGCACACTTTCATCCCAGTCATAGTGTTTCTGGCGCAAAACCGCAAACACATCCTGAGGAGTCTCAAGCAGACTTAAGCGGCGCAGATCTTCATCGGTTATCAGCTCTCCACCGTCGGCAATCTTCCTTACCTCAGCCTTCCACACACACTCATAGCCACCCTGCAGCAAATCACTGACCACCTTATGGCCTTCGGCAATAAACACATCTTCACGGTCGCGAATTTTCTTGCGCTGAAGCGAATTAACCCATTTTAATTTATTCTTGCTTATCATAATCGTTTTTTTCTCCGCCCAAAGTTAGGAAAAAACTACTTACCAGCAAAACTGAACGGCCGCAAATCAAGAATTATGAAAAAATCAAGGAGTTATTCATAAAAAAAACGTAAATTTGCAAGTTAAAATGATTCGTCAACTATCCAGACATATTGTCCTCGCCTCCGTGCTGATTCTCACCCTTATGTGTGGGAATGCCTGTAGTGTGGACAAATACGTGGAAGAAGGCGATTACCACCTGAAGAAAGTCTATATCTCCTACAAGGAAAGCAAAGAAGATGACAGCAGCATGGGACTTCGGCAATATGTGAAGCAGAATCCCAACACAAGCTGGTTCGGAGCAAAAGTACCACTCAGAATCTACTGTCTCTCCAGCCCACAGAAAGCGACTGGAATGTCAAAGTTGCTTCGCAAAATCGGAGAAGCTCCGGTAATCTACGACTCACTTCAGACTGACGCATCGGTGCAGGATATGCAGAGAGTGCTGGGCAACGCAGGATATATGCATGCCCAAATCACAACAACAAAAAAGACAAAAGGCAAGAGCCTCACACTCATATATAATATTGACAAAGGAGAACGCTACGTCATCAACCATATCAACCGGGAAATAGAGGACGACGGACTTCGCACCATCATCTGCGGTGGTGACACAGCCGTTTCGCTTCTGCACAGCGGCGACCCACTGAACATCAATACCCTCAACTCTGAGAGGTCTCGCATCATGAACCTCCTTCAGGGAATGGGATACTACAAGTTCAATAAAGACTATATCTCATACAGGGCTGACACCATTGCCGATTCGAACGATGTGGATCTGACTCTCCAGATTCGTCTGCACATGGAGAACGGACGAAGCGAACCCACTCCGCACCGCCAGTACCGCATAGGTGACGTGAATTTCCTTCAGGACATCACATCCGTAGAAGAGGCAACAGACAGCATTGACTACAAGGGTGCTCGCATATTCTACAAGGACCAGCTACATTTCCGTCCATCTATGTTCACGTCGAATTCCCTGCTCCACAGCGGCGAGCTCTTCAGCAACGTGAAGATGCGACAGACACTGGGCAACTTCAACCGACTAGGTGCTGTGGGCTATTCGGCTTCAAGAATGCAGCAGCGGGGCGAGACAGACACACTTGACTGCTTCATGATGGTCAACAGAGGCTATCCACACTCCCTCTCACTCGACATCGAAGGCACCAACACAGCAGGAGACTTAGGTGCAGCGGCATCGGTAAGTTACAACCACAAGAACCTGTTTAAGGGAAGTGAGATGCTCACCATCAAACTGCGTGGAGCCTACGAAGCCATTACAGGACTTGAAGGCTACGAAGGACGCAACTACACCGAAATGGGAGGAGAAATGAAGCTGGCTTTCCCTGGATTCCTCCTGCCCTTCGTCAAGCAAGACTTCGGAATAAGCCATCGCGCCACATCCGAAATATCGCTACAGTATAACAGCCAGAACCGTCCGGAGTTCAACCGACGAGTGCTCACTGCTTCGTGGCGCTACAAATGGCAGACAAACGAAGGACATGTGAACCACCGTTTCGACCTGCTGGAGATAAACTATATCAACATGCCCTGGATATCCGACCGGTTCAAGGAACAGTATCTGGATTCACTCGGCAAGCAGAACGCCATACTGCGCTACAACTACGAGAACCTTCTCATCACTAAACTCGGATACACATATACATATAACTCTCTTGGTTCGAACGCCATCACCACTTACGGACAGAACGCCTGGGTGCTGAAAGCGAATATAGAAACTTCGGGCAACGTGCTAAGTGTACTTACCAAAGCCTTGGACACAAAAACCAACGATCAGGGACAGCGAACATTCTGCGGCATAGCATTCGCCCAGTATGTACGTGGAGATCTGGATTACTCCAAGAGTTTCAGAATAGACAACAACAACTCCGTAGCTATCCACGCCGCATTCGGCATAGCAATCCCCTACGGCAACAGCAACCTTGTTCCGTTCGAGAAAAGATACTTTGCCGGTGGTGCCAACTCCCTCAGAGGATGGAGCGTACGTTCATTAGGACCTGGTGCCTACAAAGGAGCAGACAAACAAATCAACTTCCTCAACCAGAGCGGAGACGTGAAGCTGGACATGAGCATCGAATTCCGTTCCCACCTCTTCTGGAAAATCAACGGAGCCTTGTTCGTGGACGGAGGAAATATATGGACAATACGTAAATATGAAGATCAGCCAGAAGGCGAATTCAAGATAGACAAGTTCTACAAGCAACTGGCAATGAGCTACGGATTAGGACTGCGCGTGGTTCTCGATTTCTTCACCCTACGTTTCGACATGGGTATGAAAGGAATCAATCCCGCCTACACAGGACGCGACCACTGGCCACTACTCCACCCTAAACTCAAACGCGACTTTGCCTTCCACTTCGCCGTCGGCCTGCCGTTCTAAGAATAAACAATAATTTAATAATATTATATCATCCCCAAAACCAACAGTAGGTAACTACTCCTCCCCATTCAGGAGGAGGCAAGGGAGGGGGTCAAAATTTTCAAATATGTACAGAACTCACACTTGCGGTGAACTCCGCATTAACAACGTCAATGAAGTTGTCACCCTCGCAGGATGGGTACAACGCGTAAGAACCATGGGTGGTTTGACTTTCGTAGACCTGCGCGACCGCTATGGTATCACACAACTTGTGTTCAACGAAGAAGTAAATCCTGAATTATGTGAATCAGCCAAGAAACTCGGTAGAGAGTATGTGATTCAGGTAGTAGGAAAAGTGAATGAGCGCTACAGCAAAAATGCCAATATGCCTACGGGAGATATTGAGATTGACGTGGAAACACTTACTCAGCTCAATGCCAGCGAAATTCCACCATTCACCATCGAAGACAAGAGTGACGGCGGTGACGACCTGAGAATGAAATACCGCTATCTCGACCTGCGCCGCTCCTGTGTTCGCAAGAACCTGGAACTGCGTCACCGTATGTGTATAGAGGTACGCAACTACCTCTCCAACCTCGGATTCCTCGAAGTGGAAACACCTATGCTCATCGGTTCCACTCCTGAAGGAGCACGCGACTTCGTAGTACCAAGCCGAATGAACCCAGGACAGTTCTACGCCCTGCCACAAAGTCCTCAGACACTCAAGCAGCTCCTCATGGTAGCAGGTTTCGACCGCTATTTCCAGATTGTGAAGTGCTTCCGCGATGAAGACCTCCGTGCTGACCGCCAGCCTGAATTTACACAGATTGACTGCGAAATGTCATTCGTAACTCAGGACGACATCATCGAGACCTTCGAAGGAATGGCTAAACATCTCTTCAAAACACTTCGTGGCATCGAACTCACAGAGCCGTTCCTGCGCCTGCCTTGGGCAGAGGCTATGCGCCGCTTCGGTAGCGACAAGCCAGATATGCGTTTCGGAATGGAATTCGTGGAACTGATGGATGTGCTCAAAGGCACAGGAGAATTCGGAGTATTCAACGATGCTGCATACATCGGAGGTATCTGCGCCAAAGGCTGTGCCGTTTACACTCGCAAGCAGATTGACCAGCTCACCGATTGGGTTAAGCGTCCACAGATTGGAGCCAAGGGATTGGTTTACGCACGAGTTCAGGACGACGGCAGCGTGAAGTCAAGCGTTGACAAGTTCTACTCTCCAGAAGTTCTCAACAAGCTCAAAGAAGCTATGGGGGCAGAAGCAGGAGACCTCATCCTCATCCTCAGCGGCGACGATGCCATGAAGACTCGCAAGCAACTCTGTGAACTTCGTCTGGAAATGGGTGAGCGCCTTGGTCTTCGCGACAAGAACAAGTTTGCCCTTCTCTGGGTAACAGAATTCCCAATGTTTGAGTGGAGCGACGAAGAACAGCGCCTGATGGCTATGCACCACCCGTTCACTCATCCTATGGACAGCGACATAGCACTTCTCGACACAGATCCTGCTGCTGTTCGTGCCGATGCCTACGACATGGTTTGCAACGGAGTTGAAGTCGGCGGTGGTAGCATCCGTATTCACGACCCTAAACTTCAGGCAAAGATGTTCGAGATTCTCGGTTTCACTCCAGAGCGTGCACAGGAGCAGTTCGGATTCCTCATGAACGCATTCAAGTATGGTGCGCCACCTCACGGAGGTCTTGCATACGGACTCGACCGCTGGGTAAGCCTCTTTGCCGGTCTCGACTCAATCCGCGACTGCATCGCATTCCCGAAGAACAACAGCGGACGTGACGTTATGCTTGACGCTCCTGCAGCTATCGACCAGAAGCAGCTTGACGAACTCTATCTTTCACTTGTTCCTCAAGACAAAGAATAATCCAAACTATACATAAAAAACAGTGGGTAGAACAATCTATCCACTGTTTTTTTTATTATTGATATCCGATACTATCACATATAGTTTTAAGTTTTAGGATTCAAATTTCATGGCATAAAGAATTCTTCATTGCCGCTACGCTCTCACCTTCGCTTAACGCTCCCACGCCTAAAAAGTCTCAGACTTTTTCGAGACGGCGTGACTACGCTGCTACGGTTCGCGATTGCTTCGCAATTCTTCATTCTTCATTCTTAGCATCCTCTTTCTCTGCGAAATCATCCAGACCAGCTTTGACGAGGATGTTGTACCATGAGAGAAGCTTACGCATGTCGCTCACATGAACTCTGTCTGCGTCATAGTTAGGAAGAACGTTCTTGAAGAAAGCAATGATGTCGTCGTTTGAAGCCTTCTTTGGTGAAAGATCTACAGCCTTGCCTTCGTATTTCTCCTTTGCGGAACGAAGAACTGAAGCCAACGACACTTCTGCACCATCATCTGTATAGATAGAAATATCAGAAAGTGCAACTACCTGGTCGGTAGCGTAGGCAGGCATACGTTTCTTTGCGTCGTCAATAGTCTCAACTATCAACATTCTGTTTCCTCTTGAAAGGAACTTGTACAATCCTGGTTTGCCAGCGATTGCTAAAATCTCTTTAAGCATAAGTTATTTGAGTTTTTGAGTTTTTAAGTTATTGAGTTCTTTTATTATTCGGTACTATCGTTAAACATTAAACATTAAACGATTTAATTATCGATTTAATCTGTTCTTCCAACGGACTCGTTCCATCGTTAATAATCACGAACTGACAGAACTCCCTGATTTCGTCATCGGCCGACTGCTGGCGAATACGTGCTTCTATCCTTTCGGGAGTAGTATTATCACGCTTTATCACTCTTTGGATGCGCACATCGAGAGGTGCGGTAACTCCAATCACGGCATCGAGGGAATCAAGAAAACCAGCTTCCTTGAAAATGGCTGATTCCACAAATACAATGTCCGAATCCTGCTCTTCTGCCCATCTTAGGAAGTCGTTCTTCACTACCGGATGCACAATGGAATTGATGATGCCTGTATGTTCTGCGGAAGCGAAAATATACTTCTCCACAACCGGTTTGTTCAGCACCAGGCTTCCTTCATTATCTTTGACATAGACCTGATTCCCGAGCAATTCTGTCAAACGGCTGATAATTATCCTGTCGGAAACCATAAGTTCCTTTGCCCTTTGGTCGCAGAAATAGACAGGATAGCCCATCTGCTCAATTATCTTGCAGACGAAACTCTTTCCGCTGCCTATTCCACCCGTTACACCAACTTTGAAGGGCTTACCGCTCCTATTCATCTCAGCGCTCCTCATGCTCTATCACCACATCAACACGTGCCGGATTAATCTTCACATTGCCTACACCATCGGGGCAACGTCGCATAATCACAGCACATTGATGGTCATCAGGTCGTATGTCGTTATAGTCAACACAGAGCACGAAATCTTCTGATTTCACCTGATTGTACATCGAGGAACTGACTCTGAAAGTCACATCAACGGTGAGAGGAAAAGTACGGAGGATTTCATGCTGAGGCACATTCTCGCTGTAAATAGGCACAGAGAGCGTTTTGTTTGTAAACAAATCCACGCATACGGTCACGTCCACGCTGTCGGGCACACATTTCACACCCTTTGGGGCAGAAAGCGCCAATCGCATCACAGTAGTGTCTTGCAGATTGGTAAGTACTCGCCGTTCGGTGTAAATTGTGGTAATTGTGTCAAACAGATAAGCTGGAGCATAGATGTCAACGAACGTGGGTTCTATCGTCACTCCGCACTGGACATGCTTCTCGTCAGACTCAGCCCTGCCGTTGAAAACTATCGGCACATAGCGGTGTTCGCCTGTTGAATAGAACACTTCAAGAGTAGCGGGATTGATGGAATTGAACGTAAGTGAGCGGCCCAGCTGATTAGTCAGCAATCGTCTCCACAACGTATTGTCAATCAATATCCTTCCGTCCTCTTTGGTTAGAGTAGTGAAGTCGATTTCAATAGTGCGTAAAGTAGACTTTGTGATGTAGTTGATGATGTCATACCCCCTTCCACTAACATTCACATTCACCTTCTCCGGAATCTTCGAAGTAATGATAATATTGTGAGGAACATTGGTCAGCCGCAGTTCAAAGTCAACATTCGTGGAAGTATATTCCTTGAATGTCTGCATAAACCAGAAGGCTATCGCGACAAGGAGGAATGCTAAAAACACAAGAAGTTCACGGTTGACCTTAATCAGCCGCAAACTTCTCCGTATTTTCGTCCACGTTTTTCCCATGTAGGATTACGGATTTACCCGATTTATCGTTGAACAGCCTGAGAAGAATCTGCGTAAACGTAGTTACGGTCTACCTGGATAGCAACTCCTTTTGCTATTTCGATAGTAACGTAGTTCTCACCTTTGTTCAGATCCTTGATAGTGCCATAGAGACCACCGGCAGTAACCACCTTTGTACCTATGTCAAGCTTGTTGCGGAATTCCTGCAATTCTTTCTGACGCTTGCGCTGAGGACGGATCATGAAGAAATACATGATTGCAAACATAGCAACAAGCATGAGAAGCATTGAAGTCATGCCTCCTCCAGCTTGTGGCTGTCCTGAAGCAGAGCTACCAGCCGCAGCACCTGCTGCAGCACCATCTAAAAGATTGATTAATAAGAGATTCATAATTGTGATTTATTAATTTGTTCAGTTTATTTTTACTTCATTATCTTTCCGCTGGCCTTGAGCTGTCTTGCTACATTATCCAGAATTCCGTTGATGTAGCCTGCGCTCTTTTGAGTGCTGTAGTATTTTGAAATCTCTACAAACTCGTTGATTGTAACCGAAACAGGGATGTTCGGGAAATTGAGAATCTCCGACAAAGCCACCTGCATGATTATCACGTCCATCAATGGCAGACGCTCGAAATCCCAATTACGGGTATTCTGCATTATCATGCTCTTATACTCGTCTTCATGGAGAATGCTTGTACGAAGCAGCATTATCGCAAATTCCCTGTCTTCTTCATCCTTGAATTCAGGAAGCAGTTCCTGATTCTCCTGAAGCTGTGGTTCAAACTTCTTGATAGTCTTCAACACGAACGTATCTACAATCTCCTTGTCGTCGTTCCAGTAGAGACTTTGTTCTTCAAGAATTTCATCTATGCGTTCATCCTTCATAATGATATTCTTGTAAACCTTGCGCCAGAACTCACGATCATCGTTATAGTCCACGGACACCTTGTTCATGTATTCTTCGTATTCATCCAACTGCTTGATGTCGGCATAGAGCTTTCTCAGATAATCGGGATAATTCACCCACAACTGGTTTTGATTTTCCTTGAACTCCAGCAACTGCTTGTTGACAGCGAGCTGAGCTGCAAACTGATTGTCAATAAACCTGTGGCTGATTGTCTCCACTTTATGAGCAAACTTGTTTATCTGCTCTTTCTGCTCAATCTCCTCATCCGCATAACGTGTCACATCAGTTATCAGCCAGAGCATATAATTATAAAGATCGTATGCCTTCGACAAACTTTTCTCCAATTCAAGCTCTACGGAGTTGATGTTCTTACCTGATTGCTGGTAGTAAGAATACATCAACTGAACAATTTTCAGACGTATAAGAGTACGGTTAATCATAATAATTCAAAAAACACCTTTTTTGTTTCAATTTGCAAAGTTAGGAATTTTTGCGATAATCTACGCATAAAACAAAAAATCATTTCAAAAATCAAAAAAAATACCGCTGGAATTTCATCAAATAAAAAAAAACAAGCAACTTTGCAAACACATAAACAACTAAACTAAATATATTAATCAAAATCATCCCCGCAACCAATAGCAGGTAACTATTCCTCCCCATTACGGGGGAGGTGCCTGAAAGGCGGAGGGGGTCTTTAAAACTCAAACTGATGAACGAGCAAGACAAAGATTTCGTCTTCTCCGAGAGCGTGAAGGCGGGTAAGCGAATCTACTACTTTGATGTAAAGCAGAGTAGAAATGGCGACAAGTACATTGCCATTACAGAGAGTAAGAAAATAATGGAAGGTAGTTTCGACAACCCTCGCATTTCTTTTGAAAAGCATAAGATTTTCCTTTACAAGGAAGACTACGACAAATTCACCAATGCACTTCAGAGCGTGCTCAAGGTGGCGAAGGACGAAATTCCTGTTGCCGAGGCAAGAGCTGAGCAGGAAGCACGAATTGCAGCATTGCGTGCAGAGCAGGGTTATTATCCTGAGACTGAGGAAGCGAAGTCAGACGATATCAATATCGACATCAACTTCTAACTCTGTCAATCACATACATACTTAATGGGAGCAGATGGTACTATCCGTGCCTTCTGCTCCTTTTTTATTGAAAAAACTCAAATTCCTCTTGAAAAAGTCAAATCTTTTTCGTTACTTTGCGCTGATATGGTCATTTTTGCACCAGCGCCTAATCATTTATAATTTGTATTTTTTAATTAGTAGAATATATGAAGACATTTATGGACGAGAACTTCCTGTTGCAAAGCGAAACTGCACAGAAGTTGTATCACGAACATGCGGCTAAGATGCCGATTATCGACTACCACTGCCACTTGGTACCTCAGATGGTAGCAGAGAACAAACGTTTTGAAAGCATCACACAGATATGGCTGGGCGGCGACCACTACAAATGGCGCGCCATGCGTTCCAACGGTGTGGATGAACGATTCTGCACCGGAAAGGACACAAGCGACTGGGAAAAGTTCGAGAAATGGGCAGAGACCGTTCCCTACACTTTCCGCAATCCGCTCTACCACTGGACTCACCTTGAGTTGAAGACTGCTTTCGGAATCACAAAGACACTCAATCCTGAGAACGCCCGTGAAATCTATGAAGAGTGCAACGAGCAAATCAAGAACGATCCGAAATTCACTCCACGCGGGCTGATGGAACACTACAATGTGGAGACTGTCTGCACCACCGACGACCCTGTGGATTCTCTGGAATGGCACAAGGCTGTAGCTGCAGACCCAACCATGAAGACCAAGATGCTTCCTGCATGGCGTCCCGACAAGGCTATGGCTGTTGAGGTTCCTCAGAATTTCAAGGCATATGTGGAGAAGCTGGCTGAGGTAAGCGGCAAGACCATTAACGGCTTCAACGACTATATTGATGTCCTCCAGGCTCGCCACGACTTCTTTGCTTCAATGGGCTGCAAGCTCAGCGACCACGGCATTGAGGAATTCTATGCAGAGGACTACTCCGACGCAGAGATAAAAGCCATCTTCGACAAAGTATTGGCTGGTCAGATTCCTACAGCAGAGGAAGTACTCAAGTTCAAGAGTGCTATGATGTACATCTTTGCCGTTCAGGATGCAGAGGCAGGATGGGCACAGCAGTTCCACTATGGTGCCATCCGCGACAATAACTCCAAGATGTTCAAGTTGCTCGGCCCTGACACAGGTTTCGACTCCATCGGAGAGTTCAACACTGCAAAGAAGTGCTCTAAGTTCCTTGACCGTCTGAATGCAGAAGGCAAGTTGGCAAAGACAATTCTCTATAATCTTAACCCATGCGCCAATGAGGTGCTTGCCACCATGCTTGGCAACTTCCAAGACGGCAGCGTTCCAGGAAAGATTCAGTGGGGAAGCGGATGGTGGTTCCTCGACCAGAAGGACGGAATGACAAAGCAGATGAACGCTCTCTCATTGCTGGGTCTGTTGAGCCGCTTCGTAGGTATGCTGACCGACTCCCGTTCGTTCCTCTCCTACCCTCGCCACGAGTATTTCCGCCGTATTCTCTGCAACCTCGTCGCTACCGACATAGAGAACGGCGAAGTGCCCTACTCCGGCTATGAGGCTAAGCGAGTAAACCAGATGATTGAGGACATCAGTTACAACAACGCAAAAGAATACTTCCAGTTTTAATTAATTTATTAAATTCAATTCCGCAGTAGGTAACTACTCCTCCCCCTAACGAAGAGTCCAGGGGGAGGCAAGGGAGGGGGTCTTTGTATGAAACACTTGCTCATATCCCTGCTTTCGTTTGTGTGCTCCACCGTGAGCGCACAACAGAGCGGTGTGCTGATTGACAATCTGAAAAGCCTGAAAGTGCTGATGGACGGCCAGTGGGACAGCTACCCTGTTGGGCAGCTGGGAAGCGGTCACTATGTGGAGATCTCGTTCGACGACCTCCAGCACAACTATGTCCGTTACACCTATAACATCACCCATTGCAATGCCGACTGGACTCCATCGGATTTGCTCACCAGCGACTATATGGACGGTTTCAACGGCAGCAGGATAGAGACCTATGCTCCGTCGATGAATACGGCGATGCTCTACAACCACTACACCCTGCGTCTGCCCAACGACGATGTGCGGTTGAAAGTAAGCGGCAACTACCGTGTGGAGATTTTCGAGGACGGTGATGATGAACCAGTAGCTGAGGCCTGCTTCTCCATCGTGGAACCGCGAGTGGGAATTGAAATCAGCGTCACAAGCAACACCGATATTGACACCTACAACAGCCATCAGCAGGTAAGCTTCGACATCAACTACTCGTCCTACAGCGTTAACCGTCCCGAGCAGGAACTCATCCCCATAGTTATGCAGAATCGCAGATGGGACACCCATGTGGAGGATCTCAAGCCAACCTATTTGCGAACAAATACCCTGATATTCAATCACAACAAGAAACTGGTTTTCGACGCAGGCAACGAATACCGTCGTTTCGAGATGCTGGACGATCATGTCCCGACCATGCGCATCGAAAGCATGCAGTATCACGATCCGCTCTACCATGCCATAGTCATGCAGGACGAGCAGCGCATCAACTACATTTACGATCAGGACCAGGACGGACGCTACTATGTTCGCAATGGTGACGAACTCGACTACAACACAGAAAGCGACTATTTCATCACACACTTCCAGCTGCTCATTCCCGAACTCAGCGGAGGAAATCTCTACCTCTTCGGAGACTTCTCAAACGGACGTTTCACGGACGATTACCTGATGCAGTACAATCATGTTGACCATGCCTACGAACTTACCGTTCCATTAAAGCAAGGCTCTTACAACTACATGTATCTCTTTGTCCCTGAAGGTTCTACTGTGGGAAGTTATGCTGAAACAGAAGGTAATTTCTACCAGACAGAAAACGAATATTCAGTACTGGTTTACCACCGTCCTTTCGGAGCGCGCTACGACCACCTTGTAGGATTTCAAAAGGTAAAATACTTAGGAAACAACTAACATGCAACGACTCATTCTGACCATACTATTTCTTACAAACATTCTTGTAAGTGTTAATGCACAGGACTTCAAGAAATCCATCAGTTCCTATGTCGAGACCTTCAGCCGTAGCGACATGCATATAGGAAAGCCCAAGCTACAGGAAATCATTGTTGACGACAGTCTCCAAGCCATCCGTGTGAGATGCAACGACACTTTTGGCGAGCAATACTTCACCGAAGAATCCGTGGAACGCGTTTACCGTGACGTCAAACGAATGATTCCCGACAGCCTTCGCCACTACACCCTCACCGTGGAGACCGACAACCACCCTATTGAGGAACTTGTCCCCAACGCCATACGCACCAAGAACAAGACCAGTGAACTCACTTGGGGAAAAATCGAATACAAAGGCGCTCCATGGGTCAAGAACCTCTCCCGTCCGTTCAGCATCACTCACGGACTCGAAGGAGTGCATCTGGCTGTCTGCCAGAGCCACGGCATATTCTACGACCAGAAGAAAAAGACCTGGCGCTGGCAACGTCCACGTCTGTTCTGCACTACCGAAGACCTCTTCACCCAGACCATTGTCCTGCCCTATATCATTCCCATGCTGGAAAATGCCGGAGCCATTGTCTATACAGCACGTGAACGAAACTGGCAGCGCAACGAGGTGATAGTGGACAACGACGCTCCCAATGCCAACGGCAGCGCCTACATAGAGCAGAAAGCATCATACATGCCTACATCCATCTGGGGCGACTGCGACAAGCCAGGATTCGCAAAGACCAAAAGCGTCTATTATCCAGGCGACAATCCTTTCCGTCATGGCACGGCAAGAGTAACCGTCACTACTACCGACAAGGAACACGCTTCCGCCATAGAGTGGATTCCCAACATTCCTGAAGACGGAGCCTATGCAGTCTATGTGTCATATCAGACTCAGCCAAAATCCATCGACAACGCACACTACACCGTTTACCACAAAGGCGGAAAAACTGAATTCTCCGTCAACCAGCAGATGGGCGGAAGCACATGGGTGTATCTCGGCACATTCGACTTTGAGAAAGGCTCAAGCAACAGCGGCATGGTCACTCTCGACAACTACAGCCATCAGTCGGGCGTGGTGACTGCCGACGCTGTGCGCTTCGGAGGAGGAATGGGAAATATCAGCATGGGCGGAAGCAAGAGCGGGCTTCCCCGATGGGCGGAAGCAGCACGCTATTCAGCACAGTGGGCAGGAATGCGCGACACCACCTACGACTGCTACAACGGAGAGGATGACTACAAGAGCGACATACAGTCACGTCCTCGGGTAGCCAACGAACTGGCAGGCGGTTCAGTCTATGCACCCACTATCGACGGTCGCCGTGTGCCTATAGAACTCAATCTCGCCTTCCACTCCGATGCAGGATTCTCACGTACCGACGAATTGATTGGTTCGCTCTCCATCTGCTCCACCAATTTCTACGACGGTAAGACCAATGCAGGAATCACACGCTACGTCAGCCGCGACCTCGCAAGCCTCTTCCTGCTCAATCTGCGCAAAGACCTCAGACAGTACAAATGGGAAGTGCGCAAGCTCTTCAACCGCAACTACGGAGAGACCCGAGTGCCTCAGATGCCTGGAGCACTCCTTGAGATGCTGTCGCACCAGAACTTCGCAGACATGCGTCTGGGCTTCAATCCTCAGTTCAAGTTCGATTTCGCACGTTCCGCCTACAAGACCATCGTCAAGTATATTGCTGCGACCCACAATCGCGACTACACCATTCAGCCCCTGCCGGTCAGAAACTTTGCCGTGACCATAGACGAGAAGGAATCACGGGCTTCATTGTCGTGGGAACCCACCAACGATGAGTTAGAGCCTACCGCCCACCCCACACATTATATATTATATGTGCGTCGCGACAACGGCAGCTACGACAACGGAACCATCATTAACGGTTCGTCCTGCACCATCAAGCTCAACAAAGACCGCCTCTACTCATTCCGTGTCTGTGCCTACAACAAAGGCGGAATCAGCTTCCCCTCCGAAACACTCACCGCATATATCGACTCAAAGAGCAAAGGAAAGATACTCATCGTAAACTCCTTCACCCGACTCTCAGGGCCAGCCTCCTACAACACCTCCACCGAACAGGGATTCCTCCTTGGCGAAGATCCGGGTATACCCTATGGAGCGTTTGCCGGATTCTGTGGAGAGCAGAAAGTCTTCACGAAGTCCACCATGGGTTCGGAAGCAACTACAGGACTCGGCTATAGCGGAACCGAACTCGAAGGCAAAATCATCATGGGCAATACATTCGACTATCCTGCCCTCCACGGACAAGGCATCATGCCCACCCACTACTCTTTCTGCTCATGCAGCGAGGAAGCATTCGTCTATGCCAATGCCGATGCAAGTACATCCGCCCATAAGCCACTCCACATGTCTAACTACAAAATGATAGACGTCATCTACGGAGTGCAGAAGGAATTCAGCTCAAAGACCAAGAACCTCCTCAGGCAATATGTCGAGCTGGGAGGCAGAATCCTCGTAAGCGGAGCAAACATCGTTTCCGGAAATGCCGTACCCGCGGAACTGTTCAAAACCACACTCGACGGCAGGATAAAGAACCAGAACATCAACGCTCTCCAGGGATGCGGCACCCACTTCTCCATCTACCGCAGCATGAACCCCGAGAGCTATGCCGTGCCACAGACAGAGGCACTCACAGCCCAGGCACCCGCATTTGCCATGCTTGCATATTCCACCGGACAGACAGCAGGCGTAGCCTATGAAGGCAACGACTACAAATCCATCATACTCGGATTCCCGATAGAAAGCATCAAGGAAACTTCCGTACGCAATCAACTCATCACTGCATTCGTCACATTCCTATGCAAATAACCGACTGGCTTCCCACCACCAAGAAAGAAGTGGAACTCCACGGATGGCAACAACTCGATGTCATCCTCTTCAGTGGTGACGCCTATGTCGACCACCCATCCTTCGGAGCAGCAGTCATAGGACGAGTGCTACAGGCCGAGGGACTGCGTGTGGCCATCGTTCCGCAACCCGACTGGCACGGTGACTTCCGCGATTTCAAGAAACTCGGACGTCCCCGTCTCTTCTTCGGCGTATCACCCGGGGCAATGGACTCCATGGTCAACAAATACACAGCAGCGCGCCGTCTGCGGTCAGAAGACGCCTACTCACCCGACGGACGCCATGACTGCCGTCCCGAATACCCGTCAATCGTCTATACCAACATCCTCCGGCAACTCTACCCCGACGTGCCCATCGTGCTCGGAGGAATAGAAGCATCTTTGCGACGACTCACCCACTACGACTACTGGCAAGACCGTCTGCGTCCGTCCATCCTCTGCGACGCACCAGCCGACCTGCTCATCTACGGTATGGGAGAGAAGCCCATCACCTCGCTCGCACACCTGCTCATGGAGCAAGACTGCGAAATCACTCGCGACCACTTCCTCCAACTCATGCTGCGCCACCCCCAGCGGCAGACAGCCATGCTCCTCGCAGAGAAAGACATCCCCGGAGGAATCCGCACCAACGACATCATACTCCACAGCCACTCCGCCTGCTTTGCCGACAAGCGCAAGCAAGCCGAGAACTTCCGCCACATTGAGGAAGAATCCAACAAATACGAAGCCCGTCGTATCATCCAAGAGGCTATTCATCCGGATGGGGTAAATACTCCCCTCCCTCGCAGGGAGAGGTATGGGGGAGGATCCAGGTCTGTTATCGTCGTCAATCCTCCCTACCAACCTATGACACAGGACGAACTCGACCAAGCGTTCGACCTGCCTTACACAAGAATGCCCCACCCCAAGTACAAGGGCAAGAGGATACCAGCCTACGAGATGATAAAATTCTCCATCTGCCTCCACCGAGGATGCTTCGGAGGATGCGCCTTCTGCACCATCTCAGCACATCAGGGCAAATTCATCACATCCCGTTCCAAGGCAAGCATCATGCGCGAGGCAGAAGCCATTACCCGTATGCCCGACTTCAAGGGAAACTTCAGCGACCTTGGAGGGCCGTCTGCCAATATGTACGCCATGCACGGCAAAGACCTCGACCGGTGCCACCGCTGTGCGCGGCCTTCGTGCATCTTCCCCAAGGTCTGTCCGAATCTCAATACCGACCATTCACCCCTGTTGGACATCTACCGTTCAGTAGATGCCCTGCCTGGAGTCCGGCACAGCTATATAGGCAGCGGAGTGAGATATGACCTCCTGCTACATCCTACGGGTGATGCACACATTGACCGAGTTAACAGGGAATATACACGTGAACTCATAACCAAGCACGTCAGCGGGCGGCTTAAGGTAGCGCCAGAGCATACATCCGACCGAGTACTGCAGATTATGCGTAAGCCCTCGTTCCAGCTCTTTTATCAGTTCAAGCGGCTGTTTGATAACATCTGCAGGGAAGCGAAGCTTAGGCAGCAGATCATACCCTACTTCATTTCGTCACACCCAGGATGTACTGTGGAGGATATGGCGGAACTCGCAGCCATCACACGTAAGCTGGACTTCCAGCTTGAGCAGGTTCAGGACTTCACCCCCACTCCGATGACTGTAGCCACGGAGGCTTGGTACACAGGCTACCATCCATATACACTGGAACCGATATTCTCAGCCAAGACACCGGCTGAGAAGCAGGCCCAGCGTCAGTTCTTCTTCTGGTACAAGGCACAGGAGCAGAAGAGCATCATTCGTGAACTGCGACGCATCCATCGTGAAGATCTGATAAATCAGCTCTTCGATCGGTAAGAAAATCTGATTGCCAAACTATTCGATAATAGTAAGCCGCCAAAACAGACCGAAGTTTTTTCAAAAAAACACCACAGATTTATTAAAACAATCCACAGTGTTTTTCTAAAAAAACTTCGGTGATTTTTTATCAGGATTCACCTTCCAAGAAATGGTCACCTATGCATAGTAAAAAACCGTGATGTTAAAGACTGGTTTTCAGTTTCTTACGCCATGACAAATAGCCGAAAACCGCTATTACGACGTAGAGGGCGTAAAGCGATGCCTTAAAGGGTATGTCCTTGTAGAAATAAAGCACGGAGGTGACCACATCGACTGATATCCAGATGAACCATTGTTCCAAGTATTTCCGCGCCAACGCCCATATTCCCACTATACTCAACGCCGTGGTGAAGCTGTCTGCAAGGGGCACGGTGGAATTGGTGAAGTTGACGAGTAGGAGATAGATTCCCAACCATATCGCCAATGTAATCACAACTGCCGGCAGGATGTGGCTCCTACGGAAATGGGTGATTGGGCGTGCGGACTTCTGTTTTTTGTGATGTGTCCACGCATAGAATCCATAGACTGTCATGCAGATATAATAGAACTCCATGCCGCAATCGGCATAGAGTCCTTTCTGATAGTACAGCACAATGCCCAGGACTTGCATGGCAAATCCTACAATCCACATCCAGATACTGGCTCTGAGTTCCAGTATGATGTAGGCAAGGCCGAGTATGGTGGTGGTAATGTCGAGCATGAATTAGAAATTGATTGACAGATGGGCCATGAAGTGGAAGGGGGCTGAGGGGGCGAATCCAGTGGCTTCGCTGTCGCGGAGTCCCCAGGTGTTGACTGCATAGACGTAGCCGTTGGCGTCCTGACGGAACTGGGGTGCTGCCCATCCGTTGTTGTCGAACTTGGCGCTGAAGAGGTTGTAGAGTGCCACTCCTACCCGAGCTGACTTGAAGCCCCATGACGGGATGGAGAAGTTGTAGCTGAGGTCGATGTTGGTGGTGAACTGCTCTCCAAGCATGAGGGTCTCGTCGGTTGCCACGTCGTCGGTCATGCTCCAGTCGTTCCAGCAGCGCATGGTCTTCACTCCGTAGTTGGTGAGGTACTGCTCTCCTATGTAACGGGTGTGGATTGATGCTTCCCAGTTTTTATAGTTGAAGTTGAGGATGTTGTTGAAAATCACGTCGGGTGAGAAGCTGATTGGTGTATCGCCTATATTGACCTGAGTGGTGTAGTCATCGAGTGTGACTATCATGTCCTTGACACGGTTACGGCTGAATGTGGCGTTGACGTCCCAACGGAACCAGTCGACAGGCTTCCATGCTGCTTCGAGTTCGACTCCGAGTCGGTAGCTCTTGTCGAGGTTCTTGGTGATGGCTTCGCCTTCGTCATTGAGTTCTCCTGTAAGCACGAACTGGTTATTGTAGTTCATGTAGTAGAAGTTGGCGCCTGCGGAGAACTGCTTGGCCTGGAACTGATAGCCTACCTCGAGGTCGTTGAGCCGCTCTGCGCGGATCGGGTTGCCCCAATACTTCTGATAATGGTCGCGGGTGGGTTCACGATGTGCTATGGCATAGGAGGCATAGAGCCGATGTCCGCCACGAATCTCATAGTTGAGTCCGAACTTAGGATTGAAGAAGTCGAAGTTGTGGTTGAGGTCATAGACAATACGACCGTTGTCGTCCCACTCGTCTGAGGGTCCTTCCATCTGGTAGTTGACATGACGGTACTGGAGATCGAGGAATGCGCTAAGACCCGGGAGGAATTCCCAATTTGCCTTTGCATAGATGTTGCCGTCGGTCTTGCGTGAGTCGTTGCTGTAGTACTCGTAGTTGGGCTGGAGTCCGGGAAGTGCGAGGGGGGTGGTTTCCGCTCCTTTATAATATGGCGTGCCTACCCAAAGCACATGTCCCTTGTGGGTGGCATCGAAATGGTTGATGGCTCCACCGAGGTTGAAGGTGAGTCCGTTGCGGTTGTTGTAGTTGAAGGATGACACGAGTCCGTAGAAGTCTTTTTCTCCGTCCTTGCGCTGCACGAGATTGGCACGTATGGATGTGTCGTCAGTAAGGAGGTATTTATAGAGTTTCTTACCTGTCTTCATCTGGTCGTAGTCATAATCGTCGTGGGTGTAGTGGAGCGCCACGTTCATGGTCCACTGGTTGTTGAGCCACTGATTCCAGTGAAGCTGATAGTGCTGCTGCTGGTAGTTGTCGTACTGATCGTCGTAGAACTTCATATTGCCGTCATTGTCGTAGTAGAGTCCACAGGAGTTGTAACGGCGTCCATATAGGCTCTGCTCATACTTTGAGGTGTAGTTCCACGCCATATAGGTGCGCTCGGTGCTGTTGAAGGTAATGAACTTGACGGTGGTGTTGTCGCTATAGTAGCCTGCCTGAAGGAAATAGGAGTTGAAGGCTGACGTGGCTCTGTCGATATAGCCGTCGCTACCGATGTTGGAAAGTCGTCCCTGAATGCCGAAATGGTTGGAGAAGAGTCCTGTGCCGAAGCGTACGGTCTCCTTGTGAGTGGCATATGAACCTCCGCTCATGTCGAGACTTACGAAGGGCTTGCTTTCAATTCCCTCTGTCTGCATGTTGATGGTGGCTCCAAACGCTCCGGCTCCGTTGGTGCTGGTTCCCACACCACGCTGAATCTGGATGGACTGCACGCTGCTGGAGAAGTCTCCGAGGTCGGAGAAATAGATCTGTGAACTCTCGCTGTCGTTAAGCGGAATGCCGTTTGCAGTGACATTGATACGTGAAGCGTCGGTTCCACGTACACGGACGCTGGTATATCCAATGCCATTTCCCGCATCGGTAGTGGTGGTGACGCTGGGCAATGTGGATAGGAGCGACGGGACGTCCTTTCCGAAGTTGACAGTCTGAATCTGAATTCTGTCGAGATTCTTGTAAGCGATTGGTGTTTTGCTTCCTGCACGAAGTGAAGTGACTGTCACTTCCTGCAATTCACGAACATGTGTTGTGTCAACGTGTGTTTGTGCGTTGGCTAATCCCGCAAGCATCATAGTGCAGATGCCTGCAAACAATCTTTTTTCCATTTCTTTCCTTTGTTTTGTTTAGAATTAATAATAATAAAACAAAGGGGTAGAATAATCTATTCAGAAAATACCTTTCCCTACGGCGGTATTACCCGCATCAGGTTCTTAGGGTATGATCTCAGCCCAAATGAATTGAGCACCCCTTTTTATAGTGAAGAATTAATAGTGAAAAGTGAAGAATAGCCATCCGAATGGCATCAAACCACTCCCATCCCTCGCAGGGATGGGTACGGGGGCAGGTCTGTCTTTTACACCTTCTCTCCGTAGGCTAAGTCACCTGCGTCACCAAGACCTGGAACGATATATGCATGCTCGTTGAGAGTGTGGTCTATGGCAGCACACCAGAGAGTAACATTGTCGAAACTGCAGAACGCTTCCTTTACGTAATCCACACCTTTCTGCGATGCTATGACACAGCAAAGATGAACGGTGGAGGGTACGCCTTTAGTGCAGAAAGCCTCATAACCAAGTTCCATGCTTCCGCCTGTAGCCAACATCGGGTCGGCAATAATGAGTGTCTTGCCAGTAAGATCAGGTGAAGCTATATATTCAATGTTTATTCCTACATTTTTACATTCCTTGTCCTTGTAGTAGCGATATGCCGAAACAAAGGCGTTTCCTGACTCATCGAACACATCAAGGAATCCTTGGTGGAATGGAAGACCTGCACGGAAAATAGTTCCGATTACAGTCTGATCATCATGTGTGGATGCTTTTGCTGTGCCAAGAGGTGTCTTAACTTTCTTCTCGCTATAGCGGAGGGTTTTACTAACCTCGTAAGCCATAAGCTGTCCGATACGGGAGAGATTGTGGCGAAAACGCATACGGTCTCCCTGGATGTTTACATCTCGGAGTTCAGCCACATATTTATTGATGACTGAATTGGATTCTGCAAAATTGATTATCTTCATGATGAGAGAGATTTATTATTAGTGTTTCCAGAACATCCATTTTGGATATGGAGGCTCTACAATGGTAAGTTCTTCGCGCATCTGCTGACGAATGAGCTGCTTGTAAGTCTTACCTGTTGAGATAATCTTATAGATGGTATTCCAGCTTGGGAGACCTCCAATGCCTCTATCGTCGATGAAGATGTCGGCATTGAGCTTGCAGGAGAGATTCTCGTCCTTGGCTTCCTTGAACATGTCGGAGGAATCGCTGTTGACTGCCCAGAACTCCACTCCACGCTCCTTGCACCAGTTGAGTGCATCGTCGAGGAGTTCACCTTCACGAACAGTCCAAAGAATCAGTTTGTGGCGGTCGTTGATGAGCATTTTGAGCACTTCTGTTGCAAACGGACGTTCTTCTCCTATTTCAGGATACTTATGCTCAACTATCGTTCCGTCGAAATCTACTGCAATTGTCATTATACTTCTTCGAGTTTTTTACCGTCCTTCTCACCGTAGCCATAACCATAGCCGTAACCGTATCCATAGCCATAGCCGTAACCATAGCCCTTGCGTCCATAACCATAGCCCTTCTTGCCATAGCCGTAGTAGTGACCATATCCACCGCCACCATGTTCCTTAACAGCATTGAAGATTACATTCATGTTAGGCAGGCGCTTCTCTTCATAGAGTTCGTTGATGAGGTCGCAGTCAGCCTTGAGTGAGTAATTAGCACGGATAATATAGAGACTTGCATCTGCCAGCTTACCAATAGAGAGTGTATCGGCAACAAGTCCGATAGGTGCTGTATCGAGCAAGATGTAATCGTATTTAGAACGCAGGTATTCAATTGCCACCTTCAGGTTCTCACGTTCGAGCAACTCGGCTGGGTTTGGTGGGATAGGACCTGCAGGAAGGATGTCAAGATTGTCGTTAATACCTGAATTCTGGATGAGAGTGTCGATATATGCCACATCCTTAGGATCGTGAGAGAGGAAGTTGGAAATACCCTTCTCTGTATCTGAAAGGTCGAACAGACCAGCAAGACGTGGCTTACGGATATCAAGACCAATCACCAATACCTTCTTTCCTACGAAAGCGATACTTGCACCGAGGTTGGAGGCAATCACGGTCTTACCTTCACCAGACTGTGTAGATGTGAAGAGGAGTACATTCTCGCCTGGCTTGAGGATGAATGGGAGGTTAGAACGCAGAGTACGATAGACTTCCATCATGATACTATTGCGGTTCTCCTTGACAACCACAGTACGGTCACCCTTAACCAATGCCTTAACGAATGGGACAGAACCCAACATCGGAACTCGGCAGAGTTTGTCGAGGTCTTCCTTGCCAACGATTCTGAATCGAAGCATCTGACGCAGATAGTGGTAAACAAATGGAAGGATGAATCCGAGGATGAATGCGAAAGCATAAATCAACTTGCGGTTTGGCGAGATTGGAGTGTTGCTTGTCACAGGCTCTTCAATCAGCTTGCCTTTATATGCTGAAGAAGCAAGAGTGATGGCGTTCTCCTCACGCTTCTGCAGGAGCATAAGGTAGAGGTCTGCCTTCAGTTTCTGCTGACGGTCCATGTCAGCAAGTGCACGCTGCTTAGATGGTGCAGCAGAAATCTGGCTTGCGTATTTGTCAACCTGTCCCTTTACGTTCTTGCGCTCAATGGCAAGCTGACGTTTTGTACTTGCGATAGAGTACTTGATATTACGAGTCAGGTCTTCGAGTTCGCTCTCAAGCTGGAGTACAACAGGGTTAGAAGCAGAAGAGGTGCGGAGCAGTTTGTTGCGCTCACCTACCTTGGAGTTGTACTCTGCAATAACGTTTGTCAGAGCAACCTGAGTAAGACCGATATTCGATGGGATAATCTGAAGGTGGTTGTTTGGATTAGCCATGTACTCAGAGATGTAGTCAATGAGGTTGAGCTGAATGTCCACATCTACCAATTGCTTTTCATACAAGAGGTTCTGGGAAAGTGCAGTTCCGGCTTCAGCCTTGTCGTCGATAATACCCTGTTGAGTCTTATAGTTAGCCAACTGACCTTCTGTCATCTGGAGTTGTGATTCGATGATGTCGAGACGCTCGTCAATGAACTTTGCTGTACGTGTTGCCTCGATTGTGTTGTCGATGCTTGCATCTTCGTTATAGACCTCAGCCAGACAAGTCAGATAATCCTTTGCACGTTCACTGATATTGTCCTTCATTGAAATCTCTGCAATGGTAGTCATCTTTGAAGTTGGCTGAACAGACAACTTGGAAGTGAACATTGAAGCAGCATAGTCAATAGGGAAGATAGATGCAATCATAGGACGCTCCAGCCTGTATGGATCGGTGATACGGTCCTCGTCATTGATTGCATAGAGGTTAGCCTCAGCCGCATAATTGGCAAGAGCCTGGTTGCGATCGAGATAAATCACACCGAATGGAGTGTGAAGCTGAGCAGGGAAAGTGCTTACCTTCTTGGAGAGAAGCATGTTCTTTCCGAAATATACAGAAGCCTTGACGCCCTTGCCTGCACCCTCGATTTCTACATCAAGAATGGTGCGGAGCGAATCCACATTCACAGAATCCATATCGATGATGTATGGAGAATACTTGCGATAGACTTCCTGAGTTCTGATTCTACCATGAACATAGTAGCTTGTATACAACTTGAGCTTACGTACCACCAGCTTGTTGAGGGTACGAGTTGCAAGAACCTCGATTTCGTTGTCAAAACCGTTACTGCTGTTCATGAAACCAAGTTCGCTGAACGTGTTGCTGATGGATGAGTTATAGGATCTGCGTTGTTCACGATCCTTGATAAGCATCTTTGACGATACTTGGTAGACAGGAGTTGTATAGCGAAGATAGAGCCACGCCAATCCCATACATACAACTACAGATACTGCAATCCAATACTTATATCTAAGCAGCAAGGCCCATATAACCTTAATATCAAACCCTGATTCTTCTTTAACTAATTCGCTATCGTACTGTGAACTACGATTCTCTTGCAATTCGCTCATATTGAATAATATAAAGTTATAAGAATTAATTCAAAAAAATGTGATTTCTGAATAAATGCGTATAATACCTTAATTGATAAATGCTAAATCCATGCAAAGGTAGGAATTAATTTTTGATTGGCAAATTAAAATCTGACAAAAACTTCTCTGCCTGCTGAAGCGTATCGAGTTTTCCGACATCGATAATCCGCAAGTCAGACTGAGGAGAGAGCACCACATTTCCTTTGTCACAAACACTCAGATATAAGTCTATCACAGAGAAACTACTACCCCACTCTGCCATCTGCGGCAGCATGGTCTTCGGGAAGATGTGGATGCCAGAGAAACTCTGACTATAGAACTTATCGGGATGCCCTGCATAGTCGTTTTCGCTGTACAATCCCTTGTATTCATTGGTATTGGCATTGTGCCAGCCCACAAGCCTATTGTCATCCTTGCGGGCAATCAGGCTACGTGAAGAATGTCGGTCGCTTGTCATCAGCACAGCACAGTCAGAAGCTGCATGGGAACGATAGAACTCTCCAAGGTCGGCATTGTGAAGAATATCGACATTGTGGACAAGTATAGGTTCATCGCTGGCAAACAGAGGACCTGCCTTCTTGATGGCTCCACCGGTGTTGAGCAGTTCCTGACGCTCATCGCTAATACGAATGTCTATACCAAAGTTCTGGTTGGTATTAAGGAAGTCGATAATTTGTTCGGCAAAATGATGTACATTAACCACGATATTCGTACATCCAGCCTTTTTCAGCCGCTCTATCTGATGTTGCAGGAGCGGTTTTCCGCATACGTGCACCATAGCCTTCGGCATAGTCAATGTCAAAGGCTTCAATCTGGTTCCTAATCCTGCTGCAAGTATTAATGCGTTCATGTGCTAAGTGAAGAGTGAAGTGATAGTACCGGAGAACAGAGTGAAGTGTGAAGTGATAGTACCGGAGGACACGGAACAAAATTAGAATGATTGATGTATATTTTGTTCTCTATGGTGGAGGGAGATGGAGACTCCGAATTTCTGATGGAGGTGTTCTGCAAGATGCTGGGCAGAATACACACTACGATGCTGTCCTCCCGTGCAACCGAAGGCAAACTGAAGGTGGGTAAATCCACGGTTAATGTATCGTTGAACATGAAAATCAGCCAACTTATACACACTTTCCAGGAAAGTAAGAATCTCTCCGTCCTTTTCAAGGAAATCAATCACAGGCTTGTCCAACCCCGTGAGTTGTTTGTACTCATCGTAACGTCCGGGATTGTTGCTGCTGCGGCAATCAAACACATATCCGCCACCGTTTCCGCTTTCGTCTGCCGGAATGCCTTTCTTATAAGAAAAAGAGTAAATCGTGACATGGAGCGAAGGTTTTTCGCCACTTACAGAAGTGCTGTGTGCAAGTTGCTGATTCTGCTTCGAACCAAGCTCCACAAGCTGATGGGCAATAGACTTCAAATAAGGATAAGCATCAACCGTCCCCTTCTCTATCAACTCATTCAGATTGCGCAGAGCAACTGGGATGCTTTGAATGAAATACTGCTTGCGTTCCCAAAGTCCGCGATAGCCGTATGCTCCTAAGACCTGCAGAGTGCGGAAGAGCACAAACAGGCTCAGTAGCTTCTCAAATGTCTCTCGGGGAATGTCAACATAGCGCCGCAGAGACTCAAGATACACATCGATGAGTTTACTGCGGAGGGCTGGCGAATAATTGGCAGAAGCCTGCCACAGGAACGATGCCACATCATAATATATAGGTCCCTTGCGTCCTCCCTGAAAATCGATGTAGTAAGGACGTCCCTCCTTGAGCATCACATTCCTTGCCTGGAAATCGCGATACATAAACCCCTGCTCTTCAACAGAAAGTATATCGTCGGCAAGATGAACGAAATCCGCTTCAAGCGACAACTCATTGAACTCCAGTCCCGACAACTTCAGATAGCAGTACTTGAAGTAATTGAGGTCGAACATCACAGATGTACGATCCATTTCCCTGGTCGGATAGCATTGGCTGTAGATATAGTCGTTGGCGCACTTGAATTGGAATGCAGGCAGTTCACTCATCACCAATTGAAGCATGACTTGAGCCATCTCGCCATACTCGCCGTTCGCCCTGTCGTCATTGATGAAGCCGTACAGAGAGCGGTCGCCCAAGTCTTCCTGGAGAATGCACAATCCGCTTTCGTCAATGGCATAGACAGCAGGCACAGGCAGATGGCGTGCTGCCATAGACAAAGCCAGATTGTAGAAAGCTCTGTTTTCCTCGGCAGAGGTGCCAATGACACCAATCATGGTTTTACCGCCTTCTTCCGTGATGCGGTAGTAGCAGCGGTTGCTCCCTGCCCCAGGGAGTTTGTCCAGCTTAACGGGAGTTTTCCCGAACGTGTTCTGGTAGAGTTCTATCAATCCTTGCGTTTCCATATTGACATCACTTTAGAACGGACTGCAATAACATTGAGAACGGAAACCAGCAGGAGCAATCCCACACCTACGACAACGGCAATAAGCATTGACGGTGTTTCCATATTGGGGAAGAAAGTCTCAAACAGACCCAGATACTGCTGACGGATGATAATAAGCACTACGAAAGCCAGCACGAACACCAGCACGTTGAGACCGATGGTCAATATCTGGTATGGCATCGACACTCGTGCAGGGCTATATCCCACCAGCAGGAGGTTCTCCAGTTTGGAGCTGTTCTTCTGTACTAGCAGGTAAACGCTGAGCATGAGGATATAGAATGCCAGCACACTTATTATCAGTCCCACTCCCATCACAATTCCCACAATCACTCTGAGGATGAAAGTCGTCTTGGATGCATCCAGTTTGTCTTCATCAGTCAGGTAGTTGTGTTCTTTCAGGTAGCGGGTGATATTCTCGTCGGTAGGATTGTTGACTTGCAGAATCAGTCGGGTTGCATCACCTTGGCGTCCGGATGAATAGTAATCGTTTGCCCACTGCATGAACGCCTGTGGCACGAGAATGGTATTGAGGCGGTTGCTGAATCCCACGATGCGACCCTCGTAGTTGTCACGGAATCCGTTGCTGCGGATCACTATGCTCAGGCGTATGCTTCCGAGTATTCCTTCCGAAAGCGTAGGCATGTTACGGCTCTGGGCATAACCGAAATTATACAGGTCGAGATAGTTGCGAGGCAGGATAATCGGAATCTTCTGATCACCCTCTGTATAGTCCCATTCACCTGCATGGACATCAACAAACTCATCAGGAACAGACTCGAAGAACATATCCGTGGAGAAACGCACGAAGCCCTCAATGTCAAATCCGGCATACACATCGAAGCTTGAAGCCGTGAATGCGCCAAGTTTCTCCACGAACGGCTGCTGCTGGAGTTCCTCTATTTCCGATTTTGAGAACGAAGTCGATGAGCCTACTATCGAACCGATGGTGTTCACCTCTTTGTTGATGATGAGATAGTCTTCCTTCATGAAGCTGTCCTCACTCGTATAGACCGACTGTGTATCAGTATAGAATTGCACGCCAAGCAGAATGATGAGCATACCCACGAGGTTTGCGAAGAAGAATCCCACAAACTGCGGTATGCTGATGTGCTGACGCAATAGTTTCCAGACAAGTGCCATAGTTATAACTTCAATATCGTGTCGTAGTGAATTTCCATATGTTTGCCGATGCTCGTGACAATGACTCCTGCGCCCTGTCGTTTTGCCTCAGTGGTGAGGATATCAGCCATTATATTGCTGTTGTCGTCATCAAGGTGGCTGATTGGCTCGTCAACAAATACAAAGTCAAAAGGCTGGCAGAGAGTGCGGATCATAGCCACACGCTGCTGCTGACCAAACGACATCCGTCCGATTTTAGCACCGCGCTTCTCGGCAATGCCAAGCATTTCGAACCAAGTATTTATCTGTGACTCGCTCTGGAAATGTGTGAGGTTGTTCTTGATAAGCACATTTTCCATAGCTGTCAATTCAGGAAACAGTCGCAGTTCCTGCCAGAGCAAAGCGATATTAGACCTGCGGATATTCACCCACTGGCTTACTTTGTACTTGCATATGTCTTCACCGTCGAAGAGAATGTCGCCGTCGTAGTCGTGGCGATAGCCGAAGATATAGCTGCAGAGCGACGACTTTCCTGTACCTGAGTTGGCTTCAACAAGGTAGGTATTTCCGCGGCTGAGCTTCACATCGCTCATCCACACATCGCTGTGGATGTCGCTGTTGCCTCGGAACACCTGCGGAAGTACCTGCCTAAGTTCGATTTCGTTCATTAAATAGAATTAATTACATATTATTTTCGAAGAACTCATTGAGAATACCCATGTAGAGCGCGAGGATATTCTTAGAGTTGTCTGTAACTGTGAATCGTGCAGAGCCGTGCATCTTGTTGTCACCCTTTGCGATAATCACGTCGAGCATTTCAATAGCTGTCTTTGCCTCAGAAGGGATGTGAGCAGCCATTCCTGACTCTTTCATGATGGCATTCATCAGTTTCTTCACGTTGAAGTAGAAGAAGCTTGTAGATGCCTTGATTTCGTCCTTGTACTTGTCAAGTGCTGAAGTTGTGCCGACAAAAAGGTTTGGAGAGAATCCCTTAAGCCCTGTGAAAACAAGGTTGTTCTGCTCGTTCACACCGAACACACAATTTGTATGCTCTGTTGTTACAGTCATATCACCTGTTTCCCAGTCCCAATCATGTTTCTCACTGGCTACATCAAGCTGATAGATATTGCCCATCAGAGGAGTTACAACCACATCGTCTGCCTTGAAGTTCTTGTCGAAATCCTTCATGAAGTCTGCATTCGAAACCTTGGCTGCCGCTACGAAGAAATCGAGGAAATCACTCTCTTCCATATTTTCGAACTTGCAGTTGAAAGCTGCTGCACAGTCGCCGTTGAAAGAACTCATCAATTTCATTACGTCAATGCCAAGAGTCTGCTCAAGCACGATGAACGCCTCCTTAGTTTTCTTGTCTTTGTTCATCTGATCGACAATCGACTTGCCGTCAAATGCAACACCTAGCCATCCGATGCAGTCAACAGTAGCCAAGTTCATATAGTCACCTGCGAGAGTCTTGCTCTTGGCTGCGTTAGCTTCGAGCTTCTTCTGAGCCTCGTCGTTTGAGCCATACTGCTCAAAGTCGATTCTCATCTCACCCTTGTCGAAGGTAAGTGTGCTCAGCAGGTTTATATCCTTGAGTTTCACACCACCTGTCATGGAAGTGATGTCTGTGCCTGTAGCTTCAAACAGAGCAGAAGGGATGATGCCCCAGTTCACCCAAAGCTTGGCGTCGCCGTCGGCATCACATATTTTATTATATGTATCAGTTTCAGTAAACGGATTCTCCTTCTTGAAGAGCTGCGAGAGTTTCACTTCGATGTTTGTATCAGCAAAACTGAACAGAGTGAGGAAAGCATCGCCGTTGTATGCCATAGCTCCTCTTCCGTCAATCATCTGATGGATATCACCGCTCTCCTTGAATTTTGGCGAGAGGTTTGGCAACATGGTCTTGACAAAATCCTCGAACTTGCTCTCGCTATCCATGGCGAAGAGCATACCGAAGCAAGTGCGGTCGCCAGTAACGAAAACGTACATTGGCTTCTCTACGTCGAGTCCTGATTCAACAGGATCGCTGAGAAGTTTCTTGATATATTCAGCCTGCTTTGGAGTAGACTGCATTGAAGTCATTGTCTTGATTGCCTCGAGCACTTTCTTGTTGGTGTCGAAGTCACACTTCTCGACAATGCTCTTGAAATCCACCTCTGCCACTACCTTTGCATCAGCAGGAATTACCTTTACATACTCGTTCTTGCTACATGAAGCGAAAGCAAAAACAATGACTGTAGCTAAAATTAATAACTTACTCTTTTTCATTTGTTTGATAAATTTAATTAAATTGATAATTTATTTTGTGTTTATTGAGTTTTTAAGTTCATCAGATGCACAGCTACGAGAGCAGCGGTTTCGGTTCTCAAGCGGCTCTTTCCGAGCGAGACAGGAACGAAACCAGCCTGCATAGCCTGCTTCACTTCGTCGATGCTGAAGTCGCCCTCCGGACCAATCATCACCACACAGTCATGTCCTGCTTGCAGCACATCCTTCAGCTCCAGCTTAGCCTGAAGGTCTTCCTGCTCGTAGCAATGGCAAATATATTTATCACCATGGAAAGGCTGGCGGATAAAATCCTTGAAAGGAGTCATGGCGTTGAGCTGTGGCCTGTACGCCTTGCGGCTCTGCTTCACCGCAGAGATGATGATTTTGTCGATTCGCGGCAACTTCACCTCGGTTCGCTCAGAGAACTGGCAACGCAGGAACGTCAGTTCGTCAAACCCTATCTCCGTAGCCTTCTCTGCCAGCCACTCTATTCTGTCCATGTTCTTGGTAGGAGCCATAGCCAGGTGGAGGTGCGGATTCCACTGGCGCTGCTGAGGCAGAGCCTCGGTTATGGAGTAGCAGCAATGGCGCTTGTCCGCCGCATCTATCACAGCACGGTAGAATGTACCCTCGCCGTCCATCAGCATGATTTCGTCGCCCTCCGTCAGGCGCAAGACACGCAAAGCATGTGCCGCTTCCTCCTCCGGCAACTCATTCACATTGGCTGCGCCAGGAACATAGAAATAGCGAACTTCTTTCATGCCAGTAGTCTTGCAAAAGCAGGTGCATCGATATCACAGTACTGCTTGTCGAGATACTTGAAATAAGCAGCCACGCCAATCATCGCCGCATTGTCGGTAGTATAGCTGAATTTAGGGATGAACACTTCCCAGCGATACCTGCGGGCATAGTCATGGAAGGCGTTGCGCAATCCGTTGTTGGCAGACACGCCACCTGCCACAGCCACCTGGTTGATGCCGGTGTCGCGGGCAGCCTTCAGAAGTTTCTTCATAAGGATGTCCACAATCGTCTTCTCGAGCGAAGCGGCGAGGTCCTCCTTGTGGTGCTCCACGAAGTCAGGATCATCCTTCTGCCAGTCACGCAGGGAATAGAGGAACGAAGTCTTCAATCCAGAGAAACTATAGTCATAGCCCTTGATATTAGGTTTGGCAAACGAGAAAGCGAAAGGATTGCCCTGACGCGCCAGCTTGTCGATAATAGGTCCACCTGGGTAGCCCAGTCCCATCACCTTAGCGCACTTGTCAATCGCCTCACCTGCGGCATCGTCAATGGTCTGTCCCAGAATCTCCATGTCGTTGTAGGCATTCACCTTCACTATCTGGGAATTTCCGCCACTCACGAGCAGGCACAGGAACGGGAACTGGGGAATGTGCGCCTCCACACCGTCCTCGCGGATGAAATGGGCAAGGATATGTCCGTGCAGGTGATTTACATCCACCAGAGGGATTCCAAGCGAAAGAGCCATGCCCTTCGCAAACGACACACCCACGAGCAGGCTGCCGAGCAGACCCGGTCCGCGGGTAAATCCTATGCACGACAACTGATCCCTGCCTATGCCGGCACGTTTCAATGCCTGATCCACCACCGGCACTATATTCTGCTGGTGAGCACGGCTGGCGAGTTCTGGCACCACGCCGCCATACGCTTCATGCACAGCCTGGCTTGCCGTCACATTCGACAGCAGCACATCGCCGCGCATCACCGCCGCCGACGTATCGTCGCACGACGATTCTATTGCTAGTACATATGGAGCTTCCACACTTTAAGTTCTTAAGATTTTGAGTTTTTGAGTTTATTTTTTTGTCAAGAATTAGAGAATTTTATTTTTTTTGAATTCTCCGGAACAATTTTCGCAAAGCGAAAAGAATAATTCTCTAATTCTCAAAATCTTGATATAATAATTTGTTTTTGAGTTCTTAAGGTATAATGTTTTCAACTTTAGTAGCTTCGGGCAAAGCTCCGAAGAATTATTCATTCTTCATTCTTCACTTAGAAGGGGTCTTCTTAATACGTCAGTACTTCTACTCCCTTTTCCGTCATCAGCAGGGTGTGTTCCCACTGAGCGCTGGGCAGTTCGTCCTCAGTCACCACAGTCCAGCCGTCGTCCTCATCCACAAACACACGCCAGTCGCCCATGTTTATCATCGGTTCGATAGTGAACACCATTCCCGGTACGAGCAACATGCCACTACCCCTCTTGCCGTAGTGCACGATGTCGGGGTCTTCGTGAAACTCATTCCCCACTCCGTGTCCGCACAGGTCGCGCACCACGGTGAATCCGTTCTTGTGGGCATGCTTGGCTATCTCATAGCCTATATCACCCACGAAGCAGTAGGGATGGCACGCCTCTATGCCTATGTTTAGGCACTCCTTAGCCACGTCCACCAGTTTCTGTTTCTGCGGCGTAGTCTTGCCGATTACGAACATACGTGAGGCGTCGGCATAATATCCATCGAGGATTGTAGTCACGTCCACATTGATGATGTCACCCTCGCAGAGTATCTCATCCTCGCTAGGAATGCCGTGACACACCACCTCGTCAATGCTCGTGCACACGCTCTTCGGAAATCCTTCGTAGTTCAGGGGAGCGGGGATCCCTCCATGCTCCACCGTGAAGTTATGGACAAGCGTGTTGATTTCCTCGGTCGACATACCCTCTCTGATGTTTTCCGCCACGTAGTCCAGTACTCTGGTATTGAGCACGCCAGCCTTGCGGATGCCCTCTATCTGTTCAGGAGTCTTGATGAGTTCACGTCGTGGCACTTTCTTTCCACGGTTCTCCCACCCCATGATTATCTTGTCCATCTCCGTGAGGGGCTGTCCGCTGATAGCATGCCATACTTTTTTACTCTTATTCTTTCCTATCATCATGAATAATGTTATTGAAATTCAATCAACTTGCAAAGTTACTCTTTTATTTTGGAAAAACTAATAATCATGTGGTAAAATTATTTAATGAAAGTAAACCAGCCTATTTCAGCACAAGACAAAAAACACTAAGTATTCAACATAAATCACCGCTATGGTTTTGAAAAATCACAACGTTCAAAAAACATAGAGATTTGATATTTGCTATCGGGTTGATGTTTTTTTTAGTAAAAAGGATATTATGACCGAAAAAAAGAGTAAATTTGCAGATTATAACTAATAATAAAGCATAGACATATGAAAATCGAAAGAATCTCACTTGCACTAACGATGATTATAACTATTGTGGCGTGTGGTAACAACAAGCAGGAAAACACTAAGGAAACTGAAGCATGGGAAGCTCCAGAAGAAATACACTCCGAACTGATGAGTTTGGAAAAACGCTCGCACACGGAAACAGTGATTGTAAAAGGCGAGAAATATACTTACGCATTCACATTCGAGCCATCTGACTCTCTCCCTGTCATCGTGAACGCAGAAGGACAGAAATATCGAGACAATACTGCAACACTGACCATCAAGCATAATGGTGAGACTTTTTTCCATCAGGTATTCACGAAGAAGACTTTTGCGGATTTCAGCGATTATCTGAGTTTCGAAAACTCTGCTCTAATAGGTTTCAACTATAACTACAACAAAGCTGACAATCACGACGGTCTGTACTTTATAGCAACAATCGGTGATCCAGACCCTGCCCTTGAATTGGTGTCTCCAGTGGAGATAACGATTCTGCCAGGAAACAAGTTCTCACTCCAGCCAGCTGAAGACGTGGAAACAGAACCACTGGAGCCAGGATTGCGTTTAGAACCGGAGCAGTTTGAGTAAAAATTAACCGCTACCTGACCTATCCCTTCATGTAGAGGAACAGATGCCTTATACGAGAGATATTTTTTTAGGTATTTCAATAAAAAGTGCAGTGATAAATGTGATGAGTGACTGCAAAACTGACAAAATGGCGCAAGAAAAAGGAATTTCCCCTTAATGGCATATTATTTGAATAATATAAAACTTAAATAACTTAAGAACATACTCCATTGACTGAAAACTATTCTGAATTACTGAAACAAGTGTTGCAATACAGCAAAGAAGAGGCAACACGACTTGGGAACGACTATATTGGTCCTGAGCACCTGTTACTGGGCATCATTAGAGATGGCGACAACAGAGCTATCGATGCACTGCAAAGAGGAAGCAATCTGGACGTTATGACTATTAAGTCACAACTGGAGAAAAGAATCAGAAGAAACGAGCAACTGACGTTTGGTGCTAATGATATCTCACTGAACGACACTTCTAACTCAGTACTGAGACTGAGTATCCTCGAATCAAGGCTGATGCGGGCACAGTCGGTGGGGGTTGAACACTTATTATTGGCTATTATGAAACACAAAGATAACCTACCTGCACACATTCTGGAAGACTCTGACGCAAGCTATGACAGTCTGTTCAAATTCCTGTCAAAGCCTGCCACTTCGCCACGTGGTGATGTGGACTTCGACGACGAGGAGGAAGACACTCCGCCTGTGGACAAGGGCTGCCAGGGACAGGGCAGCGGCAACACCGCCACCGCCACTGGCACCACTCATGATAAGAGTACCGACACTCCTGCCATTGACTCCTTCGGCTACGACCTCACCAAGGCTGCACGCAACAACCAGTTGGATCCAGTGGTGGGAAGGGACAAGGAAATAGAGCGACTCATACAAATCCTAAGCCGCAGGAAGAAGAACAATCCCGTGCTTATCGGTGACCCGGGTGTAGGAAAGAGTGCGATTGTAGAAGGACTGGCGCGCAGAATCAACGAACACAGGGTGCCGAGGATGCTTCGCGACAAACGTCTGGTCACTCTCGACATGAGTAGTGTGGTGGCTGGAACGAAGTACCGCGGTCAGTTTGAGGAGAGAATGAAGACCATCATCTCCGAACTCAAGAACAACAAAGACATAATCATCTTCATTGATGAGATACATACCCTCGTAGGTGCTGGCAACCAGGCTGGACAGATGGACGCAGCCAACATGATGAAGCCAGCACTTGCCCGAGGTGAGCTGCAATGCATCGGTGCCACAACGCTCGACGAATACCGCAACAGCATAGAAAAGGACGGTGCGCTGGAACGCCGATTCCAGAAGATTGTGGTGCAGCCAACTACAGAGGAAGAGACGCTCGAAATTCTCCACAACATCAAGGAGCGCTACGAAGAACACCACAACGTGACCTATACCGACGAAGCCCTGAAGTCGTGTGTGACTCTGACCAGCCGCTACGTAACTGACCGCAGCTTCCCCGACAAAGCCATCGACGTGATGGACGAAGTAGGTGCGCGTGTGCACCTTGGCGACACCAATGTGCCCAAGGTCATAGAAGAGCTGGAAGCTGAGATAGCTACTGCCAACGCTCACAAGGACATGGCTGTGAAAAGCCAGAACTTCGAACTGGCTGCCAATTTCCGCGACCAGGTGAAGCAGTTGCAGACTGAACTCAACATCAAAAAGCAGGAATGGCAGGCAAGCATCACCGAAAACCGCGAGACGGTGGATTGCAGTCAGGTGGAAGAGACTGTCGCCATGATGACTGGTATTCCCGTGCAGCGTATGGCTTCGGCAGACGGCATCCGCCTGAAAGGAATGCGTGAGGAGTTGAAATCCAAGATAATCGCACAGGACGACGCCATTGACAAACTGGTTTCATCCATCCAGCGCTCACGTGTAGGTCTGAACGACCCTAACCGCCCGATCGGCACATTCATGTTCCTCGGTCCTACGGGTGTGGGTAAGACATTCCTTGCCAAGCAACTGGCTGAACACATGTTCGGCACAGTCGACGCCATCATCCGCATCGACATGTCGGAATACATGGAGAAATTCACCGTGAGCCGACTGGTGGGAGCGCCTCCAGGATATGTGGGTTACGAAGAGGGTGGACTGCTGACCGAGAAAGTGCGTCGCAAGCCCTACTCCATCGTTCTGCTCGACGAGATAGAGAAGGCTCACCCTGATGTTTTCAACATACTGCTGCAGGTGATGGACGAAGGACGACTGACCGACACCGGTGGCAGAACGGTGGATTTCCGCAACACGGTAATCATCATGACATCCAACGCCGGAACACGCCAGCTGAAGGAATTCGGACGCGGCATCGGTTTTGCAGCCATGCAGGGCGTGGGCGAGAAGGAGATGTCGCGCAGCGTGATTCGCAAGGCTCTGGAAAAACAGTTCAGCCCGGAATTCCTGAACCGCATCGACGACATCATCACCTTCGACCAGCTGGATCTCAATGCCATACTCAAAATTATAGAACTGGAGCTTAAGCCTCTCTATAGTCGCATCGAAGCATTGGGTTATAAGCTGCAGATCAGCGATGAAGCCAAGGAGTTTATTGCCAACCAGGGCTACGACAAGCAGTTTGGTGCAAGACCGCTTCGACGTGCCATCCAGACTCATCTGGAGGACGGCATCTCCGAACTCATCGTTGAGGAAAAGGTTCACGAAGGATGCACCATAACCGCAAAGATGGGCGGCGACGATGCTAAAAAAGTGATTTTGGAAGTATCATGAAGAAGACCGCACGACGTTATATGATAATAATCTCTGCAATTGTCATTCTGGTAGTAATAGCATTCATTGCTGCCAAAATGACAATTGGCAGTATTATGCACAACGAGCAGCCGGTATTCATATACATAGACCATGACGACGACATCGACTCTGTCTGTGCCAAGATAGAAGATGCAGGCCAGCCATCGACCATGACAGGTTTCAAACTGCTTGCAAAGCTGACAAAATACCAAAGCAACATTCGTACGGGACGCTATGTGATAGACCCGGGAATGACCATGCTGCAGTTGGTGAGAAGACTCAGAAACCATGAGCAATGTCCTGTGCAGCTCGTAGTGCCTTCTGTGCACACTACCGATAAGCTCGCAGAACGGCTCTGTCAGTCGCTCATGATTGACTCCGCTGCCATCAGCAAGGTCATGCACAACCCCACCCTGCAGCACCAATGGGGCTACAACGACACTACACTTATGGCAATGATTATCCCCAACACCTACGAAGTGTGGTGGGACATCTCAGCTAATCAACTTATAGAACGGCTGCACAAGGAATCGGAGAATTTCTGGGACAAAACACGCAAAAGCAAGGCAGCCAAGCTGGGACTGAAACCTACCGAAGTAGTAACCCTTGCTAGCATCGTGGACTCCGAGACTGCCTACACTCCAGAGAAGCCAACCATTGCAGGACTCTACCTCAACCGCCTGATGAAGGGAATGCCTCTGCAGAGCGACCCGACAATTCTCTTTGCAATCGGAGACTTCACCCGCCAGCGTGTGTTGTCGGAAGACCTGCAAGTGGAATCGCCATACAACACCTATAAATATGCAGGACTGCCACCAGGACCTATCCGGATGGCTTCCATCTCTGCTATCGACGCTGTGCTGAATCCTCTCAAGAGCGACTATATATATATGTGTGCCAAAGAGGACTTCTCAGGCAGCCACAATTTCGCAGTAACCTACAGCGAACACATGGCAAACGCACGCCGCTACCAGCAGGCACTTAACCAGAGAGGAATAAGGAAATGAAGATACTATTGCTTGGTGAATACAGCAACGTACACTGGACTTTGGCTGAAGGACTGCGCAAGCTAGGGCATGAAGTCTGTGTCGTAAGCGATGGTGACCGATGGAAGGGATACAAGAGAGACGTTGACCTCAGCCGAAAGTCGTTCTCCTTGGTTGACACAATGAAGTATATGGCAAAGGTACACCGCCTTATGCCGAAGCTTCGCAACTACGACGTGGTGCAGATCATCAATCCCATATTCCTTGACCTGAGAGCAAGCAGGAACCTGCCTTTCTACAAATCCCTGCGCCGACACAACAAGAGAATGTTCATGTGTGCATTCGGAATGGATTACTACTGGGTGAAGACCTGTCTCGACTGCAAGACATTCCGCTACTCCGACTTCAACCTGGGAAGCAGGCTGAGAACAGAGGAACCGTTTAACCGGCAATTTATAAAAGACTGGATGGGCGATGAGAAGAAACCGCTCAACGAATATATTGCCCAGGACTGCGACGGCATCATCACCGGACTGTACGAATACGACGCCTGTTACCGACCTGTATTCCCGGACAAGACTCATTATATTCCCTTCCCCATTGACATGACGGGAGTGAATCGAGTGGCTGAATACCATGAAGGCGACAAGGTTCGCATCTTTATAGGGATACAGAAGAACAAGTCGGAATACAAAGGCACAGACATCATGCTCCGTGCCGCAGAAAAGGTACAAAGGAAATACGCAGACATGGTGGAACTGGTGAAAGTGGAATCAGTTCCTTTTGAAGAGTATCAAGACACCATGAATTCCTGCCACATCATGCTCGACCAGCTCTACGGCTACTCTCCGGCAATGAATGCATTGCTGGCCATGTCGAAGGGAATGGTGGTAGTAGGTGGTGGCGAGGAAGAAACCTACGACATATTAGAAGAAAAGGAACTGCGTCCGATTATAAACGTAGTTCCTGAAGAAGAAGATGTCTACAACAAACTGGAGCAGCTCATCCTCAATCCGTCAATCATCCCCGTGCTCTCACAGCAAAGCATAGACTTCATACGCCGACATCACGACTATGTGAAAGTAGCAGAGGAATATGTGAAGGTCTTTACTTCTTTACCAACTTCAAAGAAGTGATGAGAAGGCTGTCGGTACTGATGATTGCAGTTCCATCAAAATGATGAGTCTGAATGCGGTCGGAATCTTCAGGATAAACAATCTCCTGAAGCTCGAAATTCACACTCAGCACAGGAACTCCCCCACTCTCAAGCTTTCTTACCTTGAAATCTGAAGGAGCGAAACGCTTCGGCTTGTTGTCGGCATGAGTGTGTTTCATATAGGCTACTACATCCTCACGAGTAGCATTGTCTTTGCCAAAATAAGATAACTTGGAAGCGATGGTTCTCTCTATGTCGATATTATCGCTTTGAAGCAAAACGAAATGCTTGAGCAGCAATTGCTCTGCTGCACTCACTTCTGTATCGTCAAGACGAGAGAAAGTCTCAGCAAGTTCAGTCAGGCGGCGGTTGGCATCGTTGACATGTACGCCTTCCGGATGACGCAGAAGGTATTCATCAAACGCTGATGGAGTATTCTCCACAACTGCCATGGAATAATCGATATGATCAAGCTGAAGAACGGCTGTAGAGCGAAAGAAACCATCCTGATGAGAAGTGATATAGTTCTCCATTTGCTCTCTCGTAGGATTGCTGGTCAGAATGTTGGTCCACTCATCATATTCTTTCAGAAGACGGTGCTTCAAAGACTGAACATGATTGAAATGTGCTCCATTTGGGCAATTGTCCAGATAATCATCTATTGCGGCAAGAAGTGAATCAGGCTGGTCGGACTCCTGAAAATGGGCAATTTGTGACCAATACTGAGGTTCTTCATTCGGTTTTGAACCACAGGAAACAAGCATGGCTACTGCCAGAAAAAGAGAGTAATGAATACGTTTCATAGTTTCTGTTAATAACATTTTTCAGAAAAATCATGCAAATTTACATCATTTTTGAATTTCTCTATAATAAAATTGCTATTTTTGCAAAAAAAACATAATGCAACAAATTCACAAATACTTTCCAGACCTGTCGAAAGACCAGTATGACCAGCTGAACGCCCTCGGTCAACTCTATGCTGAGTGGAATGAGAAAATCAACGTAATATCCCGCAAGGACATTGCAAATATCTATGAACACCATGTGCTCCACAGCATGTCCATAGGCAAACTGATTCATTTCAGGGACAACAGCAGGATCATGGATTTGGGTTCAGGAGGAGGGTTCCCAGGCATACCGCTTGCCATTCTGTTTCCAAACGTCATGTTCCACCTTGTAGACAGCATCGGCAAGAAAGTACGTGTAGCAGAGGGAATAGCCCGTGCCGTCAATCTGAAGAATGTGGAATTCAGCCACAGCCGCGGCGAGGACATCAAAGGCAATAACTACGACTTTGTGGTAAGCAGGGCGGTTATGCCCCTCGGCGACATTTTGAAATGTGTGAAGAAAAACATCAGCAAGAACAGTTCTAACTCTCTCCCAAACGGCATCATAGCACTCAAAGGCGGAGATATTGAAGCAGAAATTGCATCCATGCGTAACCGCTGCACCACATGGGAAATATCGAACTGGTTCTCCGAAGAGTGGTTTGAGACAAAGAAAATTGTGCACTTAGCCGTTAAATAAACTCAAAAACATACAAAAAAAATTTGTCAGAACTAAAAAAAGGCGTAAATTTGCACTCGCAAAACGAAATGGTGCGTTGGATGAGTGGCTTAGTCAACGGTCTGCAAAACCGTGAACGGCGGTTCGAATCCGCCACGCACCTCCAAAAGTAGAAAGAGCGTAACCCGACCTTTGAACAGTTGGTTACGCTTTTTTTGATTAAAACCAAAACTAATAACACTATTTGATATGAAACCACGTAGCATTTTCAGCACACTCACCCTTTGTTTACTCGCTGCCAGCATCATGGCATGCTCAAGCGACAGCCACAGCTCATCACTCGCCGACAAAGTACATACTCCAAACAGCACAGGAGCTACTGTGAAAAGGATAACCTACAGCGGCAACTTCGAGAATGTGCGTCAATGGGCTTTCACATATACAGGCACAAGGAACTGGGTGATGCAAAGCGCTACATCTACCGAACGCAGCAGCGAGACATCAGGCTTGAGCCAAAGCTATACCTACCGGCTCAACTACGGCACAGACAACGTCAAGATAACAACCGACAACAGCCAGTACCCTATCACTCTTACGATGAATGAGGGAGTGATTGCAACTGCAGAGAGTGGAACAACCACCTACCACTACTCCTACGCCAATGGGTATCTTGCTGAATGGAACGTGATATATCGCAACGAAAGCGCATTTGGCGGAACTCAGCAGAAAGGAGCAATGGCAAGACTTACATGGAGCATGGACGGACGTCTGCTTCAGATTGTCTACACTCCAGATATAGCTGCCCGTCAGGAAATTTACACTTATACCTACGAGTACAATGATGACGCACTCGTTGAAAACATCAACGGACTGCTTCCAGAACTCTCTACCGAAGCTTTCGGTTGCAACGGACTGGAATTCCTCTACTATGCAGGACTGCTCGGAAAGGGTACAACTTACCTGCCATCCACTCTTCGCATAGAAAACACCATAGATAACACATCCGTTACTTATAACATGCTCTACATGAAGACCACACTCTCTTCAGGAAAAGAACAGATTAGCGGATGCCAGTATATGGTTAACGACGGCAGTTCAATGGGTGTAATCGCCACCTACGGCTATTGATTGCAAACAGAAAAGTTCTCATACGAGCATAATAGAATAAACAGCTTAAAACGAACAACAAGAAAAAGCATCAAAAAAAATGCAGGACTCAGAGATTTCTCTTTGTCCTGCATTTTTATTATACAACTGTTAAATTAGTCGTTTTCTGGACGAAGTTTACGAACTACCTCGCCAGTACGCCACATTTCGCTGTCGCGGAGAGCCTGGAGTTCCTTCTCAAGACCTACGCGGTAGTCTGGCTTAGAGTTAGCATCGATTGATATCTGAGCCTCATTACCAGTTACAACGCTGTGGTAGAGTTTCTCAACAACTGGCTTGATAGCGTCGTGGAAAGGACCCATCCAGTCAAGAGCACCACGCTGAGCTGTAGTAGAGCAGTTTGCGTACATCCAGTCCATGCCGTTCTTTGCAAAGAGAGGCATGAGTGACTGAGTGAGTTCCTCGACTGTTTCGTTGAATGCCTCAGATGGAGTGTGACCATTTTCACGGAGAACTTCATACTGAGCAAGGAGAAGACCCTGGATAGCACCCATGAGTGAACCACGTTCACCTGTAAGGTCACTTGTTGCTTCACGTTTGAATGTAGTCTCGAACATATAACCAGAACCGATACCGATACCGAATGCAAGAACCTTGTCTGTAGCGTGACCACTTGCATCCTGATATACTGCATAGCTTGAGTTCAAGCCACGACCTTCGAGGAACATGGTACGGAGGCTGGTACCACTACCCTTTGGTGCAACCATGATAACGTCGATATCCTTTGGAGGAACAACGCCTGTGCGATCGTTCCAGTTGATAGCGAATCCGTGAGAGAAATAGAGAGTCTTACCTGCAGTAAGGTATGGCTTGATAGTTGGCCAAAGCTGCATCTGAGCAGCATCTGAGAGAAGCATACAAACGATTGTACCCTTTTCTGCTGCCTCTTCAAGAGAGAAAAGTGTCTCACCTGGCTTCCATCCGTCAGCAACAGCCTTTTCGTAAGTCTTACCTGGACGCTGACCAACAATCACGTTGAAACCATTGTCACGCAGGTTGCATGCCTGACCAGGACCCTGAACACCATAACCGAGAACGGCGATGGTTTCATTTTTCAACACTTCACGGGCTTTCTCAAGAGGAAACTCTTCGCGGGTCATCACTTCTTCGATAACACCGCCAAAATTCATTTTTGCCATAATAATAAAAAATTAATGTATAAATGATAAATAATTACTAGATTCGATTATTCTATATTTCGATTTGACGTTATAACGATTAACGTTATTACCTCATTCGCCTTTTCGCCTTTCAGGAGAATTCCAAAGAGGCTCGCACAATTGGTGTGCCACGGTCGCCTCCTGGAATGAAGTCCTTGCGAACTTCCACCTCGTATTTATTATCGCTAACTTTACGTTTGAAGAACGATAGCAAATCACCATAGCGGCTCTCAGCCATATACGAAATCTCAAGACGATGAAGATTGCGCCCATCCTTGTAGTCATCAATTGAGAACAAATCCATGATATGCTCAATATACTTGATGCTGTTTACGTGGCTGTTCATATCTATGTCGCTGTACTTAGCATGATGCGACTTCACATAGTCAGCATCGGTCAATGCCCTAACTCGCCCTTGAGCAGCAATGGGACAGGGTTCTTCCGGCAAGAGATATGCCTGAAACAGTTCGCCCTCAATCTGCTCCAGCTGCATAGGCTTACGAGTTTCGTAGTCAATCATAGCCCAGATGCTGCGAGCATAGCCATATACCGTACCATCTTCATCCTTAATAGCGAAATTACGGTTGGTAAACAGGCGGTAAATGTTTTCAATCCAGGTGGACACATTGACATTATGATATGCAGTCGGCATACTCTGCATCTCAATGGTCAGACGCGACAACACCCAAGTATAGTGGCGTCCATTAAGATCCATCATTCCGAAGCCACGAGCCTTAGCATGGTTCTCTGCGGCATTGAGCAGGGTCTTGCCAAGCATTGTCCAGGTCCATCGCTGACAGAAGTCAGTATTGAAGGGATCAACAACTATGGATGTCGTATCAATCTTCTTCATTACGCTCCTTTTCCCTTTCTGCCAGATATTCGTCAAGGTGCTCTACACGACTGCGTGTGATGGTGATACGTCCGGAACGAACAAACTGCAGCACAGCACCAAGTTCATTCAAACTATGATACAGCGAGAGGATATCATCTGTGAAGCCTGTCTTTTCCACAGCTGCATAGGTAGAGTTAACCTCAACAATGCGGGCATCATGAGCACGAAGTATCTTTCCTACATTCATATTCTCCAACATCATCGGAGTGGAAATCTTCAGCAACGAAGTCTCCAGGATAAAGAGTTCTTCATCAGTATAGTAATCGGCCTTCAGCACATCAATACGCTTCTCAATCTGTCGGGTGAGAATCTTTGCCATCTCCTCATCGCAATTGCAAGTAATGGTGTATTTATGTACACCAGGAGTGGACGAAGCACATACGTTAAGGCTTTCGATATTCACCTGACGGCGAGTAAACACAGCTGTAATCTGATTCAGCACACCTGCTATATTCTCAGAATAAACGAGAATGGTATATAGTTTGTTTTCTTCCATAATTATTTAACCTCCAACATCATATCATCCACATTCTTTCCCGGCGGTGTCATAGGCAGTACATCGTCGTCTTCAAGTATTGCGCATTCAAGGATATACGGACCTTTGGTTGCAAGCATCTTGTCAACAGCACCCTGTAAATCCTTTCGTTCGGTAACACAAGCATATGGAATGCCATAACCCTTTGCAATCAATTCGTAGCAAGGGTTCATCATTCTTGTAAACGACTTACGGCGTTGCCAGAACATATCCTGCCATTGACGCACATTACCCAGATAGTTATTATTCATCAGAATCATCTTCACAGGAGCCTGCTGTTCCATGATAGTACCAAGTTCCTCTATACACATCTGGAAACCGCCGTCACCCATGAAGCAGCAAACGGTACGGTCTGAAGCACCGAAAGTGGCTCCGATAGCAGCTGGCATACCATAACCCATAGTTCCCAATCCACCACTTGTACAGATACTGCGACGCTTAGGATATTTGAAATAACGGGTTGCGAAGAGCTGGTTCTGACCCACATCGGTAACGAGAACGGCATCTCCCTTAGTTGCCTCAGCTACAGTATTAACGACCTCACCCATAAGCAAAGGTCCTTCTGTAGGATGGATAGCTGGTTCGATGACCTTTACACGTTCCTTCTCATCAAGTGGTTTGAAGGAATCACGCCATTCGCTATGATTATTCTTATTAATAAGAGCTGTAATAGCTGGAAGTGACTCCTTACAGTCTGCAACAACAGCCACATCTGTCTTTACATTCTTGTTAATCTCGCTTCGGTCTATATCGAGGTGAATCACCTTTGCCTGTTTTGCATAAGTCTTAAGACTTCCAGTTACACGGTCGCTGAAACGCATACCAATAGCAATCAGTACGTCACACTCCTGTTCCTTGAGATTGACAGCATAGTTACCATGCATACCCAACATTCCCACATTCAGAGGATGGGTACTTGGCAGGGCACTCAGGCCAAGCATAGTACGACCTGCAGGAATATCGGCTTTTTCAAGGAATGCAAGAAGTTCGTCCTGTGCATTACCCAGTTCCACTCCCTGACCAACGAGAGCCAATGGCTTTTTCGCATTATTTATGAGTTCTGCAGCCTGACGGACAGCTTCATTATCGAGTTTTGGATAAGGAACGTAAGAACGGACGAAGTCTACCTTTTCAGGCTTGAACTCCACCATTTCTGTCTGAGCGTTCTTTGGGAAGTCAAGAACCACAGGACCGGGACGTCCACTACGGGCGATATAGAACGCACGACTGACAGCCCATGCTATGTCTTCGGCATGACGAATCTGATAGCTCCATTTGGAAATTGGTTGGGCCACACCAACAAGGTCAACCTCTTGGAAGAAGTCCGTACCAAGTGCAGAAATTGGCACCTGACCTGCAATCACCACGATAGGAGTTGAATCCAGCATGGCATCGGCCACACCTGTTAAGGTATTTGTAGCACCAGGTCCGCTGGTCACGATAGCACAACCTACCTCTCCGCTCACACGGGCATAGCCCTCTGCTGCATGAGTGGCACCTTGTTCGTGACGCACGAGAATATGGTCAAACGCCTTCTTCTCACCTCGTGTATAGTCATAGAGAGCATCATAAACCGGCATGATAGATCCACCTGGATATCCAAATATGGTCTTCACACCTTCATGTTGCAACGCTCTCATCAGAGCTTCACTACCTGTAATCTTACTCATTCTATATTTTGAATTGTAATTAATCAATAATTCTTACTCCGCCTTTATCAGCTGAACTAACGCTCTGAGCATAAGCACGCAAAGACTTACTAACCACACGCTTACGCTTTAATGGTTGCTGTGGGCGTGCAGCCAGTTCCTCATCGCTCAAGCGAACGTTGATACTGCGGTTAGGAATATCTATCTCTATGATGTCGCCATCAACAATCTTACCGATGTTTCCACCTGCGGCAGCTTCAGGAGACACGTGACCTATACTCAGTCCGCTTGTTCCTCCGGAAAAGCGTCCGTCAGTAATCAAGGCACATTCCTTACCCATATGCATAGATTTGATATAGCTGGTTGGATAAAGCATTTCCTGCATACCAGGTCCGCCCTTTGGTCCTTCGTGAGTAATCACGACTACATCACCCTTCTTAACCTTACCGCCAAGGATTCCCTCACAGGCATCTTCCTGTGAATCGAATACTACAGCAGGACCGCTGAACTTCCAGATGCTTTCGTCCACACCGGCAGTCTTAACTACGCAACCGTCCTGGGCAATGTTTCCGAAGAGGATTGCCATACCGCCATCCTTGGTGTAAGCATGTTCTATATCACGGATACAACCATTTTCACGGTCTGTATCGAGTGTTTCATAATTAGTATTCTGAACACCAAGCTGATTGCAGAACTTACCTGCAGGAGCTGAAGAATAAATACGCTTTGCCTCCGGATCTACATTATCCTTGAGGATAGAGTACTTTTCAATATCCTCAGCAAGTGTAGCTCCGTTTACACGTTTAACACTTGTATTGATAAGACCGCCTTTGGCAAGTTCACCAAGGAGTCCCATCATGCCACCGGCACGTCCACATTCTTGAACAGAATACTTCTGTGAATTAGGCGCCAGTTTGCAGAGGAAAGGAGTTTTGCGTGAGAGAGCATCGATATCAGCCATGGTAAAGTCAACCCCAGCTTCCTGAGCAACTGCCAGTAAGTGAAGCACAGTATTGGTGGATGCGCCCATAGCTATATCCAGAGTCATAGCGTTGAGGAAAGCCTGACGGGTTGCAATACTACGTGGCAAAACGCTATCGTCGCCGTCTTCGTAATAAGCAAACGCATTCTTCACTATCTGACGAGCCGCAGCCTTCATCAGTTCCTTGCGGTTAACATGTGTAGCGAGAATAGTTCCGTTACCAGGTAATGAAAGACCAATAGCCTCAGTAAGGTTGTTCATGGAGTTGGCTGTGAACATACCTGAGCAGCATCCGCAACCAGGACATGCACGGTTCTCCACCTCAGCCAGTTCCTCATCATTTACTGTTGGGTCGGCACCCTTAATCATAGCGGCAATCAAGTCAAGGTTCTCACCTTTATACTTACCTGCCTCCATAGGACCTCCGCTCACAAACACAGCAGGGATATTCAGTCGCATAGCAGCCATCAGCATACCAGGAGTGATTTTGTCGCAATTGGAGATGCAAATCATCGCGTCAGCCTTATGGGCATTGCACATATACTCTACAGAGTCAGCTATGATATCACGGCTTGGCAACGAATAAAGCATACCGTCATGTCCCATTGCGATACCGTCGTCAATAGCTATTGTATTGAATTCGGCTGCATAACAACCCAACTTTTCAATCTCTGCCTTTATAATCTGACCTGCCTCATGAAGGTGAGTATGTCCAGGAACGAACTGAGTAAATGAATTTACGATTGCAATAATAGGTTTGCCAAACTGCTCACGCTTCATTCCGTTTGCCACCCACAAAGCGCGGGCACCAGCCATTCTTCGTCCTTCAGTACAAACAGCACTACGTAACTGATGTTTCATTATTTCTTATTTAATTGTTTTATATTCAACATATTACCATCTCTTTTACAAAGACTTTGCCATTTTACCACATAAAACAAAGAAAGCCTCTCCGTTTTGATTAGGAAAGGCCAATTCTATGCTATGTAAATAGAGGCTCTTTGCATACTCAAGATGGTTTCGCATTGCAAATTTAGTGTTTTTCACACGAACCGCAAACGAAAACGCAAAGAATTTGCAGATTTACTTACAAATTGACAGAAAAATCTACTATTTTTGTTCAATATAGTACTTTAAACCGCGCTTTACGTTATCAATTATTGCATTTGAGGTGTATGTCGCACCTGTTACTGCATCAACCTTCAGATTCATCGCAGTAGCCAACTTCAAACCATTCCATTTTGAAAGGATTCCCTCGCTCACCATCTTCATATATTTTGGTCCTTCGCGGTTAGGAAGTACGGCAACCTTTACAACCTTACCTTTCTTAATATAAATCTCTACAGGAGTCTGAGCCTTATAGCCCTTAACGTCTTTGGCAATCTCTGTTGTATTCACAACTTCTGTATTGTCCGCCTGCTTGGTAATCACTTGTTGGGCAAAAGACATCTGGCAGAAAAGAGCTGCCAAGGCGAAAGTAAAAAATCTTGATTTCATAAAGATAAGTATTTAGATTAGGGAGTAATACTTAGAGGATTAACAAAAAAAGACCTTACAGATATCTCTGCAAGGACTACCCGAAGGGTGGATGGTGGGACTCGAACCCACGACATTCAGAACCACAATCTGACGCTCTAACCGACTGAACTACATCCACCATCATGTCAGCTCATAATTCCTTGCCAAGAGAAAGGAATTTTTCAAAAGCGAGTGCAAAGGTACGGTTATTTTTTTAACTGACAAATTTTTTGATGATTTTTATTCTAAAATAGTTTTAATTCGCTCTCTCGCATATCTGATATATTATTATAAAGCATCTGAAGACTCCAAAGATGAAAGACTATTGAAAGTTAAAATCTATTAAATGAATACGACACAAGAGTCGTTTTATACTTTATTAAACATTTTTCAGTCCACCGTTTACTGGAAAATGGGTAAATTTGCAGTCAAATTGAACTAAACAAAAACAAGTACTTATAAATGACAAACGCAATTGACATTAAGGCACTGAACGAGCGAATAGAGCAACACAGTGTTATGGTGACAAACCTGATGACAGGCATGGACCAATACATTATCGGCCAGCGTCATTTGGTAGAATCATTGATCATAGGCCTCCTGAGCGACGGACACGTTTTGCTCGAAGGTGTACCAGGTCTAGCAAAGACTAAGGCAATCAGAACACTCGCAGGTCTGATTGAAGGAAAATTCAGTCGTATACAGTTTACCCCAGACTTGCTTCCTGCTGACGTGGTCGGCACCATGATATACAATCAGCGTGAGGGAAAGTTTGAATCCAAGCGTGGTCCAATCTTTGCCAATTTCGTCCTTGCAGATGAAATCAACCGTGCTCCGGCAAAGGTTCAAAGTGCACTTCTCGAAGCCATGCAGGAGCGTCAGGTAACTCTCTCCAATGAGACTTACAAACTTCCCCACCCCTTCCTCGTACTTGCAACTCAGAACCCAATTGAGCAGGAAGGTACATATCCTCTGCCAGAAGCGCAGGTTGACCGTTTCATGCTCAAAGTCGTAGTTGACTACCCAGGAATTGAGGAAGAGAAGCACATCATCCGTCAGAACATCCAACCTGAAGAGCAGGAAGTCAAGCCTATCATGGGATTGAAAGACATCGACGCTGCCCGCAACGTTGTAACAGGCATATACGTTGACGAGAAGATTGAGCAGTATATTGCAGACATCGTATTTGCAACCCGTTATCCCGACCGCTACGGCCTGCGCGATATGGTTGGTCTTATTGCTTTCGGTGGTTCTCCACGTGCTTCAATCAACCTGGCTCTTGCATCACGTGCTTACGCATTCATCAAGCATCGCGGTTATGTTATCCCAGAAGACGTGAGAGCTGTAGCTGCGGATGTGCTCCGCCATCGCATCGGTCTTACTTATGAAGCAGAAGCAAGCAACGTGAGTCAGATGGAAATCATCAGCCGCATCATCAACAAGGTTGAAGTGCCTTGATTAACCCGAAACAATCACGACCACAATTGGAAACAGAAGAACTACTACAACAGGTTCGTCGCATCGAGATTAAGGCAAGAGGTCTTTCGAGCAACGTGTTCGCTGGTGAATACCACACAGCGTTCAAGGGGCGTGGTATGGCCTTTGCCGAAGTCCGCGAATATCAATACGGTGATGATGTGCGTGACATCGATTGGAATGTCACGGCACGCTTCGACCATCCCTATGTGAAGGTATTCGAAGAGGAGCGCGAACTGACGGTAATGCTGATGATTGATGTCTCTGGAAGTTTGGATTTCGGAACCAGCGGAGAGACCAAGCGTCAGATGGCAACAGAAATTGCTGCCACTCTCGCCTTCTCAGCCATTGGTAACAACGACAAGGTTGGTGTCATATTCTTTTCCGATCGCATAGAGAAATTCATTCCTCCAAAGAAGGGACGCAAGCACATTCTGTTCATCATCCACGAACTGCTGAATTTCCAGCCACAGAGCTTTAATACGGACATTGGCATGGCTGTGGAGTTCATGACCAATGCCATAAAGAAACGCTGTACCGTTTTTATCCTAAGCGACTTCTTCGACCCTAAGGACTTCAGCAACCAGCTGATGATAGGGAGCCGTCGTCACGACGTAGTGGCTCTGCAGATCTACGACCAGCGCATGATGGACATGCCAAACGTCGGTCTGCTCAAGGTGAAGGATGCGGAAAGCGGCAAGGAAATGTATATCGACACTTCTTCCAAACGTTTGCGCCGTGCTCACCACGAATGGTGGCTGAAGCACAACAGCTGGCTGGTCGAAACTTTCGCTCGTGCCGGAATCGACTGTGCCCACTTGCGTACCGACGAAGACTTCGTCAAGGGTCTTATTGGTTTGTTCAGAATGAGAAAATGAATTATTGAAAATGACAAGATATATTAGAAATAGGTTTTTGCTATTGCTGACAATCTTCATGTCTTCAGTATGCTGCATCAATGCCCAGGTTACCGTTGACGCAAAAATCAGCAACACACAAATTCTTATTGGTGAGCCTACGGAAATAACCGTGGAGGTAAGCGCAGGCAGGAAGTCCAAAGTGGAAATTCCTGTTTACGACTCTCTGGCGATGATTGTGCCTGGAGTGGAAGTACAGCGCACCAGCGACATCGACACAGACCTCATCAACAATGGTGAGAGAATGGTGTTGCGTCGTTCCTACTCTGTTACATCATTCGATTCAGCTCTCTATTACATTCCCCCTGTCGAAGTTATTGTAGACAACAAGCACTATACTTCAGGTAAGAATCTCGCCCTTAAAGTGCTTACTGTTGACATCGACACCACCAAAGTCAATGAAATTGCTCCAAACAAGGACATGATGACTCTACCGTATGAAAAGGATGAATGGTCAGTTCCATATATCCTTGTCTTCGTCATTATGTTCGCAGCTTTGGTCATACTATACATTATTATTCGTCTCAAGGACAATAAGCCTATCATTCGCCGCATAAAGGTCAAGCCTCGCCTTGCTCCTCACAAACAGGCTATGCAGGAAATCGAGAAAATCAAGAGTGCGCGCGACTGGAGGGAAATTGAGAACTGGGACGAGCAGCATCGTCAGGCGGCAACCAAGGAATACTACACATGGCTTACCGACACTCTGCGTAATTATATCAAGGAACGTTACAACTTCAACGCCATGGAGATGACATCCGACGAAATCATCTATCACCTCAAGGCTGTCAACGACGAGCAGATGATTAAGGATGTGCAGTCTATCCTTGCGACAGCCGACCTTGTGAAATTCGCAAAATACAGCACCGTAGTCAACGAGAATGACCGCAACCTGCTCTACGCTATAGAATACATCAATCAAACAAAACAGGAAGAGGTAGAGAACAACAAGCCCGAGGAAGTAATCATAGTCGAGAAAGGCTCACCTGAGAATCGCACCATCATGTATATCACAGTTGGAGTGCTCTCTGTTGCCACCCTTTGCGCACTTGGCTACACCATTTACAGACTCTACCTCCTTTGGCTCTAACCTTCAAACAATCAACGGATGGAATTCAAGAACCCATATATGCTACTGCTTCTGACGCTGCTCATACCATACATCGTGTGGTATGTGCTGCATCACAAACACAGCCATGCATCCCTACTCCTTCCTGAGACAGAGAAATACATCTACGTACGTCGTTCCTTCAGGTCATTACTGATTCCAGTTCCCAACATTCTGCGAATCATCCTTTTTGCGTTGGTAGTGATTATCATCGCCCGCCCACAGAAGAAACACTCCTGGAACGACACAGACATAGAAGGTATTGACATCATGCTGGCGGTAGACGTGTCAACCAGTATGCTCACCCAGGACTTTAAGCCCAACCGCGTGGAAGCCTTGAAGAATATCGCAAGCCGATTCATCGACAAACGTCCGAACGACAACATAGGACTCACCTTCTTCGCAGCAGAGGCATTCACTCTTTGCCCGCTCACAACAGACCATGCCGTACTCATGAATCTTTACCAGAGTGCTGACAACCAAATGGCAGCCAAGGGCATGATAGCCGACGGTACAGCAATTGGCGACGGCATCATGAACTCGCTCCTGCGTCTTCGTGAGAGCAAGGCAAAGTCAAAAGTCATCATCCTGCTTACCGACGGTGTGAACAACTCCGGAACAATCGCTCCGCTCACAGCATGTGAGATTGCCAAGAAGCAGAATGTAAGAATCTACACCATCGGTATCGGTCGCAACGGTATGGCGCCATTCCCTCTTCCCACTGGCGGAACGGCTATGGTTCCTGTAGAGATTGACGAAACAACCATGCGTAAGATTTCTGCAGAGACTGGAGGAAAGTACTTCCGTGCCCAGGAGAATCAGGAACTTGCCGAGATTTACGACGAAATAGACAAGATGGAACGTACGAAGCTCAATGTAAGACAAATCAGTAAACGTGATGAATTCTTCGAGCCTTTTGCAATTGCCGCACTTGCCATCTTCCTCTTGGAAATCCTAATGCGTATGTTCGTCTTACGACGCATACCATAATTATAATATACAGATTCAATGTTTAGATTTGCACATCCATTATTTCTATATATAATGCTGATTATTCCAGTACTCATTTTGGTGTATTGGTATATTTGCAGACTTCAGAAGAAGCGCATCAAGATGATTGGTGATCCTCAGCTGATAGCTCACCTCATGCCAGAAGTGTCGTATAAGCGGAAACATCTAAAATTCGGGCTTATGATGCTGATTCTGGCTCTGCTCACTTTGCTCATAGCACGTCCGCAGACAAGCCAGCCTTCTTCTCAGGAAATTACACATAAAGGTATAGAGGCAATAATTGCCGTTGACGTTTCCAATTCCATGTTGTGTCAGGACATCTCCCCGAACCGTCTGACCAAGTCCAAGATGCTGGTCAGCAAACTTACCGAGAAACTGGACAACGACAAAGTCGGACTTATCGCATTTGCAGGAACTGCGATAACAATCCTTCCTCTGACTGTAGACGGAGTTTCGGCAAAGATGTATCTTGACCAACTCGGCACATCCACCATTTCCACCCAAGGCACAAACCTCGCAGAAGCGATATTATGTGCGGGACGCAGTTTCTCCAAAAACGAGAATGTAGGTAAGGCTCTGATTCTCATAACCGATGCCGAAGACCATGAACAGGGTGCTATAGAGGCAGCCAAGCAATTGGCGGAATCAGGCATACGCATCTTCGTTCTCTCTGTGGGAACGGCAGAAGGCGGACCTATACCGTTGGGCAACGGCGAGTTCAAGAAGGATTCCGAGGGCAAGGTGGTAATTACCCATCTCAACGAGAAGGTTGGTCAGGAAATCGCCATGGCTGCCAACGGAGTATATATCCACGTCACATCTTCAGACCAGGCACAGAACAAACTTTTGGCAGAAATCAACAAGATGCAAAGCGAGGAATATACTTCTGAGATATTTGCAGAACACGAGGAACTGTTCATGGCCGTTGCCATAGTGTTGCTTATCTGCATAATACTTGAGACATGCATCATGAGCAAGAAGAATCCTCTGCTAAAGAACTTCAAGGTGTTCAAATAAATAACCAACCATCAACAAATCTTCAGTTTTGAAACGACTCATCATACTATACATAGCGGCATTTTGCACCATGAGTACATTTGCCCAGAAAACCTATCGCGACCACATCCGCATGGGTAACTACTTCTTCCGTCAGCTCAACACCAACGAGGCGGAAGTCAACTACCAACGCTCTGTCAATTCCGAGTTGTCTGTTGAGGGACTCTACAACCTGGCTAACATTCAACGGCTGATGGGAAACGACTCAACAGCATTGGAGAACTACAAGAAAGCATTGGATCTGTCGGGCAACAATAAAAAGAAAAGTGCAACCATACTCCACAACATAGGAAACCTGTACTACACCCAAGGAGTTGGTGCCATGAAGAGCCGACCGGAACTCACAAACGCATTCCTCACCAAGGCTATCGAGGCGTACAAGAGTGCGTTGCGCTACAACCCTGCAGACAACGAAACACGCTACAATCTGGCCAAGGCTCAGTATCTGTTGAAGAAGAACCAGCAGAACCAGAACCAAGACCAGAAACAAAACCAAAACGAAAACCAAAAACAGGAAGACAAGAAGGACAAGAAAGACCAGCAGAAGCCTGAGGATCAGAAAGACGAGAAGAAAGATAACCAGGACAACCAGCAGGACAAGAAAGACCCGGAGAAGAAAGACCAGAAGAATCAGGACGAGAACCAGAATCAAAATCAGGATAAGAAGGAAAACCAGAACAACTCCCAGAACGGACAGTCTAACCCTCAGAACGGACAGAAGAAGAATGAGATGGACGACAAAACTGCCGAGCAGTTGCTCAATGCCGCCCTTCAGGACGAGAAAAAGATACAACGTCGTCTTAACCAGCGCACAGCACCTATGCGTCGACTGGAGAAAGACTGGTAAATGTGCAAAATCATCAGTATGAAACATTACGCTATAACACTCCTACTCTTTATCACATCAGCCGTTTGCGCCATTGCAGCAAATGTCGATATCATCGTCGATGCACCTTCCACGGTGGAAGTCGATGAGCAGTTCAGAGTAAGATTTACCATCAACTCAAGTGAAGTAGCAAACTTCGGAGCACCCAGCTTCAAGGGATTCGAAGTTATCTACGGACCTGCGAAGTCAAGCCAGAGCAGTTATCAGATTATCAATGGCAAGACGAGTCAGAGCAGCTCCATCACATTCACCTATATCCTTCGCGCGGTCTCAACCGGCACATTCACCATTGAGCCTGCATCCATTCAGTACAACGGACAGACCATCAAGTCGCAGCCTCGTAAGATTAAGGTTGTGAAAGGCAGAAACGGAGGCGGTTCGCAACCAAACTCCCAAGGCTCACATCGTCAGCAGAACGAGGTTCACGAAAACACATCTACCAACATAGGTCCGAACGACCTCTTCATCACGGCTACGGCAAACCGCACCACCGTCTATGAACAGGAAGCCATTCTTGTGACTTACAAGATCTACACTCTCGTCAACCTGATTCAGCTCGACAATCAGATGCCTACGCTCGACGGTTTCCAGATTCAGGAGATGGATCTGCCGAATAACAAGCAGTTCTCAGTTGAGTCGTACAAAGGACACAACTATCGCACAGTTGTTTGGAACCAGTATGTTCTCTTCCCGCAAAAATCAGGCAATCTGACCATTCCAGCCATCACCTACGAAGGAGTTGTGGCACAGCCCAATCGCAACATAGACCCAATCGATGCCTATTTCAACGGAATGAGTAGCATGATTGAGATAAAGAAGAAGATAATCGCTCCGGCTGTCAAAATCAACGTACTTCCTCTCCCAGCCAAACCAGCAGAATATACTGGTGGTGTGGGTAATTTCACCATTCAGTCTAACCTCACTCCCGAAACGGTTAAAGCCAACGAAGCCATCACTCTTCGACTGACCGTTGAAGGTCAGGGCAACCTCAAGCTTCTCGAAAGCCCAAAGGTGAACTTCCCTGCCGACTTTGAGGTTTACGACCCGAAGGTTATTGACAATTTCAATATCAGCACCGGAGGATACAAAGGCACGAAGGTGTTCGAATATACCGTGGTTCCACGTCACAAGGGCAAATACACCATTCCGGCAGTCAAATTCTGCTACTTCGACACCAACTCCCATTCCTACAAGACCCTTACCACTCAGCCCTATACCGTCAACGTGGAAAGAAGCCGTAACGGAGGCTCAGGCACAGTCAACGATTTCACCTCAAGTCAGGATGTGGAAGAACTGAACCACGACATCCGATACATCAAGACCAAGAACATCTCGTTTGCCGACACAGACAACGACTCGTTGTTCGGTAGCCTTGAGGCAATCGTTTATGGCGGTTCACTTCTCCTCTTCCTTATTATATATATAATATGTGTAAAGCAGGTAAACACAATAGTTGACATTGCCGACAGGAAGCAGAAGAAAGCCAACAAGGTGGCAAAGACCAAGCTCAATCGTGCGGCACAACTGCTCAAGCTACATCAGGCCAACGAGTTCTACGACGAAGTTCTCAAGGCTCTCTACGGCTATACCACCGACAAACTACGTCTGCCTCGTGAGCACCTCAACAAGGACAACGTGGAAGGCGAACTTAACCGTCTCGGAGTTCCGACAGACATCATCAGTCAGTTCCTTAACGTACTGAGCGACTGCGAGTTTGCGCGTTATGCTCCAGGCAATCCAAATGAGAACATGGAGACAATCTACAATCATGCCATTTCACTCATCACACAGATAGAGAACAACATCAAGCCGAAGTCGGAGAAGTCAGCCGATTCTGCATCACGTGTCCTCGGCGTAATCGTTGCCCTGCTTCTGCTGACGCCGCTTCAGGCTTCAGCCGAGAACGACAAATGGGACGATGCCATCACTCTTGCAGACTCGCTCTATGCAGAGGAAGACTTTGCCGAGGCGGCAGATCTGTACCTGGCTGTCATCACGAACAAGGGCAAGTCTGCGGAACTGCTCTACAATCTCGCCAACTGCTACTATAAGCAGGACAGCATAGCATGGGCTATCATCAACTACGAACGTGCCCTACGCCTGGCACCTGGCGACGACGACATCAAGACAAACCTCGCTTTCGTCCGCACCCATACAATTGACAAGATTGCGCCAACTGCACAGACATTCCTCAAGGACAAGCTGCATGGCATAGCCAGCATCTTCAGCGCAGGGACGTGGAAGATTATAGGTATGGTGGCATTCGTACTCATGCTCGCAGGTTTTATGGTTTACCGATTCACAGAACCTCTGAAGCTTCGCAAGACAGGATTCTACGGAGCTGCAGCCTTGCTCATCATAACCATCGTTGCCAATCTTTGTGCATACCTTCTGCTTCATGAGCAGCAACGTACCGATGTAGCTATTATAACAGCCCCGTCGGCCACCATTCTCAGTTCACCTTCAGAAAGCAGCACTCAGCTGTTTGTGGTTCACGAAGGTACTCGGATTGAGATTCTCGACAGCACAGAGGACGGCTGGAACGAGGTGAAATACGATGACGGCAAACAGGGCTGGGTACAAAACGAAGTATTTGAAGTAATATAGTTGATATGGAAGAGATACTGGCTTTCGACCAACAAGCAACTCTGGCTCTCAACGGCAGCGAATCGCTGTTCTGGGACAATCTGATGACAACTGTCACCAGTACCTGGTCGTGGACAGCACTCATCCTCATGCTCTTCTACGTTATCTTCAAGAACAACGCACCTAAGCAATCGCTTTACATCATCCTCTGCATCGCTCTTATGATATTCGTAACCGACCGCATCTGCTCAGGATATGTAAAACCCACCATCGCACGCTGGCGTCCTACGCAAGACCCAACAATCATGTATCTTGTCGATACCGTCAACGGCTATCGTGGCGGTCGCTTCGGATTCTTCTCAGGACATGCCAGCAACACCTTCTGTGTGGCAACCATGCTTGCCTTGCTCTTCCGCGACTGGCGCATGAGCATCGCACTCTTCTTCTGGTGCACGACTACAACCTTCACACGTCTGTATCTGGGTGTTCACTATCTGGGTGACGTGACCGTAGGAGCCATCGTAGGCATAATCATGGGTACGCTCTTCTACTTCATCTATGCCTTCATTCGCCAACGTACCAGCAAAGTCAATTCCACCATATCGGAACAATATACCTCCTCAGGGTATCTCAGGTCCGACATCAACAACTTCCTACTCTTAATCGTAGCCAACTACATAGTACTAATCATCATAGCAACAGCTAAAGGAATATGATAACTTATCCTAACGCAAAAATCAATATCGGACTGAACGTCGTAGAACGTCGTCCCGATGGTTACCACAACCTTGAGACCATCTTCTACCCCATCCCGTTTACCGACGCTTTGGAAATCACAAGCAGTCAGGATGATGTGCAACTCAAGGTATCGGGTGAAATCCTCAACGGATCGCCAGAAGACAACCTCGTCATGAGAGCATACCGTTTGCTGCAACAAGCTAATCCCGACAAGGTTAAGCCTGTAAGCATACACCTCTTCAAGCAGATTCCTACAGGAGCAGGACTGGGCGGAGGAAGTGCCGATGCGGCATTCACCCTTAAAGCACTTAACGAGCGCTTCAAGCTCGATCTCTCCATCGCAGAACTTGAGCAACTGGCTACCAAGCTGGGTGCCGACTGTTCGTTCTTCATACAGAACAAACCGGCATTTGCCGAGGGCATAGGCAATAAGTTCACCGATATCGACCTCAATCTCAAGGGAATGACGCTTGTTCTGGTGAAGCCCGACATTTTCATCAGCACACGTGACGCTTATGCTAACATCAAGCCACATCATCCCGAAACCAATCTGCTTGAACTCATCAAGCAGCCTATCGAGCAATGGCGCGACACCATCGTGAACGACTTCGAGGCAAGCGTTTTCCCAGTTCATCCGTCACTCGCAGCCATCAAGGATCAGCTCTACGACCTTGGTGCCGTCTATGCCTCCATGTCGGGAAGCGGTTCCACCCTCTTCGGTCTCTTCCGCCAACCACTCGACCATATCGACGAAATCTTCTCCGGCTACTTCTGCCGACAGAGGGAGTTATAATAATTTATAATTCAAAAGAAAATGAAACACCTCTTTCTATCAACAATCGCACTTATAACCCTGTTTAGTGCAACTTCCTGCCTTGATGAAGGCACAGGTACATCCACAGCGAAGACAAGCTATCTCGCCATATGCGACAGCGTGGTTTTCGACAATTCCGAAAACGAGGTCTTTGAACCTCTGATTACTGCCACACTCGACAGTCTGGCATACACAGGCAGCAAATCCGCCTTTCAGGAGGAAGCAACCGTAGACGTAAGCTTTCTGGGAGCAGCACGTAGCAAGTGCCACGAACAGGCAGTAGAGACCTACAACACTAAAATCAAGGGGATTACCCTCGATGTGATAAAGTCTGGAGTGTTTATTCAGGCAAAGGATTCTTTCCAGAACATCGGCTACACATCTGCGGCCGACATTCCGCTCAGCGACTTTATCATCTATCTCGACCTGCTCTACATCCCCTCTTCACCAGCCGAAGGCATCCAGCCCTTCACCCTCAAACTCTTCCCCAAAGCGTTGTAAGTGGTTTCAAGTATAATGAATTCTTCATTTAAAAGCGGTTTTCTCAAAAAATCGCTTTTTTCTTTTGCAATGCGCTTGATTTGCATTAACTTTGCAAAGATTTTGTGTACAAACCACATACACACACCTACACAACAGAACAAAAACTAAAAAAACAACATACACACATGATTAAAATCACTTTTCCCGACAATAGCGTAAGGGAATACGAAGCACCTGTAACAGGACTTCAGATAGCAGAAAGCATCAGTCCTCGTCTGGCACAAGACGTAGTAGCATGTAGCGTGAACGGTGAAATCACCGAACTCAACCGTCCTATCAACAGCGATGCCACCATCAAGCTTCACAAGTTTGACGACGAAGAAGGCAAGCACGCATTCTGGCACACAAGTGCCCACCTCATGGCAGAAGCTCTGCAGGAACTCTATCCTGGCACTCAGTTCGGTATCGGACCTGCCATCGAGAACGGATTCTACTACGACGTGATGATGCCCGAAGGTGTTAAGCTCAACGAGACAGAATTCCCAAAGATTGAGAAGAAAATGCAGGAACTCGTTGCACGCAAGGAGTCTCTTGTAAGAAACGAAATATCCAAGGCCGACGCACTCAAGTTCTTCGGCGACCGCGGTCAGACCTACAAGAACGAGCTTATTGCCGAACTTGAAGATGGTCACATCACCACCTACACTCAGGGCAACTATACCGACCTCTGCCGTGGTCCTCACCTCATGTCCACAGCTCCTATCAAGGCTGTCAAGGTGCTCTCAGTAGCTGCTGCATACTGGCGCGGCGACGAGAAGCGTCCTATGATGACACGTGTCTACGGTATCAGCTTCCCAAAGAAGAAGATGCTCGACGAGTATCTCGAGAAGCTTGAAGAAGCAAAGAAGCGCGACCACCGCAAGATCGGTAAGGACATGGAACTCTTCTTCTTCTCCGACCGCGTGGGCAAGGGACTTCCAATGTGGCTTCCAAAGGGAACAGCACTTCGCATCCGTCTGCAGGACTTCCTCCGCAAGATTCAGAAGCGTTACGGCTACCTCGAGGTAATGACTCCACACATCGGAGGCAAGAGCCTCTACGTCACTTCAGGTCACTATGCACACTACGGCAAGGACTCATTCCAGCCAATCCACACACCTGAGGAAGACGAGGAATACATGCTCAAGCCTATGAACTGCCCTCACCACTGTGAGATCTACGCAAGCCAGCCACGTTCATACAAGGACCTCCCACTCCGCATCGCAGAGTTCGGTACAGTTTACCGCTACGAGCAGAGCGGAGAGCTTCACGGACTTACCCGCGTACGCTCATTCACTCAGGACGATGCCCACATCTTCTGTACTCCAGAACAGGTGAAGGGAGAATTCCTCCGTGTGATGGACATCATCAACATCATCTTCAAAGCACTTGACTTCCAGAACTTCGAGGCACAGATTTCGCTCCGCGACCCTAACGACAAGGAGAAGTACATCGGTAGCGACGAAGTATGGGCAGAGGCAGAAAACGCCATCATCGAAGCATGCAAGGAGAAGGGACTCAGCGCCCGCACCGAACTTGGCGAGGCTGCATTCTACGGACCTAAACTCGACTTCATGGTCAAGGACGCCATCGGACGCCGCTGGCAGCTCGGTACCATCCAGGTTGACTACAACCTGCCTGAGCGCTTCAAGCTCGAATACACAGGAGCCGACAACGAGAAGCACCGTCCGGTTATGATTCACCGCGCACCATTCGGTTCAATGGAACGCTTCTGCGCTGTACTCATCGAGCACACAGCAGGTCACTTCCCACTCTGGCTCACTCCAGACCAGGTTGTAGTACTGCCTATCTCAGAGAAGTTCAACGACTATGCAAAGCAAGTAAGCGAATACCTCAACGCAAACGACGTTCGCACTATTGTTGACGACCGCAACGAGAAGATCGGACGCAAGATTCGCGACAACGAACTCAAGCGCATCCCTTACATGCTCGTCGTTGGTGAGAAGGAAGCAGCCGAAGGCACAGTTAGTGTCCGCAAGCAAGGCGAAGGCGACCAGGGCAGCATGAAGTTCGAAGATTTCGCTCAGAAAATCAACGACGAAGTGCGTAGCATGACAGAAAACTTCTAAAAAGTTGACAACAACAAGGTGCAAAATTGCTTATATTCAGCTGCAAAAACAAAAGAAATTGAATTTTTGTTTTGTATTGTGCTCGCTTATTCGTAACGTTGAGCTGACGCTCGAAGTTACTCACGTTCGGCAATAAAAATAAAAAAAGTTAAATTTTATTTTGTATTGCGCTCACTTATTCGTAACTTTGCACCTTGAATTTGAAAATAAATGAAGGTAGACAACAAAAAACAACAACCGCAGTACCGAATCAACGAACAGATTAGAGTACGTGAAGTGCGAATTGTAGGCGATGACATAGAGTCAGCAGTAATGCCTATTCAGGACGCCCTCAAGCTTGCACAGGAAAAAGAAGTGGATCTCGTGGAGATTTCCGCCAACGCCAATCCACCCGTTTGCCGCCTCATCGATTACTCCAAGTTCCTCTATCAGTTGAAGAAGAAACAAAAGGAGATGAAGGCAAAACAGGTGAAGGTAGAAGTGAAGGAAATCCGATTCGGACCACAAACTGCCGATGCTGACTACAACTTCAAACTCAAGCACGCCATAGGCTTCATCAACGAAGGCAACAAAGTAAAAGCCTACGTCTTCTTCAAAGGACGCTCCATCGTGTTCAAGGAGCAAGGCGAGGTACTCCTTCTGCGTTTTGCCAACGACCTTGAGGAAATTGCCAAAGTAGAAAGCATGCCTACCCTCGAAGGCAAACGAATGAGCATCATCCTCTCACCCAAGAAAGCCGGCCAGCCAAAGAAGAGCCAGCAGCGCCGCGACGAAGAGAAAGCACAAGTTGCCACTCAATCCGCTCCCGCCGCTGAAGCAGAGGAAACCGAAGCTGAAGAATAAGAACAGCAAAAAAAACAAAGGGTGCGTAACGTCCTGGTATATACGTTGCCACCATAATTAAATAACTAAAACAAACAAAAAAAATGCCAAAAGTTAAAACCAAAGCAGCTGCCAAGAAGCGTTTCAAGCTCACTGGCACAGGAAAGATCAAGCGTCAGCACGCTTACCACAGCCACATTCTCACAAAGAAGACTAAGAAGCAAAAGCGTAACCTCGACCACTCTACAATCGTAGTAAGTGCAAACGTTAAGCAAGTTCGTGACCTTCTTTGCCTGCGTTAAAAAACAAATCTTTCCAAAAATCAATTAAAGTTTAACCGAGTGTTTAGCCCACAAGACCAATAACAAAACTACGAGAGATTCGTAACACATTGGCGCTAACATTCAAAAAGAATCAAAATTATGCCAAGATCAGTAAACCACGTAGCATCACGTGCAAGAAGAAAAAAGATTTTGAAGCGCGTTAAGGGTCAGTTTGGTGCCCGCAAGAATGTGTGGACCGTTGCCAAAAACGCATACGAAAAAGGACTTACCTACGCATACGTAGGACGCAAGCTCAAGAAGCGTCAGTTCCGTGCACTCTGGATTCAGCGTATCAACGCTGCTGCCCGTCTCGAAGGCATGTCTTACAGCCAGCTCATGGGTGCAATCCACAAGGCAGGAATCGAAATCAACCGCAAGACTCTTGCTAACCTTGCAATGAACAACTTCGACGCATTCAAGGCAATCGTAGACAAAGTGAAGTAAACACACACTCCTACTTCATACTTAAAGCCTCGCAACCATTACGGTAGCGAGGCTTTTTTGTTTTTAGGAATCTCCTCCGCAGTCTACAAATATTTCTGGCGCAGAGGTAAAATATTTCTGGCACAGTGTAAATTATTTTTCACCGTAGTGTTTTTTGAAATACACTTAAGTCTTTTTCATACTCACACTACGGTGGTTTTTTGAAAAGACTTAGGCGGTTTTGTGGACTAAGTGAGTCAGATAGTAGTCGCTGAAGTCCTTGCAGCCTTGGAGGCATCCCAACAACTATATAATTTAGTTCGTTTTGATTTCAATCAATTGCAAAAAAACTAAGAATAATCGAAACAACAGCTGTGGGATAAGCAATATAATTATCATCCCTCCGCAGAGCGCATGGATAATTGCGCATAAGGAGTATTGCTGCTCCTTTTACCATGGAGTTATGTTTCCAGAGGTGTGGACGAATGGGGTTCGGTGGCGTTATGAAAGAATATGAACTGCATAGCGCAGGCTATTTGCAGATTTAAGGATGACTGGGGGAAGATTGAAGAACTGAAAGCTAAATAATACAACTTTCATACGTATTTGATTCAAGTTGAAAAAAAATGCTTATTCTTTTTTATTCTTCCGGATGAGTTTGCGTGAATAGAGGAACAGGAGGACGGAGACGGTCCAGAGAGCGATACACAGCAGAGACTGGTTAAGCTTGCCGCTGAAGACGATGTCCTTGGAAAGGATGTCGGCTACATAATAGGTATCTACCACCGCTCCCACAAAGAACAATCCGCAGAGAATCACCATGGTCATGACATAGCCTTTCAACTGGAGAATCTTTTTCTTGAAAACGAACGAAAGGATTGACAATATCCACAGGACTGCCGACCACACATAGAGCAATGGAACCCAGTCGTGAGGAACGCGTTTAGTTGCCTCCTCAATTGTCCAGACAGTCATAAGGAGGGTTGCAGCCACAAGGATTGTCTGGAAGAAAATAAAGAAATATCGTTTCATATTAGTCAATAAACCAGTCTTTTACAGAGAATAACTCAAGTTAACCATGAACGAAGATGAAGACACATGGTACTTGGCATAAGCAAGTCCTATCTTTATCTTCTTGACGTTCAATCCGGCTCCGAGGGAGAATCCTGCCCAATGGCTAGAATCGAGGACTTTCATCTCGTAGCCACGACGGAAACTGTAGCCAAGCGACAGCCATGTCTGCGACGAAGGGAAGATGTCGGCTCCTAAGGCAAAGTGATTGAGGAAGCGTTTGCCGGAGCTTAGCTTCTCGCCTTGCACGGCGTAGTAGTCCTTGTCCCAATGTGTGAGATCCTGCATGGTGAAGGAGAGGCGAATAGGCGCATTTGAGAAGTCGAAGCTCATTCCCGCAACAAGGTTGAAGGGCAGCTTCACAGCCTTGTCGTAGAGAGGGTCAACCTCGCCACCGAGGTTCTGAGCCACAAGTCCGAAGGAGATGCCATTGTCGCCGTCGAAGTAGTTCAGACCGATGTCGCTGGCAATGGCTGTAGACTTGAATTCTCCGTAGTTAGACAGAAGGGCTTTGACCTGTACACCTCCCGACCACCGGTCTGTGAGCATATAGGTATAGCCTGCCTGAACAGCGATGTCGCTTGCTGAGAACTCGCCTATCTGCTCGAAATCGGCTGTGGTTTCCTTCATCTTGCCGTAGTTGATGACCTGTCCGGCAAACGACCACGTGCCACGTTCACGATACTGCTTGACAAAGGCCGCAGAGAGTTTATTGGAACTCTGCATGTAGGACATATAGTTAAGATTGAGAGTCTTGTCGCTGACATTGGACAGGAGTGCAGGATTGCTGAAAAGCAGAGTTGCATCGTCCTCGATTATGGACACGTTGTTTCCGCCCAATGCCGCAGAATGTGCGGAAGTGGGGATGTTCATAAATTCGTAGCCCGTATGTCCCGTCTGTGCCTTGACGGCAGAGAGGGAACCAAGAATCAATGCCAATGACAGAAAGAAGCGTCTCATCGTCTTAACCATTAATCATTTTCAGTTCATCGTAATACATGTCGAGTAGGTTCTTTGCCGCAACAAACGAGGTGACCTTGCCGTCGAGAACCTGTTTCTCCATATCGCCAATGGTCTGCCTGACGTTCTTGTTGTGATAGAAGCCGTTGCGCAGCTGCTCGTTGATACTCTCGTACATCCAGTACTTTGCCTGTTCGTTGCGGCGGAACTGGAAGTAACCGTTCTTCTTGACGAAATCGACATAGTCGAAAATCATCTTGAGAATCTCATCTATACCCAGCGAATAGAAGCCTGAATAGCAGAGCACCTTGGGTGTCCATCCGCTGTCGGGCATCGGGAAGAGATGGAGTGCGTTGCGGAACTGAGTGGCTGCAAGCTGCGCCTTGTCCACATTGTCGCCATCGGCTTTGTTGATTACGATGCCGTCGGCTATCTCCATGATTCCGCGCTTGATTCCCTGCAGTTCGTCGCCCGTTCCTGCCAACTGAATGAGCAGGAAGAAATCCACCATGGAATGGCAGGCGGTCTCGCTCTGCCCCACTCCTACTGTCTCCACGAAGATGTTGTTGTAGCCAGCCGCCTCACAAAGGATGATGGTCTCACGTGTCTTGCGAGCCACGCCACCAAGACTGCCTGCCGTGGGCGAAGGGCGAATGAACGACTTGGGATGTACGGAGAGCTTCTCCATACGAGTCTTGTCGCCAAGAATACTTCCCTTGGTCTTCTCGCTGCTTGGGTCGATGGCGAGTACGGCAAGCTTTCCTCCGTAGTTGTCGAGAAGGTGAACTCCGAACGCGTCGATGCTGGTACTCTTTCCTGCACCGGGAACTCCGCTTATGCCTACACGGACGGAATTGCCACTGAACGGCAGACATTTCTCAATAACCTCCTGGGCAACGACCTGGTGCTCGGGCAAGGTGCTCTCGACAAGAGTGACCGCCTGACTCAGTTTGGTGACGTCTCCACGCAGAATACCCTCCACATACTCATTGACCGTAAAAAGCGCCTGACGTTTCTTACGGAGTTTCTTCAAGTAAGGGTTTACTATCGAAGGCTGTGCCACACCGGCATTGACTTGAAGACCTGCATATTCTGAACTATTCTCGGGATGATCCATATAAAGTGAAGAGTGAAGATAATAATTTTACTCCATATTCTCTTATAAGAAACGAAAAAGTGAGCCATATATTTTATGACTCACCTTATCAAAATCAGATAAGAGAGAACGCCACATCCATCATGTGGGTGAAATTGTTCTGACGCTCCTCTGCCGTCGTAGCCTCACCCTTAAGAATGTGGTCGGAAACGGTACAGATACCCAGAGCGCGGTTGCCGGAACGAGCCGCATTCATGTAGAGAGCAGCAATCTCCATCTCCACAGCCATTACACCCATCTTGATCCACTTGTCGTTGTTTGGAGTGTCGCCATAAAAGAAATCAGAAGAAAGCACATTGCCCACCATGTAGTTATAGCCAAACTTCTCGCAAGACTCAACTGCCTTGCGCAGCAAATCGAAATCAGCAATAGGGGCATAAGTACCAAGAAGACCGTACTGGGCAGCATAGTTGCTGTCGGTACAAGCGCCCATGGCAACGGCAATATCGCCGATGTTGAGGTCGTTGTTGATAGAACCAGCCGAACCCACACGGATGATAGTCTTCACTCCGTAGAAGTTGTAGAGTTCGTAGGTGTAGATAGCAATCGAAGGTATACCCATACCATGACCCATGACGCTGACACGCTTGCCCTTGTGAGTGCCTGTATAGCCAAGCATGCCACGGACGTTGTTGAACTGAACCGGATTTTCGAGATACTTCTCTGCCATCATTTTCACACGCAGCGGGTCGCCCGCCATGATTACAGTTTCAGCAATTTCGCCGAACTGCGCCCCGATGTGGGGAGTAGGAGTCTTACTCATAAGCATAGATATTTAAAGTTTGTAATATGATTCCGGTTACAAAGATAAACATTTTTATTTTGCAACAAGAGTACAAAACAAGAATTAATAGTATTTTTTTGATGTCTTAGTTCGTTTTTTGGGTAAAACCACAACATAAACAAAAAGAAATGTGTATATTCGCCACAGTAAGTCAACAAACAAGAAACATGAGAAAACTACTACCCTTCTTCATGCTGATGGCAATTGCCACTTCGCCGATAAAGGCACAGAACGTAACCGATAATTCAACGGACAGCGTCGGTCGAGCTAAAACCCTTACCCTCTTCGGAAGAAAACTGACCGACTTCGCCTCCAAGCCCAAGTTTGGCGGCTACTTCATCGGCAAATACGCCTACAGCGATCAGGACGGCAAGCACGGAGGCAACGGATTCAGCCAGCGCCTCATTCGAGCATACGTGGACGGAACCATCCTCGGAGACTTCAAGTACCGGCTCCAGGGACAGGTCAGCAACTCATCCTTCCACATGAAAGACTACTTCATAGAATGGTCGCATTGGAAGGAACTTGCCGTAAAGGTCGGTCAATACAAACGCGCCTTCCTCTTTGAGAACCCTTACAATCCCTGGGACGTAGGAGCTGGCGACTATTCACAGATATCCAACAATCTCGCAGGCGTAAGCGACAAGGACGGGAACGTAACCAACGGAGGACGCGACCAAGGCATTCAGGTGCAAGGCGACCTCTTCCCCGCCAAGTCAGACGGACACCGGTACGTTCACTACCAATTGCAGGTAATGAACGGTCAAGGCATCAATACAGCTGACGCCAACGGACACAAGGACTTCATCGGAACTCTCCAGTTTCAGCCTATTAGGGACCTCTACATCGGCATCTTCGGCTGGACAGGCGACTATGTGGACAAGAACGGCGTAACCACCGACCGCAACCGCTGGGCTGCAGCCATAAAATACGAGCACAACGACTGGACCGTCCGTGCAGAATATGCCCACGCACAAGGAATACTTGCCAATTATGCCGGCAAAGGCAAAGCAGACGGCTGGTACGCAACCCTTGGCGTGCCTTTCACTCCCTGGCTCAAAGTCTATGGCAAATACGACGCATACCGCAGCAACGCCACCTGGGCTTCGACTAAGTCCATCTACTCAGTCATTCCCAACATCCAACTTCACAAGAACCTCCTCATCCAGTTGCAGTACAACCACGTCCACGACCGCAACCTACCCCATAAAGACTACAACGAACTCTGGGCCGAACTATATGTGAGGTTTTAAAATGCAAGAAGAGCAACTTGAAAGTTGCTCTTCTTAGCGGAGAGAGAGGGATTCGAACCCCCGGTACCTCTCAGTACGTCGGTTTTCAAGACCGATGCAATCGACCACTCTGCCATCTCTCCAAAAAAAGGAATGGAATCTGTCCATTTTACATGAAGAAAACTCCATTCCATTGTACGCCCTCAGGGGCTCGAACCCTGGACCCATTGATTAAGAGTCAATTGCTCTACCAACTGAGCTAAGGACGCATGTTTATGTTTTGCGCTTCAGGATGGGCTTGAACCAACGACCCCATGATTAACAGTCATGTGCTCTAACCAACTGAGCTACTGAAGCATATTTTTATTACTTGTTGCGTGAAGAGGAGGAGACTCGAACTCCCACGGGCTGAGCCCACTACCCCCTCAAAGTAGCGCGTCTACCATTCCGCCACCTCTCCTTTACAGGTAATTATTTGTTTTTTTTGTTTTCCAGACTTAAGCCTCTTGTCGGATTAAATATCCGAAAAACCTGCCGGTGGGCTGTCTTTCAAATCTTAATTTTGATTCGTCATATGAAAGTAAACTTTCATGACGTCTTCAAATTAATCTTTGAGCCTCTTGTCGGATTCGAACCAACGACCCCGAGATTACAAATCACGTGCTCTGGCCAACTGAGCTAAAGAGGCGTTCTTCTGAATGAGAGCGGAAGACGGGGCTCAAACCCGCGACCCCCAGCTTGGAAGGCTAGTGCTCTATCAACTGAGCTACTTCCGCAGTATTTCAAAAGCTTTTGCAAAGTCTGTAAACTTTCAACTTTGGTGGGCACAGATGGATTCGAACCACCGAAGGCGAAAGCCAGCAGATTTACAGTCTGCCCCATTTGGCCACTCTGGAATATGCCCAACAAATTTTACTTCAAACACTTTCACTAAAGTGCAGAAAAAAGTAAGACTTGACGTCGTTTAGGATTGGAGTTCCTAATTGCCTGCCGGCTGCAGTCTTACAATCACATTCCTTTTTCATCATTCCGAATGCAAGCTTTCGCATGCTGTCAAGAAACGTTCTTGTGACTCGTATAGGATTCAAACCTATAACCTTCTGATCCGTAGTCAGATGCTCTATTCAGTTGAGCTAACGAGCCATTTTTGCTTTTTTTTGGCGTTTACGGAGTGTCTTTTGAGCTATCCGTCACCGTCACTTTAGTGGGCGTTGACGGATTCGAACCGCCGACCCTCTGCTTGTAAGGCAGATGCTCTGAACCAGCTGAGCTAAACGCCCTTTTTAACTTAAGAACCACCGTTCTTTCTCAAAAGCGAGTGCAAAGTTACACGTTTATTTTTAACCCACCAAACTTTTGCCGAGTTTTTTTCGTATTTTTTCCAAATCAGTCACAATAATGCGTTAAATTCATAAATACACATAAAATATTATTACAGATTTTACTCCATTTGATAATTTTTGAATAATTTTGCAGCACTAAACTTATTCATTTTTTATCACTTTTATTTAATCATTTTTATTATGAAAAAGTTACTATTTTTAGCAGCAGCTGTAATCACTATGACACTTGCTGCATGTTCAGGCGAACAGAAGAAGAGTGAAGTTGACGAATTGGGCGACACCCTCAAAGAGCAACTTGAAAAGAACGACAAGGAAGGTGTTATCGGTACATTGACTACAATCAAGGAGAAGATTGCAGCTTTGGCAACTCCTGAGAACGTTGCTACTCTCAAGGAGCAGCTTCCTAAGTTCCAGAAGATCCTCAGCGACAACAAGGATCAGATTCTCTCAGTTGTTGGTGAAAACGCTACCGTAGAAAGCATCATCACTACAGTTTCCACTCTCGACGCAAGCAGCGCTGTAGACGCCATCGCAAGTCAACTGAGCACATCTAAGGAAGTTGTAGAAGAAGCTGCCGAAAACGCCGTAGAAGGTGTTGTTGACGCAGCTAAGGATGCTGCCGTAGAAAAGGCAAACGAAGCTGTTACAGGCGCTCAGACAAAGGTTAACGAAACTGTTAACGCAGTTAAGGAAGCTGAAAACAACGCTATTGATAACGCTACAAACAAAGCTGCCGGCGCAATCAACGACGCAGCAAACAAGCTGAAGTTCTAAGCGATTTCAACCAAATCCCTACCTATTATGACAACAATTCTTTTAGCAGCCCTTTTCATTTGTCACTTCGCGTCAGACTTCGCTTTTACCCGACAGCGTATGCTTATTGCCAAATCTAAAGGATGGCCTCCGTTCCCGATAATGGAACATGCAGCAGTTCACGCCATCACTATGAGCGCAGCCTTTGCCATCTACGGTATAGAATGGAAAACTATCGGCATTCTTTTTCTCGTTGAATGGGTAAGCCACTATGTCATTGACTCCATTAAAGGTCTTTTGTCACGATGGTTCCCCTCTGTTGGCAACAGCCGCAAGAAAGCCTTTTGGGTTGCATACGGAATCGACCAGCTTCTCCATGCTTTCGTCATCATAGGTATGTGGCATTGGGCTATACATGGTAATTTCAAAGACCTAACCATGTACTTATAAAACCCAACAGTCTTCACAAAAAAACAAGAGGGTGTGTCAAAATAGGCACATCCTCTTTTTTTACGCAAAGCCCCGACTTTCTCAAGCCAGGGCTTTGTTATGTCGTAAAGTTTTTGTACCTTTA
>CACYSD010000003.1:0-95904 GCA_902776985.1 uncultured Bacteroidales bacterium
AACGAAGCCTCGCGTGCCAACAAGATGATTAACACCTGGATCAGCCGCGGCTATGTTATACAGTATACAGTATACAGTTTTAAAAAGAACAGAACTTAAACCTCTTAAACCTCTTGAACTTTTATGTCTTGGACGCAAAATTTTCGCAAAATTTATCACAAAATCTGGATTTTGTGAACGATTTTGTGGCAATTCTTGCTTTGCAAGCGTGCTCTTTTGAGTGCTTTCTTCAGCGGTATCGCAACGATGATTGTCTCCAAAAAACTCATCATGATAGCGCTCATTAACTTATAATTTATAAATAATTTTTAATTAGTTTGAACTTCTTAAACCTTTTAAACTTTTTGAACTTCTTGAACTTCTTGAACTTCTTGAACTTCTTGAACTTCTTGAACTTCTTAAACTTCTTAAACCTCTAATTATATGCAATACATAGATCTACAAGCAGAGATAGAAAAGCTGCAACAGAAGTCGTGGTGGAACGACGAGATGCTCTCGCCCTCCTACCAGTCTTGGCTCGAAAGAACCATAATGAGAAAACTGCCCGTCACTCGCGGCTATCGTAACAACAACCCGGGCAATATACGTCTGACCAAGACGCAGTGGAAAGGGATGTGCGAGAAGCAGAAGGACGGCACTTTCTGCCAGTTCACCGACATAACTTGGGGATTCCGCGCTATGCTACGCCTGCTCAACAACTACTACTATAACTACCGCCTGCGCTCCGTCCGCGAAGTCGTAGGAAGGTGGGCACCGGGCAGCGACGGCAACAACGTCAAAGCCTACGCCCGCCGTGTCTGCGTCTATGCCAACGTCACTCCTGCCCAACGCATCACTGCTCCCGACCTCGACCGCGGTCTCTGGTGCAACATCGTCGTGGATTCCAGCCTTTGTGTGTGTATTGAGAGTGTTGTGATATGCTATTGTTCAATTTCGCGGGTGGTATAGCTGCGAGGAAGGGGACGCAGGTTGTAGTTGGAGGCCATGGCTTCGCCGTAGGCACCGGCTGAGCGGATGGCTAGGATGTCGCCTCGGTGCACGGTCGGGAGTTTGTAGCCCACAGCGAAAGTGTCGCTGGATTCGCATATCGGTCCAACCACATCGTAGGTCTCTACGCCTTCTGGCATGGCAAAAGGAAGGGCTGGTGTGAGGTTGGGTGTCTGCGAAGCGGTGATGTTCTCAATCTTGTGCAATGCTCCGTAGAGGGCAGGACGGATGAGTTCTGTCATTCCCGCATCGACGATGGCGAACTTGCGTTCGGTGCCTTGCTTGACGTAGAGTACTCGTGTGATGAGGCTTCCGCACTGTGCCACGATGGCGCGTCCCAGCTCAAAGTGGATTTGGTTGTGCGGACGCTGGCGCAGATTGTCGTGGAAGGTGGCGAAGTATTTCTGGAAGTCGGGAATGGGGTGTGTATTGGGATTCTCATAGTCCACTCCAAGACCGCCTCCCACGTTGATGACTTCGAGGGTGATGCCGTTGGATTCGAGCATGTCCTGAATCTCATTGATTCGCAGGGCGAGTGCCTGGAAATCGTCCATCTCGAGTATTTGGCTGCCGATGTGGAAGTGAAGTCCTCGCAACAGGATATTTTCCATGCTTTGTGCCTGACGTATCACGTCAAGCGTGTCGGCAAGTGCGATTCCGAATTTGTTCTCTGCCAGTCCTGTAGTGATGTTGGCGTGGGTGTGTGCTCCTACATCGGGATTGATTCGGAGACACACAGCGGCACGTTTGTTCATGCGGTTGGCGATGTCGTTGATGACTTCGAGTTCAGGAATGCTTTCCACATTGAAGCAGAAGATGTCGTTGTGGAGGGCAAGACGGATTTCGTTGTCGTTCTTCCCCACACCTGCAAAGACTATCTTTGAGGGGTGGAATCCTGCATTGATGGCAGCTTCTACTTCCCATCCGCTTACGCAGTCAACTCCTAATCCTGCCTTGACGATGCGTTCGAGCACGAGTGGGTTGGCGTTAGCCTTGATTGCGTAGTGAACGTGGTAGTTCTTGTATTTGTTTACTTCTCTGCACAGACTGGCGAGGGTTTCATCGAGGAGGTCTGTGTCGTAGAGGTAATATGGAGTCTGTCGTGTTGTCATTATTGGAAGAGGTGGTTGCTAAGCGACTGAAGTGCACGCTTCTTGTCTTGCGCGGAAATAAGGAATGAGATGTTGTGGTTGCTTCCTCCGTAGGAAATCATGCGTACTGGGATTTCGTGGAGAGCCTCTGTAACCTTGGACTCGAAACCAACGTTCTGCCAGTCGAGGTCACCTACCACACAGATAATGCACATGTCCTTGTCCACCTTGACTGTTCCGAATTTCTTCAGCTCGTTGATAATCTGAGTGAGGTTGGATGTGTTGTCGATTGATACGGATACTCCGACCTCGGAAGTGCAGACCATGTCGATGCTGGTCTTGAAGGTCTCGAAAATTTCAAACACTTTGCGGAGGAAACCGTAGGCGAGGAGCATGCGGCTGGATGTGATGTTGATGGCTGTGATGTTGTCCTTAGCTGCAACTGCCTTGATTTTGCCGTACTCGATGTTGTCGGTGATGATGGTTCCGGCAGCGGAAGGATCCATGGTGTTGAGGAGCTTTACCGGGATGCCTGCGAACTTGGCTGGCTGGATGCAGGTAGGGTGGAGGATCTTGGCTCCGAAATATGCGAGTTCGGCTGCTTCCTCGAAGTGGAGCTGCCCAACTGGTGCCGTGTTGTCCACAAAGCGTGGGTCGTTGTTGTGCATACCGTCGATGTCGGTCCAGATTTGGATTTCGCTTGCTCCGATTGCTGCACCGATGAGTGATGCGGTGTAGTCGCTTCCTCCGCGCTGTAGGTTGTCGATTTCTCCGTAGGCATTGCGGCAGATGAATCCCTGGGTGATGTATATGGTCTTACCCTCATGCTCTTCAAGCTGGCTCTGAAGCTTCTCCTTGATGTATTCGAGGTCAGGCTCTGCGTTCTTGTCGGTACGCATGAATTCGAGCGCAGGGATGAGGCATGCGTTGATACCCTTTTCGAGGAGATAGTTTGTGACCATGTTGGTTGAGATGAGTTCTCCCTGTCCCACGATGATTTTTTCCTCAAACATGGTGAAGATTCCCTTGGTGAACGAACGAAGGTAGTCAAACTCCTGTTTGATGAAGTCGAGCGTACGTGCCTTATATTCCTCTGTTTCGTAGAGTTCAGCCACGTGGCGCTTATACTTGTTCTCGAGGTTGTTGATGGTTTCATTTGCTCCTTCCGGATTCTTCTTGTAGAGGTAGTCGGAGATTTCAACGAGTGTGTTGGTTGTGCCCGACATAGCGGAAAGAACTACGATTTTTTGCTGGTCGTCATTGATGAGGTTGACAACTTCTTTCATTCTCTGTGGCGAACCTACGGATGTGCCACCAAATTTCAGTACTTTCATTATATATTAAATAATCAGACCCCCTCTAACTCCTCCTGCAGGGGGAGGATGGTTACCACCATCCGGGAGTTATTGTTAATTTCTAATAATCTATATTATCTTGAACTCTTGAACCCTTGAACCTCTTGAACTCTTGAACTCTTGAACTTCTTGAACTCTTGAACTCTTGAACTCTTGAACTCTTGAACTTCTTGAACTTCTTGAACTTCTTGAACTTCTTGAACTCTTGAACTCTTGAACTCTTGAACTTTATCATTATTTGGGGTTCTAACTACTCCCCGCCCTTGGGAGGGGCAAGGGGAGGGTCTTCTACTCCTCGCTTTCCACTCTCTCTGTGAGGTGCTTGTCCTTACATTCGAAGATGCGTCCGGGGAACATGTCGAGGAGGTGGAGGTTATGTGTCACCATTACTACAGTGGCTCCCTGTTCACATACCTTGTGCAGCAGTTCTGTGATGTTGCGGCTGGTTTCGGTGTCGAGGTTCCCTGTAGGCTCGTCGGCAAGGATAATCTCGGGGTTGTTGAGCATGGCACGGGCAATGGCGATGCGCTGCTGTTCACCTCCAGAGAGTTCATTAGGATATTTATAACCCTTGGTTTCCATTCCCACGAGAGTGAGTACTTCTTCTATGCGCTGCTTTATCTCAACCTTGCTTTTCCATCCGGTTGCCTTGAGCACAAAATAGAGGTTACGCTCTACAGTGCGGTCGTTGAGCAGTTTGAAGTCCTGGAAGATGATGCCTACCTTGCGGCGCAGTTGAGGAAGGTGCTTGCGGCGCAGTTTGTGCAGCTCGAATTCAAGCACACGCGCTTCGCCTTCAGTTACTGGCAGTTCGGCATACATGGTCTTGAGAAGGGAACTCTTGCCTGAGCCTACCTTACCTATGAGGTAGACGAACTCGCCCTTGTTGATGCTGAGATTGACATCGGTGAGAACTTCCTGTTCTTCCTGGAAAACGTTGACGTTTTTGTATTCTATCTGCATATCGTGTGTGTGAATCAGTGTTTATGCCAGTTGGGGTCGTGACGTACTTGCAGTTCCTTTGCGAGATCCTCTATCTTCAGACCTTTGGATGTAAGAAGTACGATGAGGTGGTAGAGCATGTCGGATGCTTCATAGACGAGGCGCTCGTTGTTGTTGGCAACGGCTTCGATTACAGCTTCCAGGGCTTCTTCTCCCACTTTCTGCGCCATGCGGTGGCATCCGTCGCGGAAGAGGCTGGTGGTGTAGCTGCCTTCGGGCATTTCCTCATGGCGTTTCTCAATGAATCGCTGGAGTTCGGTGAGGAACATGATTGGGTTGTCGTTTTCCTCGTTCCAGCAAGTGTCAGCTCCTGTGTGGCACACTGGCCCGCAGGGATTAGCCTTGATGAGCAGAGTGTCGTTGTCGCAGTCGTTTGCGATGCTTACCACATTGAGGTAGTTGCCGCTCGTCTCGCCCTTTGTCCAGAGGGTATTGCGGGTGCGGCTGAAGAATGTCACCTTGCCTGTCTCTACGGTCTTCTGGTATGCCTCCTCGTTCATGAATCCGAGCATGAGCACCTTAAGTGTCTTTGCGTCCTGAATGATGGCTGGCACAAGACCGTTCATTTTCTGAAAATCTATTGTCATAATCTTACGTTGATTCCTTCGTTATGTAGATATTGTTTTAATTCTGGAATAGGTATTTCTCCGAAGTGGAAAACACTTGCCGCGAGGGCTGCGTCGGCATGTCCCTCGGTAAAAGTGTCGCGGAAATGCTCCTTGCTGCCTGCACCGCCCGATGCTATCACTGGAATTGTGAGTTCGTCACTCAGACGGCGAAGGGCATCGTTGGCAAAACCCTGTTTGACTCCGTCGTGGTTCATGCTGGTAAATAGAATCTCACCTGCACCGCGTCGGTTTGCTTCCCTTGCCCATTCGAAGAGGTTGATGCCTGTGGGCACGCGTCCTCCGTTGAGAAAACACTCCCATTCTCCGTCATGAAGTTTAGCATCAATAGCCACTACGCAAACCTGTGAACCATAGTTCGATACGATTTCATTAATCAGGTCGGGATTCTTCAGAGCAGCAGAGTTTACACTCACTTTGTCGGCACCAGCATTGAGCAGACGGTCTACGTCGCTAAGCTGGTTGATTCCGCCGCCTACGGTGAAGGGGATGTTTATCTCCTGAGCAATGCGGCTCACCAGTTCGGTGAATGTCTTGCGTCCCTCGTGACTGGCTGTGATGTCGAGGTAGACCAGTTCGTCGGCTCCCTGATCGCTGTAGGCTTTGCCCAACTCCACTGGGTCGCCTGCCTTGCGCAGGTTGACGAAGTTGGTGCCCTTCACGGTCTCACCGTTCTTTATGTCAAGACAAGGGATGATTCGTTTAGCTAACATATTGCTCAAGGTCTTTGAGAGTGATTTTACCTTCGTAGAATGCCTTGCCGAACACTACAGCCGGGATTCCTGCCGCGTCGAGGGCACGTATGTCGTCCATGCAACTTACACCGCCGCTGGCGATGAGGTGCAGATCGGGCACTTCCTTCATGATGTTGCGGTAGAGTTCGATGGATGGTCCCTGCATCATGCCGTCGAGAGAGATGTCGGTGCAGAGAACCTGACTGATTCCGCTTGCGTGATATTTCTTAATGAAAGGAATGACTGACTGCTGGGCATCGTCCTCCAGCCATCCGTTGATGCTTATCTTCCCGTTGCGGGTGTCGGCACCAAGGATGAAACGGCTTTCGCCATACTGGCTGACCCAACCCATGAACAGGTCGGGATTGCTCACAGCCACCGAACCTACAGTCACCTTTGCAGCACCGGCGTTGAAAGCTGTCTGAAGATCGTCAGAGGACTTGATTCCTCCTCCGAAATCCACTACCAGCGAGGTGCTGCTGGCAATCTGTTCCACAACCTTCGCATTGACGATGTGCTTTGCTTTCGCTCCGTCCAGATCCACTACGTGCAGACGCTTCACTCCGGCTGCCTCGAAAGCCTTTGCCACTTCCGCAGGCTCGGAGCTGTATTCGGTCTTCTGGCTGTAGTCACCTTGTCGGAGGCGTACACAGTGTCCGTCAATTATGTCGATTGCGGGAATAAGTTCTATCATAAATCCAAAAAGTTTCTTAAGATGCGTTCGCCTACCTTTCCGCTCTTCTCAGGATGGAACTGAGTAGCATAGAAGTTGTCCTTGCACAGTGCGGCAGAGTAGGGCTGAATGTAGTCTGTACGGGCAATTGTCTGCTGGCATAGGGGAACATAGTAGCTGTGGATGAAATACACGAATTCCTCACGGTTGAACCCCTTGAAAAGCGGATTCTGCTCCACACTTATGGTGTTCCATCCCATCTGTGGAATTTTATCCTCACGCCTCTGCGGATTAAAGTGAATCACATCAGCGTCGAAGATGCCCAGACAATCCGTATCGCCTTCCTCGCTATGGCGGCAGAGAAGCTGCATGCCGATGCAGATACCGAGCAGCGGCTGGCGCAGTCCTCGTATCACTTCGTCCAACTTGTGCTCCTTCAGATACTGCATGGCGGAGTGAGCCTCACCCTGTCCGGGAAACACTACACGATCCGACTTCATCAGCACTTCTGCATCATCGGTCACAGTAGGAGTTATCCCCAGTCGTTGCAAAGCATTGACTACGGAATAGATATTGCCGGCATTATATTTTATTACAGATACGTTCATAAAACTACATTCATTTTGCAAAGTTACAACAAATTACCTTTATTAGACGAACTTTTTTTACAAAAACCATATTTTTACTTCCATTTTGATTATAAATTGATAGAATTTCGTAACTTTACCGAAGATTTTACCGAGTAAAAGTAAGGAATTGTATTCTTACAGTTTCGTGGTTTTACTTTTTTCTGATTGTGTTATAATTACATTTCTGTAAAGTGCGTTTTGGTAAAAGTGAACAGGTAGGCGATGTGGTGCGCCAGTTTTTGAGAAGTGAAGGTTTGGAAACTCCTCTGAATCAGCATAGACTGATTGCTGCGTGGTCGGAAGTTATGGGAGAGGGTATCAGGCGTTATACTGGTGAGGTGTTTATCAAGAACCAGACTCTTTTTGTGCAGATACGTTCTTCGGTGCTTCGTCAGGAACTGAATATGACGAAGGCTAATCTGGTTGCAAAGCTCAACAATCATGTCAAAGCACAAGTGATTTGTGACATCAAGTTTTATTAAGGCAGGTTCATCTATTCGACATTATTGAACCTATACAAAAAAAGGGGGCTATCCCTCTGCTCACGCAGAAGAATAGCCCAACACAAACACAAAATAAAACACGACAAAACTGCATATTCCCTATGCAAATAATGAAACCTTACTGCTAAAGGGAATGTAAATGCAGTGTGGGGTTTTATGGGTTATTGAACTCCTTCGTCACGGAGTTTGACTTGCCATTTCCATGCAGAACGTAATACATCCTCAATGTTGGCTTCGGCTTTCCATCCAAGTATCTTGTTGGCTTTGTCGACATTACCCCAAACTTTCTCGATATCGCCTTCGCGACGTGGGGCAAATTCCCAATTGAGTTTTACGCCTGTAGCTTTTTCAAATCCCTGAACTACCTCGAGAGTGCTGAGACCTTTGCCGGTACCGATGTTGAATACTTCAACAGGGTCAGAATCAGGATTCTCAAGTACGCGTTCCATTGCCTTCACGTGTGCCTTTGCGAGGTCAACTACATAGATGTAGTCGCGGATGCAAGTGCCGTCGGGTGTAGCGTAGTCGTTGCCGAAGATCTTGAGCTGCTTGCGGATTCCGATGGCTGTCTGAGTGACAAACGGAATGAGGTTCATAGGTACTCCGTTGGGCAATTCACCGATGTATGCGGTGGGGTGTGCTCCGATTGGGTTGAAGTAACGGAGAATGATGCTCTTGATGTTGGCACCGCTATGGATGTAGTCCTGTATGATTTCCTCGTTAATCTGCTTGGTGTTGCCGTAGGGTGAAAGTGCTTTCTGGATTGGAGCGCTTTCGGTAACGGGCAGGTTCTCGGGGGTTGGTTGTCCGTAAACTGTGCATGAAGAGGAGAAGATGATTCCCTTTACTCCGAACTGTGGCATCAATTCAAGCAGATTGATGAGTGAGTTGAGGTTGTTGCGATAGTAGAGCAGGGGTTTTTCAACTGATTCTCCTACAGCCTTGCTTGCTGCAAAGTGGATGATTCCCTTGATATCCTTGTATTTCTCGAAAACACCACGAAGGGCTGGCATGTCGCAGCAGTCGACTTGCTCGAAAGCCGGGCGTATGCCTGTGATTTTCTCTATACCATCGACTACAGAAGCGCTGGAGTTGGAAAGATTGTCAACAATGACTACTTTATAACCTGCCTGCTGTAATTCAACGGTGGTGTGTGAACCAATGAAACCTGTACCACCAGTTACAAGTACTGTCTCTTTCATGAACAAAATGTAGTTAGTATTTCTTGTTTTTTAATCTATCAAGTGCAAAAATATGGATATTTGTCAATATAAAAAAGTTTTATGGCACTTTTTTTGCAAAAAAAATGATTTTTTGACGTAATTTTGCCGACAAATTGAAAAATGATTGATTTTATCTCGTTTTTAAGATGCGAAAATCGGTGTCTTATATATATATAATATGTGTAGTGTCACTTCTGTCTGTTTTCAGTTGCGGCTTGACTGTGTCGTGTGTGAATGATCAGGTGAAGGGAACGGGTGTGTTCACTTCTGAAACTGAAAAGGGCAGTGAGTTGTTTGACCTGCAGGAAATCCAGAATGTGGGTGAACTGATAGTGCTGACGGTCTATGGCCCTTCCACATATTTTGAATATCACGGTGAGGGATTCGGTGCCCAGTATATGCTGGCGGACGCTTTCGCCAAGTCGATTGGTGTGGCACTGAGAGTTGAGGTTTGCAGGGATAAGGACGATTTGATTGACAGGTTGCGCAGAGGCGAGGGCGACTTGATTGCCTGTGGACTGCCTGTGGCGGTGACTGACTCGATAGGTGGTGAAGTGGCGGCTGAAGAGGATGATGAGGTGACGCTGTGTGGTGAGAAGGAGATTACTCATCTGCTCGACACACTTGCTGTGGTAAATAAAGACAGGTCGCGCAAGAGCGGTGCTCCAAGGGCATGGGCTGTGCGTAGCCAGTGTGTGGAACTTCAGGCGGCATTGAACGGATGGCTGGCGAAGAACGAGGACAGGCTGCTTTCGTATGCTTCGCTGCCTGTCAGGAGCACGAGCGGATTTACCTATCATCAGCCTCGCAGGAGTGCCCGTCCGGAAATGCTGAATCCGGGCAAGGGTATAATCTCCACGTATGATCACTTATTCAAGAAATACGCCCAGCGTTGTGGCTGGGACTGGAAACTGCTGGCTGCCCAGGCTTTCACGGAATCTGGATTCGACGCTAATGCGGTGTCGTGGATGGGTGCTATGGGGTTGATGCAGCTGATGCCGAGTACCGCCCGGCAGTATGGTGTGTCGGAAAGGGATGTGTTTAATCCTGAAAGTAATGTGAACGGTGCTGTGAAACTGATTTCAAGCCTGCAGAACCACTACTCGGGCATTGCTAACAGGGACGAGAGGCTGAACTTCGTTCTTGCTGCCTATAATGCAGGTCCGGGTCATGTGGACGATGCCCGCAGGCTTGCTGCGAAATACAAGAAGAATCCTAATGTGTGGAGAGGAAATGTGGACTCCCTGGTGCTGAAGATGTCACAACCGGAATACTATAACGACAGCGTTGTGAAATATGGCTATTTCAGAGGAAGCGAGACTTTCAACTACGTGAGAAGTATCAGAAGCAGGTGGGAGAGGTATAATTCTAGAATTCCACGAGGAAGCGGACGTTGATCTGGCGTCCGGTAAGATAATTGGGCACAGCAAACTGGTTGTTGTTGACGTCGGTTACCCAATAGTAGCTATTGACATTGGAGATGTCGAGGATGTTGAAGGCGTCAAGTCCAACCCAAACGTTGCGAATGGCAGACCCGATTCCTGTAGTCAGATGACGGTCTTCGTTGTCGAGAAGGCGATAGCTCAGACCTAAGTCGAGACGACGGTAACTTGACATGCGGAAAACCTGTTTCTCACGACCGCTATGGGGAGGACCGAAAGGCAGACCGCTGGCGTAGTGTCCGCGTACGGTGGCTTTCCAGCGTGTGGTGCCCGGGAAATAATCGCTGAACTGAACTGCGCAGTTCAACAGCTGGTCGGTAGGTCGTGGCACAGACTTGCCATTGATGGTCTCCTTGGTCTTCATGAGTCCGACACTTATCCACGAATCTGTGCCTGGCACGAATTCTCCGTAGATTTTCATATCGAGTCCGACGGCATAACCGTTGGCTATGTTATTACCGTAATACATGATGCGGACATTGTCCACATTGTAGGGGTTGAGGTCTGACAGGGCTTTGTAGTAAACTTCAGCCGTAGCCTTGAACAGGCGTTCGTTGAGTCGGAACTTGTATTCTCCTCCGAGCACAAAATGGATGCTTCGCTGTGACTTGATGTTTTCGTTCAGCTGAACTATGGTGTTGCCGTTGACGGTAACCGTGTCCTTGATTTCCTTGTAGAACGGTGCCTGATAGTAGAGTCCTGCGCTGAATCGGAAGAGAAAATTGTCGTTCTTGGCTGGGATGAACGCCAATGTGGCACGAGGGCTGAACAGCCATTCATCGTTGTAGGACCAGTGTGAGAGACGCACTCCGTAGTTGAGCACGAGCTGTCCTTCGTCGTAGGTCTTGCGCCATGTGTCCTGGATATAGGACTCGAAGCGTGTGGAACTGATGCGGTTGGATGATGCAAGATTGTAGATAAGGTTGAGTCGAGTGTCGGAGTGGGGAAGTGAATAGCCTGCACTATCGCGCATTTCCCATTCACGCATACGCTCGGTCACCTTCTCTTTCTTCCAGAGCACTCCGTAGCGCAGTTCGTGGTTGCTGATCTGACTTCTGCCGTTAAGTCCTACACTGAACACGTTTGCCTCCAAGCGGTTGCGAGCGTGTTCAAGGTATTTGCCGATGCCCAGGCTCTCGGTTTCTCCATCGTTCTGCAGCCAGTATTCTCCGCTGATGTCGAATGTCTCTTTCTCGTGGGTCTTGAATGTGGAGACATTGAGGCTAAGATCATTGTAGTCGTTGAAATGATGGCTCAGGGACATGCTTCCGAAATAGGTGTGGAAGGCGTCTTTCTCCTGTCCGTCGAAATATACCTTGAACTCTTTGACTTCTTCGCTGGTACCGAATCGGGTAGAGCGGTCGCTTGGCACGAACTTATAGTCGTTACGGCTGATGACTGCCATGACGTCGAAAGTCCAACGCTTGTTTGGCATCCAGCTGAAATAACTCTGGTAGTCGAAGTCGCGTGGCTCGTATTCTCCCTTGGTGTCGAGTGTGCCGAGCAGGTAACTTGTGGTTTTGTAGCGCACGGCGTTGGTCCATGAGAATCGCTTGTTGCCGAATCCTGCATAGGCACTTCCTCCAAGAAGACTGCCGCTGACGCTGCCTTCAAACCCTTGTACTTTCTTGTATGTGATGTCGAGAACCGATGACATCTTGTCGCCGTACTTGGATTCGAAACCGCCTGCAGAGAATTGTATGCGGTCGACCATGTCGGGGTTGATGATGCTGAGTCCTTCCTGTTGCCCGCTTCGAATCAACAAGGGGCGGTAAACCTCGATGCCGTTGATATATACGGAGTTTTCGTCGAACGAACCGCCACGCACATTGTACTGTGAACTAAGCTCGTTGTGTGTGCTGACTCCTGCCTGAGTAGTGATGAGATGTTCCACGCCGCCAAGTCCGGCATTGCCCATGTGCCGTAGATCTTCCATGCTAACATCCTGCATGGTGGTTGTCTTGCGGCTGACGTCCTTCACTACCACTTCGCCCAGTTCCAGTCCGTTGTTGAGCAGCATGACATTGAGGGTAACGGTGTCGCGAGGATTCTCAAGCACACGCTTGCGAGTCTGATAGCCAATCATGCGGTAAACCACAACGAGACTGTCGCTTGTTGTGCAAGTCAGACTGTAGCGTCCCTTGAGGTCGCAGACGGTGCCGAAGGTTGTCCCTTCAATAAATACCTGTGCAAGTTCGATTGGCGATTTTTCGTCGTCAACCACGGTACCACGAATAGTAACCTTGCTGCTGTTGTCCGCTGTGCTGTCGTCCTGAGCAAAGGCAGGATGCTGTGACAGACAGAGTAGCAATAGCAGCAAGATCCGTTTGAAGAATGTTATGAAATGATTATTCATGCACATGCGGTATTTACAGAAATAACGAGCAAATGCTGTGCATTATTGTGTCTGCAGCAAATCTGGGCGCAGACGACGTGTACGCTCCATGGCCTGCTGAAGTTCCCATTCGCGGATTTTCTTGGGGTCGCCGCTAAGCAGAACTTCGGGTACATCACCATAGCCTTCGTAGTGTGCAGGGCGGGTGTAGATGGGAGGTGCCAGCAGTCCGTCCTGGAAACAGTCGTCGAGTGCAGCCTGGCTGTCACCGATAGCTCCGGGGATGACTCTTACTATTGCATCAGCCATCATCGCAGCAGGCAGTTCACCGCCAGAGAGAACAAAATCGCCTATTGACAGTTCCTTGGTGATGATGCGGTCGCGGATGCGCTGGTCAATACCTTTGTAGTGTCCGCAAAGTATGATGATGTTGCGCTTCTGCGACAGTTCGTTGGCGATGGGCTGGGAGAACTGCTCTCCGTCGGGGGTGGTGAAGATGATCTCATCGTATTCCTCACCACGTTCCTCGCGCAACTTCTCCTGCAGCGAAGCTATGCAATCGGCAATAGGCTGAATCTGCATGATCATGCCGCTTCCTCCTCCGAATGGGTAGTCGTCCACACGGCGGTGCTTGTCCTTGGTATAGTCGCGCAGGTTGTGGACATGTATCTCTACAAGTCCTTTCTCCTGTGCACGACCAAGAATGCTTTCCGTGAAGAATCCGCCGAAAAGTTCGGGGAGAACGGTAAGGATGTCAATACGCATAGTCTTTTGTGCTGGAATTTATCTGTTGGCGTACATCTGTTCGTAGTAGTGCTGGTAGTCGCCCGATGTAACGTCCTTGATCCAAGCCTGATTGTCGAGATTCCAACGGATGGTCTTTACGATGCCCTGCTCGAATGTAGTCTCAGGCAGCCATCCCAGTTCTGCGTGAATCTTAGACGGGTCGATGGCGTATCTCTGGTCGTGACCAAGACGGTCTGCAACGAACTTGATAAGAGATTCGTTGATCCAGCTGATATCGATGTCGTTTACATCAGTTGCTTCCTTGCCAGGATTGCTTAGGCTCTCCTTCTTGTAGAGTTTGGCACGGTATTCAGGCTCGTTCTGCATGATGTCGTGGATGGTCTTGATGGTGAGTTTTACAATCTGCAGGTTGGTGCGCTCGTTGTGTCCACCTACATTGTAAACTTCTCCCATGCGTCCCTTGCGAACAACCAGGTCTATGGCCTTGCAGTGGTCTTCCACATAGAGCCAGTCACGTACGTTTGAGCCGTCGCCATAGACAGGAAGCTGCTTGCCGTGAAGAATGTTGTTGATAATCAGCGGGATCAGTTTCTCTGGGAAATGATAAGGACCGTAGTTGTTGCTGCAGCGGGTGATGCTGACAGGCATGTGGTAAGTGTCGTGGTATGCCATCACAATCATGTCGGCACTTGTCTTTGAAGCGCTGTATGGGCTGTGAGGACAAAGTGGAGTCTTCTCTGTGAAGAAGCCTTCAGCTCCAAGTGAACCGTAAACTTCATCGGTACTTACCTGGTGGTAGCGAACGTCGTTGCGCCAAGTAGGGTAGCCTTGCTCGTCCTTTCCTGTAACCCACGCCTTGCGAGCTGCGTCGAGCAGGTTCTGAGTGCCGAGGATATTGGTCATGAGGAAGAGCTGTGGATTCTCGATGGAGCGGTCAACGTGGCTCTCTGCTGCGAAGTTGACAACGAAATTGAAGTCATACTGCTTGAAGAGCTGTTCCACCAGTTCCTTGTCACCTATGTCGCCGCGATGGAAGAAACAACGCTCGTTGTCAATATCCTCAGCGATGGTCTTGAGGTTGCCTGCATAGGTCAGTGCGTCGAGAACAACCACACGGATGTCGCTGTTGTTCTTTAATATATATTTAATGTAGTTCGCACCGATGAAGCCTGCTGCTCCTGTAACTAAATATGTCTGCATAAATACTGGTTTATGTTTTAGTTATTATGTTTACGAATGATGTATTAGTTTATGAAAAGCCAATAGTTCTTGAAACTTTCGTAGAGTTCAGCCCATGAATCCGACAGTTCCTGCATGGAGTGGAAGAGCAGGTCTGCCCCTGCGTCAAGAAGGACTTTGTCGGGCAATGGCCCTGTGTTGACAGCTATGGTGAAAACGCCCGCCGCAACTCCGGCTCTGACTCCCAGTGGTGCGTTTTCCACAACGATGGACTGGCTGGCGTTAACATGTGCTTTCTCCAGTCCCATCAGGTATGGTTCAGGATTGGGCTTGCCAACTTTCACGTCGAATGCAGTTACCATGAGGTCGGGATTGAATATGCCCGGATAGGCTGAATTGACTTTCTCCAGGAGGGTGCGCTGACCGCTTCCGGTAACGATGAGTGGTGAGACACCCGATGCTTTCACCTGCTTAAGGAGCGAGAGTGCTCCTTCCATGGGTTGTATGGGCTGGCGTGAATTGAAAAGCTTGCTTTTGTAGCCGTAGATTTCCTTTATTTCGTCTTCGGTGGCTTCGTGTCCACGATAGCGCATACTGATGCTGTTGATTGTGCCTGCACCGGTACGTCCCTCGTGAGTGTACACTTCCTCCTCCGACAGCTCGTAGCCATAGTGCTTCATGGCTTCGTGCCAGCTCCAAGCATGGTTTTTCATAGAATCGAACAACACACCGTCCATGTCGAACATGGCGCTGCGAAGCTCGATTCTATGAGCACCGTGAGTACTCAGATATTTTTTGATTGCGTCTTCAAACATTACTTGAGTCTTTCGCGGATAGCCTTGCTCTCAGCCTCGTAGCCTGGTTTGTTGAGAAGGGCAAACATATTGCGCTTGTAGTCTTCCACACCTGGCTGGTTGAAAGGATTAACTCCGAGTACGAGTCCGCTGACACCACAAGCCTTCTCGAAGAAGTAGATGAGCTGACCAACGTTGTAGGCGTCAAGACGTGGTATGCTGATGCGGATGTTTGGAACACCACCGTCCACGTGAGCCAGCTGTGTGCCAAGCTCTGCCTGGTGGTTGACTTCGTCGATACGCATTCCTGCGAGGAAGTTGAGTCCGTCGAGGTTCTCTTCATCCTTTGGTACTTCGAGTTTGTGCTCAGGCTGATCTACAGAGATGACTGTTTCGAAGATGGTGCGTTCGCCGTCCTGAATCCACTGACCCATAGAGTGGAGGTCGGTAGAGAAGTCGACTGCTGCTGGGAAGATACCCTTCTTATCCTTGCCTTCGCTTTCTCCGTAGAGCTGCTTCCACCATTCGTTCACGTAGTGGAGTTTTGGCTGGAAGTTTACGAGGATTTCAATCTTCTTGCCTGTGCTGTAGAGTGCGTTGCGAACAGCTGCATACTGTGCGCAGAGGTTGTCTGCGAAAGGAACGCTGATGTCGGTAGCCTTCTCCATGTCCTGTGCTCCTTTGACCAGTGCGTCGATGTCGAAGCCTGCGCAAGCGATAGGCAGCAAGCCTACAGGCGTGAGAACAGAGAAGCGACCGCCCACGTTGTCAGGAATAATAAAAGATGTGTAGCCTTCCTTGTCGGCAGTAGTGCGTGCAGCACCCTTCTTTGCGTCTGTGATGGCAACGATAACCTTGCGAGCCACGTCCTTGCCGCGTTCCTCCTCACACATACGCTTGAGAAGGCGGAAAGTGATGGCTGTCTCGGTAGTAGTTCCTGACTTGGATATGTTGATTACACCGAAACGCTTGCCGTGGAGGTAATCGATGAGTTCGCTGAGGTAGTCTTCACCGATGTTGTTTCCGGCAAAGAGGATGCGTGGGCTGTCGGATGCCTTAAGCCAGCCGAATGTGTCGCCGAGTGCTTCAAGCACGGCACGTGCGCCGAGGTAGCTACCTCCGATACCTGCTACGACAACTGCCTCGCAGTTCTCACGCAAAGTGTTGGCACAAGCTTTGATTTCGTTGAGGAATGCAGGAGTGATGCTGCTTGGCAGGTGAAGCCAACCAAGAAAATCGTTTCCAGGACAGGTTCCTTCTTCAAGTGCTTTCATTGCAGCGTTGACTGCTGGCTCGTAACTCTCTACTGCTGATGCAGCGAGAAACGGTGTTGCTTTTGTGATGTCTAGTTTCATGTTAGTTGATGTTTTTATGATTTTTGTTTTACGGATTCAAATATGTTACCAAAGTAATTGCCTTGTCTGCTCAGTCTATCGCAAGCTGTCGGCAAGAATCTTGATTTCCACCGACGCGGCGATGTTTTCATAAAGAATGTTGTAGACGGCATCGAGGATAGGCATGTTGACACGCAGGCTGGTGTTGATTTCTTTCATACATTTGGTGCCGTAGTAGCCTTCCGCAATCATCTCCATTTCCAGCTGGGCTGTTTTCACGGAATAGCCTTTGCCTATCATTGTTCCGAACATACGGTTGCGTGAGAAGTTGGAGTACATGGTCACCAGCAGGTCTCCCATATATACGGAGTCGCTGATATGGCGCTTCTCCGGCTCGATAGTGCTGAGGAAACGGTTCATCTCCTGAGCGGCGTTGCACACCAGCACAGCCAAGAAGTTGTCTCCATACTTCAGTCCGTGACAGATACCTGCAGCGATGGCATAGACATTCTTCAGAACCGAACTGAATTCGATCCCTTCAATGTCTGTACTGACACTTGTCAGCACGGTCTTGCATTGAAGCAGGTCAGCTATAACCTCTGCATTGTCAAGGCTGCGGCAACCGGCAGTCAGGTAGCAAAGTCGGTCCAATGCCACTTCCTCTGCATGCGACGGACCTCCGATACATACAATTTGGTCTTCAGGTACATTGAATGCCTGCTGGAAATATCTGGAGATAGTGACGTTCTCGTCAGGCACAATACCTTTGATGGCGGTGACAACCAGTTTCTCACTAAGACTTGTCCGCAATTTCTTCAGGTGGTTCTTCAGATAGGGTGAAGGCGTAACGAAAATCAGAGTGTCGTACGCTTTCACGATAGCATTGATGTCGCTGGAGAAATCAATACGGTCGGTGTCGAAGTGCAGTCCTGTAAGATAGGATGGGTTGTGGCCCAACCGCTTGAAGTCCTCAATGCGGTCATCGCGGCGTATGTACCAGCCTATCGTCTGTTCGTGGTTGAGCACAATCTTTGCGATAGCTGTTGCCCAACTACCACCACCCATAATGGCTACTCTTCCACAAGATTTGAATTGCATTTAGTAATTTATGTAATTATAAATTAATAATTATAAATTATGTCACTGACGCTTAATTCTTCACTATTCATTCTTCACTTTTTCAATAATCTTCGCCAGATCGTCAACTGAAGGTTTCTGGATGTCGAGCTTAAACTTCTTCAGGATCTCGCCAATCTGCTGCTGAATCTTCTGAGGATTGCCGCCGGCTAGGTCGCTAACAAGATTGTAGCCTGCTTTCTGAACCACAGGAACGATGTCGGCAGAGAATCCTATCTCTGTGAATTTCTCTACAGGGTCCTTTGGTGTTTTCTTCTCTGGCTTCATCTGTGGGAAGAAGAGAACTTCCTGGATAGTCATCTTGCCAGTCATCAGCATGACCAGACGGTCAATGCCGATACCGATACCACTTGTTGGAGGCATACCATACTGAAGGGCACGCAGGAAGTCGTGGTCGATAATCATGGCTTCGTCATCTCCCTTGTCGGCAAGGCGCATCTGCTCAACGAAACGCTCTTCCTGATCAATTGGGTCGTTAAGCTCGCTGTATGCATTAGCCAGCTCCTTACCGTTCACCATCAGTTCGAAGCGCTCGGTGAGTCCTGGCTTGCTGCGGTGCATCTTGGTAAGAGGCGACATCTCCACAGGGTAGTCGGTGATGAATGTAGGCTGGATGAATGTTCCTTCGCATGTCTCACCGAAAATCTCGTCAATCAGCTTGCCCTTACCCATGGTCTCGTCAACCTCAATTTCGAGTTTCTTGGCAATTTCGCGGATTTCTTCCTCGCTCTTGCCGTTAAGGTCGTAGCCTGTCTTCTCCTTGATGGCGTCGAGGATAGGCAGACGGCGGTATGGTGCCTTGAAGGAAATGGTCTTTCCGTCAACTACGCTTTCTGTGCTTCCGTTGACAGCGATGCAGATACGCTCAAGCAGCTGTTCTGTGAACGACATCATCCAGTTGTAGTCCTTGTACTGAACATAAAGTTCCATGCAAGTGAACTCAGGGTTGTGTGTGCGGTCCATACCTTCGTTGCGGAAGTTCTTGCCGATTTCGTACACTCCCTCAAAACCACCGACGATGAGGCGCTTCAGGTACAGCTCTGTAGCGATGCGCATGTACATGTCTGTGTTGAGAGCGTTGAAGTGAGTGATGAACGGACGAGCAGAGGCACCACCGGCAATGGTTTGCAGGGTAGGGGTCTCCACCTCTGTGTAGCCGGCTTCGTCGAGAGTGTTGCGGAGAGTGCGCAGCACGGTTGCTCTCTTGTGGAAAGTCTCTTTTACACCCTTGTTCACTACCAGGTCAACATAGCGCTGGCGGTAGCGGAGTTCAGGGTCGTCGAATGAGTCGTAGACATTGCCTTCAGCGTCGGTCTTGACGATAGGCAGCGGCTTGAGGCTCTTTGCCAGGACAGTGAGTGATTTTGCATGAACTGATATTTCACCTGTCTGTGTACGGAATACGAATCCTGTCACACCGATGAAGTCACCCAGGTCGATGAGTTTCTTGAAAACTGTGTTGTACAAATCTTTGTTCTCTTCCGGACAGATATCGTCGCGTGTGATGTAAACCTGGATACGTCCCTTGGAATCCTGTAGCTCCACGAACGAAGCCTTTCCCATGATTCGCTGGCTCATCATACGTCCGGCGATGCATACCTGGCGTGGTTCTTCAGCATTGTCGTCAAACTCTGCTATGATGTCTGTAGAAAATGCGTTAGTAGGATATTCTGCAGCTGGATATGGGTCTATTCCCATATCTTTCATTGCCTGCAGGTTGTTACGTCTTTGGATTTCTTGTTCTGAAAGTTCTAAGATGTTCATTATATAGAAATTAAGAAGACCCCCTCCCTTTTCCACCTTCCCTTCGGTCACCAATCGCTTGAACGCGAACGCGCGATTGCCACCGTAATGGGGAGGAGTAGTTGCCTACTGTTGGTTATGAGTCTTGGTTAAGTTAAACAATATTCGTTAAACATTATACGTTAAACAGTAAACGCTAAAAGTTTACAAAGATACGGAATTTTATTTATTTGGATTCATATTTAGCCCTCAAATTCATGGCGATGCAAATTTGTCCTGAGTATGCAGGGTTGTTGTATCGGGTTTCGAGGATGTTGCTCATCTGATTGAAGAAGAACTCGATATCATCGATTTTGATGCCTTCGCCCAGATCTATAGACCCTGTTGGTTTAGTGTCCTTAACCCATTGAAGCAGTTCCTTTATCTGCTCCTCTGTATATTGCTTCTCAAATAGTTGCATTGTAATTTTTTGAGTTTTTAAGTTTCTTGGGAGCGTTGCCCCAAGCGTGCTCTTTTGATTACCTTTTTAATAGGTATCGCACGATGATTAAGTTTTATCGAGATTTTTATTCTGCGGCTGAACCGCAGAACACACTCCATCCGGATTGAAATTCTTGCTTCGCAAGCGTGCTCTTTTGATTACTATCTTTAATAAGTATCGCACGATAACTTCATTCTTCATTCTTCACTTTCTCTGGGAGGGGGCTTCTCTTTATTATCTTCGCTGCTCTTTCCGATGCTCCGGCAGGGCCGATGGCTTGCTGCACTTCGGCATAGCCTTTAAGCATCTCGTTTCTCTTGTCGCCTCCGATCAGGATTTTGCCAAGTTCCGAACGCAGGTTGGGAACGTTCATCTCGTTGCCCAGCAACTCCGTCACTACGGTTCGGCCTGCAATGAGGTTTACAAGCGACACCCATTTCACTTTGATGAATTTCGACATCACCCATTTCATTATCCAGCCTAATGAAAAGTAGTAGCAAACCACCTGTGGTGTGTTCAATAGTGCCGTCTCCAGTGTGGCTGTGCCGGAGGTGACGAGTGCAGCTTCAGCGCCTGCCACTATCTCGTAGGTCTTGTCGTAGATTATCTCAACGTCAATTCCCTTGGGAATGTACTGCATGTAAACATCTATGTCTATGTTGGGGGCAGCGGCTAAGACCAATCTGTAGCCCTTGAACGAAGAAGCAGCCTCGAGCATTTTCCCCAGGTTCTTCTTGATTTCCTGAAGCCTGCTGCCTGCGAGAATGGCAATTACCTTCTTCCTGCTGTCAGGACTGGCGATTTCAATGCCGCTCTGGCTGATGGCGTCGGCACAGGGATTGCCGACATAGTGTATGGGGTAGTTATGCTTTTTCTCGAAGAAGTCAACCTCAAACGGGAGGATAGAGAACAACTCGTCCACATCACGCTTGATGTTCTTGATTCTGTATTCCTTCCACGCCCATATTTTCGGAGCAATGTAGTAATAAACCGGAATCTTGGTGTTCTTACGCAGGAATCCTGCAATTTTCAAATTGAATCCAGGGTAGTCCACAAGTATCACCACGTCTGGCTTCCACTCCACAATATCCTTCTTGCAGGCATCCATGTTTTGCAGGATGGTGCGCAAATGCAGCAGGACAGGCACGAACCCCATGTAAGCCATCTCTTTGTAGTGCTTCACGAGGGTGCCTCCTACGCTCTGCATCTTGTCGCCGCCATAGTAACGGAAATCTGCACTGGCATCTTCTGCCTTCAGAGCCTTCATGAGATTTGACGCATGCAAGTCTCCTGAAGCCTCTCCTGCAATTAGGTAGTATCTCATTTTATAAGTTCTTGGATTTGGTCGAATGCTTTGTATGCAGTCATATCCAGTTGGATGGGAGTGATGGCGACGTATTCGTGGTTGAGTGCCCAGCGGTCGGTGCTGTCGTCGTCGGGAGTGTAAGCCTTATAGGTACCTGTGAGCCAGAAATACTCTCGGTTGCGGGGATCTATGCGCCGTTCCCATTCATTCACCCATTCACCCTCGTCCATGCGGCACACTCTGACTCCTTTGAACTCTTCGCATGAAGGAAAGTTCACGTTCAGGCAAAGGTGTGGGGGCAGTCCCAGGGAGAGAACATTCTTTACGATTTTGCGAACGTATGGCTTGAGTGCGGAGAAGTCGGCGTTTGGTTCGCGCTTGCAGCTTGAGAAGCCCACTGAAGGCACGTGCTTTATCATTCCCTCTATCACACATCCCATCGTTCCTGAGTAGTGCACGTTGATTGAAGCGTTGTCACCGTGGTTGATTCCAGCCAGTACTATATCAGGTTGGCGATCCAATACGGAGTCCAGGGCTATCTTCACGCAGTCGCAAGGAGAACCGGTGCATGAATACACTTCAAGTCCTGGCTCTGAGCATATTTTCTTTAATCTTACCGGCATGCCGCTGGTGATGGATACTGCTGCACCGCTTCGTCCTCCGTCTGGAGCCACTATCACCACGTCGCCCAAGTCTCTTACCATCTCTGCCAAGTCGTTTATCCCCTTGGCGTCAAATCCGTCATCGTTTGAAATTAAAATTAATGGTCTTGTATCTGACATTTTGATTTTTTGAGTTACGTAAAAACTTTGCAAAGATACGAAAAATCCTCTATTTACACATAATTAATATATAAGAATTTGATTGCGCCTCAATTATTTGATTATTTATTTTTTTAATTTTTGTAAAAAAGTTTGGTGGAAATACAGAAAACTCGTACCTTTGCACTCGCAATTCGAAAATGGAGTTGCAGCATGGATGGATTTCGTGCAATTTTAGTTTGGGATATGGTGTAATTGGCAACACAACAGATTCTGGTCCTGTTATTCTTGGTTCGAGCCCGAGTATCCCAACACATAATAAAGGATGTAGCTTAAAACTGCATCCTTTTTTTGTTTTTTTTACGCTTTCAACAATAATTAACCTAACACTAGCTTTGCGGTTATGTTTTATCAGTATATTTATGCTTTTCAAGTTGCATTTCCATCCCTTCACTAAAGTAAAATCCGTTTATTAGGTGAGGTTCGACTTTTTGACCGTAGTGTGATTTTTTTTCCACCGTAGTGGTTTACGTATCAGACTTAAGTCTTTTATGTGGTTTCACTGTGGTGGTATTTTGAAAGCACTGTGGTATTTTTGCGCGATGATTTTGCATTGTCGATAATATAATATAACTTTGTGGGGTGAAATAATAATCGTAGGACAAAATGATAAAGTTTCTAAGAATCAATCCAAGTGATAATGTGGCGGTTGCTATAGAACCGCTGGAGAAAGGCGAACAGATTGTGGTGGACGGCAAGGAAATGGTGATGCAGACTGAGGTGCCTGCTGGACATAAATTCCTGCTGATGGATCTGAAGGAAGGCGAGGACGTGGTTAAGTACGGCTATCCCATCGGAAGGCTGAAGGAAGGACATCGTGCCGGTGAGTGGGTGGATGACCGCCACATCAAGACCAATCTGAAGGGACTTCTTAGCTATGAGTACAAGCCTGTGTTTACTGCCGAACAGATTGCCAAAGGTGAGGACGCAAAGGTGGATGTAAACGTGGAGGGATTGCCCGTTTCGTTCAAGGGTTACCGCAGACGAAACGGCGATGTAGGAATCAGAAATGAGCTGTGGATTGTGCCTACTGTTGGTTGCGTAAATGGAATTGTTAATCAATTGGCTGACATAATTAAAATTGAATTGGGTTTAAGCAATACTTCAGAAGATGTAAAGGTGGCTGGAATTGACAGAGTTGCAGCTTTTCCACATAACTATGGTTGTTCACAACTGAGCGAGGATCATGAGAATACACGCAAGGTGCTTCGCGACATTGTGCTGCATCCCAACGCTGGCGGTGTGCTGATAGTGGGTCTTGGTTGCGAGAATAATCAGCCACGCGATTTCGTGAAGCTACTGGGTGACTACGACCAAAGCCGTGTGAAGCTGCTGGTGACTCAGGAAGTTGATGGCGATGAAGTGGAGGAGGGTATGAAGATGCTGCGTGAACTTGCTGCACAGATGCATGGTGACGTGCGGCAGGATGTGCCTCTAAGTGAACTTCGCATAGGTCTAAAGTGTGGCGGAAGCGATGGTTTCTCGGGCATTACAGCCAATCCGCTGCTTGGCGTGCTGAGCGACTATGTGGTGTCACAGGGCGGGACAACTGTACTGACCGAAGTTCCGGAGATGTTCGGGGCGGAAACGATATTAATGAACAGGTGTGCTGACGAGTCGCTTTTCAACCAGACTGTGAAGCTGGTCAATGATTTCAAGGACTATTTCCTGAGTCATGGTGAACCTGTGGGTGAGAATCCTTCTCCAGGAAACAAGAAGGGCGGTATCTCCACTCTTGAGGACAAAGCTCTGGGATGCACACAGAAGTGCGGCAAGAGTGCGGTGAGGGGTGTACTGGCTTACGGTGAGCGCCTTGAGACCAAGGGGCTTAACCTGCTTTCGGCTCCGGGTAACGACTTGGTTGCATCGACAGCATTGGCTGCGAGCGGATGCCACATGGTGCTGTTCACCACGGGACGCGGTACTCCTTTTGGCACTTTCGTTCCGACAGTGAAAATCTCCACCAACTCCACTCTTGCAAGCCGTAAACCCATGTGGATTGACTTTAATGCCGGTACCCTCGTGGAAGGAAAAAGCATGCAGCAGGTCTTTGCGGAATTTGTGAACAAGGTGGTGGCTGTGGCTAACGGTGAAACTACATGGAACGAACGTAAGAATTATCAGGAAATTGCAATTTTCAAAAACGGTGTGACTCTGTGAAGGCATTGAAGGCTTTATCTCCGCTGATTCTCCTGCTTTGCCTCTACCTGGTGGCAAGTGTGGTGGCAGGGGATTTCTACATAGTCCCGATTACTGTGGCTTTTCTGGTGTCGTCCGTCTATGCGGTGTTCATCACTAAGGGTACGGTGAACGAGAGACTTGAGATCTTTGCCAAGGGTGCGGGAAACGGCAACATGATGCTGATGCTGTGGATATTCCTGCTTGCCGGTGCCTTTGCCAATTCGGCTGAGAAGATGGGGTCGGTGGACGCTGTGGTGAATCTCACCCTCTGGTGTCTGCCTTCATCGTTTCTGCTGCCCGGTCTGTTCATAGCGTCGTGTCTGATTTCCCTGTCAATTGGTACGTCTGTGGGAACCATCGCCGCCTTGACTCCCGTGGCTGTAGGTATAGCCAATAGCTCGAATGTGGCTGTGCCGCTGGCTGTGGCAATAGTGGTTGGAGGTGCTTATTTCGGAGATAATCTCTCGTTCATAAGCGACACGACGATTGTTGCTACGCAGACACAGCATTGCCGGATGAGCGATAAGTTCAGGGTGAATTCTCGCATAGTGATGCCTGCAGCCCTACTGATGATAGTGCTTTACTACTATCTTGGAAGAAGTGTGGAGGAAGTGGAGGAAGCGGGTGATGTGAATTTCTGGAAAGTCATACCCTATATGGTCGTGATAGTGTCGGCTATCATGGGCGTGAACGTGCTGCTGGTACTGGTTATAGGACTGTGCCTGAGCGGAGTCATCGGGATAGCCTTGGGCGACTATGATGTGTTCGGGTGGTTCCACGCTTTGGCTGACGGAATGACCGGTATGTCCGAGCTGCTGATTATGACTCTGCTTGCTGGTGGTATGCTCGCCATAATCCGTCATAACGGCGGGGTGGAGTATATCATCAAGGCGATAACGTGGCGCATCTCGGGAAAACGCGGTGCGGAAATGAGCATAGCCTTGCTCGTCTGCCTTGTGAACATCTGCACTGCAAACAATACGGTTGCAATCATGACGGCAGGACCGATTGCCTACGACATAGCAAACAAATTCGGTGTGGACAAGCGTAAGAGCGCAAGTATCCTGGATACGGCCTCGTGCGTTACCCAGGGGTTGCTGCCCTATGGCGCTCAGATATTGATAGCGGCAGGACTTGCATCGGTCAGCCCTGTAGCCATTATCCAGTATCTGTTCTATCCCTTTGCCCTTGCCCTGACTATTATAGTATGTGTGTGGTGGCGACTGCCACGCAAATACGCCTGAGCAGCCATTGATGCATAAAACCTGCATAAAATTTTGTCGAAACAAAAATTAATGCTAAATTTGCGAGATGAATTTTATTAACTTAAAAACTCATGCATGATAAAGGAAAAATCACCCATGAGGGAGTTGTAGAAAGCGTAGAAAATGGACACGTGCGTGTTAGGATTCTTCAAACCTCTGCATGCAGTTCGTGTCAGGTGAAGGCAATGTGTGCATCAGCCGAAGCAACGGAGAAAGTGATTGACGTATGGAATGCCATGGGAAATCATAAAGTGGGTGATGAAGTGGTGGTTTGCGGCTCCCTGACTATGGGCAGAAACGCTGTATGGCTTGCTTTCGGTTTGCCACTGGTGATTATGGTGCTGTGGATTGTTGCGGCGCTGAATGTCCTCGGTCTTGGCGAACTTGCATCCATACTTGGCGCACTTGGAATCCTCGCTGTTTACTACGCCTTGCTTGCATGTTTCAAAAACAGACTGAGCAGACATTTCTCCTTTTGGATAGAGTAATGAAGAGTGAAGAATTCTTTGGAGCTTTGCCCGAAGCGACTAAAGTCGATAACATTTTACCTTAAAAACTCAAAAACTTAAAATTTACAAACTAAAGAACTAAAAATTAACTTAAAACTAAAATAATAATTTATGAACGTAATTCTAATCGCTGTGATTGTTCTTGGATCAGTAGGATTGATAGCAGCCCTCGTGCTGTTCTTCACTGCCAAGAAATTCGCAGTTAAGGAAGATCCACGCATCGGTCAGGTAAACGAAGTGTTGCCTGGAGCCAACTGCGGTGGTTGTGGATTCCCAGGATGTGGCGGTATGGCATCAGCTTGTGTAAAGGCTGCTGACGAAGCCGGTGAACTTGGAAGCCTCTTCTGCCCGGTAGGCGGACAGCCATGTATGGATAAGGTTGCAGCCATTCTTGGTTTGCAGGCAGCTGCGGCAGCCGCACCAAAGGTGGCTGTTGTCCGTTGTAATGGCACGTGCGAGAACCGTCCGCGCCTTGTTAGTTATGATGGTGTACAGACATGTCGCATCGCCAACACCACCTGCATGGGTGAAACAGCCTGTGCATACGGCTGTCTCGGCTGTGGTGACTGTGTGGCAGCATGTCAGTTCGGTGCTATCAGCATCAATCCTGAGACAGGTCTGCCAGAGGTGGACCGCGCTAAGTGTACAGCCTGCGGAGCATGTGCCAAGGCTTGTCCTCGCAACATCATCGAGATCCGTCAAGTTGACGACCAGAAGCAAGGAATGGTTGTGACTTGTATGAACAAGGACAAGGGTGCTGCGGCAAACAAGGCATGTGCAGCTTCATGTATCGGTTGCAGCAAGTGTAAGCAAGTGTGTGGCGCTGATGCCATCACAGTGGAGAACAACCTCTCATACATCGATGCAGAGAAATGTATCTCATGCCGTGCCTGCGAGGAAGCATGTCCAAAGGCTTGTATCATCATGCTGGGAGAACCACGCAAGAAGATCGAGAAGAAGCCCGCTGCAGCTAAGCCAGCTGCCGCTGCAAAGAGTGAATCCAGTGCTCCTGCAGTGAAGAACACCAACACCCGTCCTTACGACAAACCAATCGAGGTTAAGTTCGATGCACCATTGCTGCCATCGCAGCAGTATATGCTTGCAGGAACAGTTGACCTGGTTCAGGGTGAAGGTAAAAACGAGACTATTGAGAAGGTGGAGCACAACTACGAAGCATCGTTGCCTGTTTCACAGCAAATTTTATTGGGAATTAAAACGAAATAAGCATGAAGACATTTAGAATTGGTGGAGTACATCCAGCAGAGAATAAACTGTCAGCCGCCGAACCCATCAAGGTTGCCGAGCTGCCTAAGGTGGCCGTGTTCCCCTTGAGCCAGCATATCGGTGCACCTGCCAAAGCCATCGTTGCCAAAGGCGACAAGGTGAAAGTGGGTACCATGATTGCAGAAGCAGGTGGTTTCGTGTCAGCACCTATCTTCTCTTCGGTTTCAGGTACTGTGCTGAAAGTTGACACCGTGGTTGACGCCAGCGGTTATGCCAAGCCAGCTATATACATTACTGTTGAAGGAGACGAGTGGGAAGAGGGTATTGATCGCTCTGCCGACCTGGTTACATTGAAGGATCGTCGTGAACTGACAGCTGACGAGATAAAGGAGAAAATCAAGAATGCAGGTATCGTTGGTATGGGAGGCGCTTGTTTCCCGACCCACGTGAAGCTGTCTCCTCCTCCAGGATCAAAGCCAGAGTGGATTATCATCAACGCTGTGGAGTGTGAGCCATACCTCACTGCCGACCATCGCCTGATGCTGGAGCATGCCGACGAAATCCTCGTTGGTGTCACTCTCCTCATGAAGGCAATGAATGTAGGCAAGGCTTACATTGGAATTGAGAACAACAAGCCCGATGCAATCGAACTGATGAAGTCGAAGACAATGAAGTTCATTCACGAAGGCGATATCGAGATAGTTCCTCTTAAGGTGAAATATCCTCAGGGAGGTGAGAAGCAGCTTATCGACGCCGTAGTCGGCCGTCAGGTGCCAGCTCCTCCAGCATTGCCGGTTAGTGTTGGAGCAATCCTTCAGAATGTGGGAACTGCATTCGCTGTCTATGAGGCTGTTATGAAGAACAAACCACTTTTCGAACGTGTCGTTACCGTTACAGGTAAGAGCCTGGCACATCCAAGTAACTTCCTCGTACGTATGGGAACACCGATGAGCCAGCTTATCGACGCCTGCGGAGGTATGCCGGAAGACACAGGCAAACTGATCGGTGGCGGACCGATGATGGGTAAGGCACTCATCAATACCGAAGTGCCTATCTGCAAAGGCTCGTCAGGTGTGCTGCTGATGAACGAAAAAGAGGCTAAGCGTGCAGAGGCACAGCCATGTATCCGTTGTGCTAAGTGTGTTAGTGCCTGCCCAATGGGACTGGAACCGTTCCTCCTCTCCAAACTGGCAGAGATGCACGACTGGGAACGACTGGAGAAGGAAGACGTGGTCAGCTGTATCGAATGCGGCTCATGTCAGTTCACCTGTCCGTCGCACCGTCCATTGCTCGACTATGTACGCCTCGGCAAGTCAACAGTATTAGGTATCATTCACGCTCGTAAAGCAAAAGCATAATAAGTTTTTGAGTTTTTAAGTTCTTAAGTTCTTAAGTTCGATGAAACTCATAGACGAAAAAGTTCAAACATATGAATAAATTAACAGTATCATTGTCACCACACGTCCACTCGGGCGACTCTGTGAGCAAGAATATGTACGGTGTGCTCATCGCACTTGTTCCTGCCATGTTGTGCTCGTTCATCTATTTCGGACTTGGTGCTATATTGGTGACTGCAGTGTCGGTTGCCTCATGCGTATTCTTTGAATGGGCTATTAACAAGTACATGCTAAAGAATCCGCAAACAAGTATTTGTGACGGAAGCGCCATCCTCACTGGTGTACTTCTTGCATTCAATCTCCCTTCCAACCTTCCTGTATGGATTGTTATCCTTGGCGCTTTGTTCGCTATAGGAGTAGTGAAGATGACATTCGGCGGTCTTGGATGCAACCTCTTCAACCCTGCACTCGCAGGACGTGCATTCCTGCTCATCTCATTTCCTGTGCAGATGACCACTTGGCCAGTTCCGAACTTGGGATTCTCCACTATTGCCGACGCTGCTATCGACGGACAGACCGCAGCTACACCACTTGCCCTCATCAAGCATGGCGAAGCAGTGGATATGGATCTTTGGGACATGCTCATCGGTAAGATGGGAGGTTCACTCGGCGAAGTCTGCGCCCTCGCACTCCTTGTAGGATTTGTATATATGCTTGTTCGCAGAATCATCACTTGGCATATTCCAGTCAGCATTCTCGGAACAGTAGCAGTTTGTGCAGCACTCCTGCACTGGGCTAATCCTGCTTATGCAACACCTTCTGTTCACCTCCTCAGCGGTGGTCTCATGCTTGGTGCCATCTTCATGGCAACTGACTATGTCACTTCACCTATGTCGAAGAAAGGACAGCTTATCTACGGTGTAGCCATCGGCTTCCTCACCATCGTCATCCGTACGTGGGGAGCATACCCTGAAGGTATGTCGTTCGCAATCCTCATCATGAATGCGTTCGTGCCTCTTATCAACAACTATTGTAAACCAAAACGATTCGGGGAGGTTAAGAAATGAAGAAGCTTAAGTCATCATTAATGAATATGGTGCTTGTCCTCACCGGCATCGCCATAGTAGCAGGTTTCGCACTTGCATACATCAATTCAGTCACAGCTCCTCAGATTGAGAAAATCAATGCAGAGAACCTTGCAAAAGGTATCAAGGAAGTGATGGGAGTGGATGCAAATGCAGACTTCGAGTACACTACTGAAGAGAAAGGTGCTTACACCGTCTTCAAGTCAGAACTCGGAACAGCTGTACAGAGCACAACCAACGGATTCGGCGGACCTCTGAAAGTCCTCGTCGGTTTCGACAACGAAGGCAATATCATGGGGTATACCATTCTCGAACATGCAGAGACTCCTGGACTTGGAGCCAAGGCAGGAACATGGTTCCAGCAGGGAGAGAAGGGTAAAAAGAGCAATATCATCGGCCGTAACCCCGGACAGCGTGAACTGAAGGTAACTAAGGATACAGGTGACAAGGATGATGTGGACGCCATTACCGCTTCTACAATCACATCACGTGCTTTCCTGCTTGCCGTCCAGAATGCATTCAACGATTGTATTAAAAACCAATAAGAAAGGAGACAAAGACTTATGAGTAACTTTAAAGTATTGATGAACGGTATCATCAAGGAGAACCCGACCTTTGTCCTTCTTCTTGGTATGTGCCCAACACTTGGAACCACATCGTCAGCTATTAACGGTATGTCAATGGGACTTGCCACGATGTTTGTGCTTATCCTCAGCAACTTCATCATCTCGCTGATCAAGAACATCGTCCCTGATATGGTTCGCATCCCATCCTATATCGTGGTGATTGCATCACTCGTTACCATCCTACAGATGGTGATGCAGGCATACTTGCCAGACATCTACGCCACCCTCGGACTCTTCATCCCGCTTATAGTGGTGAACTGTATCATCCTTGGACGCGCAGAAGCATTTGCAGCAAAGAATTCACCTATTGCCTCAATCTTTGACGGCATTGGTATCGGTATAGGTTTCACACTTGCACTCACATTGCTTGGTGCCATGCGTGAATTCCTCGGCACAGGAGCTATCTTCGGATTCACTCTCCAAGGTGAGAACTACGGCATGCTTCTCTTCGTGCTTGCACCAGGTGCATTCATTGCCCTCGGCTATCTTATCGCAATAGTTAACAAACTTAGAAAGGCTTGATTATGGAATACATTCTTATATTCATCACAGCGATATTCGTAAACAATATCGTACTGTCACAGTTCTTGGGCATCTGTCCGTTCCTCGGAGTGTCAAAGAAAGTATCCACAGCTTCGGGTATGGGACTGGCTGTGACCTTCGTGCTCACACTGGCCACAATAGTAACTTACCTCATCCAGAAGTTTGTTCTTGACCCCAATAATCTCGGATATCTGCAAACCATTGCATTCATCCTTGTGATTGCAGCCTTGGTGCAGATGGTGGAAATCATCCTCAAGAAAGTGTCTCCAAGCCTTTATCAGGCATTAGGCGTATTCCTTCCTCTCATCACCACAAACTGCTGCATCCTTGGTGTGGCAATCCTTGTGATTCAGAAGGACTACACCCTGCTTCAAGGAGTTGTCTACGCCGTTTCTACCGCTCTTGGCTTCTTCCTTGCAATGGTACTCTTTGCAGGTCTGCGTGAGCAGCTTGCAATGAACAAGGTGCCAAAAGCTGTTGAAGGAATGCCAATCGCTCTCATCACTGCCGGTTTGCTCTCAATGGCATTTATGGGATTCAGTGGTGTGGACGGTGGTTTGAAGCACCTCTTCGGTCTGGAATAAAAACAATCTCAGAGCATACTTTTACGATACATAAAGTCCGGAACTTGGTGTTGTCTGTGCCAAGTTCCGGGCATTGTGTGTAAGAAGTGTGAATAGATGTGATAATTTGCCAAATAATTTAACAATAAAAACACAGTTGATTTCGTTAATATAATTAATAATAATGTAATGAAATCAAATACGACAATATATGCAGAGAATCTACCTATGTTTAGCCCACATGTCGGGTAAGGAACAACAATATATAAAAGACGCTTTCGACACCAACTGGGTAGTTCCACTTGGACCTAATGTCGACGCCTTTGAAGAAGAATTGAAGTCGTTCCTCGATCCTTCAAAACATCTTGTTGCATTGTCGTCTGGAACAGCTGCAGTACACTTGGCTCTTGTCAACTGCGGAGTGCAGAGCGGTGACGAAGTCATTACCCAGAGCTTTTCATTCTGTGCTTCAGCCAATCCTATCGTTTATCAGGGTGCAACTCCAGTATTCGTAGATTCTGAACCAGGTTCATGGAATATGTCACCTGAACTTCTGGAAAAAGCAATCCTTGACCGCAAGCAGCAGACAGGTAAATACCCAAAGGCTGTAGTGCTGGTTCATCTCTACGGCATGCCTCCACAAATAGACGAAATCATTTCTGTCTGTGACAAATACAACATCCCTCTTGTAGAAGATGCAGCTGAGGCACTGGGAAGTCAGTTCGATGGAAAATATGCTGGAACATACGGACGTTACGGTATTATTTCCTTCAACGGAAATAAGATGATTACAACCTCTGGTGGTGGAGCATTGATCTGCGGCAGCGAAGAGGAAAAAGCCCAAACAATGTTCTATGCAACTCAGGCAAGGGAATCATATCCTTACTACCAGCATGAGAAAATCGGTTACAACTACCGCATGTCAAATATCTGTGCAGGAATAGGCAGAGGACAGATGACAGTGCTTGAAGACCATATCAAGTGGCACAGACATATCGCCATGAGATACAAGGAAGCATTTGCCAATGTTCCAGGAATTACATTCCACGACAATCCTACACCACATCATAATTCCAACTTCTGGCTCAGCACCATCCTCCTCAGTCCGGATCTGAAAATAAAGGGACAGGATACAGCTTACGATACAGTTGTAAGCGGAGCTATAGGTGGAGCAGCCGGAGTGACACATCATGCAAGTTTCGTTCACACCGACCTTGAACCAAACAACAACGTTGAAGCTATGCGCAAGGTGCTTAACGATGCCGGCATAGAATCTCGTCCATTATGGAAACCCCTGCATGCTCAGCCTGTTTTCAAGGCATGTCCGCAATACACCAACGGTGTGTCTGAATCACTCTTCCGTCAGGGATTGTGCTTGCCATCAGGACCGATGGTGACAGATGAGCAGGTGGATTTCATCATTGAAACCATTAAATCAGCATTGATTTGAGAAAAATTACTCATACTCTTCTCTTGCTTGCATTATGCCAAAGTGTGGCATCTTGCAGCAAGGATGAAGATGATACAATCAATTTCATCGGTGACTCTATTATTGAGATATGGGATTTGCACCGCTCTTTTCCGACACTCATTACACACAATTATGGGAAATCAAGCAGTGGAATCCAGCATGTAGAGAAGTACGCAGGCAGATTCCATGAAAGCACAGCAGTCGTCATGACAGGCACCAATGACCTCTATAGCATAGTTAAAGCAGCTGCTGAACTGAACAGCAGGGAAACTGCAATTAGCAATTATGTCAACCGCTATGAATTAGCAGTTGAAGCACTTGATGCTTCGAAGGTTTACATCATCTCAATACTTCCGAGAGGCAGAGACGCAAATACAGACTCCGATTTCTCCAATTCATATATCCGTGAAATTAACCTTTGTCTTCAGCAATCTGCACAGTTGCACGGATGGAAATTCATAGATGCATACACTCCATTGAGCGACAACGAAGGGATTATGCTCGACGAGTATACCCACGACGGAGTTCATCCATGTGATGCAGGTTATGAAGTCCTTACTCGTCTTCTTCAACAACATCTTCTATGAAACAACGTTGCTGCATATTATTATTCATGCTCATGGCTGTGCTAGTGAAAAGCAATGCCCAGATAAGCGTTGGATTTCGTAACAGCCATTTCGCAAGCGTACAATACACCTTTGCCAATCATACTGCTGTGGCTGTCGAACAAAGTCTCTTTGCGGAGAAACTTCAGTGCCAGCACATCCGTCTTTATGGCATATACTCACCACTGCAACTGACAAGCAGAATCAATCTAAGTGGTGAAGCCTATTTTGGCACTACGTACAACGGATCGTACCAGGATATGGGAGCTGTAGTTACAGCCAATGCAAATATCTTCCATGGCAACAATGAGAAGGCAACAGGTCGCACAAATATCTATGCATCAGTCAATCCTCACTATGATACTACATTAAAATACAAAACCTGCTTTGCAGCAGGCTTTGAAACACATTTGTGCCGTTCTATATCATTCGTTAGTGAGTACACTACCATTCCTGAATACCGTCAGAGTGAGCAACGTCTTCGCTGTGGTTTCCGTTTCTTTATTATGAGCCAGAATTATGGAAGCCTCAGTGTTCAGCCTCTTGTTTCCATTCCTTTGGAGGAGTTGCCGCAGAACTCACGTTTTCACGTGAATTTCACTTACACATTCTAAGGTAAATTCAGGAATTATTCTTGCGTAAGAATCTTTCCGTTCTTAATCTTAACTCCCGTCTTGATAACTTGGGCTGGATTACCGGCTACGATACAATTATCAGGAATATCCTTGGTTACTACGCTGCCAGCTCCAACAACAACTTCATTGCCAATTCTTACTCCAGGCATAATGATGGCATTGATGGAGATTATGCAGTGCTTCCCAATGTACGTGTCTGTGCGCAGGGAACGACAATGGTCGTGAGCTAATACGTAAGCACCAGCCAATATCCATGCGCCGTCGTTGATATGGATGCCGTGAGGATTGATACTCTTATCAAGACGTGCCTTGTAAGAAATCCTCACATCCTTGCCGATATGCATGCCGTACATCTTGCGCAGATATGCAGGATAGGCATTGCTGAGTTTATTCCAAAGTTTCTGTCGTATGCTCATATTTAATTTGTTCCGTCGAATGCGGCTATGGTTGCTTCACCTTCTGCAGAAATTCCTTCGCGGATAAATACTTTCTTGATGGTAAGGAAGAGAATTCTGACATCAACCCAGAAACTGATATGATCTACGTACCAGACATCGTATTCAAATTTCTTCTTCCAGGTGATGGCGTTTCTTCCATTGACCTGAGCACAGCCTGTAATACCTGGGCGTACATTGTGACGACGCATCTGCTCGGGTGTGTAGAGTGGGAGGTACTTGGTGAGCAGAGGACGAGGACCTATAAGCGACATGTCGCCTTTCAGTACATTTATCAGTTGTGGCAATTCGTCCAAAGAAAGTGAACGTATGATTCTGCCTATGTGTGTGAGACGGTATTTGTCGGGAAGCAGTTTCCCGTTTTCGTCCCGTTCGTCGGTCATGGTCTTGAACTTAAGCAGTTTGAAGACATTGGTGTCTTTGCCTGGACGATGTTGTGTGAAGAATACTCCGCCTCCCTTATTGGCGAAATACAGCAAGATAGCAGTAAGTAGTATCAGCCATCCTGTGAGAATAAGCCCAATTAAGGCACAGAGGAAATCAAGTATACGTTTAATATAGTTTGCGTACATTATATTTCTATAAGTTCTGGAATTACAACATTGTTCATTTTCACAAGCATTGTTCCCCAGCTTAGTCCAAGTCCGAATGAAGAACAAAGAAGGGTAGATGGTTCTGAAGACTGAAGACGTTTCCTTAGGCGTGTAACCATGAGTGAAGGAATTGATGCTCCGCCTAGATTTCCGAATTTCTCAAGGTTATAAGGCACTTTCTCTACAGGCAGTTTCAGTTTCTTGACTACGCGGTCAACTATGAGTTTGTTGGCTTGGTGAATGAGGAAGAAATCTATGTCATTGTCCTTGTCAAGATTCTGTTCTTCCATAAACTGCTGAACAGAACGTGGTGGCTTGGAAATAGCAAAAGTGAACACTTTCATGCCGTCGATCAGAGTGTGCATAGGAGCGCGGTGAATGCCGTTGCCGAAATCCTCCTCGACAAGTGATTCTGCTGTGAAGGGATGGCGATAGCCTCCGTGGGGAGTGTACAGAGCTTCGTAGCTGCTGCCGTCGGTATGGAAATCAATTACTATTGGTGAAGCTTCGGTGTCGAATTCAAGAGCCAAGGCTGTTGCACCGTCTCCAAATAGAGGCACACGTGATTTGTCATTCATCGATCCCATTCTCAGAGCTGTGTCGCCAACGAGGAGAAGTGCACGGCGTATGCTGCCGCTTTGAAGCAGGTTTCCTGCTACGGTTATGGCATACATGCATCCGCAACAACCCATAGGCAAATCGAGGCAGAAGCAGTTCTCGCTCAGCTCCATCCGGCTTTGTAACAGACATGAGGTTGGTGGAGTACGATAATCGCCGGTTACGGATTCGAAGATAAGTGCGTCTATGCTGTCTTTTTCCCATCCTAATTCCTGGATCAGGGTCTCGGCTGCCTTCTGACACATGTCCGAAGCACATACGTCATCCGTAGCCAGTCGTCGTTCGCGAATTCCTACAGTGTTGTTGAACACCTCTGATTCCTCTGCGGTGAGAATACCCAAATCAGCGGTTTTGACAATGTTCTTGGGAACACATGCTGAGACGCCTGCTATGCGTACATTATTTATATTCCAGAGTGCCACTTGTCAAGTTCTGTTTTTAGATTTCAACATTGTATTTGCTTAGGATTTCCTTTGCTGAATTGTAGGAAGTGCAGGCAATTATGTCTTCGGGATCTAACATCAGGTCGAAGTTGTCCTCAATAAGGGCAATGATATTGAGCTGGTGCACAGAATCCCATCCGTCCACATTGTCTTTTGTGAAGTCGTCACCGAGCTTGCTGCTTACGTCTCCGAAAACATCAACAAAGATATTCTGTAAGGTCTCTATATTGGTCATGACAAAAAATTATAGCTTTTAGCTATAATAACGAAACATGCAGATTGTTTCGTATAGATTCTGTGAATAAAATTTGAATTATTTTGTGTCCTAAAAAAACTGCGGTGGATTCTTCTGTTGTTGATTCCTTAATCTACATGAGATTGCTGTACAATTTCTTTCCTGTAGAGTTCTTTGGAATGTTGTCAATGGCAACCACGTCCAAGGCTGTTGCAACGAGGCTAAGCCTCTGAATCAGCAGGGATTTGACATCCTGAATCTTCTTGGCGTCATTGATATAGACTTTCATTATCTCATCATTGCCCACGCATGCACATTCCACTTCACACTCCGATTCGACAATCCGTTCACATTCGTCAAGACCTATGCGCATACCAAACAATTTGAGGAATCTGCCCATTCGTCCGACAATGTAGTAACAGCCGTCTTCGTCACGATATGCCAAGTCGCCTGTCCTGATGAATCCGTTACGCTCATCACCTTTTGCCAGATCATCCTGACAGAGTGCGTACCCCATAGTAACGTTCTTGCCTCGGTAGCACATTTCTCCTTCTGTATGAGGTGCGGTGATGGTATTCCCGTTGCTGTCAATAAGGGAAAGTTCTCCATTGGGTACGGAAATTCCAATGCTGCCAATCTTCTCTGTTGCCCATTTTGCAGGCAGGTATGCCATACGTGCAGTACATTCCGACTGACCATAGGTGGCAATCCAGCGTCTGTCTGTACTTTGGCAGTATTCAGCAAATTGCCGGTTGAGTTTTTCGGGCATCTTGCCTCCGCCTTGAGTGAGCAGTTCCAGATCTGGAAGCTGCATGCGGAAGAATCTCATGAGTGAGAGTATGTGATAGCTGTACGGCACTCCTGTGAAACTGGTTGCATGTTCTTCCTTGAAGAATTTCCAGAACAAAGCGTCTGTCATGCTACAGTCGGTAAGAAGAATTGTGGCTCCGACTTTGAGGTGAGAGAACACTACCGACAATCCCATGGTGTAGTAGAGTGGAAGTACCAGCAGCGGACGGTCTTTTGGTTTAAGCTCAAAGAATGTGGAGATATTGAGTGCGGAAGCTTCAATGTTTTCGTATTTGTGACGTACCAGCTTAGGGCTTCCAGTGCTTCCCGACGTGGGTAACAGGTGGGAAAGCTCTGGATGTAGTGCCGGTGAAGCATTTCTTGTAGGAGTTAGTCCTTTTTCATCGGAATAGATGAATGCAGGCTTGTAGTTTTCTACAAGATTCTGGAGAAGCGTGTCGTCGGTGTGGAGGTTGAGAATCAGCGGAACAAGACGCTGACTGGCAATTGCAGCCATGATGTGAAGCATTGACTTGCAGGTGTTGCTAACAAGCATGAAGCAGAGCTGCCTTTGTGCAAACACTGCTTGCAATTCCTGAGCTTTCTTGCATATAGCTCCATAGGTGAGAGTGTAGCCGTTGGAGTCAATGGCTGCCAGCTGGTCAGGTGCTATTCGGTCAATGTTCAGAATCATGCCTTGATATTCTTAAATCGAAGCCATACCGTCTACACCAAGAATCTGTCCTGAAATGTATTCGGCTCTGTCGCTTGCGAGGAAACTGACGGCATTGGCAATGTCGGCTCCTGTGCCGAGGCGTCCCAATGCTATGCGGCTGATGCGTTCTTCAATTTCCTCGCCGTTTGCTTGATAAAGTTCTTCGAATCGTTCGGTTTTGATGATGCCAGGAGCCACCGCATTCACTCTTATCTTCTGTGGAGCAAGTTCTTTGGCTGCGGATTTCGTCATCGCAATAATGGCTCCCTTGCTGGCAGAATAAGCTACTTGCCCTGCAGAACCAAGAACTGCTGTTACTGATGCAATGTTTACAATGCTGCCTCCTCCGTTGCGGGACATAAGGCGGCTGACAAGGCTGATGAGTTCGAGAACGGCAATGACGTTGACTCTGAACATGGTCTCTGTCTCGTCGCGTGTAATCATTCCAAGCTTGCGGTTGATTACCATTCCTGCATTGTTGACAAGAACATCGATTCTGCCTTCTTGCTTGTAAACTGCCTGGAGGTTATTTTTCACAGAAGCACTGTCGGTAACGTCGAAGTAGAGTGGCTGTACCTTGGTTTCTGCTTTCTTTGACAACAGGGTTGCCCAATCATTCATCGCTCCTTCCTTCATGTCGGTGGCATACACAATTGCACCGTCCATAGCCATCTGTTCAGCTATGGCTCTTCCAATTCCCTGTGCTGCACCAGTCACAATGCAGACTTTATTATGAAGTAACTTTGCGATCATAGGTATAAAAAGTTATATGAGGGAGCGTCCACCGTCAAGTTTGATAGAAGTGCCGGTCATCCACTTTGTGGCATCCGAGAGCAGGTAGCAGCATGCCTGTGCCACTTCTGCTGGTTCACCGTATCGGTGCAATGGGTATTTCTGCAAATCTTGTTCTCTGTCAACGCTGCTGAGTGAACCGCTGTTGATGAGTTCTGTCTCTATCCTGCCTGGCAGCACAGTGTTTACACGTATATTACGGCTGCTGAATTCCAGAGCTGCGTAATTCGCAAAACTTGTCAATGCAGCCTTTGAAGAACCGTAGGCGGTCAGTCCTACAGCTGTATTGCCATTACCTGAAATAGATGAAATGAGAACAACGGAAGCTCCGTTGCGGAGTTTCTTTGCTTTAATCATTTGGCGTGTCAGCAGAATCGGTGCAAATGTGTTCACATCGAATACTTCCTGCAAATCCTGAGGACGTATTGCTTGAATGGGTTTGAGTTTGCTTATTCCTGCTGCATATACTATACCATCCAGCTCGGGGCAGTTGCTAGCAAGTTGCTCTTTGTCGTCGTTGCTTGTCATGTCGCATGGCATGATGCAGTGTTCTTTGCCTTCAAGAAGTGAGAGTGTGTCTTTGAGAGAAGTCTCATTTCGTGCAGAGAGAATCACCCTTGCGCCCAGACGTGCACATTCAACAGCAGTGGCGCGACCGATACCTCCCGATGCGCCAGCTATTAGAATTGTTTTGCCTTCAAGACTGAATGGATTGTAGCTTATCATAGCTTTGAAACTACAAGGTCGTAGAGTTCCTGAATAGTTTGTGTCTTCCGCATTTCATCTGGTGGAAGTACAATGCCGTATTCCTCATCCACCATGGTGATGATAAGTAAGGCTTCTAGCGAGGACCACTCTGGCATTTCCCTGAATCGGGTCTCCGGGAGTAGTTCCTCGCTGAGTGAGGGGAACTGATCAGTTACGTTGTCTATAAATTCTTGTATAGTCATAATTTCATTGTCTTAGCAGGATTGCCCATTACGAGTGTGCCGCTCTTCACTGTTCGTATTACGAAACTGCATGCAGCAACACGCGCATTTGATTCAACGGTTGCTCCGTGGTTGATAACGGCTGCTGTGTAGATGTTTGTTTCGTTTTCTATGTGTACTCCGCCAACGATGGTGGCATGAGTGTCAATTCTGTTCATGTCTCCAATGACAGAGTCGTGACCTATTACCACATAGGACTGAATCATATTGCATTTACCGATTTTGGCTTCTGAACCGATTGTAGTGAACGCACCTACTACAGTACCTTCTCCGATTTCAACGTTTGTGCCGATTCGAGCCGTATGGTGAATCATGGTCATGAATTTACCTCCACGGGAGAGGATCATTTCCATTAATTGTTTACGAATGTCGCCGCCTACGCTGCAAACAAATACATCGCCGTCTTCCACCTGATAATCGCTAATCTTTCCAAGCATTGGAGGGTAGCCTTTGAATCCATCAAGTGCTGCTGTGTTGTCGTCTAAATAGCCTTTGATGTCAAAAACCTCGCCATAGCCGACGCTTTCACGTGCCATGTCGAAGTATGTGCGACCCATTCCTCCTGCACCAATTATAATCAAGTGTTTCATCTATTACTTAGGTAGTGTTATTACATCAAGTTGCAAAGATACGATAAAAAAAGAATATACTAAACATTTTCAAGCAAATTTTGCTGAAGTATGTAGTTGTAGACATCCTTGTGTAGCCATTTACGTGCTAAATCCGTCTTTCCTTCACGCAATGACTTGCGTATGGCTGTGCTGGAAATATCGTAGATTGGAATGTCTGAAAAGTGCTCTGTGGTGTTGTCGGGGTGGTGGAGGTCAATGAATGCCGACTCGTTGCGTCCATAGACTATAATGTCATGGTGTGCACGAATCTCATCACTCTTGTACCAGCGGCCGAACCTTTGCCAGTTGTCCTCACCGATAATCAATGATATGCTGATTCCGGGATAGGTCTTCTGCAATTGGTTTAGTGTGGTGATAGTGTATGAAGGTTGCGGCAGTTTTGCTTCGAAATCGGAAACAACGATGTTTGTATGGTTTGCTGTGGCTAACTTTGCCAATTTCAGGCGATTGGCAAATGGAATGATGTCGCTCTGTTCGTTTTGCTTGAGCGGGTTCAATGGTGAAACCATCAGCCACACTTCATCTACAAGTCCCTTCTTGCAGACTTGTTCTGCCAAACCTACGTGTCCTTTGTGGATTGGATTGAACGAACCTCCGAATATGCCAATCCTCTTCATCACTTATCCTTTTCATCCGACAGAAAATCGTTGACAATCTGGAGGACTTCTGCCTCTGCCTTTTCAAGGTCGTCGTTGACAATCTGGCGGTCGAATTCCTTGGCGCGTGAGATTTCGTATTCGGCACGTGCGACTCGCTTCTCGATTTTTTCCATGGTTTCTGTGCCACGGTTTACGAGTCTTTCCCTAAGTGCATCGATACTTGGTGGCAGGATGAAAATGCTCAAGGCCCGATCTCCGAAGTATTCCTTTATGCGTAGTCCGCCGTGAATGTCCACGTCAAAGACGAGGTTGTTGCCTTCAGTCAGAGTTTTCTCCACTTCGCTCTTGAGAGTTCCGTAGAGTTGTCCGGCAAACACCTCTTCCCATTCTATGAACGCATCTTTTGCTATCAGTTGACGGAATTCCTCTTCGGTCTTGAAGAAGTATTCCACACCGTTGCGCTCCTTGCCTCTCGGTGCTCTCGATGTGGCGGATATGGAGAAGTGAAATTCTATACCTTGCTCACGTAAGTAGTTGATTATTGTGGATTTACCTGTGCCGCTCGGTGCACAGATAATTAGCACTTTTCCGGACTTCCCCATTTTACATTACATTTAAAACTTGTTCTTTGATTTGTTCCAACTCGTCCTTCATCTTGACTACGATGTTTTGCATCTCAGCCAAGTTGCTTTTGCTGCCGGTAGTGTTAATTTCACGACCCATTTCCTGAGCGATGAATCCCAGTTTCTTGCCTTGTCCGTGACCGTTTTGAAGCGTTTCACGGAAGTAGTTAAGATGGTTTTGCAGACGTTGCTTCTCTTCGTTGATATCGAGTTTTTCAATGTAGTAAATCATCTCTTGCTCGAGACGGTTCTTGTCGTAATCAATTCCGGCAAGGCTTTCAAGTCCGTCGGTGATGCGCTGGCGGATCTTCTCCACACGAAGGGTTTCAAACTGCTCGATGCTGCGAAGGAGTTGTTCTATATTATCAACCTTCTCGTTGAATTTCTTCTCCAATGCGGCACCTTCCTGTTTGCGGAATGCTACGAGTCTTTCAACAGCTTCCTCAACGGCTTTCATTGTAACTTCCCATTCGCCATCGCTCAGTTGCTCAACGTCGAGAGAAGTCATAGCGTCGGGCAGGCGAAGTAGGGTGGGAACCCAATCTGTGGGTTTGGGAATTCCTGTTTCTTCGCACATCTGCTTGATTTGGTTAAAATAAGTAGCTACCACACCTTTGTTGATAGGTGCTGCAGCCTGAGATTCGTTTTTCTCTACCCAGAGGGCAAAATCCACTTTCCCTCGTTCCAATTGCTTGGCGATGTATTGACGAATCTCCATTTCCTTCTCTCTGTAGAGTGGGGCGATTCGGGTAGAGAGGTCGAGTGCCTTGCTATTGAGTGACTTAACCTCTACGTGAATTTTCTTGCCTTCAAATGTTGCTACGCTTTTCCCGTAGCCCGTCATTGATTGTATCATTGTTGTAAGTCGTAGTTTTTTGTTTGATTTGCAAAGTTAGTAAATTTGTTTGAGATAATCTTGTTTCAGATTAGAAATTGAAGCCGTTGGCATTTTTCACTTCGCTCATCACAAATGTACTCTCAAGTGATGCAAGGGAATCGATTGTGCCCAGTTTGTTAAGCACGAACTCCTGATAGGCCTTCATATCGCGCGCACGTACCTTTAATATATAGTCAAAGGTACCTGATGTGTTGTAACATTCTACGACATCGGGAATATGGCGGATTCTTTCTTCAAAAGCTTTGGCAATGTCAGCGTTGATTTGCTTCAACTTCACATTGCAGAAGACCTGCATGCTACGGTTTAATTTGTAGGCATCGAGCACGGCGATATATCCTTTAATATAACCATGCCGTTCGAGGCGTCGTTGGCGTTCAAATACAGGAGTTGTGGTCAGATTAACTGCTTCTGCCAGTTCTTTCGTTGTTAATTTTGCATTACTTTGTAGGATTTTAAGTATCTGCAAGTCGATTTCGTCTAATGTTTCAGTCATTTTGTGGATATTTTTTCTTTGAGAGGTGAATATTTCGATATGTGTTAGTTGTTTATTCTTTATATTTTACAAAAGTATTAATAATTTTCCAATTACACAAATATATTTGGAGAATATTTCTTAACTCCGTACCTTTGCAGCGAAAATAAAAACAAAGCATACCGAGTTCCGCGGTTCGCCCGCAAATATTATTCATAATTTGTAATTATTAATTTTTTTATTTTTATAGTATTATGGCACAGACAAAACTTCATTTCGAAACTCTCCAACTTCATGTTGGACAAGAACAGCCCGATCCTGCAACCGATTCACGCGCGGTGCCCATTTATCAGACAACAAGTTATGTGTTTCGCAACTCACAGCATGCAGCAGACCGATTTGGGTTGCGTGACGCCGGCAATATATACGGCCGCCTCACAAATTCCACTCAGGGTGTTTTTGAAGAGCGAGTGGCTGCCCTCGAGGGTGGTGTAGCTGGACTTGCCGTTGCAAGTGGAGCAGCAGCTGTAACTTATGCTCTTCAGAACATTGCACAAGCTGGTGACCATATTGTGGCAGCCGACAATCTCTATGGCGGTTCTTATAATCTTATTACTCATACTCTTGCATCACTTGGCATTTCCAACACAATTGTAAAGGTAAACGATTTGGAAAGCCTTGAGAAAGCAATCCAACCAAACACAAAAGCAGTATATGCCGAGACATTCGGCAATCCAAACAGTGACATCCTCAACATTGAAGGAGTTGCAGAAGTGGCTCACCGTCACAACATCCCTCTGATTGTTGACAACACATTCGGAACTCCGTTCCTTATCCGTCCTATCGAACACGGAGCAGACATTGTGGTACATTCAGCTACAAAGTTCATTGGCGGTCATGGCTCAAGTCTCGGTGGTGTTATCGTTGACGGAGGAAAGTTCAATTGGAAGGCAAACGCAGACAAATTCCCAACTCTTGCAAAGCCTGATCCATCATACCATGGAGCTGTATTTGTAGACGTTGCGGGAGCTGCAGCATACGTTACACGTATCCGTGCCGTAATTTTGCGCGACACTGGTGCAACAATTTCACCCTTCAATGCGTTTATACTATTACAGGGACTTGAAACTCTCTCTCTTAGAGTTGAGCGTCATGTGTCAAATGCACTCAAGGTCGTTGATTTCCTTAACAATCATCCAAAGGTAGCAAAGGTAAATCATCCATCGCTTGTGAGTCATCCGGATCATGAACTTTACAAGAAGTACTTCCCAAATGGCGCAGGTTCTATCTTCACATTTGAGATCAAGGGAGGTCAGGAAGAAGCATGGCGATTCATCGACAACCTTCAGATATTCTCGCTCCTTGCCAATGTCGCCGATGTCAAGAGCCTTGTGATTCATCCCTACACAACAACCCATTCACAGCTCTCTGAAGAGGAACTAGCGAATCAGCACATCACGCCTGCAACCATCCGCCTGTCAATCGGAACAGAGCACATCAACGATATTCTCGCCGACATAGAACAAGCCCTGAATTCATAATTATTTTTTAATTTATAATTTATTAGTATCCTTTAATCTCATATATAGTATTATGGCACAAATAGCAAAACAACTTACAGAACTCGTAGGCAACACCCCATTGTTGCAACTTAGTAAGTATTCTCAGGAAAAAGGACTTGCTGCACCAGTCGTAGCTAAAGTCGAGTTTTTCAACCCTGGTGGAAGTGTGAAGGATCGTATCGCACTCGCCATGATAGAGGAAGCAGAGAAGAGTGGTGTGCTCAAACCAGGAGCTACCATCATCGAACCAACTAGTGGAAACACAGGTGTGGGTCTGGCACTCGTATCAGCTGTGAAAGGTTATCACCTCATCCTCACCATGCCGGAAACCATGAGCGTGGAACGACGCAACCTTGTCAAGGCGTATGGCGCAGAAGTACGTCTCACACCAGGTAAGGACGGCATGAAAGGTGCAATACAGGCAGCAGAGGCACTGCGTGATTCCATTCCAGGATCTGTCATCCTTCAACAGTTCGAAAACCCAGCCAACCCTTCACGCCACTATGCAACAACCGGTCCTGAAATCTGGAATCAGACCGATGGTGATATAGCCGCATTCGTAGCAGGTGTAGGTACTGGCGGAACCGTTTCAGGTGTAGGTAAATACCTCAAGGAGAAGAATCCTAACGTTAAGGTTTTTGCTGTTGAACCAAAATCCTCTCCAGTACTCAATGGTGGTCAGAGCGGTCCGCACAAGATTCAGGGAATTGGAGCAGGCTTTATTCCTAAGACCTATAATTCAGACGTTATCGACGAAGTAATTGACGTAGAGAATGACGATGCTATCCGAACCTCTCGCGAGGTGGCTCAGAAGGAAGGTCTGTTGGTTGGTATATCAGCAGGTGCGGCACTCTATGCAGCTTTCGATGTGGCAAAACGACCGGAGTTTGCAGGTAAGCGTGTTGTAGCTCTCTTGCCCGACACAGGTGAACGCTATCTCTCCACAGTTCTCTATGCTTTTGAAGAATATCCTTTGTAATCGGCAATCCCTATTCGTATAATATGAATTACCCCTCTCTGATCATCACATTGATGTTTAGAGAGGGCTTTTCGTTTCTGCGTCAATATAGCAGGTTGTTTTGTATTAAAAAGCTGAAAATCAACAACGTAAGCATGTTTACGTTAAGATAAATCACATTTCTTTCTTACACGCTGTGTACAATTTGTTATGTTCTTACACATAGATGTAATGAATATATCACCGTTTTGTAATGAACATTATCATAATTTTCATCAACGTTTCAAATGAAAAGGGTAATTTTGTACTCGATAATAAAACAGGTTGTCCATTAATCATAAACACAAAATAAAATAAAACCGAAGATTATGCTTGTTTATATCCTATGCTTTTTTCTTGCCATTGGAGCATTTAAGTTCCTTTGGCTTTGCTGGAACAACTTACAAAAGGACAAACACTAATTACTCATTTTTTCTACAAATCACAAACACGACACAAGAGAATGATTAGGACTAAAGCATTGGCTTACGACATAGCTGTAGATAATGCTGACGGAGTGACTATCTACTACAACTACGTTAACAATGGAAAAGACCTGGAAGTAACCACTTGCGGAAATGGTGGTTATAGCAGTGTAGTTGTGATACCCGAGAATGTCATTTACATGAACAGAACCCGAAAGGTGATAAGCATCCGAAACAGCGCTTTCGAGGGATGTAATGCTTTGACAGGTGTCAGGATTCCTGACAGTGTGACGAGCATTGGCAATGATGCATTCAAAGGATGCAGCTCATTGGTGTCTGTCATCATACCCGGCAATGTTACAAGTATTGGCGACAGAGCCTTTTGGAATTGCTGCGGACTTACTTCCATAAGGATTCCCAGCGGCGTGACAAGCATAGGCGATAGCGCATTCTATGGTTGTAGCGCATTGTCCTCCGTCACATTCGGAAAAAGAGTTACGAGTATAGGCAACCAGTCATTCTGCGGTTGCTGCTCCCTTGCTACCATTAAGATACCTGTCAGTGTGCGAAGCATAGGCTATGAGGCATTTGCTGGCTGCAGCGACCTGACCAGTGTCATCATCCCTGCAGGAGTGCGATGCATAGGCAACCGGGCTTTCTATGGATGTGATATACCCGAAGTGATTTGCAATATAGAGCACCCTTTCAATATCTTTGGAAAGTCTTTTACTGACAACACCTTCTACAATGCTACTCTTTATGTACCCGAAGGTACACTTTATAAATACAAGTCGAGAAAGGGGTGGAAGGATTTTGTGTATATAGAGGAAATGATGCCGGAGATACCAGCTTCATCATTGATGTCGGACAATAACGGAGGATTTGGTGGTAATGGTGGTTATGGAGTAACCACAGCTAGTGTGTTCAGCAATGCCATTCAGTCAGGTTGCGTTGCTATACTCAGACTTGGCCAGAGATCTTTCAGAGCCATTGCCCGTCTTTTGAAGAAAGACAATCCTGTTCTTTCAAAGTCTCCAAATATCGCAATCGAAGGAATGTGATATCCATACTGGATAGAGAGTATAGAACGCTACAGTTAAAAGGATAACAAACTTTACACTTTGGATATTTAATCTAAATCATAACGATATTTTCAAGTACTTAAAAGTAAATTTCTAAATACACAAAAATATTTTTCCAAGTACTTGAAAAATTCTTAATATTAAAGTGTGTATATCTATGAAGTTTAGATTGTTTATCCTGAAAGAGTTGATTGTATATCCTGAAAGTATAGAGAAAATGTGGCGTATAAGTTACTCACGTTTATTTGTTACATCATAATATTAACGCAAATGGCTCTCTGCTTAGTGCGGGGAGCCATTTGTGCTTATAGAAAGATTAATTATTTCTTCTTTGCTGGTGCTTTCTTAGCTGGAGCTTTCTTTGCAGGTGCTTTTGCAGCTGCTGGTTTAGATTCAGCCTTTGGCGCAGCTTTCTTTGCAGCTGGTTTAGCAACAGGCTTTGCTTCTGCTTTTGCAGCTGCTGGTTTTGTCTCAGCCTTTGGCGCAGCTTTCTTTGCAGCTGGTTTAGCAGCAGGCTTTGCTTCTGCCTTGCGCATGCGTTCGAGCTGGCGTTGCAGACGACCGATTTCCTTGTCCTTGCGCTCTATTTCCTCTCCCTGGTTCTTAATTGTTGTGAGGAGTGAATTGAGTTCCTCGTTGTCGATGTCGGCAGGATAGAGGGAGTTGACGCGGTTGATGAAGTCGCCTAGGATGTTCATGTAGTTTGTGAATGCATCGTATGGGTTGTCGTAAATGCCGCGGTTGAGTCCTACGCTTGCGGGTTTGGTTGTCATGAAGCGGAAGTTGTTGGATGCTTGCAGGTAGTCCCAGTCTTGCTTGATGCGACGGTCGTTGCAGATGCGTACACGGTCAGCAACGCTGTAAAGTTTGTTGAAAGCCTCACGCTGCATGGAGTTTCCGAGCCAGCATGATGTGTCACGCTCCTCATCTACCCAACTGATGTTGTATGGTACTTCGAGTGCTCCTACTGACTTGCCCTTAGTGCAGAGTTCTGTCGGAGTGGAGAAGGTGATTCCTCGTTCACGGGCACATGCTGGCAGTGCATGGAGAAATTCGAGGATGTTGCTCGACAGTGGCTGGAAGATACCGAGTGCGGAGAGTTCCATGAAGATATTGATGACTTCCTCTTCTTCTGGCATCTGTGCAATCCAGTTCATGTAGGTGTCTGCAAAGAGTGGATATTCTTCCCATTCAGAGTTGTTGAAGCGCAAGGAGATATCGTCGCTGAGCTTGTAGTCGCGAAGAAGGAGTTTGAGGTTGGGATTGAGTGCGCAGTTGTAGATGAAGTGTGGTGACTTCCATCCGAGGATGTGCTTTGCTCCTTCTGTGAGCATTCCCTTGAATCCCATTGCTGCTACCTGTGCTCCGATTTCGTCGCTATAGATGAGTGATGAGTTGCGGAATACCTTTGGTGTCTGTCCGAAGAGTTCCTTGACCTTGTCTTTCATGCGCAGACATTCTGCACGGAAGGAATCTTCGTTGCCAAGTGCTGAAAGGCCGTGGCTATAAGGCTCGCAGAGGAATTCTACGCAACCGGTGCTATTGAGTTCCTGCAGCAGGTCGATTACCTGTGGTGCATGTAGTTCAAGTTGTTCGAGTCCTACACCAGAGAGTGAGATTGCAACCTTGAAGTATTTGTCGTTGGTACGTGCCATGTCGATGAGTGTGTTGAGTGCAGGAACGTAGCTGCGCTCAGCTATATCGGTGATGGAACGCTCGTTTTCATAGTCGTCGTAGTAGTAGTGGTCGCGACCGATGTCGAAGAAACGATATCTTTTGAGATGAATAATCTGGTGCATCTCAAAGTAAAGGCATATTGTTTTCATATATATATATATATTTATTATTTATCTCGAATTAGAGAATTATTTATAAAATTTCTCAATTGTCTGGTCGTAGAGGCGGCGAATGCGGATGCCGACTTTTTCCCAGGTGATTTCGTTGACTTCCTTGAGACCTTCCTCCTGCAGATACTTGAACAGGGACGGGTAGGTGCAGATGGAGTAGATGGCGTCCGCCATAGCATGGATGTCCCAGTAGTCGGTCTTGATGACATTGGTGAGAATCTCACCGCATCCTGACTGCTTGGAGATGATTGACGGAGTGCCGCACTGCATGGCTTCGAGTGGAGCGATACCGAATGGCTCGGAAACAGACGGCATTACGAAAACGTCGCTGTCCTTGTAACATTCATATACTTGTTTGCCGCGCATGAATCCAGGGAAGTGGAAGCGGTCAGCAATACCTCGTTCTGCCACCATGTTGATCATGGCGTCGAGCATGTCTCCTGAGCCTGCCATGCAGAAGCGTATGTTGCGAGTGCGTTGCAGTACGAGTGACGCAGCCTCGACGAAGTATTCCGGTCCTTTCTGCATGGTGATACGACCGAGGAAGGTAACGACTTTCTCCTTGGAATGATCTGGTCGCGGAATGTCCTGCAGTTCCTGTGAAAGTGGATAAACTGCATTGTGCATTGCGAACACCTTTGCTGGATCTTGGTGATATTCGTTTATTACGGTACGACGTGTGAGTTCTGAAACGCACATGATGCAATCCGCATGATCCATACCGTTTTTCTCAATGGAATAAACTGTAGGATTGACTTTACCACGGGAGCGGTCGAAGTCGGTTGCATGTACGTGTATGCAGAGTGGTTTGCCGCTGACGAGCTTGGCATGTACTCCAGCGGGGTAGGTGAGCCAGTCGTGAGCGTGGATGATGTCGAACTGCTCTGAACGTGCTACGACTCCGGCGATGATGCTGAAGTTGTTGATTTCGTCGTGCAGGTTGCCTGGATAGCCGCCTGCAAACTCCATGCATCCCATGTCGTTGACGTTCATGTAGGAGAAGTCGGCATAAATGTGGTCGCGATAGCGGTAGTAGTCTTCCGGTGTCATGTAGTTGGGTATGCGCGACTTGACGTAGTCGTAGTCATGTCCACGGTACACGATAGGTACTTGGTTCATTCCGACTATCTTCAGAAATCGTTCTTCCTCGCCGCAGGGCTTTGGCAGACAGAAGATAGTCTCAACATCGTTCTGAAGGCTTAATCCTTTTGTAATACCATAGGAGGCAACAGCGAGACCGCCATAAATCTTGGGAGGAAATTCCCATCCAAACATAAGAACTCTCATAATTATCTACCTCCTGTATTTATAGGTTATACATTCTATTAAATAATGTGTAGATTCGCAGCACTTCCGCCACGTTCATGGCGAAGGAGAGTGCTCCTCTTCCGTGGTAAGGCGGGTTGCCGTCGAAAAGTTCAGGAAGGGTTCCGATTGCGTGGTAGAACATCTCTTCCTCAAGGCCTACGAAGATGCGGTCCATGAAGGAGAGTGCTGTCTGACCATAAATGCGCATGCAAGTCTCTAGATAGAATCCTGCCAGCCAAGGCCACACGGTTCCCTGATGATAAGCTGCGTCGCGTTGCATCTGTCCTCCCTGGTAAATTGGGTTGTAGCCACCGCTCTTTGGAGAGAGACTGCGAATGCCCTTGCGAGTGAGCAGCTCCTTGGTACAGATGTCGAAAATGCGCTTGCGCTCAGCTTTGGTGAGTGGGGTGTAGTGGAGTGATGCTGCAATTAGCATGTTAGGACGTACACTCCAGGATATGTAGTTGCCGTCGATATAGTCGAGCAGATAACCGTGTTCGTTGAGGAATGTCTGCTTGAACGATACGCCTAGAGTCTCAGCCAGTTGCTTGTATTCTCCAGCTTGTGCGCCTTGTCCGGTAAGCTCGAGCAGTTCGGCATTGAAGAGCAATGCGTCGTACCAAAGGGCGTTGATTTCAACGATATATCCTGAACGTGGCACAACGGGGTGTCCGTTGACGTATGAGTTCATCCATGTGACGGCTTTCTCTCGTCCGTCTGTGTAAAGCAAGCCGTTGTCGTGAAGTTCAAGGTTAGGATGCTTGCCTGACTTGATGAAGTCTACTATTGTCTTGACGAGTTTGCCGTATTTCTTTGCAGACTCCTCGGTGGAGACGAACTTGGCATACTGCTGTGTGCACCATACAGCCCAAAGCAGAATGTCGGGATCTTCCATCTCGTAGATTTTAACTGAGATGGGTTTTCCGTTGATGAAGTCTTTTATGGCTTTCTCGGCAGTCTTCATGGCTTTCTCGAAGTAGGCTACTTCACCGCAGGAGAGAGTAAGACCCGGGAGCGAGATGAATGTGTCGCGTGCTCGTGTCTTGAACCATGGATAACCGGCGATGATGTAGTTCTCTCCGTCTTTCTCATAGTGGAACTGGTGAGAAGCGTTGATGAGACACTGGTGGAAGCTGTCGCGAGAAGTGTGTACCTCCACTTCATCGTCGAAGAGCTTCTTGGCAGTACGCATAGGCAGTTCCTCTACGCCTGCGGAGAATACGATGCTCTCTCCTTTCTTGATGTTGAATTCAAAGTAGCCGGGCACGTAAAGATCTTCCAGATATTCGTAGCCAAGTTCAAGCTCGCGCTGGTATTCAATTCCCTTGTACCAGTTTGGCTCAAACTTCCACTCACTCTTCTTGCTTACCTGCATATAAAGATCTGGGTAACCGTCGTACATACGTGTCTTGATACCGTTGTCGCACTGCTCATAGTCTCGACGTGCGATGTTGTTGGCATGTGTCAGTTCGTCCACCTTACGGAACGCCAGGAACGGACGCAGACGCAGCGTTGTCACAGAGTGAGCATCGAGCAATGTGTAGCGAATAAGTACGCGGTTAACAAAATGCTGGAACACTTTTTCCTTTTTGAGAATAACTCCGCCGACACGATAAATGGTTGTCGGCACTTTGTCCCATTCACATTCACGGATGTACTTGTGCCCATTAGGAGAGTAGACGCCTCCCTGGTAGCGGTGTATTCCCAGATTGAATTCTGCACCATGCTGGATAACGGTTTCATCGAGTGATGACAACAACACATGATTCTCATCATCAATTCCAGGAACAGGAACCACCAACAAGCCGTGATATTTACGCGTATTGCAATCAACGATTGATGAACATGAATACGCACCCGAACGGTTAGTGCGCAGAATTTCCTTAGGCAGGGATTCTTGCAGGTTCACCATTAGGGTTTTGTCGAAACGTAAATAACTCATAGATTATAGGTGTTTTTATAGTTATGTATTTCAAGGATACATTGGATGCAAATTTGCGTTGCACCCTTACCGATTTTTCAAAGTTAAGGATAATTTTCGTTATTTAACAAATTTAATTCCACAAAAAACTACATTTATTTGCGATATCTACTCAAAAACTTCAAAATTTGCACAGAAATATGTTATTTAACATATAAAATTTGATTTATTAACAGAATAAATGGTAATTTTGTAAAAAATAAATTCATATGAAATCAGAGGAAGTACATAGCAGTCTTTCAAATATAACAGATCTTCTGACAGATGACCAGAAGGAGGAGTTTCTCAAGGAGATGCAGGTGGAGTGGTATGAACGAAACCGATCCATTTATTCAGAGGGAGACAAACCGGAGTATCTGTTGTGTCTGATCAGTGGTAAAGTAAAAATCTACACTATGGGAGTAGGTGGAAGAATGCAGATAGTGCATATTCTCAAACCTACTGCATACTTCGGCTATCGAGCTTATTTTGCATCACAGAGATATCTGACCTATGCCTCTGCTTTCGAAAAATCGCTGATTTGCAAGATTCCATTGAAACTGGTAGAAGAAATGATGCAGACAAATGTCCGTCTTAGTATGTTTTTCGTAAAAATGCTTTCAATGGATTTGGGAGTGAGCGATTCACGTACGGTTTCGCTTACGCAGAAACATATTCGTGGAAGACTGGCAGACTCTCTTCTCTTCCTCCGCAAGACCTATGGAGTGGAGGAAGACGGTGCGACGCTCTCAATCAAGGTGTCGCGTGAAGACCTTGCCGGCTTGTCGAATATGACGACATCGAACGCCATCAGGACTTTGTCGGGATTTGCTTCGGAGAATTTGCTTGAGGTCAGCGGGCGCTCAATAAAAATTATCAATTCCGAAGCTCTTCAGAAAATCTCCGACTTTGGTTAATAAATTACATCACTTAAGTTTTGTTAAAAAATCACTTAAGTCTTTTTCTAAAAACACTGTGGTAAAAAAATATTTTGACTGTGGTGAAAATATAAAAACACTGTGGTGTTTTATTATTTGTTCAACGTGCGTTCATCTAAATTGTTCCTTTAAACATTCTGCTAAGGTTATTGTTTACGTTCTTTTGTTCACTACAGACTCAAAGACGTCGGTGAGTTGCTTTGCTATGGTTTCTGCGCCAAACCGCTTCTGGCAATCCTCCGCAATCAGCTTACGGTCATAGTCCTGGTGGTGGAGGAACATGTGGTGCAGGGCATTAGCTAATTTTTGTAAATTATTTACAGAAATAAGAATCCCATCCTCTTGACGAATAAAGAATTCTGGTCCACCACATTTTGTTGCAATAACGGGAACTCCACAAGCTAAGGCTTCAATGCATACTACACTGAAAGTCTCTAATTGAGAAGATAGGATAAAAGCATGACTATGTTGAAGCAAGTCCACAATTTCTTTCTTGGTTTTTAATCCAAGTAAATATATGTTTCCCTGTAAGTTGCACTCATTGATTAGCTTCTGTAGGTTGCTGTGTTCTGGACCTCCTCCAATAATAATGTATTCCCATGAATCTTTGGGAATATTTAATTGTGCAAATGCTTCAATAGCAAGATCCACTCTTTTGCGAACAATGAGTGAGCCTATACTTATGAATGTAAACTTTGAAGCTTTGCAGGTGTTGGGATTGTAATGAAAGTCTTGTCCGACTATATTGAATACAACATTAGCATTAACGTCGAAATGTTTCTTGAGAGATTCCTGAATAGAAGGCGAAACGGTCAATACAGCATCAGCATATTTATATGTATTCTTGCCTAATGTTTTAGCATATTTAGACAATACATCTTTGTTCATCTCCGACCAGTGTTCTATGGCTATCAGCGGTATATTATAATGACGTTTAAGTGTCAGTGCCATATTACTAATTTGTATATAGTGGCTATATAAAACGTCTGGTACACCTGATAGTTTTACAGATTTCTTATACACACGGCGTAACTGCCAATGCTCGAAACTTGTTCTGATTTTCCTTCCTAATAATCCTGTTATTTTGCTTGGAAGGAAGAAGTTGTTGACAGATGTTACACCATTATTGTTTGTGACTGTAATACCTATTTTGCGCCAATACCAACGGAAGCGCGTGTCAACACTGAGCATGACAACTTCATGCCCATATTTCGCAAGCGCTTCAGCCTGATCTTTTTCAAAGCATCCCCATTGAGGTTCGCGTTTAGTAGGATATCCTCGTGATATTAAGAATATACGCATATTTAGAAACTGATATTTAGTCCTTTATACAATCATGGATGGCATCGAGATAACCGTGTCCATAACGTAAATCCGGTTCAACGTAATTGCCTTCGGCCCATTCATTCCATGATTTAAGAAACAGAATTCTATGTTCGGGTTGCTTTTTTTCTATTAGTTGAAGTGCTCGTTTTATAGTTTCTGCAAAACGCTCTGGAGTACTATTGTGGTAAATACCATTCAATCCAGCTCGTGGACTTCTGTCCCATTGGGGCAGGAGGGAAGGGTAGACATCTTCACGAGCATCTTCTGGTACATAGTAATGCTCCATTACACGTTTGTAGTCATACTTATTAACAAGAGAAATACCTGTACGATAGGAAAGTTGACGTTGGAATAGCACCCACCATCTGTTTTTTACACAAGCTTCTGCTCTCCATGTACCTAAAGATAATACTGCATCGAATTTGAGATTCTTCGTAGTATAGTCATAGTACTTATTCGCTTCGTTGATGGCAAACATGCCATTGGTGATTTTCTCACCCTTTTCGTCAACAATGGGTCTGCCATTGGTGTTCTGCATGTAGCCTACGAAATGAATGCCTTTCAATCCTGCTTCTTTAGCCCACGTCCTCCAAGTTGGAATAAAGTCAAGAGGTAAATCGTATGGATTAAAAACCACAAATAGAGGTTTTCCATCTATTGTGATATATCGATGGTCTTTGAATGCAGGAAGTACGTATTCAAAATGTTGACGATAATCGTCTGTGCCTAAATAACGCTGTTCAACAATCATTTCATTACGCTGCTTCCCTTCATGTGTCCATGTATTGGTCTTCCAACTATGATTTGCCCAACCTAATGCAAATGGAAAATCAGGTTTTCCACTTGCAAGGACTTCATTGAATGGACGCTGAAGCAATTGTTTGCCTCCTCCAAACCAATAGTGCCAATAGCAGAAACCTTCTATTCCAGCTTCACGAGCCATCTGTGCCTGCTGTTCGCGCACTTCAGGCATACGCAGGTCGTAGTAACCCAAATCTGCTGGAACACGTGGCTGGTAATGACCCTTAAACAAAGGCTTAGCCTTACCGACATTTGTCCATTCGGTAAATCCCTTTCCCCAATACTTGTCATTTTCGGGAATGGGATGAAATTGAGGTAAATATAATGCTATTACTCGCGCTTTCATAATTTATTATTGTATAGTTTAATAGTATTAGCAGGTATTCCTGCTGCTACAGAATAAGAAGGAACATCGTGTGTGACAACACTATATGCACCAACAGTATGATAACACTGTTCTATTAAATATATAAACCAATTGTAATTTTTTCCCATTGTATATTGAATTAGCATTAATTAGAGGTGTTTGCATTATTTGTTAGCAATAATTTTATAGCAATCATGATATACATCATCTGCAATTGTTTTCCAAGAGTAGTCTCCTTTGAAATACCATAGTTCTATTGCTGCTTCGAATTGTTTAATGATTTCCGGATGTTCTTTCATGTAGATAATTGCATCAGCAATAGCTTGTGAATCACGAGGTGGTACAACTATACCTAATTCACCGTTTCTTACCATTTCAGGGAGACCACCAACGTTGGTCACAATGACTGGCTTCATGAAAGCAAATGCTGACATTACAACACCACTTTGAGTTGCATCTATGTATGGGCATACAACACACATGGCACCATTAATTAGTTCTACTAATTCTTTTTCTGGAACAAAACGATACAGAGTGTCGGATTTTTTTACATTAGGCAACAAAGACAAGTCTACATTTTTGTTTTTTCCTGCAACTACCATCTTTATGTGAGGATATTTTTCCTGTACTTTTTGCATTGCCTGATAAAAGTATTCTATGCCTTTGTGAGTTGTAACCTGACCGAAAAACAATGCATAAGGTTCTCCTTCGTAAGGCTGTGGTTGGTACATCCTAAGATAAGAATAAGAACTGAGCCTGCTGTCAAATACTTTTGCTTGTTTTAATTTATAAGTATTAATAAAATCCTCTTTTTGAGAGCGATTGAAAATGATGAAGCTTTTCAGAATTTTCATTGCTATATTGCGTTCAAAAACGATTCTTTTTGATTTTACAGATGAGTGCATGAATGGGTCATGAACGGATAATACAATACGTTTTCTGAGAAGATAAATAGGGAATTCGTGTATATGAGGAAATTCAGTAATATGAATTATGTCATAATTCTGCTTCTTTAAGTGTATGTAGACTTTCCACCAGAGTTTATAGGCTGCTGTTCTAGAATGATGGGGGTTGTTGATGATGAACATCTTGGAAAGGTCAATGATTTTCCCGAAGACATTCAGTTCCTGATATTCTGTGGCAGGGATTATTCCATATTTTGGATTGATGGTGTCAATATTGACAGCTGCTCCCTTTGTTAATGGACCTATAGATAAATAGTAATCAATTTCAGCGTGGTTTTTCATCTCAGAAAGAAATGACAAATCAACATCTGAAAAATAAACAGTGGAAATATAAGCGATTTTCATAATAATGGACTAAAAGGTTTTATGATGTTGCTAATTGAGAAAGAACAGTCTTCATCATAGATGTGTATAGGGTGTAGTAAGCTTCTGCGAACTTATGAGCCTTAGCTTTGTCAAAGTTGTTAATATGGTTAAGAACTAGTTCTGGAGAAGGGGGTGTGAATTTATTGCTAATACATGACACCCTTGATGACTCAAAACCAGCTAATGTAAGTAGATGGCGTATTTTGCTTGATTTGTCACTAGTGATATGTCCTCTAAGGTGTTTTATGCCGTAGTTGTCAAAACTGTAGAATGGAACTTCATTGTGAATCGAAACAACTATTGGGTGCATATTATTGCCAACATAACCAGAAGAGTATTTGATGAGAGCATACCATTCTAATGGAGAAAGAGGCAATTTAATAGTTTGGTCTGCCACACCAAAAGCATTCTGCATAGAAAAAGGTAAAACGATACATTTATAACCATGCAAGTGGGCTGAATTGCAAAATGAAGTAATCCACTCTGAGGTAACGTGGCTTGTCTTGAAGAAACTTAACAACAAATATTTCTCTGGAAGTTGATATCTCTCAGTTATTTCCTTTCTTGAAGGTGTTATTTCTGATGCGTTGTAGTTGAATGCAAAAACAGGATCGGGAGTTATATCAGGAGTTATTTTCCCTTTAGTTATGGAAGAAATCATTTCCTGTGTCCATGTGTCGCGCACTGAATAATAGGAATGATGCGAAAGAGACTCAGTCATAATCTTGCGAATACTGCGAGGAATGAATTTGTATGCTGAATCCTGACACGATGCAGAAATAACTGCAGTAGGAACACTTTGCTTAAGATTATTGTTGAATGTACCCCAATATGGATTTGGGAACATTCTGTCAGAAGTGTATTTTATGATACTGAAAAGTCGTCGAGTGGGGAAGATTAGTCGTTCTTGCCAAGGGTGGTGTTGTGCTACCGCATCACTACCAATAATAACAGCGTCAATACCTAGTTTGTTAATTACGGTGGCAATTTCTTCATCTGTTCTGCATATAGGAGTTTCTTCCCAAATGATTTTTCTTAATTCTTGTTGATTAATGAATTGCTCTTTTGGTGTGCGTTTTTTGTAAAATGCTTCCAAATCTAAAGGAATCCAATTAATAACAAGAGGATTGTGTCCTGCCTTCTCAAGGTATTTGTATGTAGAAAGCAGTTGTAATGTGGCACCGAAATTACAAGCAGAATGATATGCAAGTAGTCCTATTCTCATGTTGTTCCCTCCTCTAATAATTGTTTTACTTCCTCAACATGGTCTTCTACTTCTACCTCTACCTCTGATAATTGTTTTTCTTTACCTGCTATATATCCCCAAAATAGAGTTAGTGCAGATATATTTAATGTGTATAAAAACACATGCGAAGACATTGATGTCAGCAAGAATATAACAAATGAAGCTACGTATGCAGGAGCATTAGGGGACTTTTGTTTATATAGGTTCCGCGTGATGAAGAACAAATGTATTAGCAAAAACAGTAAAAAGAATAGTCCGAAAATACCTATATCATAAGTGATTTCAAGGTAATCGTTATGTGCGGAAAGCTCCAATGGTGAATCTTTAAGAACAAAGTTCCAACCATGACCAAACAACAACTCAAAAAGATTAGAGTTCCCAATCATTTCTAAAACAACAAGATATACAATATTACGTCCGGAGCCGCCATCGGCACTCGCTGTTGCAAATCGATCAAAAATTTTTCCTTCTGTTTGAATATTAATATATACGATAACACATACAATTGAAATCAATATGATTAGCGAGATAATAATCTTGATAATCAGGGGAATACTTTTCTGTGATACCTGTTGCTTAGTAAGTAGGTAAGCGATGACAGCTAATAGTATCGTGACAAAACCGCCACGTTTTAGTGAGGTGAGTACTGAAATACTGATTAGTACAATTAGAATTCTACGAGTCCATTTTTTATTGAATGTCATTACCACAGGTAAAAACATCATCAGTACATAAACTGTTCCATCACGGAATTCTGCATCAAGGACATAGTTGATTAACACTCCTTTCATGGTCATGGCATACATTATTACTAATAGAATAATGCCAAGTGCAATTCCTCTGTTAAATGTTTTTTGTGATATCTTGTATGCCAGATTATAACTGAAAATGTAAATTAGCAATGGTACAAGTAAGGAACAGAACAGCACCACGTAGGATATTATACCTTTTCCGTCTACAGGTCCGTGTAAAAATGCAAACGCAATAGTGATAATATAGAGAATGAACAGTGTTATTGATATGTGATTGCGGGGATATCTGCCTAAAAGACAACAAATAGAGAGTAGAGCCGTAAGAAGAAGTAATGAATGTGTTTTGAATGGTGCAGCATTAGAGTTAACATCGACATGATACATTATAGAGTCAACCATGCTTTGCTCTTCAAAGAGAAAATACAGCATGATAAACAAGGTAAAGATACCTATGTGTATCAATTTGACAATAACCGACTTCTGCATATCTTATTTACCAATTAGTGATCTTACCTTTGAAACTATATATGTTCTTTCAATCTGATTGCAGCCAACATAATAAATTGTAAGTACAGAAGAAAGCATAGATATTGTTGTTAGTACAATAAACGATTTCCATCCTTCTGCCAATAATTGAGAAATTATCAAAGGTATAATCGTTGCTATAATTGAAACAATACAAACGTTTACGTATACTTTACAAATATAATTATTGGATGATAATCCAATCATAGGGCGAAGCATGTAAATTCGAACAAAAAGGCAAATCTGAGAAATAACTATTGCAACAATTAACACACTTTCTGGTGATGCACCCAATGTGAGCAGAATGTAACTGACCGGTATATTCAACAAAGTTATTCCACCAACCGCAATCTGATAATTCTTGATGTTTCCTGTTGCAAGCATTGCTGTTATCAACGGATTTGACAAACATTCTGAAAGCCCAAATATTAACGTAAGCTGCACAAATATAGTGGTACACTCAGGAACTTCTTTAAGCCATATTCCGAGTAGAAAATTTGTGCTAAGAAGAATGGGTAAAGATATAATAAATAAGATGTAGTACGAAAACCTTGAACCTCTATAAATAAGGCTCATCATATAATCTTTATTACCAGATGCAAAGTTTTTTGTTATCTGTGGATTAAGAGCTACCATGAAATTCTGTACGAAGCTTGTTATGACAGTACTTACTTTCGTGGAAATTGCACGTGCTGCATTAATAACAGGCCCGAAGAACAAATTGGTTATAATGGTACCTCCATGCTCCCTAATTATGTATGAAGAAGAGCCAATCAAATTCCATCCAGCGAAACTGAACATTTCCTTAAAGAGATTTTTGTCGGAAATTCCATAATGATAAGTACATTCTGCAAAATTACGTTTGCAATATATACCATAGTATATTCGAACAACAATCGACAGCACAACTATCAATGCTGCATAGTATATTAATCGATCTATTGGTGATATTTTTACAGTCAAAGCTATAGCAAGCCTAATTATTGCTTCAAAAATGCTTATGTATGCAAAGACTTTCATTCTTTCATGTGCAACTATCGCAGCATTGTACGGAATGCTGAACAGATTTACACAAAGTGCAAGAAGAGATAATTGATAACACCAATTTGCAGCAGCTATTCTTTCATGTGGTATAATAAGGTGCGTATTTACAAACCATATACCAATAGTCTCTCCAAGAATAAGAATAATAACAATTAAGATAAACTGTATTGTTATTGACAGGGAAAAGACTTTTTCTAGTTTTTTTCTGTCGCCTTTCCCCATTGCGTAAGTAAGAAAACGGGTAATAGCTGCAGATAATGAGCCACTCAACACGGTGAACATTGTAACAACTCCACCAACAACATTGTAAATGCCATAATCAACAACACCAAGTGCGTCCAAAATGACACGTGATGTATAGAGGCTTACTAAAGTTAGTAGTAGCATCCTAAAATAGAGAAGAGAAACATTCTTCGCTATTCTGTCATTATTTGATGCGAGTCCTCTCATCAATTCTCGTTGTTTAGCATTTAATTTAATATGTGTAGAATGCTCTGTGATGCTACTATCGGGCACTTATGAGAATGTCCACAAGTTGTTTCTTAAGAATGTGTACACTTGTGCATATAGTAGTGAGGAAAAGCATTAGAATAATAAAAATCACACGCTTTGGACCTGCAGGCTTAGTTGGCAGCGATGCACCTTGTAATACTGTGAATGCAGGTGTGCGTTCCTGAACTTTTGCCTTGGCAATTTCCAGTTGTGTATTTAATGTGTTATATGTGTTTAATTTAAGCTGCATGTCGTTTTCAAGACGGTCACGCTCTGAAATTGCTGTCTGAAGAATTACATCTCGATTTGCATCACAGTAAACACCATAAGCATCAATCGATTTTTCATAATTCAGACGTGCTTCTTCAGTCAGTTTCTCGTAGTATTCTAAATCAACACGTGCCTTACTAGTTCTGTAAACGGTAATATAACGCTGTAGTCTTGCGCTTACTGAATCTGCGATTGTTGCGCAAACTAAGGGATCTTGATCTGTTACTGATATTGAAATTAGTTCTGTTTTAAGGTCAACATCACATGTGATATTACTTTGAACTCCTATAACAACACCTTCTTGTTCCTCGGTTAACCGATGAGGGTTAATCTTTCCTCCGTCGCCTGTGCTAGGATCCTCTTTGTCTTTGAAAATTGATTTTATTTGTTTCTTTAACCAAATAAAAGGATATTCATAGAATGCGGCTTTGGTGTGTTTAGACAAGTAAGTGTAATAGTCTGAACGAACACTTCCATCCAATGTCTCTACTTGTATGTCTAATAGGCTTACAGCAAAATCCTTTGTGGAAAATATATCAGGATATATCATTGGATATATAGCATCCGCTCCCTGTTCTCCATTAAGATTAATACCAAATGAAGATGCGATAGAACCGATTGTTCCTGAAGAAAGTGCTCCGTTATTTGATTCTGGTGCAAGTAATACTTCTGTAGTGTAATAACGTGGCTTTGGAAAAATCCATAGCGCAGCCACAACTATGGTGATGAGCCATACTTTTATGAAGAGGCGTTTGCGCGAGATGAGTTTTTTTACAACTTCACGCAAGTCTATGTATTCTTTATTTTGTTTTTTTGCATCCATAGTGGTTGGGTTGTTATTTGAGGATGTTAGCTACTGTGATAATCATCGTTGCAATAGATGCGGCAGATGTTCCGAGTGACATTGTTTCAGCAGCTGTCATGCGTCGACGTGTCTTCTTCGATGGAACAACAATTTCGCATCCTGGCTGAACTGCACTCTTGCTGTGGTGGCTGAGCAGTTCTACCGATCCGTTCATGTAGATAGCATATACACGGCTCTTGCGTGCATTGTCTCCATATCCACCGGCACGCTTGATGTAGTACTTGAGCGATTTGCCTTTCTTGAAGTTCATGGATGTCGGGTACATAACGTCTCCGCTGATTTTCACTGTGCTTGAGTATTGTGGCACAATCAGTCGGTCTCCCTCACGTAGCAGAACGTTTTCAGAACCTTCTGGGTGAGCCATAGCTTCCTCCAGGTTGATGGCTACAGGGAATGTGTTACCTAAGTCCAGTTTCATGGTAAGGAGTGAGTCTGCTCGGGCAAGGTCGAAGTTCTTGTTCTCCGACTGCATACTTTCTTCATAGAGGGCAATCTGTTGTGTTCGGAGTGAAGCTTCACGCATCAGTTTCTCTTCAGCAGTCATTGTTCGCTCGAGTCGTGCGCCCTTGGCGTATGCTAGTGATGACAGTCCTCCTGCTGCAATCACTAAGTCTGTCAACTTGTATTGCTTGCTTGTCATGGAGTACTGACCTGAGAAGTTCACAGCTCCTTCGATGGAAACATTCTTTTGCTCGGAGTAAGTAGGACTTTTACGAACCACAACTTCGTCAAAAGGCAAAAGCTTGAATCCAGCCTCTCCGTCAATGACAAATCCGTCCTTGAGTGCAAAGGAGAAAGTTTGGGCAATGGTGTCGTTGTCGTTTAGAGCATTGGGGTCATTGATACGGCGGTAGATATCCACTTTGGAATAGGATGCGGATTCGGTAAGTCCGCCTGCTTGAAGAATCAGGTCTTCAACAGAGGTGTTTTCGGCATACATATACACGCCTGGATAGTTCACCTCTCCGCTGATGGTGTAAGTCTGATCTCCAACCATGTCTAATCTGCTGGCAATGAAGAGTACGTCATTTTTTCTTAATGGGATGTCTGGGATACTGCCTGACATAACCTTCTCAATGTCTATACTCATAATTTCCAGAGTCATGTCTTCTTTCTGACGGTGCAGCACAGCTCTCGATGTGAGGGCGTCTTCACGAAGACCACCTGCAGCTTTCACGAGTTCCCGTATAGATGAAATGGAACCATCGGATTGGAACATTCCAGGATGGAACACTGCTCCACGGACTTCAACCATGTTTGAAAAACGAGGAATAACACTGTCAACATACAGAGAGTCTCCATCATTTAGAGTGAAGCCTCCCATGTCAAATTCCTCAACAGTGTGTATGCTGTATTCCTCACCGTTCTTGCGTACGAGTCTTACATGCTTCTTGAAGGCATCACCAGTAAAACCACCTGCATAGTTGATGACTTGCTTTACGCTTTCATTTCTGCGCATTTCATAGAACATAGGACGTTTTACCTTTCCTCTAACTTCCACAAGTTCTTCATAAGGACCTACCAGCACCATGTCGTTGTCCTGAAGTCTTACGTCTCCTGACATATTTCCGTTGAGAAGGTAGTCGTAAACGTCGATAGTGGCTATTTCACGTCCGCTTCTATATACCTTGATGTTACGCAGAGTACCGATGTCGCTGATACCGCCTGCTGCATAAAGTGCATTGAATGCTGATGAAAGTGAACTCAGGGCATAGGTTCCAGGCACCCGGACTTCGCCTACAACCTGAACTTGGATGGTGCGCATCTCGCCTACAGCCAAACTGATTTGTGAGTTAGAGTAGAATCTTCCTAAAGTTCCTCGGATTCGTGCTGTGGCATCTGCTACACTCAATCCTGCGAGTTGGATAGGACCGACACCTTCAATAACTACTGTACCATCTGGAGAAATCACTCCTGTAAATGTCTGCTGCGAAGCTCCCCAAACGTCGATGATGACGTTGTCGCCTGCTCCCAATCTGTAGTTGGCAGGAGTTGCCATATTGGTATTTGGCTCAAAGGTAAGGTATTCGTTGTTGAAGATATTGTGTCCGAAAATACCGTTCTCGTCATTGTTAAGCTTGTTCTGATAGTAAATCAGCGAGTCAATGTCGAAGAATCCGATTTCGTCATTGAGCATATTGCGCTGCTCTTCTCGGGTGTAGCCACCAAGACCGTTGTTTCCACGAAGCTGGCTTCTAACCATATAGTTGTTGCGCTGCTGACTGCTTTCACCTGCCAACTGTGTCTCTGTGCGTACACGGTTACGGTTGACATTGTTTTGTGTTCCAGTCAGATCAACGGCACCATATTGGTTCTGCTGTGCTTCGTATTTCTTACGGATACGGCGCATCTGTTCAGCTGTAACACCTCTCCTGAATAGTGCAGATACGATGTCAGACTGCTTCTTCCCAAGCTTTTGTTGCTGTTGCACATAAGTGATGACTTGGTCATCTGTCATTCCGCTCTGAGCCATTGCCATTCCGCATACAAAACTCATCAGCGTGATAAATGCAATTTTTTTGAAATTCAATAACATATAGTGGTCTTAGTTTTTATTAGCATGCTTTGAAAAGCGTGGAGAAAATTATTTTCGCATCTGTCCATAGAGTACGCTTGCGCAGATATTCAAGATCCATGTCGAGGCGTGTCAGCATCTTGTCTATGGTGTAGGTGTAACCATTGTGAATTGCAGCGTAGGAAGTGATTCCTGGACGTGAACAGTAGAGTAGGGCATAGTCGGGGTTCTGCTCCATGATTTTGTCAATGAAGAACTGAAGTTCCGGACGGTAACCCACAAACGACATGTCACCAATCAGTACATTCCACAACTGAGGCAATTCGTCTATATGATGCTCTCTAAGTACTTTCCCTACCTTTGTCAGACGCTCGTCGTTCTTCTTTGCAAGTTCCGGTGCGTCCTCTTTTGTTCCAGGAATCATAGTGCGGAACTTAAAAATCCGAAAGGGTTTGCCGTTCTTCCCAATACGCTCTTGGCTGAATATAACAGGACCTTTCCCATCTATTTTCTGGATGATGTAAATTATCAGGAAAACAGGCGAAAGTAATATCAGTCCCAGCAGAGCGGCAAAGAAATCGAAAGAGCGTTTTATGCCTCTCTCCACGGCGTTCATGTTATCTATGGTTTGAGAGTAGTTATTTTCCAAGTAATCGGTTGTCAATTGAGTGTTATTTATATTTAATATAATTAACGATTTTTCTGTAATTTTATTACAAAGGTAGAACATTTTATTGTTACGTGTATAGATAATGAAGAAAAAATGTGTTAAATAACATGTTTTAGTGCTTTTTTATGTATTTTTCTTGGCAAAAAGGCCTTTATTTAATGTACTAATGATGATAATCTGAAATAGCGATTCTTACTAAAATAATATAAATTGTTGAAGATACGGGATTAAATTGTTAATTTTGCAGCCAAAAATGTTTTTAGCTGTAAAATCCTCATGGATCTTCTTGTTCCCAAAGAGGAGTTAAATAAAAATGGAAAATATATTCAAGCAAGGGCGTGATGCCCTGCAGATGAGCATCTACAAAGTTATTGATCCCGTAGTTTGGTTGATGCGCAAGGTGGGCATGACTCCCAACATGGTTACTACGGTAGGTTTGATTGGTAATTTGGCAGCTGCCGCAATGATTCTGTATGCAGCTCTGAGTCCTCTGGTTAATCCTTATTCGTGGATAGGATGGGGCGGTTTGGTAATTATTCTGTCAAGTCTCTTTGATATGTTGGACGGTCGACTGGCACGAACTGCGAACATGGTAAGCAAATTCGGTGCTTTTTATGACTCTGTTCTTGACCGCTATCAGGAATTGACAACACTTTCAGCCTTAGCAGTTTTTTTTATGTATTCAGGTAATGCGTTAGGAACTGTAGCCACATTCCTGTCACTCATAGGTTCAATTATGGTGAGCTATGTCAGAGCCAGGGCGGAAGGACTTGGCTGTGAATGTAAGGTGGGCTTGATGCAGCGTCCCGAACGTGTTGTTCTCACGGCATTGGGCTGTATGCTTTTCGGTCTTCTGCATGGTAGTATGGGGAGTGATTCTGTTTGGTTTCTGCTCGTTCCACAATTGCTTATAGCAGTGTTGTCAAATGCTACAGCTGTTGTTCGCATTATTCATGTTTATAAACAGTTAAGATAAAGAATGTTATATAAGTTTAGATATAGTGTTTATATAACATTGATTGTTGCTGTTTATATAGCAGTTAGCATTGTGCTTATTGGCTATTCTCCCACAACGGTTGCGATGTCTGCGGTGACTCTTGTGCTTGCATGGAGCGGTAGTGCTGCCCGCAGGCTTTTGTTGTGCTTCTCACCTATGATAGTGTTTGCAATCCTCTATGATTTCATGCGCGTGTATCCTAATTATATGGTTGCACCAATCGACATAGAAGGTTTGTATAACTTCGAGAAAGATCTGTTTGGAATAGCTGTAGGTGACGGTAATGTGTTGACTCCATCGGAGTATTTTGATGCACACCACAATGTGGTGCTCGATCTGATATCAGGAATCTGCTATCTGTTGTGGGTGCCGCTGCCGCTTGCCTATGCTTTCCGTCTCTATTTTACCTGTAGATATGAACTCTGTCTGAAATTTCTGCTTGCGTTCCTGTTTGTGAACATAGTCGGTTTCACGGGTTATTACATTCATCCTGCAGCTCCGCCATGGTACATTATTCAGTATGGCACCGAACCGATTCTCTCTACTCCTGGCAATGTGGCAGGATTAGCGAGATTCGATCAACTGGTAGGAGTTCCCGTATTCCATAGTATTTATGTAAATAATTCCAATGTTTTTGCAGCCCTGCCATCTCTTCATGCAGCCTATAATCCTGTGGCTCTGTATTTTGCGTGGCGATATGGAAAGGATTATACTTGGGCTGCAGTGATAGGCGTAGTCTCAGTGGGTGTGTGGTTTGCTGCAGTCTATAGTGGACATCATTATACTATTGATGTATTGCTGGGCATATTGACGGTTGTCGTAGTACTCTCTTTATTTGAATTGATAAGCCGGCATTGTAAATTTAAGTTAAAAACTTTTTTACGTTGAAAAGTTTTGTTTACTTTGCAATTTAATTGTGTATTTGCACTCAAGATTAAATATATAACATATATATAACATTTTTTTATGACTAACAATAAAGTAAAACCAGCAGAAGGCAAGCTGGGTATTATGGTGGTTGGCAATGGAGCCGTTGCCACTACTTTCATGACAGGTGTGTTGATGGCTCGCAAAGGCTTGACTAAGCCTGTCGGCAGCATGACTCAGTACGACAAGATCCGAATCGGGCAAGGTACAGACAAGAAATATCTCCACTACAGCGAGATTGTTCCTATAGCATCACTTAACGACATCGTTTTCGGAACATGGGACGTTTATCCGCAGAATGCCTACCAGGCTGCCATATATGCCGAGGTGCTGAAAGAAAAGGACATCGAGCCTGTTCGCAATGAACTGGAGAAGATTGTTCCTATAAAGGCTGCTTTCGACAAGAATTTTGCAAAGCGTCTTGACGGTGACAATGTGAAGGACTGCAAAACCCGTTGGGAGATGGTAGAAGCCCTCCGTGAGGATATCCGCAAGTTCAAGGCTGAGAACAACTGTGCACGTATTGTTGTGCTCTGGGCTGCATCTACTGAAATATATGTTCCTGTAGACGAGAAGGTGCACTACAAGCTTTCCGACCTCGAAGCTGCCATGAAGGCTGACGACCGTGAGCATATCGCTCCATCTATGTGCTATGCCTATGCTGCATTGACCGAAGGTGCTCCATTCATCATGGGTGCTCCAAATACAACAGTGGATATTCCTGCTATGTGGGAACTTGCCGATAAGACTCACATGCCAATTGCCGGCAAGGACTTCAAGACTGGTCAGACTCTTGTGAAGTCTGGTTTTGCTCCTATCATCGGAACTCGTTGTCTCGGTCTCAACGGATGGTTCTCTACCAATATTCTTGGAAACCGTGACGGTCTTGTGCTGGATGAACCAGCAAACTTCCGTACTAAGGAGGTAAGTAAACTCTCTACTCTGGAGACAATCCTCAAGCCTGATGTACAGCCTGACCTCTACGGACACGGCAACGATGAGGATACTCAGTACTACCACAAGGTGCGTATCAACTACTATCCTCCCCGCAACGACAACAAGGAGGGTTGGGACAATATCGACATCTTCGGCTGGATGGGCTATCCAATGCAGATTAAGATTAACTTCCTCTGCCGCGACTCTATCCTCGCAGCTCCTCTTTGTCTGGACCTCTGCCTGCTTAGTGACCTCGCTGCCCGTGCCGGACGTTATGGCACTCAGCGCTTTCTATCATTCTTCCTCAAGTCTCCTATGCACGACTATACCCAGGGTGAAGAGGCAGTTAACCACCTCTATCAGCAGTACACTATGTTGAAGAACGCAATCCGTGAGATGGGTGGCTACGAAGCTGACGAGGAAATCGATTAAAATGCGAAAACATTTAGGATTTTTATTACTGTTACTACTGCAACTGTTACCTGCCGACGTGGCTGCACAAGTAACCGGTCAGGTAATAGATGCACGTAGCAAGGAGCCGTTGGACTATGTATATGTCTATTACGAAGGACGTGGCATAGGCGATCAGACAGATGAAAAGGGACAGTTCGTGCTACGTGATGATTCTTTGTGTCATGAACTTACCGTTTCTACATTGGGTTATGTGACACAAAAGATTCCACTTATTCCAGGAAAAACACGAAATCTCAAAATTAAGCTTGTGCCTGAACCCCATATGCTGCAGACGGTTAATGTAGTGGCGAAGAACCATAAGTACAGCCGTAAGAACAATCCTGCGGTAGAGTTGATGAAGAAGGTGATTGATGCAAAGAAGTATAATGATCTGCATTCCAAAGACTTCTTCTCATTTTCTTCTTACGAGAAGATGACTTTTTCCATCAATGAGTTCACGGAAAAGATATTTGAACTGGAGGAAGGCAAGCGATGGGCTTTCCTTAAGGAACATGTAGAGTATTGTAAGGAAACTGGCAAACTGATTCTTCCGCTTACCGTGGATGAAGCGCTCTCAACTCATTACTATCGCAAAGATCCAAAGGCGGAGAAGATTCTGATAAAGGGTAAGAACTCGCGTGGAATCAATGAACTGATTAATACCGGTGAGATATTGAATTCGGTGCTAAAAGACTGCTTTACCAATGTTAACATTTATGACGAGGAGTGCCGATTGCTTAAACTTCGTTTTAAGAGTCCTATAGCAAATTCAGCCATCGGTTTCTATCGTTATTATATCCAAGACACGTTGGCTATTGAGGGCGATAGTGTGATTGATGTGGGGTTTGTACCAAACAATGAACAGGATATTGGTTTTTCTGGCCATTTATTTATTCTCAGAGACACTACTTATCAAGTGCGTAGGGTGGAAATCACAATTCCTCGTCGAAGTGATGTCAATTTTGTGGAGTCCATGTCTATTAAGCAGGATTATGAGGAACTTGCTTCGGGAGAACGTGTTTCTGTGAATAATGATATGCTGATTGAACTCAGAATTAACTCCTGGCTCAATAAATTACAGGTTCAGCGTGCTGTGAGACATTTTGATTATTCTTTTGATCCTATTTCCAATCAGGTATTCAAGCATATCAAGGGAAATGTTTACACTGAACCAGATGCTACGATGCATACTGACGACAACTACTGGAAAGAATATCGTAAGGTAGAACTCACGCAGAGCGAAGGTGAAATGGGTTCGTTCCTTCAGAAACTTACGCAAATCAAGGGATTCAAGGTGGTTATGTTTGGTGCCAAGGCCTTGATTGAGAATTTCATCGAAACGTCTGATTCTCTTCAGAATAATAAGTTCGATTTCGGACCGATCAATACCACTATTTCATTCAATCACTACGATGATGTGCGTTTCCGTATTTCCGGATTCACCACAGCACACCTCAATCCGCACCTTTTCTGGAGCGGCTACATAGCCTACAGCCCGAAACGCAATAATGTGTACGGGCGTACCGAACTCACATATTCCTTTAACCGCAAGGCGTACCTTTCCAGGGAATTCCCTAAGAACAACATACATGTGTCGTATTGGAACGACATCACTTCTCCTTTCGATAAATTCGTGCCGACGGACAAGGACAATGTCTTCATGGCATTCCATTCCTCAAAGGTTGACCAGTACAACCACACCAGGGAGTTCAAGATTATGTATGACCGTGAATGGTATGACGGACTTAAGTTCAATGCTACGTTCACACGTCAGAACAACCGAGCTGTGGATGCGCTCTTCTATCAGCGCCTGGGAACAGACCCTAATGTGTCAACGCAGGGAATGTCGGCTCTAACTTACGATCCTTCCCGTCATATTCATGATATCACCACATCTGAACTGAAGTTGGGTATGTCGTTCGAGCCTGGTGCTGCCTATAGCAACACCAAGCAACGACGAATAAAACTCAATAAGGATGCACCAATCCTCTCCCTTAGTCACACAATGGGAATAAAAGGCTTCCTTGGTGGTGAGTACAATTATAATGTAACTGAAGCTGGTTTCTACAAACGACTTTATGTTCCTGGAGGATGGGGGTATCTGGATACCGACTTGAAAGCTGGCATTCAGTGGAACAAAGTTCCTTTCCCGTTGCTCATCCATCCTGCGGCAAATCAGTCTTATATCATCATGGATAATTGTTTTGCCCTTATTTCTAATCTGGAGTTTCTGAATGACCGTTATGCTCAGGCTATGCTTGCATGGAATTTATGTGGAAAAGTATTCAACCGCATACCTCTGCTCCATAAACTTCAGTGGCGTGAGTATCTCGGTATCAATGTGCTTTGGGGTTCTCTCTCTGAAAAGAACAATCCTGCATCAAGTAATTACACCGATACAGATCTATTCTATTTCCCAGGACACTTCCGTAATGATGACAATGGAGGTACTTACTACGAGAATAACACGGTCGTAATGAACAAGCGTGTGCCATATATAGAACTTCGTCTTGGCATTTGCAATGTGTTCAAGTTACTTCATATAGAGTATGTTCGTCGTATTACATATCTCCACAATCCTGGAACGAATAAAAGCGGAATACGATTCCTGTTCAGGATGATGTTCTAATCTTTTCTTAACTCCAGAACAGCCCAGTTGTTTTTGTCTTGTTGGTGAACAAGGTGAAGGCCTTGCCCCTCAGCTGCGCTCTTTATTGTTGGAATGTCATCCGTGAAGAATCCGCTTACGATGAGTGAACCGCCAGGGGTAAGATACTGCACATAGACATGCAGGTCATTTACAATGATGTTGCGGTGGATATTTGCCACTATTAGGTCGAACTTGCCCTGAGGTGTGTCCGCTGCAGCTTGTGATATGGCGGCAGCATCACCATGATAAACCTTGATTCTTCCATCTGTTCCGTTTAGTGAGGCATTGAGCCGTGTGTTCTCCACACTGAACTCGTCTATGTCTATGGCTGCAACATAGTCTGCTTTACTTAATGCCATACAGATGGCAAGAATGCCTGTTCCGCAACCCATGTCAAGGCACGCCTTCCCTGCGAAATTCCTGCGAAGCAGCAGTTCTGAGAGTTGGTGGGTGGTTTCGTGAGTACCACTTCCAAACGCCATTCGCGGTTGTAATAGTATGTCGAATGGTTCGGGCTTCACGCTATGCTGTGCATCGTGGATGACGCACAGTCCGGGTATGCATATAGGCTCAAAGCCGTTCTTCTCCCATTCGTCATTCCAATCCTTGTTCTCCATCTCAGCCATGGAGTAGGAGATACTGGTGTCTTCGAATGGGAACTCCCTGATTATGGCATCTATTTGGCTTGACTCCATATCGCATGACTGCAGAATATATGCCTCCACACCATCTTCTGTCTGTTGAAAACTGTCGAACCCTACGTCGGCAAGCAGGGCACAAAGTACATCCGAAGCCACTTCTGAAAACGGCTCAATAGAAAACTTCCAAACGTTGTAAACCTGATTATTCATAGTTAAAGATAAATCCCCTTTGTTTACTCTTTTACATAAACGGAAATACTGCGCCAATTATTGCAGAGTGTTAACATTGTTTAATAATTGATGCTCAATAGGTTGAGTTTGAGAATAATTTCGTTACTTAGCAGAAAAGTAATAAAAATGAAAGCAGATTTATTCAAATTTCGACAATTCACTGTTTGGCACGATCGCTGTGCCATGAAGGTCGGCACCGATGGTGTGTTGCTTGGAGCATGGGCGAGTGTAGACGGAGCCGCCAATGCGCTCGATGTAGGCACAGGCAGCGGGTTGATAGCGTTGATGCTTGCCCAGCGCAACACAGAACTGAGAGTTACGGGCGTTGATATAGATAGCGATGCTGTGGCTCAGGCAAGGGAAAACTTTCTTCGTTCGCCTTTTGCCTCCCGTCTGACGGCTCTTGAAGCTGACTTCACAGCCCCGTTTCCTTATGACCTTAAATACGATGTCATAGTAAGCAATCCACCGTTCTACGTGGAGGATGTCCATTCCCCCGACAGCCGCAGGAATCAGGCACGCAGTGAGTCTTCCCTGCCGTTTGCCACATTGGTGGATCGTGCTGCGGAGTTGCTTAGCCCGCAAGGGAAGCTCGATGTGGTAGTGCCCGCTTCCGCAGTTCCCGACATAATACTCTCGGCATCAGCACATGGTCTCCATCTGCTGCGCCGTACTGATGTCCACACCACAGAACGTAAGCCACCCAAGCGGACTTTGTTGGAGTTCAGCCGCAGCGATGAACCGTCTGTGTGTTCCAAACTTGTCATTCACGATGCCGCTGGAGGCTATTCATTACAGTACCGTCAGCTCACACAGGATTTCTATTTGTGATTTCATGCCTTAAAATGCGGTGTTTCAAACGAATTTCCCTGCTTCTCACAAACTTTATTGTAAAAAAAGTTTGCAGATTCAAAAACAATCTATACATTTGCACAACAACCTGATATATTAACTAATTTTAATATAAATAATATGAAAAGAAGCATTATTACTATGATCGCCCTTATGTGTTTCGCTATTGGAGCACAGGCGCAGTATGATGATTACTACAGCATTATCAACGGTACCAAGTATCGCCCAGGTGTGAAGAAGATGGTGGAGAAGGGTGCCTATGTCGATGCCTACTACATGCTGCAGATAATCAAGTCGGAAGGCTATAGCATGCCTAATCCTCCTACTGACTACAACAAGTATCTCAAACTCACTACCGAGAAAGTAACCGACCAGGTAGTGGAAGACTTGATTCCTTACGACAAGGATACCAAGCCCATCGTCGAAATGGCAGCAAGGCTGGGATATAAGCCCGCTAAGGACTATCTCAATCCCCCAGGCAGCTATACTGGCGGCGGTAGCAGTACGGCAAGCAAGGAAACGATAACAGTCAACGGTGTTTCATTCAATATGATACGAGTTGACGGCGGTTCGTTCTCTTTCGGCTCTTCAAATGTGAGCAAGTCCGTTGATACCTTTTATATGGGAGAAACCGAGGTTACCCAGGAACTCTGGTATGCCGTGATGGGAACCAATCCTTCACACTTCAGGTCTGACCGTAACCCTGTAGAGTTAGTGTCCTATTACGACTGCCTTGACTTCATCTCAAAACTCAACAGCAAGACCGGACGTCAGTTCCGCCTGCCTACAGAAGTGGAATGGGAATATGCTGCCAAGGGTGGTAAACAGTCCAAAGGCTACAAGTACAGCGGTAGCAACGTCCTGAATTCCGTTTCTTGGAATAGCGGCAATGCCAACAGTTCTACCCACAATGTCAAGATGAGAGCTGCAAACGAATTAGGATTCTATGACATGACCGGAAACGTGTGGGAATGGACTAGCACTATAGGTGACAACGACAATGGCAAGCACACTGTACGTGGCGGTAGCTTCTCAGAGGACGAAATAGAGAAATACCAGGTAGTGACATTCTCAGGATATTACACAAATGACAAAAAGAACACCAATTGCGGCTTCCGTCTTGCTATGTTAGGTTCAGGCTCTACCGGTGGCAGCACTACAGGTCTTACTGGTTCTAAGCAGACCGTCACCGCCAATGGTGTTCAGTTCACAATGATTCGCGTGAATGGCGGTTCTTATCAGATGGGTTCGGAACGTACCGACAGTGAGAAACCAATCCACCGCGTATCAGTCAACGACTTCTATATTGGAGAGACTGAGGTCACTCAGGAATTGTGGAAGGCTGTCATGGGAACCAATCCGGCAAAGATGTACGGTTTGACCCGTCCAGTAGAGAATATCACCTATAGCGATTGCGAAACATTCGTAAACAAGCTGAGTACTCTCACCGGAATCAATTTCCGCATACCTACAGAGGAAGAATGGGAATACGCAGCACGAGGCGGCAGCCGTTCTTACGGATATAAGTTCGCTGGAAGCAATGACTATTCTTCTGTGGCATGGGTAACAGCTAATAGTAACAGCTCCACCCATAACGTTAAGCTGAAGTCTCCTAACGAACTTGGCATCTACGACATGTCGGGTAACGTTCAAGAATGGGTCAACAGCGGATGGAGTGAGAACTATAACGCAAGTCGGGACAATTCCCAGCGCGTTGTCCGCGGTGGTGCATACGACCTCACAGACTGGGCTGCACACACCACTTATCGCTACGGCTTCTCCAAGAGCACCAACCTCGGACGTACAGGTTTGCGTATTGCGGCTGCTCCTGGTGGAGGCAACTCCAACAACTACGGCAACAACAATAACTACGGCAACAATAACAACAGTAGTGCGTCAAAGAGATACTTCACAGCCAATGGCGTTCAGTTCACAATGATCCGAGTTAACGGAGGCTCTTTCCAGATGGGTTCCGAACGCACCAACGACGAGAAACCTGTGCACCGCGTATCAGTCAACGACTTCTATATCGGAGAGACTGAGGTTACTCAGGAATTGTGGAGGGCTGTCATGGGAACCAACCCGTCAAAGCGTTTGGGTACACAGCGTCCTGTAGAGTCAATCTCATTCAACGACTGTGAAACATTCGTCAACAAACTCAACACCCTTACAGGCATGAACTTCCGCTTACCAACCGAGGAAGAATGGGAATTCGCAGCACGCGGCGGAACAAGCTCACGAGGTTACAAGTTTGCAGGAAGCGATGACTGCAACACCGTTAGCTGGAATAGCAGCAACAGTAACGAAGATACCCACAATGTCAAGATGAGGTCACCAAACGAACTTGGCATCTACGACATGTCGGGCAACGTTCAGGAATGGGTTTACAGCTATTGGAGCGACGGCTACAATGGCAGTAAGGACACTTCAAAGCGCATCGTTCGCGGTGGTAGCTTCGACCTCAGCAACTGGGCTTCACATTGTACATATCGCTATGGCTTCTCTCCAGACACTGCTATCGCCCGCACTGGTTTGCGCATAGCATTGTAATCCAATTGGATTTTTAAGATATCAGACCTCCGGCTTACTATGAGTTGGAGGTCTTTATCTTTTTCCTCCTTATTAGCAAATCGCACAGGCAATTAAGTTTGTGCGATTCTAACACGCTAGAACTACTTATGAAAAGATGCCCCCTGACTGTTCAGAGGGCATTTTTTTTAATAAAAAAAGTGAAAACATAAATCAGAAGTTTCTAATTCTAAAATAAAGACTTAACTTTGCATGATATTATTGAGTATAAGAAATTGATTATTGAATTAAAGAGATTTAGATGAATAAAAATCCGATTATTGAAAGTATAGTAAAAGGTATTCAAGAGAAAAAAGGCAAAAACATCAGGGTTGCCGACCTGACACAAATCGATGAGGCGATTTGCAGCTACATAGTGATTTGTGAGGGTAATTCCCCTAATCAGGTGAGTGCGATAAGCGATGAGGTGGAAGCGGAAGTAAAGAAGAGCATGGGTGTGAGTCCGCTTCATGTGGTGGGGCAGAACAACTGTATCTGGGTGGCAATGGACTATGCTGACGTGATGGTTCACGTTTTCCTTCCCGAAGCCCGCGAATTCTACGATATCGATAACCTGTGGGAAGACGCTATAACTAATGATATTCCGAATTTAGACTAATAAACAATGGCAAATATGCAGAATCCGAATAATGGATTACAACCAAATAGACCTCAACAGAGAGGTCAGGGCAACGGGTCACGTTTTAATTTCACGTGGCTCTACACAATACTGATATTTGGTTTGATGTTTCTGATTTTTACGAGAAACGAGACTAGTGAAGGTCGCAGAATCGCCTATTCCAAATTCCAGGAATGTGTGGACAGCGGTTATGTGGATGTGGTGACAATAGAGAAGAAGGAACTGGTGGCTACATGTGAACTCAATCAGAAGGGTGAAGTTTACGTGTTTGGCAATTCAAGTCCACAAAACAATGTCCGCAGGTTTGTGAGCGTTGAAATTGGCAGCATAGATCAGGTGGAGGAGTATCTCAACGAAAGCCGCTCCAAGGGCAGGTTTAATGGACTGGTGAAGTACGAACAGAACGACAACCTGTTCATGAATATCTTCTGGCAGATTTTCCCGTTCGTCCTCATTATCGGTATTTGGATGTTCATAATGAGAAGAGTGGGAGGTGCAGGCGGCATGGGCGGCGGCATCTTCTCCGTGGGTAAATCCAAGGCAAAGTTGTTTGAGAAGGATGTGAACGACGCTTCTCGTATCACATTCAAGGATGTAGCAGGTCTTGAAGGTGCAAAGCAGGAGGTGCAGGAGATTGTGGACTTCCTGATGAAGCCTGACAAATATACCAACCTGGGTGGTAAGATTCCAAAGGGTGCATTGCTCGTCGGTCCTCCGGGAACGGGTAAGACTCTACTGGCAAAGGCTGTGGCAGGTGAGGCTAACGTGCCGTTCTTCTCGCTGTCGGGTTCTGACTTCGTGGAGATGTTTGTGGGTGTGGGAGCGTCACGAGTACGTGACCTGTTCCAGCAGGCTAAGGCTAAATCGCCTTGTATCGTCTTCATTGATGAAATCGACGCTATCGGACGCGCCCGCAGCAAGACTCTCAGCATGAGTTCGAACGATGAACGCGAGAATACGCTCAACCAGCTTCTCACTGAGATGGACGGCTTCGGTACCAACAGCGGTATTATCATCCTTGCTGCGACGAACCGTGCCGACATCCTGGATAAGGCTCTTCTGCGTGCCGGACGTTTTGACCGCCAGATAAATGTGGATCTGCCTGACCTGAATGAGCGCAAGGCTATCTTCAATGTGCATCTGCGTCCTGTGAAGATTGACGAGACCGTGGATGTGGATTTGCTTGCACGTCAGACACCTGGCTTCTCAGGTGCAGATATTGCCAATGTGTGCAACGAAGCTGCCCTGATAGCAGCCCGTAGAAACAGCGAATGGGTTGACCGCCAGTGCTTCCTCGATGCTGTGGACAGAATCATCGGCGGACTTGAAAAGAAAACGAAGGTGATGACTGTATCAGAAAAGAGAGCCATTGCCTTGCACGAGGCTGGTCATGCTACCATCTCCTGGCATTTGGAATATGCCAACCCGCTTGTGAAGGTTACCATTGTGCCTCGCGGACAGGCTCTGGGTGCTGCATGGTACACTCCCGAAGAGCGTCCGATTACAACTAAGGAGGAACTGCTCGACCAGATTTGCTCATTGCTGGGTGGTCGCGCAGCTGAGGAACTCTGTGTGGGACGTGTCTCAACAGGTGCGATGAACGACCTGGAACGTGTTACCCAGATGACCTACGCTATGGTGGTGTACTACGGCATGGGCAAGGAGGTTTCTAATCTCTGCTACTACAACAACCAAAGCGAATATACTTTCCAGAAGCCTTACAGCGAAACTACCGCTGAACTGATTGACAAGGAGGTGAAGGCAATCATCGACGAGCAGTACGAGAGAGCTAAGCGTGTGATTCTTGAACACAAGGACGGACATGCTGCGCTTGCCCAGATGCTTGTGGACAAGGAAGTGATATTGGCTGAGGATGTGGAACATGTGTTCGGTGAACGTAAATTCATATCCCGTACAGAGGAGATTATGGCGCTGAACGAGAAGCAGAAGAATGATTCTGCTGAGAACTCGGACGCTGAATCGAAAAACGATGCTGCTTCCGTGGCAGACGAGAATGCTGAAATCGTGCGTCAGAAGGCCATCGATGCCGTAGTGGAAAAAGCAAAGCGGGCAGCAAATGAAAATAACAATGCCTAACACCTAATAATATTATATATGAAGAGTAATCTTTTATTGCGTTCTATCACAGGAATTCTGTTTGTTGTGGTTTTGGTTGCCGCAATAGTCTCAGGACCTTATTCGTTCGGATTCCTTTTTGCCATTGTAACTGGCTTGACAACATGGGAGTTCTGCTCAATACTGAACAAGAACCAGGGTGTTCAGATTAACAAACTGATAACAACTGCTGCAGCGGTTATCTTTTTCTTCTCTGTTTACGGATTCTCTCTTGGAGTGTCGGGTACAGGCATCTTTGTACCACTGTGCCTGTCTATCTTGTATCTGTTCATCAGCGAACTGTACACAAACAGTGAAACTCCAATACAGAACTGGGCTTATGCTCTGATGGCTTTGCTTTATATCGCATTGCCTTTCTCGTTGCTGAGCATCCTGACCATCGAATTCTTCCCAGTGCCGGGAACGGGATTGAATGCTGTGGCGTATAGAAGCATCTTTGCTCTTTCAATCTTCATTTTCCTGTGGTCGAGCGATACAGGTGCATACATCTTCGGAGTGTGGCTGGGCAAACACAGACTGTTCCCCCGTATCTCCCCTAAGAAGTCATGGGAGGGTAGTGTAGGCGGTACAGTTGTGGCATTGGCTGCCTCGCAGATAATTGCAATCTGGAGCAACGACTTCGCTCCTGATGACGCTGTGCTCAACCGCCTCTACTGGGCAGGACTGGCATTTGTGGTTGTGGTCTTCGGTACTTGGGGCGACCTGGTGGAGTCCCTGCTGAAACGCAAGCTCGGCATTAAGGATTCCGGGAACATCCTTCCCGGACACGGTGGCATGCTCGACCGTTTCGACTCGTCGCTCGTGGCAATACCTGCGGCAGTGGTGTATATCTACTCAATATCATTGATCTGAGCAGGAGGTGTGCAGATTTTTGAAGATAATTGTTGTTAATTAAATATAATTCATTAGATTTGCAAGCGAAAAGGCAGATATCGCAATTCTGTCTTAATCAACGTAATAAAAACTAACAAGTGGATTTAACCAATCCGCATATTCTTTAACATTTAATTTTTGAGGTGATGACTGACATCAAGAACAACGATCAACTGCTGAACGATGAAGAGGCAGTTGTTGAGAACAACAATGAAGTTGCTACAGAAGAACAGCAAGTGGAAGCTGTGGCAAATCAAGAAACAGAAGAATCAGAGGAGGCTGATAGCGTAGTCCGTTATGAGTCGAAAGCTGAAGTGATGAACCGCCTGAAGGATATGATTGACAGCGAAGACGCTATTTCCCGTCAGGAGACAGACGCATTGAAGAGCACTTTCTATAAACTACATAAACAGCAGCAGGAGGCTGAGTATGAGGAGTACATCAAGAACGGTGGTGCTCCTGAGGAATATCAGCCTGCGGCAAATGATGATGAGGCTGAGTTCAAGGCTCTCATGAATACTGTCCGTGAGAAAAGAGCGGCTCAGCATGAAGAGGAACTGAAGATGCTTGAGGAGAACTATAACAAGAAAGTAGCCATCATCGATAGAATTAAGGAAATCCTTTCCAAGCCTGATGAGGTGAACCGCTCATATAGTGAAATACGTACTCTGCAGCAGGAATGGAATGATATCAAACAGGTGCCTGCAGAGAAGGCTACGGATTTGTGGAAAACATACCAGCAGAACATAGAGCAGTTCTACGACACTCTGAAACTTAACAACGAATTCAGAGCATACGACTTCAAGAAGAATCTTGAGCTGAAGACTGAACTGTGCAAGCGTGCAGAACAGCTGTGCGAGGAAGAGGATGTTATCTCTGCATTCCGCGCTTTGCAGCAGCTGCATCAGGAATTCCGCGAGATAGGTCCTGTGGAACGTGATCTTCGTGAAGAAATCTGGAACAGATTCAAGGCAGCTTCAACAATAGTGAACAAGCGCCATCAGGATTATTTCGAATCACGCAAGGAGCAGGAGCAGCAGAATCTTGAAAAGAAGACTGCACTCTGCGAACAGGTTGAGAATTTCGACCTCGAAAGCCTTCATACTTTCGCTGATTGGAACGATGTTTCCTCAAAAATCATAGAGCTGCAGGCTGAATGGAAGACCATCGGCTATGCTCCTCAGAAGATGAACGTTAAGATTTTCGAGCGTTTCAGAGAGTCTTGTGACAATTTCTTCACCAAGAAGACTGAATTCTTCAAGAATGTACGTGAATCGCTGAACAACAATCTCAAGCAGAAACTTGAATTGTGTGAGAAAGCTGAAGCTGCTAAGGATAGCACAGATTGGAAGAAGACAACAGACTTGCTGCAGTCGCTCCAGAAGCAGTGGCGCGAAATCGGTACTGTGCCTAAGAAATACAGCGATGAGATATGGAAGCGCTTCAATGCAGCCTGCGATGCTTTCTTTGCAGCAAAGAAGGAAGCTAACCACTCTCAGTATGCTGAGCAGATTGAGAACCTGCAGAAGAAGCAGGCAATCATAGACGAACTGAAGGCTATCGATCCTGCTACTGAGACCGACGACTATCGTGACCGTCTGCGTGATGCTCAGGAGAGATGGAATCAGATAGGACATGTTCCTTTCAAGGAGAAAGAGAATATCTACAAGGCATTGCGTGAGCAGATGGATCGTCTCTATGGTGCTCTGAACGAACATGCTGTCCAGAAACGTATTAGCCGATTCAAGTCGGAAGTCAAGGACAACGATGGCAAGGTTAAGGAAAAACTCCTTCGTCAGTACGACATATTGAAGAATGAGATAAAGACTTACGAGAATAACCTCGGATTCCTTACTCTTTCATCCAAGTCCAAGAACGGAAACCAGTTGGTCAACGAACTTAACCGCAAAGTTGACAAATTGCGTAGCGATTTGAACGAAATCCAACAAAAGCTGGATGCACTGTCAAATGAATAGTTTGATATAAAAGTGTTACTAAATGTGAAAAAATCCAAGGTGTTATTTATATATTCAGCTAGTTTTGTTAAATAGATTTAAAACCGATGCAAAAACTTGGAAAAAGTTTGTTGGTATTTGAAAAAAACCAGTAAATTTGCAACGTGTTTTTCATGGTATTAGATTTATTTTAAGGTTAGTAAGATTGCTTGTCGTGAGATAAGCAATTTTTTTTTGTAATAAATCGTCGCTTTTTTCGTTTATTTATATGGATGATATAGATAATAATAAAAGTCGAACACATTATATATATAATTGTTGAATACGTTGAAAAAACTCCAATATACATTTTCCTCTGTTTTAATACTCTTCTTGTTGAGTGTTGTGTTGGCATGCAGTAATGAAACCATAGCATTCAAGAAAGGAGAGCAGGCTTATGCTCTCGGTGAATACTACACGGCATCTGTGTATTTCAAGAAGTCTTATTCACAGTGCAAGGTAAAGGATAAGGTGAAGCGCGGAGTACGTGCTTGGTGGATGGGAGAGTGCTATCGCCGTATAAACTATGTGCAGAAGTCGGTGGCTGCATACCAGAATGCAGTCAGATACAAATATCCAGACTCTACTGCGATACTCTACCTGGCACAACAGCAATTGAAAACTGGCAACTACACCAAGGCGAAACTGAATTTTCAGGAGTACCTTAAACTGAATCCTGGAAACGAACTGGCTCTGATTGGAGTACGTTCATGTGAACTGGCTCCGGTGTGGAAGGCGGCACCCAATCTCTACAAGATCAAGCGTGAGGCTCTGTTCAATAGCCGCAGAAGCGATTTCTCGCCTATGCTGCTGCCTGAGCTGACAACTAATGCAAGCAGGGAAGATGTGAACGAAGCTGCGGCAAATGCTGCAGAACAGAAAGCTGTGAAAACGGAGAAAGTGGATTTCAATATCTCCCAGTTGGAATCTTCACAGCTGTTTTTCACTTCTACAAGAAACGATGCAACCGGTGATGACTTCAGCGGAGTAACCGGAGTGAAGTTCGCGGATATATTCCTTGCCCGTCGTGATGAGACTGGAAAATGGAAGCAGCCGGAGATTATAGAATCGGAAGTGAACAGCAATTATGATGAAGGAGCGTGCTGCTTCAGCCCCGATGCTAAGACTATGTACTTCACCCGTTGCAGCAGCGATCCCGACTATCCACGCAATGCCGAGATCTGGAAATCCACCCGTAGCGACGCTTCATGGTCGAAACCTTCAAAGTGCGAGATATCCAAAGATACTCTCTCAAGTTTTGCCCATCCTACGATAAGTCCTGACGGACAGTGGATGTACTTCACAAGTGACATGCCGGGCGGAATAGGTGGATTGGATATCTGGAGAATCAGAATTACCGATACTGGATTCGGAGGCGTGGAGAACCTTGGCCGACCAATCAATTCACCCGGTGATGAAATGTTCCCGTCGTTCCGTCCTAACGGTGATTTGTATTTCTCCAGCGACGGACATCCGGGCATGGGAGGACTTGATATCTTCAAGGCTACACCTGACTCGTTGAGGGGATGGGTAGTGGAGAATCAGCAGTTCCCTCTCAACTCCTCTGCCGATGATTTCGGCATCACCTTCGACGGAGTGCACAACCGTGGATTCTTCTGCTCAAGCCGCAACGACGGAAAGGGCTGGGAGCATATCTATAGTTTCGAACTGCCGGAAGTGTTACAGACCGTCACAGGATGGTTGTATGAGAAGGATGGCTATGCTCTGCCTGGCGGTATGGTGTATATGGTAGGCAATGACGGCACCAATGAGAAGGTTGTTCTCCGAAGCGACGGCTCGTTTACCAAGGTGCTTAAGCCAGGTGTGGAATATGTGTTCCTTGGTTCATGCAACGGCTATCTTAATGTGAAGCAGTCGCTGACCGTAGTGCAAAGCGAGGAGAGCGAGGACTATGTTCTGCAATTTGCACTTCCTCCAATCAATATCCCTGTGCTGATAGAGAATATCTTCTATGAGTTCGACAAGGCAAACCTCCTGCCTGAGAGCGAGGAAGCACTGAGCCGCCTTGTCACCATGATGGAGGATAATCCCAATATCACAATTGAATTGAGTAGCCACTGCGACTATCGTGGTAGTGATACTTATAACAAACATCTTTCGCAGCGAAGAGCGGAAAGCGTGGTTAATTACCTCATTAACCACGGAATCAAGCGCGACCGTCTTACTGCAGTCGGATATGGTGAGGAACGCCCAAAGGTGATTCGTAAACGTGCAGCATCACAGCATGAGTTCCTGAACGAGGGTGATACCCTCACGGAGGAGTTCATCAAGAAGTTTGATAATGAGAAGCAGGAGATTTGTAATGCTTTGAACCGACGCACGGAGTTCAGAGTTCTCCGAACTACCTATGGAATGACAATGGATGAACTTAAATAAAAAAGCCCCCTCCTTATCCCAAATGGGAAGAGAGGGGGTAATTTATTTCTGAGAGAGAATGTCTGTTGTCGTCAACACTTGATGTTGAGTTCTTTTACGATTGCTGCAATCTCGCCCAGTGTGGTGAGGCGTGCAGGAACCAGAGGCAGGCGCAGCTCGTTGTCAATCATTCCCATAGAATTCAGCATAGCCTTGACACCGGCAGGGTTTCCGTCGATGAAGAGCAGTTTGAACAGTTCTGTGAATTTGTGGTGAATGTGGCGTGCTGAAGGGTAGTCGCCGTTGATTGCCAGACGGACCATTCTGCTGAACTCCTTAGGCAGGGCATTGCCGATAACGCTGATAACGCCTACCGCTCCCAGTGTGATAAGAGGGAAGGTGATACCGTCGTCTCCGGAGAGAACATCGAAGTTGGCAGGTTTGTTCTTGATGATATCGTCAATCTGAGTGAAATTGCCGCTTGCTTCCTTGATTGCCACGATGTTTTCGCAATCGCGGGCAAGACGGAGAGTGGTTTCTGCAGTCATATTCACTCCAACTCGTCCAGGCACATTATATAATACTACAGGCATGTCAGTTGCTGCAGCTATAGCCTTGAAGTGCTGGTATAATCCTTCTTGTGACGGTTTATTGTAATATGGGCACACACTGAGAATTCCGTCTATTCCCTTGAAATCATCATGCTTTAATGAATCAACGATGGCAGCTGTGTTGTTTCCTCCGCATCCCAGGAGAATGGGCACTTTGCCTTTTACGGTTTCTATTACCAGCTTCTTGATTTTCTGCTTTTCGTCGCTTGTCAGACATGGAGCTTCGCTTGTTGTGCCTAAGACACAGAAGAAATCCACTCCGTTAGTCAGCTGGTATTCAACAAGTCGTCGTAAAGCTGTGTAATCTACTTCTCCCGTAGGAGTAAATGGGGTGATTAAGGCCACCCCTAAACCCTTGAATTTGTTGTGTGCCATTAATGTTGTTTGCGTAAATATGACTCTTGTATTATTTTTGACGGTGCAAATTTAGCCTTTTATGACCGAATTACAAAATAGAGTCAGTAATAAATGGAATATATCGTCTGTTTTTCATCTTTTTACGTGAAAAAGTTTTCTATTTTTCAAATTTTCACTAACTTTGCACCCCGTATGTGTTGGAAAGTGACGCATTTACAAACAAATTCGATTATTATTTTAATTTACACATAAAAAAATACACACACAATTATGACAAAAGCAGATATTGTAAACGAAATTGCTAAAAACACTGGCATTGACAAGCAGAGCATTCTTGTTACAGTGGAATCATTCATGGATACAGTGAAGAAATCTCTCTCTTCTGGTGAAGATGTATTCCTTCGCGGATTCGGTAGCTTCATTGTTAAGAAGCGTGCACAGAAGACTGCTCGCAACATCAGCAAGAACACTACTATCATCATCCCAGAGCACAACATTCCTGCATTCAAGCCAGCTAAGATCTTCTGCGATCAGATGAAGTAAAATTCACACACACATTTTTATATAACCCATAAAACATTAGAAATTATGCCAAACGGTAAAAAGAAAAAAAGACACAAGATTTCTACCCACAAGCGTAAAAAGAGACTGAGAAAGAATCGCCATAAGAGCAAGTAGAAATCAGTAAATTAAAAATTATGAATTAAAAATGCGATTCAGCGTTTTACACTGAATGTTGTTATACAGTGGGTTGAGAGCGTTTTTAATTTGTAATTTTTAATTTTTAATTTTAAATGTATTGTAAATGACCAGCGAACTAATCATTGACGCCCAACAGAAAGATGTGACGATCGCTCTTCTTGAAGACCAGCGTCTGGTGGAATTCCAGCGTGAGGATCAAGAATCAAAATTTGGCGTTGGCAATGTGTATGCGGCTAAAGTCAAGAAGATAATGCCGGCACTCAATGCATGTTTTGTTGAAGTAGGTCATGAACGAGAAGCATTTCTACACTATCAGGATCTTGGAACACAGTTCCTATCCCTGGAAAAGTATGTAAAACAAGTGGTGAGTGACCGCAAGCGTCTCGCACCATTGGACAAGTTGAAACGTCAGCCTGATCTTCCAAAAGAAGGTGAAATCCAAAACGTACTTGAAGTAGGTCAGGAGATATTAGTACAGATTACTAAGGAACCCATTTCAACTAAAGGACCACGACTCACTGGCGAAATTTCTTTTCCCGGACGCTATTTGGTTCTCATCCCCTTTGATGATAAAGTTTCAGTTTCATCCAAAATCAAATCATCAGAGGAACGTGCACGTCTGAAACAGCTTGTACAGAGTATCAAGCCCAAGAATTTCGGCGTCATCGTACGCACCGTAGCCGAGGGAAAGAGAGTCGCTGAACTTGATAAGGAGTTATCAATACTTGTAGATAGCTGGAATGATTGTATTTCCAAATTGCAGAAGGCTATGGAACTGCCAGCTATAACTCATGAGGAAACCGGACGTACAGTGGCTCTGCTACGCGACCTCTTCAATCCTTCCTACGAGACTATACATGTCAACAACGAAGATGTATATAAGGAAGTCAAGAAATATGTGTCGCTCATAGCACCCGACAGAGAGAAGATTGTCAAGCTCTACACAGGAAAACTTCCTATTTTTGACAATTTCAACGTAACTAAGCAAATCAAGTCTGGTTTTGGAAAAACGGTAAGCTGCAAGAAAGGTGCATACCTCGTCATCGAGCATACAGAGGCTTTGCATGTGGTAGATGTGAACAGCGGAAACCGAAATCGTGGAGTCGAAGGACAGGAAGCTAACGCTTTCGAAGTGAATATGGGTGCGGCAGAAGAATTGGCACGACAATTCCGTCTACGCGATATGGGTGGTATCATAGTCATTGACTTTATTGACATGGATACTGCGGAACATCGTCAGAAGCTCTATGAACACATGACGGAGTTGATGCGTAACGATCGTGCAAAGCATAACATACTACCTCTTTCCAAGTTCGGACTGATGCAGATTACACGTCAGCGTGTGCGTCCGGCAATGGATGTTCTGGTAGAGGAAACTTGTCCTACATGCATGGGAAAGGGAACAATCAAGTCTTCGTTCCTCTTCACCGACGCACTTGAAAGCAAAGTAGAATATGCCGTTCGTCACATGGGCATTAAGAATCTGCGAATCTATGTTCATCCTTATGTCGCTGCGTATATCAGCAAGGGTATCCTTTCGATATACAGGAAATGGCAGATGAAATACGGATTGGGCATAAAGGTCATACCGAGTCAGCAATTAGCTTTCCTCCAATATCAATTCAAGGACGGAAAGGGCAACGAACTCAATATGACTGAGGAAATCGATACTAAGTAATAAAAAAAGTGGTGAGTCACATCGACTCACCACTTTTTTGTTGAAGACCCCTCTAACTCCCGTCATGGGAGAACTTCACCATCCGGATGGCCCCCTCCTTTACGGGAGGGGTGCCCAGCGGGCGGGGTGGGTCTGCTTTTACACTCCTAAGTCCTTCAGCACCTGAGTAGCCTTGACGTCTGCTTTCTCGCAGGCAGCCTTGTAGTCGGCAGCGCTTGGAAGGTCTTCTGGAACTTCGAGGTAGAACTTGATCTTTGGCTCTGTACCTGAAGGACGAACACTTACCTTGGTGCCGTTCTCTGTGAAGTACTGAAGCACGTTGCTTGTGTCAGGCATCTGCATCTTGGTCTTGTTGCCCTGTGCGTCAGTCTGCTCAAGCAGTTTGAAGTCCTTGGAGAGAACTACAGGTGAACCGCCAAGCTGAGTAGGAGGATTCTTGCGGAAGTTCTCCATCATGGCCTTGATCTCGTCTGCTCCAGTCTTACCAGGCTTAACTACGTTGATGGCCTTGTTGTATGTGAAGCCGTATTCGTTGTAGATATTCATGAGCAGGTCGTAGAGAGTCATGCCGTTGTCCTTTGCCCAAGCTGCAATTTCGCAGATAAGACAGATACTTGCTGGGCTGTCCTTGTCGCGTACCTTATCGAATGGGAGGAATCCGAAGCTTTCTTCACCACCGCCGATGTACTTCTTCACACCTTCGTTTTCGCGGATAAGAGCTGCAATCCATTTGAATCCTGTGTAGCAGTCCTGGAGTTCCACACCGTTCTTGTCGGCAATGCGACGGATGAGTTCGGTGGTTACGATGGTCTTTACAAGGAATTCGTTGCCTTTGAGCTGACCGAGCTTCTTCTTGTTGGCGATGATATACCATGCAAACATCATGCAAGTCTGGTTGCCGTTGAGGATTTCCCATTCACCATCGCTGTTGCGGCAAACGATAGCCAGACGGTCTGCATCAGGGTCGCTTGCAATAACAAGATCGGCATTGAGCTTAGTTCCCAGCTTCATGCCCAGTGTCATAGCCTCTGAGTTCTCAGGGTTTGGAGAAACCACTGTAGGGAAGTTTCCGTCGATAACCATCTGCTCCGGTACCACGTGGATGTTCTGGAAACCCCAGCTGCGAAGAGCCTCAGGAATGATTACTCTACCAGTTCCGTGGAGTGGGGTATAGACGATGTTGAGGTCTTTCTGTCGCAGAATCACATCCTGGTCAACCATTGCTTCCTTCACAGCAGCAAGATAATCCCAGTCCATCTCTCCACCGATAATCTGGATAAGGTCTGGATTACCTTCCCACTTCACCTCTTCCATCTTCACTGCATTTACCTCATTAATGATGCCAGTGTCGTGAGGAGCAAGCACCTGTGCACCGTCGTCCCAGTAAGCCTTGTAGCCGTTGTATTCCTTAGGGTTGTGGCTTGCAGTCACGTTCACACCAGCCACAGCACCGAGCTGACGGATGGCGAACGAAACCTCTGGAGTAGGACGGAGGCTCTCGAAGAGGAACACCTTGATGCCGTTTGCTGAGAAGATGTTTGCGACAGTCTCGGCAAACATACGTCCGTTGTTACGGCAGTCATGACCTACAACCACGCTCTTTCCTCCTTCAGGGAAAGCCTTGTTGATGTAGTTGGCGAAACCCTGTGTGGCAGCGCCCACGATGTACTTGTTCATGCGGTTAGTTCCTGCGCCCATGATGCCGCGCAGACCGCCTGTTCCGAATTCCAGAGTCTGGTAGAAAGCGTCGATAAGCTGTGATTTGTCTTCAGCCTCGAGCATAGCCTTTACTTCTTTTTTTGTCTCTGCATCAAACACAGGACTGGTAGCCCAAATCTGAGCTATCTCAGTGCATTTTTTCAAAAGTTCTTGATCCATAATATGTTAGTTTTAAGAATTAAGTTCTAAAGTATCTACTCCCCTCCATAACAGGGAGGGGCAAGGGAGTGGGTCTACTACTTCATGAGGAATTTTTCTCCCGTTTCCTTAGCAACTGCTTCCCAGTAGCGGTCGGGATAGCTTGGACGGATGATTTTGCCGCCAAGACCATACTGTGAGCGGACGAATTTGTGATCGGCATCTTCCTCTTTCAACACCATGTCGTTGTGCTTCACTACGAGGTACTCGAAGAGTTCCTTCCAGTATTTCATCATGCTGTTGGCGCAAGTCTGGCTGTGTTCGGTCAGAATCTTTACAGCTTCGGCAGGATTGTTGTCGTAGGCGGTCTTAGCTCTCGTCTCCATAGTCATTTGCAGGTTGCTGAAGATATTCTCCGTCTCGTCAATCCAGCGACGCAGGTCGGGATACATCTTCTCGTAGTAAGGATAAACAATGTTGCTTACCGTATTGCAGAGCCAGTATGCCGATGCCCAGTTGAAAGTGATTTCGTCCTGCACACCCTCGATGCGCTGGAAGCACTTGGGAATATCTGTCACACAGCAATAAACAGGCACGTATGCAGTCATGTTGGCATCATCGTTGGTCCACCACACCACACCACCTATGGCATTTGGCAAGTAGCTGCGCATCTGTCCCACAAACGAGAAACCTGTCTGCTGAGTTGATGTAGGACGCTCTGTGAAGTATTTCTTTCCGTTAGCTGAGAAAGAGAGTGGAGAAGGGCGGTAAGGCATGTTGTAAGGACCGCTGCCCAGGTCGCTCTGCATGTCGAGAGCAGTACCTTCATAGTGGTCACGCATATCGTTCTTGATGTCCTGAACACTCACCTTCTGCTTTGGTTTCATGTAGAGAGGCATTTCCATGGTGAGATCCTCACCGTTGATGTAAGGCAGGAATTTGTCCATACCGTCCACGTGCTTGTTGAAGAACGACCATGCACGAGCGTCGCAGTAGCGGATTCCGCTGAAGTCGAGTGGACAGTATGCGTCGCGGAAAGAGAACTCAGAGTCTTTCTTGCCTGTGAAGAAACCCTTCTCGCGGGCGAACTTCACCACATCCTTGGCATAGATTACATTCTGCTTGTCCTTCATGTCGAAGCGTGTTATGCGGCTCTGGTTGGCGTGAGCGCAGATGCAGTCGTCGGGAATGCGGATGGCAACCCACACAGCACCCTTGCGGCCAGGACCCTTGCCCACCATTTCCATCACCCATGCCTCGTTCTTGTCGGCAATGGTGAAAGTCTCGCCCTCACTGTAGTAGCCGTATTTCGCCACGAGGTTAGTCATAATTGAGATAGCCTCGCGAGCCGATGTACTGCGTTCGAGAGCAATGTATATCAGCGAACCGTAGTCGATTAAGCCATTAGGGTCAGCCAATTCTTCACGTCCTCCGAAGGTCGTTTCGCAGATACTCACCTGGTGCTCGTTCATCTGTCCCACCACATTGTAGGTAACTGGCGCCTGGGGAATTTCACCAAGATACTTGTTTGTGTCCCATTCGTATATCTTGCGCATCTCGCCCGGAGCATGCTTGCCGCCCACGTGGCGGTACATATTTCCGTACATGCCGTAGCTGTCTGCGTTATAGCTTACTATCACGCTGCCGTCAGTCGATGCAGCTTTGCCCACAATAAAGTTTGTGCAGGCATTTGAGTGAAGAATGAAGAATGAAGAGTGAAGAATTAGTGCAAATGCAAAAATGAATAATCGTTTCATCTGTTATTTGAGTTATATCATCGCGCTGAAGCGCTGGTTTCTTTAGGATTTATAAGGATTTATAAGGATTTTCTGAGATTTTCTTCAGATTTTTCGCGAAGCGAGTGAGTTCTTAAGTTCGTAATCCGCAGTAGGTAACTACTCCCCTCCATTTACGGGCAATCGCGCGTTCGCGTTCAAGCGATTGGTGTAGCGAAGCGGAAGGTGCCAGGCAAGGGGGTGGGTCTCCTTATATCTTCAGTTTATTTGACCCTGCAGCTTTGAAGCTCATGTCGAGCCCCTTGACAGAGTGGGTGAGTGCACCGAAGGATATGAAGTCCACACCAGCCTTGGCATAGGGAATCATCGTGTCGAAAGTGATGCCGCCGCTCGATTCAGTCTCAGCACGTCCGGCAACCAGTTCCACAGCCTTCTTCGTGTCCTCTGGAGTGAAGTTGTCGAACATGATGCGGTCGCAACCCTCGGCAAGAGCCTCGTTCAGCTCCTTGAAGTCGCGCACCTCACATTCAATTTTCAGGTCCTTGCCCTTAGCCTTGCAGTAAGCCTTTGCACGGCTTATGGCATTGTGTACGCCGCCGCAGAAATCGATGTGGTTGTCTTTCAGCAGAATCATGTCGAAGAGACCGATGCGGTGGTTCATACCTCCGCCAATCTTCACAGCCTCCTTCTCCAGCATACGCATACCTGGAGTCGTCTTGCGTGTGTCCAGCACACGAGTCTTCGTGCCGGCGTCAATAAGTGCCTGCTGGTATTTGTGAGTCATCGTGGCGATGCCCGACATACGCTGCAGGATGTTCAGCATCAGGCGCTCCGTCTGCAGCAGGCTCTGTTCCTTTCCCTTCACGCTCATCACAATGTCACCAGGCTTCACATGGGCACCGTCCTCGATATACACCTCTACCTCCATCGATGGGTCGAAGCGGTGGAATACCTCCTTGGCTATCTCCACACCGGCAAAGATACCCTCCTCCTTGATCAAGAGTTTAGACTCGCCCATTGCGTCCTCGGGGATGCAGCAAAGCGTTGTATGGTCACCGTCGCCAATGTCTTCGGCGAAAGCCAGGTCAATCAACCTGTCGTTAAGTTCTTCAACTGATAGCATATCTTGTATCTTATAATTATTTATTACAAATTGCAAAATTACAGAAAATAAGAAAATACGCAAATTCTAACAGATATTTATTTCAATAACACCCTAAAAAAGTGTCTTTATTAAAAATTCGAGCTATAATAAAACAATGTACTTCGCACTATTATTATTAGTACGAAGCACGTTGTGTTTTAAATAAGATAACCCACCCAATTGGGCGGGGTGGGTCTTTTAATCACCTTCTCCAGGTACTGGATCAGGATCGTCGGCACTGGTGAGGATGTCAGCACCCAGTTGAGTGAGAGCGACGTCGTTGAGCTTGGTTCGCAAGTCGGTTGTCGGCTTGAAGATGATACGACGACGGTACACCTTCTTCGCTCCAGCCTCCTCCGCAGTAGCTGCAGCCTTGGCATTGAAAGACACTCGGAAGGTCCCCAGCTCCGGGACCTGGACTGGGTGACCCTTGAGCAGGTAGTTCTCAAACTCATTTACCACAGCATGCAGACCGGCAAAGATAGTCGCCTTGTTGATGCCGCTGTTTCGTGCAGCAGCCTCAAGCAACTCGTTGCTTGTGATGCGAAGGTAATTCACTGGGGTAGTCAGGTAGGCTGACTCCTTCTTGAACGCAATGTTCCTCAGATTGCTCTTGATTACAATTGCCATAATAATTTCTCCTTTCTTCTCTTTAGATTAATAATATAAGACCTACCCCCAACCCCTCCCGAAATGGAGTGGAGAACCCTCCGGATGGTTTTCTCCTCAGAACCGAGAAGTCAGATCGGGTCTTTTTTTTATCACTACAAATATACGAAATTTTTCTTTATTTTCCAAACATTATCCCATTTATTTTCAGTGATTTAAGCAATTTTTTTCAATCTATTTCAGGAGATAAGCGAGCCTTCATTTTTGTCTTAACACAACAGTTCAATTAGTCTTAACACAACCGCTCAATTAGTCTTAAGACAACCGAATCTTTGTCTTCGTAGGACGACGCTTTTGTGTTAAGAGAAAATGTAGCCTCGCTATGGAGGCACATATTCATTGTTATTAATGTGTATAAGATAATACTCCGAGTAGTCTTTGCATTCGAGCGGCAGCTGATAACGAACCAGACGTGGCAGCACCTCTTTCAGTTGCAAGTAGAGTTGTTCGCCAGGCGTATCATTGTCAGGATACATGGCGAACTTGGTTCCAAGTTCCATGCTCAAAGTTTCAAGTAGCTTCGCATCCTTCTTCTTGAGTAGCGTAGCCGAGGGGATGGCGATGGCCTTATGACCAGACGAGAGCATCGCCCAGCAATCAGAGCAGCCTTCGGTAATGTATAGCGTCTCCCCGGGCTTCAGCAAGTTCAGAACCGGCAGGTTGTAGATGCTGCATTCGGCTCCCTGGGGGAAGCGGAAGCGAGGCGTGGCACCCTTCACGAGGTTGCGGTTCTGAATGCCAATCAGTTTGCCCTCGCGGTCGTAATAAGGCGTCTGTAACCAAGGCACCCCCTGCTTGTCTTTCCAAGAAGTCAGGCGACACCAACGTACGACCCTTGGGTCAAGCCTACGCTCCTCAAAGAGGAACTTCCGTGCTTCATCGTTCAGCCAAGGACGCTCAAAGAACCGCTCATAGCGACTCGCGTCGAATGGTTTTGGAGGTTTTTCATCCTTTGGCTTATACTCCGTTAGAATGAAGTTGTTTTCATCAGCCAGCCAACGGCAAGCATCACGAAAGTCTTTACTCAGATACTTCATCACCAGGTCGATAGGTCCGCCAGATGCGCCGCACACAAAGCAGCGGAACGTGTTCTTGCTCACCTTGAACGAAAGGCTCGCATGGTGATCGTCGTGGAACGGACAGAGGCACTTATGCCGCGTAACTTGGAGACCAAGTCGCTCTGCGACCCCCTCAATGGGAAGGTCGCGGAGCTTTTGCAATTCTATTCTATCCATAATCACTCGCCTTTCAGGTATTCTTCGGTTTTCGAGTATAGTCCTGTCTGGTTTGAGTAGGAGATAAAGTTTCTGTTTGTCCAAACCGAGATCTGATGCTTCGTTCCATCCTTGCTTCTGCCAAGGCTAACGCGCAGGTTTTCCAACTGCTGCTCAGAGAAGGGGTTGGGCAGACTCTCCAGCATATTCACTTGTCCGCGCTTGCGTGACTCTTGCGCCTGAACTTCGCTAGGAGAAATCATCTGGTCGAACACCTGCAGACGTGCCCAAAGATCGTAATAGCAGAAATAGACCATCCATTCACCAATGCTACGTGTATAGGTCATGTCGTTCAGCAACCAAAGGACGGCGGCTTTCTTCCATGAACTGAATATCGAGCGGTGGCTGATTTCGAACAGGTCATCAGAATCACAGAGGTTAGCCAAGTCAACCATCTCTTCGGCCAACTGGTCGGCCACACGGTTGAGCTGCTTTACATGGAAGCAACCGCTGGCGTTTTTCAGGCGCTGCAAATACATGTCCATCTCAGCGAGATAAGCCTCATCATAGTCCTTCTGCTTCGGAATTTTTCCGATGCGCTCGCCACGAGGTACGTAGGCAATGTTTACTCGCGAGAAGAAACCATTACGCATATCGCGCTTGTAGAAGGTTTGTGCAACCTCTGGCGTCGAACTCATAGTCATACAGAGTCTGATAACAGGATTTGCAGAAATACCAGATTCCGAGGCACGAAGCTGACCTCCACCTCTCTCAACATCGAAGGCGTTGCGAATGAGAACGCTCATCTGGCTCTTGCTACCCGCTATACGACAAGCTGCCTCACACTCACTTAGGTTCAGATATTGAGTGAGACCGCCATTCTTCTCCAGAGCCTGACAGTTCTGAGCGAAAGCCGGCTTTGTTACGTCCTCTGGTGGATAGAGAAAATAGATGTCAGAAGGTCTCTCAGGCTTAGCCTTGTTAGCTGCCCTCGACTTCATCTGAGCCGACCATAGGGCCAAGCGCTGGAACTCAGCAGCGTCGTGAGCTTCAAAGTCGCGGCATATCGCACCGACCAAGTGACTCAGTTCGCGCTTACCAATACCCGATACACCTATAAGATGACCAAGCTGTCCGGCACCTATCTCATAGTATTTGCCGTCGCTATACTTCATCTTCACTTCAGAGGAAACGTGAGCCGACAAGGCAGGGAAAGCCATAGGCTTCAGCGGCTGCCGCATCTTTTCGGAGGCTTTTGAGGTGAGAAACTTAAGAAACTCGGTGCCACGACCAGTACTTGGCTCCTTTGGCTGTTTAGAAAAAATATCGTAAGTCATTGTCTTTTTAATCCTTATAAATTGTTACTAAATACTATTAGATTTCTTCGCTATCTCAAATCTCAAATCTCAATTATTTAATTTTGCTGTCATCACACCCTTCATATTTATTCTATATATTTGATTATTAATTAGTTATAGAACTTATAAAGAAGAGGTGTGATTATAATTGTGTAATTGAGATTTTGAGATTTGAGATTTTGACTGTTCTCGACATGGCTAATCTTCCGAATTATCTTCTCCTAAAAGTCGAGCAATCGTCAGCAACTCTTGGGCTGCTGCCAAGCAGAAATCGCGGAAAGAGAAGTCTGGGTAGAAGCGTGGACGGTTGAACTCCAAACGCAACGTACCATCAGCCAATCTGTGAACGTTGATACAGCCACCTGAGTAAATAACAGGGTTGCGACGTACCGTCGTCACTTTCTTCTCATGAGCTTTCTCAACAAACACATAGCGTTCGTCGCCATCGCGAGCGATGATGCCATCGAGCATCGTTCCCTCATTCAGACGGCCAGGCTGACGAGTCAGAAGTTTCAACTCACAGCACGGCTCAGTGTGTGGGAAGATGTCCTCAAACAGACGGTCTCTGTAGGCACGAGCCAAGGGTGAATTACCAGCAAAATACTCATTAAGTACTTCGCTCAAACGGCGAGGTTCGTTCATTCCTTTTGAACCAGCCTTAATGGTTATCTTTTTAGACATAACCAATGTTCTTTCCGGGAATGCCTTCGGTCTCACACGAGGGACCCTCCCATCCAACAGGAAAGTGAGACAGGTCTACGGTCCTACGCTTGACCATTTTCCCCGTTGGTTGGTGCTGCAAAAGTACAAATCATATCATTGCTAATAATCACAAAAAAAAATGAGGGTGTGTCAAAATAGGCACATCCTCTTTTCTGTATTCGCAATGGTGGCATAGAGTTCTATGCTGCCATTTTTGTGTTTTTTGCATGGTATGTCCGG
>CACYSD010000004.1:0-98689 GCA_902776985.1 uncultured Bacteroidales bacterium
CGTCGGTATTGCGTATGCGGCTTGGCTATCGTAGAGTGAGGGGTATTGAATGTAAAGCACAGAAGGATCTTTGTCATGTGGAACCTTTTGGGGCTCACCTTTTTCATTAGCAATATCGTTGTCTGTGAGAACAGTAACTTCAAGTCCCAATTCGGCCAGTTTGGCAGCAAGCTCGTCCTTGAACTCACCAAACAGGAAGTCCTGTCCTTTCTCTCGAAGATTATGTATTTGCGTATTACTGGTGCAGCTTGCACATGAGAGTTGCTTGACGTTCAGAAAATAGTCACGGCTCAATGCTAAATCAATATCTTCACTGAATCGATTGATAATATCCCAGCCTTTACTGAGACTCGTACCACCTTTGAACAACAGATATTCTGATACATTGGTGTGAAAAAGGGCATACAACACTGCCGTTACCCACCAGTCCTTCTCAGCAGCAGCTTCATCAATTTGCCGTGCCTCGACCACACCTTGTATCATCGCCTTTCGCTCGTCGAGCGAGAAATCAATCCATTTACTCATTGCTTTATTCCTTTCTTTATAACTTGTCGCATCCATACAGGAGCCAACAATAAATCATTTTCTATGGTGTCAGTCTCAGGAGTTTCCGTGAACAATTGTCCAATCCTCGCTTCAACATCCTGAGTGATGTTATGCTCACCAATGTTGCGTAATGCCTGTACCAATTCTGGCATCAAACGTCCTCGGAATGCAAAGTTCTTAGGAGCCCCATGCTTCAGAGTCACTGTTCGATTTCCTAATTTCAATTTTCTCCCAGACCCAGTAGTCAGAAAAATAGTATTCATGGGTACTTGCGTTGAGAATCCTAAGCGATTAGCGGCTGTAGCTCCAGTTGGTATAACTTTTGCCTTATCTCGTTTAGCAATTTCTTTCACTAATTCGTAAGCCGAAGGGTAAAGGATGCCAAAACGTGTCTTACGTGCCTTAACATACACTCCTTTGGCTATACGCGTAACCAATCCTTCTTTCTCAAATATGGCGAGTAGCTTGGTGACGTACTCAACATCATATTGGGGAAAAGATGAAACAAAGAATATCTCGCCGAACTTACTGCGAGTAATCCTTTTCCTAATCTGCTGTACTACTGCATTCTCCATTGATTTTGTATATAAATTATGGTCGGAATGATAACAAATATTTCCGACCGCAAAGATGCAAAAATTTTTTCATACCACAATACTTTAAGAGTTGAAATTAAGTTTCATTGGCTAATTATAGCGTTTTTCTTGCTGTATATCCTATTCTTATTTCCGCCATGTGCCTCCAAGTATCCGAACTCTGTGAGTTGGCGCAGGTATCGCTTGGCAGTGGTAGGATTGAAGCCGAAATGACTGACGATTGCTTCTGTCGTTATCTGGTCTTTATCGGCCACGAATTCCAAAATATCGACCATTTTCCAGCTCTTTGTGTTGCTGGAGCAACTTCATCAATAGGTCTTTATTCTCCTGTGTCATATCTCGTCTAACTTTATTTCTATAACTTTTTTATTTCGTTCTTATTTCATGACTCCGTAGATCCGTGACTCCTTGACTCCGTAGATCCGTGACTCCATCTTACGTCTTCCTTCTAACATCTTACATCTCTTTAGTATGGAAAACTCGGAAATGTTACATAATTGTTTCTGGCACAATTGTTATGGGTTACGAATCAAAGAACCTGTCCCTGATGATTCTGATGATTCCTGTTTCATTTCTTTGTATACGTCCTATTCTTATTTCCGCCATGTGCCTCCAAGTATCCGAACTCTGTGAGCTGGCGCAGATAGCGCTTGGCAGTGGTAGGATTGAAGCCGAAATGACTGACGATTGCTTCTGTCGTTATCTGGTCTTTATCGGCCACGAATTCCAAAATATCGACCATTTTCCTTGTCGAAGTCTATCTGCTCCGAAATACCCAGCTCTTTGTGTTGCTGGAGCAACTTCATCAATAGGTCTTTATTCTCCTGTGTCATATCTCGTCTTCTTTTATTTCTATAACGTTTTTATCCGTCTTTTATTCTAGCACCTAATGTCTAACATCTGAGGTCATAAACCTTGAACCCTGAACCTTGAACCATAAGTGCCATCTTCCTTCTTCCTTCTAACATCTTACATCTCTTTAGTATGGAAAACACGAAAATGTTACATACCACCCTTGCTGCCTTTCTTCTTGGTTTTCTTCTCAATGAGTTTGATAGACTCTAGATAATCCTGTTCTACTGGCGACAATGTCTTCACTTGGAATTTCCTGTACTCAATTAAAGCCTTATCCATTGCTTCCTCATGAGATACAGAACCTGCCCCTATTAATAATTCATCGCCATTGGCAGACAAGATGTTGTCTAACTGACGAACATAGTCTTCCATATACATAGGTCGATGACGAAGGGCCTGAGTCTCTGCAAAGTCAAAATATCCAGAAACGATGTTATTCAATATCTTTAGTTCCTCAGCCGTGAGATAATTCTTTGCTATCTTAATATCGTTAATGCAAGGCAATTCACCTTTGAACGATGTCAATCCCATAAAAGGTTTGTCAGCATCCGCACGATCATAAATCACCTCTGCAGCCGTATGTCCGTGAGCTGCATAGTGCAGTTTGTTCTGCACCATCTTAAAGAACAGTTTCGAAGCATCCGTGCGAGGGTCATAATCAACACTGGTAGCATAGAGGTCAAGCACCTGTCTGTACATCACCTTCTCAGATGAACGGATGTCACGGATACGATCCAACAACTCCTTCCAGTAGCCCCCACCACCAAGATTCTTCAGTCGCTCATCGTCCATCGTGAAGCCCTTGATGATGTATTCCGCCAGCCGCTCTGTAGCCCACTGACGGAAGCGTGTGCCCACAATAGACTTCACGCGATAACCTACAGAAATGATTACATCGAGGTTATAGAGTGTCACTTCTTGACTCTGTGTCTTCCCTTCTACAGCACCATGTTGAGTGGTATGTCGGAATTTCCGACATACCTTCTCTCTTTCCAATTCTCCTTCCTTGAAGATGTTAGAGATGTGTTCTGTTATCGTTGATCTGCCCTTACCATACAGCTGAGCAATTTGTTCCTGTGTCAGCCATACCGTTTTCTCCTCCAACCTGACATCGAGCCTTATTTTACCATCCTCTGACTGATAGATGATAATCTCTCCTTTGTTTTTTCCTATTTCTTCTTTCATATCTCGTCTTACTTTATTTCTATAAAGTTTTTATCCGTCTTTTATTCTAGCGCCTAATGTCTAACATCTGAGGTCATAAACCTTGAACCCTGAACCTTGAACCATAAGTGCCATCTTCCTTCTAACATCTTACATCTTATTGTATAGAAAACGCGGAAATGTTACATAATTGTGTCTGGCACAATTGTTATGGGTTACGAATCAAAGAACCTGTCCCTGATGATTCTCCATAATACACAATGATTAGACCTTTATTCTTCGAACGGATATATTGTAAAGATTATGATGGATTATTCTTTGATGACTGATTTTGATTCAAACTTATTCTATAAAGAGACTTTTGTATTGTCTGTTCATCTTCACCATTAGAACTGAGAGATTCAGCTATCTCAGCAAGAGGCTCCATAACGTTTACCGAACCATTTGCCAAGAATTCTCTAATACTCATTTTTATATCTATCGAATACTTATCGTTATAAGTTCCTGTTAATACAATTTTCTCATTTTCATTCTTATTTATCCATTCCGTTATGCTTTCTGTCGATTGCCATTCCTTTTTATCTATATTTGTCCATTCTAATTGGCTTTGTTCTTTTGGGATCAACAAGAAATAAATATTTGCTCCAGGACTCAACATAAGTTTCTTGTTTTGCAACTCTATCAATAATTCCGTTAAAGATCGGTATGGATTAGTAACAATCGGATTTCCCTCAAATTTTAGTTGTATGTTATAGGCTAAACTCCTTCCAACATTTTGTATTTTGAAGAAATAGCAATTATGCCATTCAATGATACTGCAATCAATCCTTGCACGTGTATCTTCTTCTCTTTGTCTTTTAAGTTCAGATAATTGATAACGGTTCTGGCAAACTGTTACAACAGTTACTATTGCTAGTAGCAATGTCCCGATAGCAGTTAATGCATTCCAGTCAAAACAACATAATATCGTATTCATTTCATAACCAATTAAATGTTTTCTAACCAATCATGTTTTTACTCATTATTACCTAAAAAAGAAATCCGCTTTAGTGGCAGCATATTCTTGTCATCATCTGTCATCTTGTCGTAATACTCCTGCCACATTTCAATAAACTCGTCACCGTCAATCAGACGGAGGAACTTGTCATTTCCTGAAGCAGCATTACGGGCATCGGCAGAATATGTGCCACTTGTAACGAACAAGGCTATGTCGCCAGCCTTTAGTACTCCAGACAATGCACGAACTTCTGAGGCTCCAATGGCTGTGTCGGGCTTATGCTTTACTTGTACTTTAATGCGTGGCGTTTGTGCGCCCAGCGGATCTAAGTAGGCAATAATATCAATGCCGCCATCTTTTCCTTTGGGAGCGACAAAAGGAGTGTGATAACCCATAGCACGAAGCAATGCTGCCACTAAGTCTTGAAACTCGTAGGGGCTTTTTGAAACTATGTAGCGTTTAATACCCTCTCTTGCATCAGACTCTAATAAATCAAGATTCATTGAGTTGTCTTTCTCTGCGGTTTCATCCGTAGGCTCATCATCTGGTCCAACTTCAATATCACGCAGTTTTTTCCATTCTATGTAGGCGGCTCTTGCCAAGTTCATTACATCTTCAGGGCTTTTCTTTAGAACTTTTTCTCCCTCTGGTGTAATATACCAAGTCCCGTTTTTCTTCACTATGAAGCCAGCCTTCTGATAGTCTATAGAATAGAACTGAAAACTATTAGTCCAACGAATATACTGCATCTTTCCCGCAGGTTCTCGTTCCCAATCAGTAAGTGCAACATTTTCGTTGACGAAAGGATATATCTCTTTTGCAGGAATGCTTCCACCACGATGAACCATTTCTTTCATTACTGCATACAACGTTTTGGTTGCACAGGCTTTTGTTCTGCTAAATTGTTCTTTTGCCATATCTCATCTGCTTTTACCTATTCCCTTTAGCTCTGTTATGTGTCTTGCAAAGCATCTGGCAATTCGCTATATCCGTGCTGCCGCCCTTGCTCCAGGCCGTCACATGGTCGGCATCCATTTCGTTGAACTTGTAAATCTTGGTGCGCACATTGTCGTGTCCTTTGGCACACTCTGGGCAGTTACTAACACCCTGCTCTTTAGCCTTGTTTGTCTGACGAGCATACACTGTTTTCTTCACGCTTTCCTCAAAGATACGGATATTAAGTAGGCTCTGCTCTATTTCTCCACCGAGCACATATTCAAAGATTCCGCGCTTGTTTGTTACGTATTCGTCAGCATATAGTTCGTTTACTCTCTGTTGCAACTTGGCAGGGTTGTATGAATTGGAGTGATACTTCTCATAAAAGGCTCCCCATTCCAAACCTCTCATTTCATCTTTTGTCTCGCCGAACAACGTTTTAGCCCATTCTATTACAGTGTCAAAATAGGTCTGCAATTCCTCAATACTATTTTCGTAACGATGCCGGCTCATGTAGCCGCCAACGTTTTCTTCTCCTTTTGCCACCCATGCAAGTGCCGCATGAAGAATGTCCTGACGGTTGGCATTGCCTTTGATGTAGCAGCCCCACTTCTGCAATTGCGGACTACGAGAGTTGCTATATACTTTCTTAGCTTCTGTCACAAATGGGCCGCTATACGTGGCATTGAGAAGTTCCTGCTTGTTCAATGGCACACCAGCAATGTTGATGGTTTCAAACCATTCTTTGATTTCCTTTTCCGTACCATTGCAAACATAGACAAGCAATCTATAGGAGTTTATCTTCTCTTGTTCCTCTTTGGTCAGTCCCGTAAAGTATTGTTCCATCCCGAATTTGTCTTTAATGGCAAACTTCCCTGTAACGAAACGTCCTATACTTGTTATACGTTGTTGTCCGTCCAGAATCTCATATTTTCCTTCTTCGGGTTCGTTGAAATAGATGAGGCCAATAGGATAACCTTTCAGCATACTGTCAATGACAGCCATTTCCTTCTTGCCTTCGTTTTCTGCATAGAGGTAATTACGCTGATACTCTGGTTGGATAGTCAGTTTGCCAGACCACCCAAACAAGCCTTTGCCTTCCAACTGATTGTAAACAAAGCCCTCACAAATCTCTTTGACCGTAAGGATTATTATTCTTGCGTATGGCTTTTGCGGGATTCCGTTCTCGTCAATATAATAGAGTTGCCCATCCCTAAGGCTGTTATTCAACTTTTTCAATTCACGTGGATATGGCTTAAGACCAAGTTCTTTACCAGAATCGCCCTCGGCAATGCCTATGATTTCAAATTGTTCTGGGCAATATTTATCCAAGAAAGTTTTGGGAACTCCCATTTTGCCATTGTAATCAATGGGGATAGCATCTGTAAATGGAATGTCTATAGCATCGTAATTTTCGTATTGCCTGTAGCCTTTGCCTTTTACTTCTTTGTGCTTTGAGTAGATGATGTTGTCTTCCATTGTCATTAGTGGAAGAGGCTCATGTCTGCGTCCGTGGTCAATGTTAGTAAACCATACAACGCCAGAAACTCTTATCATTCCCTCTATATGGTTGCCAGCTGTTGCAATATCTTGATAGTTGCTGATGAAATGTGCCGCACCTCCTGTAAATCCTAAACCAAGCCAGATTTTGTTTTCTTTGATATACGGAAATATCTCTTTGTATGAAACGGCATTGACATTGCCAATGATAACAAACTTCTTGTTTGCCTCCATAATCCAAGTAAAGAATTCTCGGAAAAGCGAGAAAGGCGGATTGGTAATGATGATGTCGGCATCATCGCGTAAGGCTTTCACCTCATCACTACGGAAGTCACCGTCACCATTGAGATATGACCACTGCAAATCGTTGATGTTGAAACGCCCATCGCCGTTTATATCCTCATCAAGTACGAATATCTTTCCATGTGTACGGCTCTTGTCTGCATCGTAATAAGGACTTTCTGTTTCAAACAATGTTGGCTGCCAGTCCTTTATCTTCTTTGAATCAACGGCATAACTTGTACTTATCAGCTTTTTCAACCCAAAGGCTTCAAAGTTCTGAGCAAAGAACTTGGTGAAGTTGCTCCACTCTGGGTCATCACAAGGCAGCAGCACCGTCTTACCGCGAAACACATTAGGGTCATATTCCAGATAGGCGTTTATCTCCTTCTGGATGTCGGAGTATTGTGTATAGAACTCATCGTTCTTCGCCGTCTTCGCATTTGCTAAGTTCGTATTTGCCATATAATTTTCGTTTTTTCGTCTTACTTCTTTCCTAATGTTCGCTTTTATGTTAAAACTTAACTTGATCCTTGTTGTCATGTTAAAGAATTCGGAAATTCTTAACACGTTTTCGTTGCCGTGTTACAAATTCGGAGTTTTATTAACATGAACAGACTCTATGTTGACGGGCACTTCTGTGGGTTCATATTTACCAAACTCAATGAATAGGTTCATCAGACGAGTGTTGATATAATAATTCTCCTTACCCATCTTTTCCTTCTGTAGCAGGCCAAGCGATACAATGCGGTCCAAATATTTGGAAGCCGTCTGCCTCGACACCTGCATGTTTGCAACAACATGATCAATCTTGGTGTATGGGTGATAGAACAGACCATTCAGCAGTTCATGGTTGTACTTGCTGCCAAAATCCGGACGTATGATGTTTTTGTACTCTGCCATCAATTGGCCAATACTTTTCACCAAGGAGATGGTATCGTCGGCCGTGGTCTCAACACCCTTCAACATAAAGAGAATCCATGCTTCCCATTCGGCACCATTGTCGGTGCTTTTATCTCTGATGGCTTGTATCAGGCGGTAATACTCTCCTTTGTGATGGGTAATGTAGCGGCTGAGATATAATATGGGCAGGTCTAGCAACCCTGTTATAACAAGGTAGAGTATGTTAATGATACGTCCTGTGCGCCCGTTACCGTCGTAGAATGGATGGATACTCTCAAACTGATGATGGATGATGGCCATTTTGATGAGGGGATCCAGTTGGCTCAACTGATTGTCGTTAATGAACTTCTCCAGATTAGCCATATAGCGAACTATCTCTAATCCGTCTTGGGGTGGTGTGTAAATGACGGCTCCATCGCTTTCACGCTTTAGCTGTGTGCCAGGTGTGGTACGAAAGCCTGCGGAGTTTTGTTCCAAAATCTCTTGTACATGCTTGATGTCGTTGAGCGTGAGAATGGATTTGTTTCTCACCATACGGAAGCCTTGGTTTATGGCTTCGCGATAGAACAGAACTTCTTTTGTGGCAGCATTAATAAACTGATAGTTAATATCAAGACCAGCCCGATAGAGGTCATCTTGAGTAGTGACAATGTTTTCTACAGCAGAACTATCCTTAGCTTCCTGCAAAGTCAAACTGCTTATAAGGATACGCTCATTCGGAATGGTTTGCGCTACACCCTTTAATTCTGCAAGTTTACGGGTTGCCCGATTAACTTGCTTCAAGACTTGCTTTGTCTCTAAATCAAAAGGCAACGGCAATTCTGGAATCTTATACCCTTTCTGCGGTATAATGTGTATGTCTTGTATGCTACTCATATTGTTCTTATCTTAATTTCTTTATTTTACTTCATTTTATCTTTATGCACCATTAATCTTTCATTGAGCTTGCTTTGCAGCCTTCATGGTGTATTCATGCTCTCTTCTATCTCTAACGTGTCATCTCCAAGCCTTCTTCGAACCATCTCCGAGGGTATAAGCCAATTGATGATTCATGTTTCAGGGGTCATGATTAACTTATGCTACGCCTTATTTCAACAGCTTCCTACTCTCGTTATCCTCCAACACTTGCATTTGCTGGATGGCAATCTGATTGAGTTTGATGAGTCGTTCTCCCTGAGGCATACCGTCTATTTCCTTGCGAAGCTTGTCGCGTCCCCATCTTTCTGATGCAGCCAAGGTGATATAGAACTCTTTTTGAAGGCCATCCTTTAAGGGAAGAACCTCTATAAAATGTGACCAAAACAATTTGGTCGCAAGCTGCGACACAATTTTGGAATCAGGGAACACCTGCGCAAATTGCATCATCCTCCAAATACTTCGTGGTTCAAACCCTTTCTTCCCATATTCTTCTTGTAATTGTGTCGACACTGTCGCGACAATTTGTTTACCATATTCAGCACGCTGGTTTCCAAGCACATCGCGATTGATACGATCGCCTATATGCCAGTACATCATGGTCAGTTCATAATTGGCGGTAGCTGCCACATGACCACGCGCTTGCTCAATAATCTGGCGCAAATCCTGTATCAGGGATTGTGTATTATATTGTTGTGTCTTTTGAATATCCATAATTATTCTTTTCGTTTATACTTCTTTAAACAGTCCGAACGATAACTTAAAGCTATAGAAAAAAAACAGGTGTTATCAACTTACATAAACTATCAACTCTCATTATATTGCAAAAATACGAATTAATTTCAACATCAATAAAAAATGTGGGGAAATTCTTTGATAATCCCATAAGTTTCGGATAAACTATTGTTCGAGCTTTCCAATATCCTCACACAACGAAAAACACTGTTAATGTTTGGAGGGAAAAAGAAATAATTAGTGTTTTTGCAAACCGCTGATTTTCAGTGAGTAATTTTGATGGAAACTTTTTGCGTTTCATCAAACTTTTGATGACGTGGCATCAATTATTTGATGGCGAAGTATCAAAAAGTTGATGTCGAAGCATCAAATATTTGATATCGAAGCATCAAAACTTTGATTGTTAAGCATCAAAAATTGGTGCTTTGGGGAGCTTTCCGAAAAAGTTTTTTTCGATAATAATGGAATTGTGTTGTAAAAGTCAGAAAGTTTATGTAGATTTGCATTTGATTAGGTATTATGTCTTATTTGAAAACTTAAAGACTCGTTTAACGTTTAACATAAAGCGCCCTTTGATATGTCGTTATAACGTTATATGATATAAGGTTGGTTCTAAAAATTCTGTTTTTAGTTTCCCTACCCAATGTATTTGAGTCTTATCGGCCGCTTTTAGTTTTCTGTGGTGTCTTTTTGCCATCTTTTTCGGTAAATCGTCTCGACATAATTTATAGAACCTACCATAACGGAAAAAGTAATGGGCGCATAAAACTCAAAAACTCAAAAATTCAAAATATGACTTTTACAGAAATGGCTTGGCCTATCTTTGAGAAGGCTATTAATGATTATCATGTTAAGGACGATGTAGATCAGCCGTTCAACAATCCCTATGCTGAAGGAACTATCGAAAACCGTCTATATCTGAAGAACTGGATTGACACTGTTCAGTGGCACTTCGAGGACATCATCCGCGACCCACAGATTGATCCTGTTGCAGGTATGGTTCTCAAGCGCCGTATCGACAAGAGCAATCAGGACCGCACTGACCTCGTGGAGCAGATTGACAGTTATTTCCGCGACATCTACAGCGACGTAAAGCCTCTGCCAACTGCTGTTATCAACACAGAAAGTCCTGCTTGGGCAGTTGACCGCCTCAGCATCCTCGCTCTGAAAATCTACCACATGCGTGAGCAGGTGGAGCGTGCTGACGCAAGTGCAGAGCACCGTGCTCTCTGCCAGGGCAAACTGGATGTGCTGCTCGAACAGCAGGTTGACCTCTCGTCTGCTATCGACCAACTGCTTGACGACATCGCTGCCGGACGCAAATACATGAAGGTGTACCGCCAGATGAAGATGTACAACGACCCAAGCACCAACCCTGTTCTTTACAAGCAGAAGTAAACACTTCTACCAACTCATGAAGCATATTCTCATTACCCGCTTTTCGGCAATGGGCGATGTGGCAATGACTGTTCCGGTCATCAACCTGCTCGCCCAGCAGCATAGCGATGTGAAGATTACCATCCTCACTCGCCAACGGTTTGTGCCGTTCTACCAATGGATGCCGAAGAATGTGAAGGTAAAGGGAATCAACCTCGACGACTATAAAGGTCTGCCGGGGCTTCATAGACTATACAGGCACCTGCGTCCGCTGAATATAGATGCCGTGGCAGACTTGCACGATGTGTTGCGAACGAAAGTGCTGCGTGCGCTGTTTCGTATGCACGGCACCCGTGTTGCGGTGATTGACAAGGGACGAGCTGAGAAGAAAGCCCTGATTGGTAAAGGTATCGACGTAGAACCTCTCAAACCTATGGTGCAACGCTATGCAGACACGTTTGAGGAACTTGGTTTGCACGTTGACATTACCTCCAAATCCTGTATAACTATACCCGCCTCAGAATTACCCAAGATAACCAGCTTGGTGGGAGAGAAAAAGAAAGGGGAATGCTGGGTAGGCATTGCTCCGTTTGCCGCACACGAGCAGAAAATCTATACTCTGGAGAAGATGCAGCGAGTGGCACAGACGCTTGCAGAACAAGGTTGCCGCGTCTTTCTTTTCGGTGCAGGCAAGAAGGAATCTGATATTCTCTCCAGCTGGGAAGAGAAAGGAATTGAATCCGTATGTGGCAAACTGGGTGGCCTGACCAATGAGATTATACTCATGTCACAACTCAACTGCATGCTGGCAATGGATTCCGCCAACATGCATATAGCCGCAATGATTGGCACACCTGTCGTTTCGATTTGGGGTGCCACACATCCCAAGGCTGGCTTTACACCTTGGGCGCAACCAGAAGAAAATATTATTCATATTGAAGGAATGCCTTGCCGTCCCTGTTCTATCTACGGAAACAAAGCTTGCATCTGGGGTGACATGCGCTGCATGACACGTCTCTCCATAGACACTGTCGCAAGAAGGGTTTTGCAAACAGTGAAAGTGAAAGAACTTAAGAACTTAAGAACTTAAGAACTCAAAAACTTAAGAACTTATCTAACCGTAAGTTTATTCCCGTTCATTCGCTGCATATACTGCTGAATGACGGCTTTAATTTGACGTTCCATGCTTTGGAGCGTATCTGCGGGAATGGAGTGGAGAATATCGTGTTCCTGCGCCAGATCATTACGAAGGTTGTAGGCATGATTAACGGCAGTGCCGTCGAACTGCAACACATAATCCCCTTTCACAAACTCATATCCATCGCTCTCAGGTACCCAGTGAATGGCGAACTTATCTTCTGCCGGAGTATTGAGGATGTCCTGTCCGAAAGCAATATATGGATGATCGTAGTGCAGAAGCGAAAGAACAGTAGGCATGATATCCGTCTGCTCGACTATGCTTGTGCGGTCATAGCCTTTTAACTCCGGCAGGGCAGGAGAGAAAATGATAATCGGTACTGCATAATGACCGACCGTACTGCGGTATATCGGGTCTATATTTCCACTTGTATGATCTGCCGTGATGACAAAGATAGTGTTGTCGTACCATTTCTGCTTGGATGCGTAACGGAAGAATTCACGCAGGGCGTTATCGCTGTATGCCACACATTCCTGAATAGGCTTGTCTCCCTTGGGGAAACGGTTCTTGTATCGCTCAGGCAAAGCGAAAGGTGTGTGTGAGGAAGCTGTGAAAACAGCCGTAACAAACGGCTCCTGCATACGATTCATCTCACGTGCATAGTATTGCAGGAACTCTTCATCCCATATAGCCCAGGTGCCGTCAAAATCGTCATCGCCTCCAGTGCTTGGATCCTGATTGTACTCCGTACGTCCGTAGTAGCGCTGGAAACCTGTAGATTTGGCAAAAGCCTGAAAGCCCATCGATCCGTTTTCTGCTCCATGGAAAAAGGCTGAAGTATAGCCTTTGTTCTCGGACAACTCACGAGCCAATCCTGAGAGGTCGTTGAGAGAGGCGGGAGTGAGGAAGAACGGTTCCACGAAATTCGGTATAGACGAAAGCACCGACGGCATTCCCTCTATACTTTTACGTCCGTTGGCGTAGGAGTATTCAAACGTAAGCGCATGGTGAGTACACAGTGAATCGAGGAATGGTGTGAAACCGCTATAGTTGCCATTGCGCAAATCCTTGTTGTAGAATCCGAAATGCTGCTTGCCGAAACTTTCCAGAATGAATACCACAACATTGAGCGGACGGAATTCAGCATCGGTGCAGGCTTCATGGACAGGGGTGTAAATTGCCTCCATCTCCTCATCGGAGAGATAGTGAGGAGTAACGAAGGGTTTCTTGTTGAATGTGCGGATAATGGAGAAAGGTGTGTTGAGCACAATGCCTGTCTCTGCAGGACGGTTCACATACTGATTGGCATTGCTGATAGTGATTGGGCGAATGGCTGTTGTGGCACCGCCACGCATTCCAAACACACTAAACAGAATACACAGGGCAAGAGTGACTGTGTGGCAAAAGTAATAGACCGGAAGCTGACGTATGCCAAGGCTTCGTTTGCCAAGACGCAGGGTAAACACCTTTTGAGACGGCTGTAAGTCAAGACGGGGAGCGCGGAAGAGTTTCCATAAACCCCACACCATAACTATAAAGAGCAGGACAAGATACCAGTTCACAAGGAACTGTTCCCAGAAGATATTCGCCATGTTGCCCAGCCCTTCATGACTGAACTCCTGAAGGACACTGATGGTGGTTCGTTTGCCTGTAAACTGGAAATAGACACAGTCTATGAGGTTGGTGGCAATGCAGACACTGTTAATCACAACATACAGCCACTTAACCACTGTATAATACATCGGACGCTCTTTCCAATGCAGCGGAAAGAGAATCATAAGAAGCAGAATGAGATTGGTATAAAGTATGGCCGAGGTGTCGAACCGTAGGCCTGCAACAAAAAGGCTCAGCGTATGTCCCCAAGTAAGTGTATCGGCATACGCACCCCAGTTGGTAAGCAGAAATACCAGACGGCACAACGTATATGCAACAAATACCACTACCATATTCCACACCCATGACGTGAGTGCAGCGTATGTAAATCTTGGAAAATGAAAGCTCTTTATCTTAATCATGCTGCAAAGTTACGGGTTATTTATCGGATTTTCCATATATTTGCAGAAAATTCACAATATGGCAAAGTCAAAACTACGAAGAAAGATTGGTTGCAGCACAGCACTCTTCCTGCTAATTGCTGCTGCTGCCTTTATTGCCATGCGCTGGCATGTGTGGTTCTACAATCCCGAGGAAGAGCCATACCACACTCCCAACGTGCCGCAAAGGGTGCTGCTCACCTTCGGCAACGAAGACGAACTGTCAAGAAATATAAGCTGGCAATGCGGCGAGGAAGTCCAGGACAGCTGGGCTGAGGTGAACGGCAAGCGAATCAAGGCTACGGGTGAAGTCTTCAAGTCACGTGCAGGCAAAGGCGCATACTATGTGGTCAGGCTGCGCAACCTTGCCCCCGATTCCACCTACCGCTATCGTGTAGTTACAGCAAACAAAACTTCTGAATACTATACCTTCACCACTCAAGCCAAGGGAGCACATCCGTTTGAATTCCTTTTTGTCGGTGATGTGCAGGACACCATCGGCGGCGAAGCCAACAAATTCATACGTGAAGCAATAGACCGCAATCCGCAGACGGAATTCCTTATCTGTGGAGGAGACCTCACTGAACGCCCCATTGACCGTTACTGGGGAGAGACCTTCCGAAGCATCGACTCTGTAGCCCAGTCCATGCCCTTGCTTTGCGTCACTGGCAATCACGATTACCTGAAAGGCTTTGTAAGCCGGCTGGAACGGCGGTTCACTCTGATATTCTCCTATTTCCTCGACTCCAAGATCTGGGATAACCTCGTCTATACTTTGCGTTATGGCGATGCACAGTTTTTCCTGCTTGACAGCAACCGCGAACTGCCTCACCTGTTAACCCAACGCTTCTGGCTTGAATGGCACGTCAGCAGGAGTACGGCGCGATGGAAGATCCTTGTGCTGCACCACCCACTTCACTCGCTTAAAGGAAGCATCAACAACCTGTTCCAACGCTGGTGCTTCGACGGCATCGTGCGGGACTATGGCATTGACCTCGTGCTGCAAGGACATGAACATGCATACGGACGCATGACCGTAAAGAACGATAACGGCACAGCCACCACTCCTGTCTATACAGTGAGCCACTGTTCACCAAAAAACTACAAGATCAATCCGGGTGACCGTTTCGACCGCATCGGACGCGAAGGACGCTACTACCAGACAATCCGCATAGGCAACGACACCCTCGCAATGTCTGCCTACAGTGTCTACGACCACTCCCTCTTCGACTCGGTTATGATAATAAAAAAGACCGAAGGAAGTGCTCCATCGGTCATAGAAGGTATAAGATAACTATTAGTTGAAGCCTAATAAGCCACCATTTACAATTGTCTCATCACGCTCATAATATGTGCTGTATTTAGAACTATAGCACTTGATGTGTACCTTAGAACCATTTACAGTGTAACTACCCGACATTGTTCCTGTATCACAAGTGTCATGAAAGCGACCATCCTTGCCAAAGTTGCATTTGATCTGCGAAACCGTACTATAACCAGATAAAAAAGAAGTTCCCTCCCATTCACCGAAAATTAGACTTTGCAAGTCCTCATCGTCATGCTGACACAAAACCAAAGCAAGAAACCATGGCCACCAGAACTGCAATTGTTTGTAGATAGAATTTTTTTCATTTTGTTTTGATTAATAAAAAGTTAGTATTGATAATTAGGATTAGTTTTTGTACGTTGCAAAGATTCAATTATTTTCATAATAAGAAAAAAGTGCTGCAGATTTATGGTCTGCAGCACTTTTTAAATTAATATTTATTGATTTTAGTCCGCTAACTTAGCCTTGATGAACTCGCGGTTGAGGCGAGCGATATTGGCGATGGTTTCGCTCTTTGGGCAAACGGCTTCGCAGGCACGGGTGTTGGTGCAGTTTCCGAATCCAAGTTCGTCCATCTTGGCAACCATAGCCTTGGCACGACGGGCAGCCTCTACGCGACCTTGTGGCAGAAGAGCCAGCTGGCTAACCTTAGAGCTGACGAAGAGCATGGCAGAACCATTCTTGCAGGCTGCTACGCAGGCACCGCAACCGATGCAGCTTGCGCAATCCATTGCCTCGTCGGCATCTTCCTTAGGAATAAGGATTGCATTTGCGTCCTGAGCCTGTCCGGTGCGGATGCTTGTGTAACCTCCAGCCTGGATGATCTTGTCGAAGGCATTGCGGTCAACCATACAGTCTTTGATTACTGGGAAACCGGCACTGCGCCAAGGTTCAACGGTGATGGTGTCACCGTCCTTGAAGCGACGCATATAGAGCTGGCAGGTAGTTGCACCACGCTCAGTCTTGCCGTGTGGGGTTCCGTTGATATAGAGCGAGCACATACCGCAGATACCCTCGCGGCAGTCGTGGTCGAAGACGAATGGTTCTTTTCCTGCTTCAATCAGTTCCTCGTTCATGATGTCGAGAGCCTCAAGGAAAGAAGTATCGTCAGGTATATTCTTCAATTCGTGGGTATCGAAATGTCCTTTATCCTTAGGACCGTTCTGTTTCCAGAACTTTATAGTAACTGAAATATTTTTAGCCATAAAGACCCCTCCCCCAACCCTCCCCAAGGGGAGGGAGTAGAATGATTTGTGGGGGAGATATTCTACTTTAGTTATTTTCTTATATTATTAAAACTAACCACGCCCCTCCCCTGGGAGGGGAAGGGGGAGGGTCTTAGTTTTTATAATTTCTCGTTTGTACCTTGATTGCTTCGTATTCAAGAGGTTCCTTGATGAGTTCAGGATCCTTGTCTGCACCCTTGTACTCCCAGCAGCCAACGTAGAAGAAGTTCTTGTCGTCGCGCTTTGCTTCGCCTTCCTCTGTCTGGTATTCCTCGCGGAAGTGACCACCACAGGATTCATTGCGAGAGAGAGCATCGTGAGCTACGAGTTCACCCATTGTGAAGAAGTCACGGAGGTGGATAGCCTTGTCAAGTTCCACATTAAGGCCTTCCTTGGTTCCAGGAACGAAGAGATTTGTATCGAATTCCTTCTGGAGTTCCTTCATCTTCTGGATACCTGTCTTCAGACCTTCTGCTGTGCGACCCATACCTACGTATTCCCACATGATGTGACCAAGTTCCTTGTGGATAGAGTCAACAGAACGCTTGCCCTTGATGTTCATCAGTCGGTCGAGTTCTGCGTCAACAGCCTTTTCTGCCTCAGCGAACTCAGGAAGGTCAGTGCTTACGCGTGGCCAGAGTTCCTGATCAGCGAGATAGTTCTGGATAGTGTAAGGCAGAACGAAATAACCGTCAGCAAGACCCTGCATAAGAGCAGATGCACCGAGGCGGTTTGCACCGTGGTCAGAGAAGTTACATTCACCGATTGCGAAGAGTCCTGGGATAGAAGTCTGGAGTTCGTAGTCTACCCAAACACCACCCATTGTGTAGTGGATTGCAGGATAGATCATCATTGGCTTGTAGTACTTCACGCCGTTGATTTCGTTTGCGAGGTCACCAGGATATACGTCAGTGATTTCCTCGTACATATCGAAGAGGTTTCCATAACGCTGCTTCATAGCATCGAGACCGAGACGGTTGATACTTTCTGAGAAGTCAAGGAAGACAGCGAGACCTGTGTTGTTCACACCGAAGCCCTTGTCGCAACGCTCCTTGGCTGCACGGCTTGCCACGTCACGAGGAACGAGGTTACCGAATGCTGGATAGCGGCGCTCGAGATAGTAGTCACGATCCTCTTCAGGAATTTCCCAACCTTGCTTGGTTCCTGCCTGCAGAGCCTTGGCATCTTCGATTTTCTTTGGTACCCAGATACGTCCGTCGTTGCGGAGAGACTCAGACATAAGAGTCAGCTTAGACTGCTTGTCACCGTGAACAGGAATACAAGTTGGGTGAATCTGCACGTAAGATGGGTTTGCCATGTATGCACCCTTGCGGTAGCACTGAACAGCAGCTGTGCAGTTACATCCCATTGCATTGGTAGAAAGGAAGTATGCGTTTCCGTAACCACCAGTTGCGATAACCACTGCGTTGGCTGTGAAGCGTTCGAGCTTACCTGTAACGAGGTTCTTTGCAATGATACCGCGAGCACGACCGTTCACGATTACCACGTCTTCCATTTCGTAACGTGTATAGAGCTTCACCTTGCCAGCCTTAACCTGTGCAGAGAGTGAAGAGTATGCACCGAGCAGGAGTTGCTGACCTGTCTGTCCCTTTGCGTAGAATGTACGGCTTACCTGTGCACCACCGAATGAACGGTTTGCAAGCATACCGCCGTATTCACGTGCAAATGGTACACCCTGTGCCACGCACTGGTCGATGATGGCGTTGCTGACTTCAGCCAGACGATACACGTTTGCTTCACGAGCGCGGTAGTCACCACCCTTCACTGTGTCGTAGAAGAGGCGATATACAGAGTCACCGTCGTTCTGATAATTCTTTGCTGCGTTAATACCGCCCTGTGCTGCAATAGAGTGAGCACGGCGTGGAGAGTCCTGAATGCAGAAGTTGAGCACGTTGAAACCCATCTCGCCAAGCGAAGCGGCAGCCGATGCACCAGCCAGACCTGTTCCGACTACGATGACATCAAGCTTGAGTTTATTCTTTGGGTTAACCAGTCTTTGGTGGGCTTTGTAGTTGGTCCACTTCTCTGCTACTGGTCCCTCTGGTATTCTTGAATTAATAGTTGCCATGATAAATATAGAATTTTACTATTTTACTTATCGTGCGATACCGCAAATAAAAGCACTCAGAAGAGTACGCTTGCGGACGCAAGAATTTTACAATTTCTCACACTTACCGTTGCAGTTTTCGCACTGGCAGTCTTCGCACTGGCAGGCACACTTGCCATCACATGGGTCGCATGGACATGCATCATCGCATCCGCAGACACCTTCGCAGTCGGTTCCGTTTTCTGCACATGTGCAATCCTCGCACTTACATTCTTCAGCACTGGCGCAACATTCCTTGCTTTCGCCGCATTGCTTAGCCTTATCACAAACTTTTCCGCAACCCTCGCTTTCGCCACACTTCTGCTGCATTTCACAACATTCAGACTGAGCCTTGCAGAGCGATGGAGCTGTCTTTGTAGCAAATCCAACTACTACACTGAGGAACATGAGCATGATGATAGTTACAAACCACATACCAATCTTGCGCCAGCGGTTGAACCATACATGTCCGCTCCAGCCGAAAGTCTGCATAGCTGACCAGAATCCGTGAGTGAGGTGGAACCAGATAGCCAAGAGCCAGATAACATAGAGCACTACATATACCCAGCAAGAGAAAGTCTGAACGATGTAGCCGTATCCGTCTGTTGGAGCAGGTTTTACTTCCCAGCCCATGAGTTCGGCAAACATCATGTTATACCAGAAGTTGAACAGGTGAAGGAGTACACCGAGAAGAACGATGATACCGAGCACGAGCATGTTCTGACTTGCCCATTCCACCTTTTCAGGTTTGTCTGTCACGGCATAGCGATTGCTACCGCGTGCCTTGCGGTTCTGAATTGTAAGGATGAATGCATACACGATGTGGAGAAGACACAGGGCTGCCAAACCGATAGTTGCAACAACGGCATACCAGTTGGCACCAAGGAATTCACAGATCATGTTGTAGCCATCCTTCGAGAAGAGTGCCACTACGTTCATTGACGCGTGGAACAACAGGAAGAGAACAAGTGCAATGCCGGTAACCGACATAATCACCTTTCTTCCGATTGAGGAATTAGTTAACCACATAGATTTTTTTGATTTTAGAATTAGTATTTAAGTATTTTGAGTTATTTAAGTTCTATGCACGTTTTCTAGACATGTCGATATAACGACATAACGATACAACGAAAAGGCAATAGCCTTGATAAACGACACATAATGCGTTTAATTTGCAAAAATAAAAATATTTTAACACACAGACAAAAAATTTATTCCATTTTTATGCAGCAGACAAAAAAAACACCGTCGCGACATTACACATGCCACAACGGTGCAAAGAAAAAACTTCAAATTAAACCTAGTATTTACCAATATTTGTGTATAATAATTTGTGTTGTGTTTTATTTGTGTTTGAGTGTAGTATTGTGTAGTATTTTGTGTTTGTGTTGTTTTATTTCTTATTTTTTACAAATCTGACGATTAGTATCAGAAACACGACCCACAGCACGATATAGGCTATTGTAAAAACCCATCCAAAAACTGGTTCGTCTGAGAAGAATTGTGTTATCGACATTTCTCGTTCTTGTTTTTGACGTTGCAAAATTATTTGTTTTCATTTTAACGATATGTCGCAATTTCGCAAATGATGTTGCAATTTTTATAAAAAGGTGTTGCAATTTTAAATATTAAGACACTCTTTTCCCTTTTTTTGCCACATTTTGTCAAAAAAAACAGAAAACCCCTCCTGCTCAGCGCTCGGCTGGACAGGAGGGGTTGACTATGATTTGAATCTTTGACTTTTGCACTTTAACTATTTCAATCGCCAATGGCTCGGGAACGTGCGGAAGGGGTGAGACGCAGACCGTTTGGCTCAATGGTGATGAGCTGACGCTTATAGAGATCGCCTACGGCACGCTTGAAGGTTTTCTTCGAAACCTGGAATGTGGCGTAAATGTCGTCGGGATCGCTTTTGTCGTGAAGCGGACAGAAACCGTCGGGACTTTGAAGCATACAGTCGAGCAGTTCGTCGCTGAAATTGGCAATAAGCTCACGACCTTGAAGGTATTGAAGGGCAAGGTCGATCTTGCCGTCCGGACGAATCTGCTTGATAAAGGCCTTGAGTCGCTGACCTATGTCAAGAGGCTGGAAGATGTCGTTGTTGAAGATAAGTCCTGGATAACGGTTCTCCACTATCACCTTCATGCCCATATCGGTACGAGCCTGAGTGATTACCTCCACCGCATCGCCTTCCTTGAAAGGAGGTGTTTCCTCGGAAAGGAACTTGTCGATTTTCGAAGAAGCAACAATGCGATAAGTGACACGGTCGATATAGCAATAAACCAGATAGGACTTCCCTACTTCCATCCTCCGTTTCTGCTCAGGGAACGGACAAAAGAGGTCTTTCATCAAGCCCCAGTCGAGAAAGGCTCCGTATTGGTTCACCCATTTCACTTCCAGAAACGCGAACTGCCCCACTTCAACCAGGGGAGTTTCTGTTGTAGCAACAAGACGTTCCTCATTGTCAAGATAGAGGAACACATCGACTGTGTCGCCAATCTTTGTGCCTTTTGGAATATAACGGGAAGGCAACAGCACGTCGCCCACTTCGCCTGCATCGAGATAGACTCCGAAGTCTACTTCCCGAAGCACCTGCATCTGATTTCGTTTACCAAGCTGTATCATAATAAAAGACCCTCCCCCAGCCCCTCCCAGGGGAGGGGAGTTGTATGATTATGTTGTTATGTTTATTACTTAATATGCTTCAAAAATTGTTTCTTATACCATCTATATCATTGAGAGGGATTGAGTGAGTGTCTGTCTCCCCTCCCCCTTGGGGGAGTTGGAGGGGGTCTTCTATCTCCCCGTCTCTTAGATGGATAGTTCTATCGGTGGTGGCAGCAAGTTGTTCGTCATGAGTGACAATAACGAAAGTCTGTCCCATCTTGTCGCGGAGATCGAAGAAAAGCTGGTGAAGCTCCTGTTTGTTCTGAGTGTCAAGACTGCCTGAGGGTTCATCAGCAAGGATAACGGATGGATTGTTCATCAACGCACGTGCAACAGCCACACGTTGCTTTTCTCCTCCTGAAAGTTCGCTTGGCTTGTGGTCGGCACGAGGCGTGAGATTCAAGAAATCAAGCAATTCTGCGGCTCGTTTATACGCTGCACGCTTAGAGCCTCCACCTATGAGTGCCGGAATCATAACATTCTCTACTGCAGTGAATTCGGGCAGCAACTGGTGAAACTGAAAAACGAATCCAAGATGTTTGTTGCGGAAATGCGCAAGGTCGTTATTGCTCATCCGACTGACATCTTTATCATTTATCACTATGCTGCCGCGGTCTGCATTGTCGAGAGTTCCCATAATCTGCAGCAACGTGGTTTTACCTGCGCCGCTCGGACCGACGATGCTCACAATCTCCCCTCGCTCAATGTCGAGGTCTATGCCTTTAAGCACTTTGAGTGAGCCAAACGATTTTTCTATATTACGTAAATGAATCATAAGTCTTCTATCCTATCTTACCTATCCACTTAGAAAGCCAACGGTTTACACCAGAAGCCACATGGTCAGACTGTATATGAGGATTGATGAAAGTTGAAGCATTGGAATTTGCTTCTCCTTGTTCTGGGTAAATAATCATGAGGTTCTTGTCGGTGAAATACTGACGAAGCATAAACTGCATCTTTGCCATTCGCCGCTCGTAACTGATAGCACCGTGACGCGCTGTCACAAGCACGAAGAGGTGGTCATGGTTGAGGTTAACTGCGAACTCCTCAAGTGAGGCGTCATTGTCAAACGCTGAGTATTCATCACGGATAAGCGGATGGTATGTCGAAAGATAACCGCGGATTATCTCTGCCGTCTCCTCTGTGGCATGGAAACAGATACGGCAGCCCAGTTCAACAGCCATTCTCGAAATACGTTCCAGCCAACGAGTGAATCCTGCCTCGAACTGCGCACGTTCTGGCACTGCAACCACAATGCGACGCAACGTGTTGATTGGAACGAGGAGATTTACTATGATAATCTGTCGTTCGAGCGTATTTACAAGTCCTGGGGCAAATCGCCCAAGCATAGAATCGTTGGGGGATGTGCGGTGGTGAAGTCCGATAATTATTTCACTGGCATCATTCTCCCGGAATGCATGAACCACTCCGTTGACGAAGTTAACTGCCAAGCGACTCTGCGTCTGCACCTTAACATCGGCTGCGGCACAGAGACGTTCTGCTTCCTGCAGACAATCCTTACTCTGGACCCTGAGCAAACCTGTAGGATCATCATCATTAACCACATTGAGGAATATCAGTCCGCGGTTGAGGTTGGTATTTCGCATAATTAATGCGGTATGCACAAGCATCTCAATCTTTGACGGCTCGTTAATCGGTACAAGAATCTTCTCGTCATCATTGAGCGGACGCTGGTCGCGATCAACACTGCGTTTCTCCTCTATCTTGAGTGAGCGAGCAGCCTGGTCGGTTGCTATAGAAGAAATAATACAGGAAATGAGTATCATCACAACCACACCATCGAGAACGGCATTGTCCATAAGCGGAACACCAGGACTTACTTCCAGACGCCTTCCCACCATCACCATGGCCAGCGCTCCGGCAGCATGTGCCTCAGTCAGACCAAACATCATAAGCCCGCTGGCACGGCTGAGTTTGAAAATACGGCGTGAAAGAACTGCAGCAATGTATTTGGACAGAGTGCCTGCAATCACTATGATTGCCACAACCTCCACTGCTTTAGGGCTGGTGAAGAGGGGTGTCAGGTTAACAAGCATTCCCACACCAATAAGGAAATAAGGGATGAAAATGGCGTTGCCCACAAATTCAAGACGCATCATCAGCGGAGTAGTACGTGGAATGTAGCGATTTGCCACAAGTCCTGCAAGAAACGCACCAAGTATGCCTTCTATTCCACAAGCCTCAGCAACTGCTCCCGCAAGGAACACCATTGCCAGCACAAAAGTAAACAACATGACCTGATCGGTGTACTTTCGCAGGAACCAGCGTATGATTCTCGGGAAGAAAATGAAAATCACAGAAAAGAAGATGGCGAACTTCACTGTAAACCACAGCCAGAACTGAAGTCCGGTATCTCCGCTATGAATACCAGCAAGACCGGCTATAGTAAGCAACGCAAGAAGCAAAGCCACCATTGTGGCAGCCACGCTTATCACCACGCTGTTGTTACGAGCCAGTCCATAGCGCCCTACAATAGGATAAGCTACGAGGGTGTGTGAAGCAAAAATACATGCAAGCAACACTGACGCCGCTACAGAATAACTGAGCACATAAAGACCTGCCAACAATCCGAATACAAACGGAATGAGTGCGGTCAGAACACCAAAAGTCAGTCCCTGGCGCTGATTCTGCTTCAGTCCGGCAAGATCCATTTCCAGACCTGCCAGAAACATGATATAGTAGATACCAACCTGTCCGAAGAGTTGAAAACTATCATCTCGTTCCAGGATATTAAGTCCATTCTCCCCCACCAACACACCTGCGAGTATCATTCCAATAAGATGTGGAATGCGCAGACGGTTAAAAATCATCGGGGCAAAAAGGATGATGGAAAGCACGATAAAAAAAACCCACACATGATTGGTTATGGGTAGATTTCCAAACAAATCGCTAATAGAATTAAGCTGGAATAAAGGTGTTATTATCGTTGCGGTCATTGAGTCCATAGTTTTAATTGAAAGGCATTCTGCATCAAATGCGCTGCAAAGTTAGTGCTTTTTCAAGAAAAGTGAAGTCAAAAAGCCTAAAAATGTAACAAATTATCATTATTTGAAGAAAAATACGTAACTTTGCACCGCAAAAAGCAAATAATCAAACCACAAAATAAATAATTTAGACACAGGTTATGAAAGTAGCAATTGTTGGTGCAAGCGGCGCAGTGGGTCAGGAATTCCTGCGTGTGCTCGATGAGAGAAATTTCCCTATTGATGAACTCGTACTGTTTGGCAGCACACGAAGCGCAGGTCGAAAATACACCTTCCGCGGTAAGGAATACGAAGTACAACTCCTCAAGCATGGTGACGACTTCAAAGGCGTTGACATCGCCTTCACATCTGCCGGAGCAGGTACATCAAAGGAATTTGCTGAAGACATCACCCGTTACGGAGCCGTGATGATTGACAATTCTAGCGCTTTCCGTATGGATGAGGATGTACCACTCGTAGTACCTGAGTGCAATGCCGAAGACGCTCTTGTTCGTCCACGCGGCATCATCGCAAACCCTAACTGCACAACTATCATGATGGTAGTGGTACTGCAGCCTATTGAGAAGAAGAGCCACATCGAACGCATTCACGTAGCAAGCTATCAGAGTGCATCAGGTGCCGGTGCAGCAGCTATGGCTGAACTCCAGCAGCAATATAAAGAATTGTGTGAGGGCAAGGAGCCTACTGTGGAGAAGTTTGCTTACCAGTTGGCATACAATGTCATCCCTCAGATTGATGTCTTCCAAGACAATGGTTACACCAAGGAAGAGATGAAGATGTTCAACGAGACACGCAAGATTATGCATACCGATGCTCGTTGCTCTGCAATGTGCGTTCGCATCAGTTCACTCCGTGCACACAGTGAGGCTGTATGGATTGAGACAAAAGACGCCCTTACTCCAGAACAAGTTCGTGCAGCTCTTGAGAAGGCTCCAGGCGTAACTGTCGTTGACGATCCTGCAAACAAGAAGTATCCTATGCCTCTGTACACCGCAGGCAAGGACGATGTTTACGTAGGTCGCATCCGCAAGGACCTCGCTAACGAGAACGGCATCACTCTCTGGCTCTCAGGCGACCAGATTAAGAAAGGTGCAGCACTCAACGCGGTACAAATCGCTGAATACCTGGTTCAGCAAGGGGAATTCAAAACTTGTTAATGAAATTTCCAAGACATTAGATTTCTATTCTTCCTCAGTATAAGTCTGATAAAGAAAATCATTGTAAGGGTACTTCTGAACATGAAGTGCCCTTACTCTGTTATAGAGCAGTTGTTTCAATTCAACGATATTGGTACGTTCACGTGCAGAAATAAAGAAGCAGTCTTCACCAAGTCGTGCCATCCAAGTCTGCATAAGCTCTTCAAGAGTGATGTTCTCACGTGTCTTCGGAGTAAGGTCATCCTCATCCTTTGGAACCCATGTGTAAGCATCAATTTTGTTGAAAACAATGATGCTCGGAGTCTCAGCACAACCAAGATCAGCAAGTGTTTTCTCCACAACCTTAATCTGTTCCTCAAAGTCGGGATGGGATATATCGACGATATGAACCAAAAGATCTGCCTCGCGCACTTCATCAAGAGTCGACTTAAATGAATCGATAAGATCGGTAGGAAGTTTGCGTATAAATCCCACGGTATCGGAAAGCAGGAACGGCAGGTTGTCAATAATTACCTTGCGCACAGTAGTGTCAAGGGTCGCAAAGAGTTTGTTCTCAGCAAACACATCGCTTTTGGAAAGCAGGTTCATAAGTGTGGACTTGCCAACATTGGTGTAACCCACAAGTGCTACACGTATGAGACGCCCACGGTTTTTGCGCTGAGTTGATTTCTGAGTGTCTATATCTGCCAAACGCTGTTTAAGCAAAGCCATACGATTACGTATGATTCGCTGGTCCATTTCAAGCTGTGTTTCTCCCGGTCCGCGCAAGCCCACACTTCCTCCTCGCTGGCGTTCAAGGTGAGTCCACAGACGGGTGAGGCGCGGAAGCATATACTTATATTGTGCAAGTTCAACCTGTGTCTTTGCTGCTGCAGTCTGAGCACGCATGGCAAAGATATCAAGAATGAGCGAAGTACGGTCGAGGATTTTTACCTGCAACTCCTTTTCTATATTACGGATTTGCTTGGCGGTCAATTCATCGTCAAAAATCACCATGCCGACAAGCTCGGGCAAATTCTCAACCTGAGATATGTCAAAGCCTTGCTCCAGTGCTGCATCAATGGCTGCATCACGTGCTTCCTCTTGCTGTTTGATATAGTCGCGAATCTCCTGCAACTTTCCCGTTCCTATATAGGTCACGCTGCTCGGTCCAGTCACTCGCTGAGTGAAACGGCGAACAACCTTGGCACCAGCGGTTTCTGCAAGGAACTCCAACTCGTCAAGGTATTCATTAGTCTTTCGTTCATTCTGCTGTGGAGTGATGATTCCCACAATGACAGCAGTCTCAACTTTTGCTTCTGTAATGACAAATTCTTTCATTCTAACTGTGTTTTGACTGCAAATATACGAATTATAAATTATTAATTTGTAAATTTGCAGACTAAACAAAAGAACAAATATATGAAAAGACTTATATTGACTGTGTTTGCAGCAGCAACTCTATTTGTGGGCAACGCACAGGACAACAAGGAAGATCACTCATTCAGCGTAGCAAAGAACTTAGATGTGTTCAATGCCATTTACCGCGCACTTGACCTTTACTATGTGGACACTCTGGAAGCAAATAAAGTAATAAAGGTCAGTATCGATGCCATGTTGGAGTCTCTTGATCCCTATACCGAATACTATGCCGACGAGGATATGGGTGACTTGAAGATGCTTACCACAGGTAAATACGGCGGTATAGGTGCTTTAATACGCATGCGCAAGGACTCTACAGTCATCATTGGTGAGCCATACGCAGGAATGCCTGCGGCTGAAGTTGGGCTAAAAGTGGGAGATGTGCTCCGTAAAATCGATGAAACAGACCTCAAGGGAAAGACTGTGAGCCAAGTGAGCGACATGCTGAGAGGCGAACCAGGAACTACATTCGTGCTTAGAGTTCAACGTCCCGGTGAGAAAAAGACACGTGACTTCAAAATCACCCGACGTAACATTAAAATTGCCTCCATGCCCTACTATGGCATACTTCCCGAAGGAGAAATCACACGTTCAGGGGTAGAACGTCCAAAGGTTGGCTACATCAGTCTCACACAATTCACAGAAGACTGTTCGGGTGAAGTACGTAAGGCTGTGATTTCACTTAAGGAGCAAGGAGCTACAGCTTTGGTTCTGGACTTGCGCGGCAATGGTGGAGGACTGCTCAGCGAAGCCGTAAAAATTGTAAACCTCTTTGTTCCAAGAGGCTTAACCATAGTTGAGACTCGTGGCAAGCTTGAAGCAGCAAACAGCACATACACCACAACCAACGAGCCTCTCGACACAACCATCCCTATTTGCGTATTAGTGAACGGCAACACTGCATCAGCTGCAGAAATCGTAAGCGGTGCCCTGCAAGACCTTGACCGCGCTGTCATCGTTGGCAGCAGGACTTATGGCAAGGGACTGGTGCAGTCGCCTCGAGAACTGCCTTACAACGGCAACCTCAAGCTGACCACATCGAAATACTATATTCCCAGTGGACGATGCATCCAGGCTATTAATTACAAGAACCGTCGCGAACTGGGCAACGACGGACGTGTTCCCGATTCACTGACCAATGTGTTCCACACAGCTGGAGGTCGTGAAGTGCGCGATGGAGGCGGCATCAAACCCGACATCGAGGTGCACCGTGACACAATGGCTAACGTTGTATTCTACCTCTCTAACGACGATGTGCTTGTAGACTGGGGAACACGTTATGCGCAAAAACATGCAACACTTCCCCCAATCTCTCAGTTTAGCATTACCGACGCTGATTTCGAAGAACTGAAAAAGATGGCTCACGAAAGTGATTTCAAATACGACCGATTATCGGAAAAACGCCTTGAAGACTTAAAGAAGATGATGGTGTTTGAGGGATATTTCGACGATGCAGAAGATGAGTTCAACGCTCTCTCCAAGAAACTCGAACATAACATGGATCGTGACTTCGACCGCTTCAGCACCGAAATACGCAAACTGATGGCTCAGGAAGTAGTTAAGAGATATTACTTCCAAGCTGGAGCCACAGAGGAATCACTTAAAGGCGACATAGATATTGAGAAAGCTTACAGCATTCTTGCAAATGAACAGGAATACAACAAAATTTTAGGTAAAGATGCGCAAAGCCACTAAATTCAACCGACAAATGATGTGGGGTATGCTGGCAATGGCAGCAGTACTCCTAATTGTCGTCTTCGGCATCATGTACTATGCCTTGCAAAACATAGACAACAAAAAGTCTGCAACCGACCAGTCAATTACTCAAGACACCCTCACCGTAATAATTGAAAATGAATAATAAGCACATGAAATCAACCCTACGACTGATAATAATGTTTGTCACACTGGCAACAGCATCAAATATCTGTGCACAGAAATGGAAATACGACTTTGTCGTCCCTGACAAAGGCAATTTCCGTCAGGCCATTAATGCAGCAAACACCAGAGCCGACAAAAGCAAACGTTTCCGCATATTTGTCCGTTCTAGCAATTACCGTCTGCTGGGCGACGGCAATATCGTCACCATACTCACAGCCCCTAACACCAGTATCATTGGAGAACAGGCTCAGAACACTCAGGTTGAATCATGTCCGAGAGAAGAAGGTATAGATAAAACCAGCACTCTTTTCCTCAATGGTGCAGACAGCACTTATCTGCAGGATCTTGAACTGTGGTGCAACTATCGCAACGACGCCAATGCCTATGCCAATCACGCTGTAACCCTCAACGAGAAACACTGCAAAGGCAATATACTGAAGAATATGAGTCTGCTCGGTACACAGAATACTTATTACACCAACGACGGCGGAACAACTTACGTGGAAGACTGCAAAATTGCAGGTACTGTGGATTTTATCTGTGGCGGAGGAACTGTTTACTTCAATCATTGTGACTTGAAATTCGTTGCACGTGGCGACAGCAGTAAACACAACATAATCTGTGCTCCCTCCACAGAAGCCGGTTCAACATACGGTTATATATTCAGCGACTGCTATATCGACGGACCTAAGCACCAGAACGGGAAGTATTATCTTGGCAGACCTTGGAACAACACTCCACGTGCCACATTCCTCAACTGCTGCATGAACATTGCACCAACGGAAGAAGGATGGGCAAACGGTTCTACGCCGGCTCGTTTTGCTGAATTTGAATGTACAAACGGACTTTTTGAACTCCTCAACACCGACAAACGGCGCACCACCTTATCATCACCGGTATTATCTGCAGATGAGGCAGAGAAATACACCATTGCGAACGTCTTTCCTAATTGGAATCCACAGGCCAAGACACAACAGGTGCCACCACCAGTCTTACGTATTAGCGGTAATGAAATCTCTTGGGAAGACAATCCTGACGCCGGATGCTATGCAGTGCTCCGCGACCGTATCATCGTAGCATTCGTCACAGAACCACACTACATTGTTCCAACTGGCACACACGAAGGCTCATGTTTCTCTGTGCGCTGTGCCAACCAGATGGGCGGTCTCGGTCTGCGTAGTGCAGAAGTCGTCTATAGCAAACATTAGTCAACAGAGGTATACCACCTACAAAAACAAAAAAGGGATTCTAAGAAAAAAGTTCCATAGAATCCCTTTTGTTGTTAACACTATTGTTTATGGCAGAGTTTTAAGCAGAGCCACTACATTTTCGTTCTCCTTCACTTTAGAAAGTTCTGCTATACGTTCAGTGCTGTTAGCCACATCAGGAAGCACAGCAAGTTTCAGTTCATAGCACTTGATGAGGTTCTTAGCAGCCTCAGGGGTTAACTGATGCTGACGTTCGACTTCGATATAAAGCTCAGCAGCCTTGGATTCATCCTTGGAAACACCTGTGCCAGTCATATATGCGTCAGCTACGAAGAGTGAAGCAAAGGAGAAATCCTTGTCGGAAGCAGCTTGCATATATTCAAGAGCCTTCTTAGTGTCTTTGTCAACACCCTTGCCTTCTGCATAGCTTAAGCCTAAGTAGAAGCTGGCAATAGCACAGTTATCAGCAATACTGGTCCAAGACTTAATAGCCTTCTTTACGTTTGGCTTCTTGCCTTTGTCAGAAGCTGTACAAAAAGCAATCATTGCAGTGCCTTCATTATTCTTGGCTTTCTCCACAACCTTGAAGCGCTTGTTTGCCTCATCAATGTTCTCATCTACGAGGAGAGCCTTCATTCCATAGAGATATGCAGAGAAGATATTGTTGTCAGGCACTGCATCTGCACCTGAATTGGTGATAAGTTCCTTGAACTTGTCCTTATAGCTTGTCTTGGTTGCGACCTCAGCAAACCACTGCATTGCAAGTCCATAATCACGTTCCACACCCAAGCCACGCATATAGCAGTGTGCGAGCCACCACTGAGCTTCGTTGCGAACAGAGTTGTTTACACGACTTCCGGCAGCAATCTTGAGATTAGCCACAGCCTTGGCAGAGTCAACTTCCACTCCGTCACCTTCATAGTAAATACGTCCAAGCTGTCCGTTTGCAGCAGTGAAGTGCTGATCAGCAGCCTTCTGCATCCATTCTATACCAGCTTTCTTGTCTTGAGCAACACCCTGTCCTTTGAACAGTTGATAACCATAAAAATATGTTGCTCCTACAACACCTGCTTCGGATGCTTTCCTGAACAATTCAGCAGACTTGTCAGCCTTGTTCTTCTGCAAATAGTAGCGAGCCAGGTCGTATTGGCTTTCCACATGACCGCCATTAGCCGCAAATTCCTGGTATGAACGTGCCTTTTCTTCGTCACGCTTCACTTCTCCTACACCTTTATTATAGATATCATAAAGCAAGAGTCCGCTGAAAACCGAGAGGCTGTCAACCTTGGTCTGAGCTTCAAGGTATTTCAACACATCACTATATTTGAATTCAAGTGATTTCTTGTACAAACCAGCTGCTTTTGCAGAGTCAGCCTTTACATTATAGCCGAACTGATAGTAACGTGCCAGGTTAGCTACAGCCTGACCGTTATTCTGCTCTGCTGCTTTAGCATACCAATGGAATGCCAGCTTATAATCTTGCTTCACTTGCTTACCTTTGTCGTACCATCCGGCAAGAAGCATCATATCCTCTACACTACCAGCCTCGGCACGCTTGGTAACAGCTGCCAGACTGTCCTTTGAAATCGCTGTTTCACGTTGAGTCTTTACAGGCTTAACTTTCTTCTGAGCCTGTCCTGCTGAAGGGATTAGCAACAAGGCTGAGAGAAGTAATAAAAAAATGTTTTTCTTCATGACTGTATTAATATAGTTATTTACAATTCTGTTATTTATGGAAAAGATTTTTCAAGAAGGACTTGAATCCTTTCTCTTCCTGTTTATGAGGAATAGACTCTATGTCCTCCAGATGATAGTGGCTGCTTTTCGACTGAAGGGTGTCATGCTCTTCAGCTGCTTCATCAACCGCTACCTCTTCGTTTTCTTTCTCATCTATTTCCGTATCATCTTCGCTACTCAATTCATTGTCCTCCAGAGTGACATCTTCAACATGAATAAGCATGGCTGTGTTGTTGTCATGACTATTTTCACTTGCCTTGGCAATTTTCTTGATTTTCTCTTCGTCGGACAGGTCTGTATTGCAGAACAGTTCCAAAAGCTGGTCGTCAAGAATCTCCGACAACACTCCGTCGCTACAGAGGAAGAAATAGTCTCCACTGGCAATATCAGTGCTCCGCATCACAGTAGCCATGCAGCGAGGCTGGTCACCATCAACAGGTCCCATGAAACGAGTTATGACATTACGCTGGGGATGAGTCAATGCTTCTTCTGGTGTAATCAGATTTGCATGCACAAGGGAATTCACCAATGAATGGTCATCACTACGATAGATTAACAAACCTTTCGAAGGACGAATCTGATAAATACGGCTGTCGCCAATATGTGCGAGTGTACAACCTTTGCGGTGGAATGCAGCAAAGGTCATCGTAGTCGCCATTCCCTCATTGATCTCATTCGCCACTTCATCAAGAGCGTTATAGGCGTAATCAAGGGCGTGGCTGAAATCCTTATTTGTAAAGTCGTTTTTTTCAAAATCGAACTTAGCAAGGACTTTGCCAAACGCTTTGCACACCGTCTGACTAGCCACTTCACCTTTCTCACTGCCTCCTACTCCATCGCAAACAAGGAAAAAGCGCTGATTAATATCAGGAGTATCAGAATCAGGGAAACGGGAGTCTTCCTGATTGCCACGCTGTCCAATCTGGTGGAATGAATATGATTGACCTAATTTTATAACCATAGTTGGTTTAACATTGAATCATGGGTGTTATTTATCTTCTTTGAAGGTAAGAATCGTGTTACCTAACTTAATAATGTCGCCATAGTTCAGATAGATGCGACTACCAACAGTAAGTTCCTTACCATTAACCAAAATCGGGTTAGCAGTATGGATTACCGAGAACTGGAAAGAATAGCGTCCGTAACCATCACGATCTACCATAATTTCCACTGAACGACGGCTCACGAATCCGTCATCAAGCTGGCAATCTGAAGCTTGGTTCAAGTCAGTACGCCCTATGATATTAACTCCTGGTCGTAATACATATGTTTTACGTCTGAAGAAACTTCCCCAAACGAGCTTACCATTGCTTTTGTTGCCACTCATTCCCAAGCCTGGGGTGATGGTTGTAGTTCGCTCTTCATCAGTGGAAGGCATAATCCCCATTCCACTCATTGGATTAACAATTCCACCTACAGGCGCTGCAACTTCTGGCTGTGCTGGCTGTTGAACAGGCTGGGGAGCATTAGGATCATAAGCTTCATAAACTATAATTGCACCACATTGTTTGCATGAGCATTTACGTCGTCCCACGTCAGAAGGTTTGATTCTTAACTTTTTCTGACATTGTGGACAAACCAGTTCATACATTTCGTTAACTATCGCCTTGTCTGCAAAAACGAAACGACCATCACCCAGCGGAGATGCGTTGCCAAGTGTTGGCAGGGATGCGGGTGTTGGTGCAGGTTTTGTTTCCGGCATAGTTGAAACTGCTGGCTGTGATGCATTCTTAGCTGTACCTGCCGCTGGCGCAGCAGGTTTTTGCTGCGCCAGTTGTATAGGTTTTGGATTGAGTTGTAGAATTATGCGATGTTTACAGTGTGGGCAATCACATTTGTATTCACCTGGTTTATCGAACTTTGGTATTGCAAATTGTTTTTTGCACTGAGGACACTGCAGAATCACTTTATTATTAATCTCGTCCATAGTCAGTGGGGGGTCAAAGTATATACATTTCTTATTATGTATATATAGAATTGTTTTCTATTGTGTTGTATCTTGTATGCTTAGATCTCGTCAACATCTACCTCGTCAGAGAATAAAATGTCGTCGTCACCACCGAGGTCGAGGTCGTCATTGTCGATGTCTGCAAGGATGTCGTCGTCGTCAACAATCTGATCTACGAGGTCGTCTTCGTCGATATCCTCATCGAGAGCAAGGTCGTCATCGTCGCCATCTGTGTCAACGAAGTCTTCGAGCAATGCGCTGTCGTCTTCTGCGTAAAGTTCATCCTCACCCTCTACACTTGCGAGGTAGTCGCCAGAATCGTCCTGCATATCCTGAAGGTCGCTGTATGCGAGTTGAGCTTCAGCATAACCGGTTACGTCACCGTCAGAGTTAACGAATGATTCGAAGATATAGTCGCCATCAAGGTCTGCGAGAAGGTGTTCACTTCCGTCAGCAGCTGTTACCGATGCTACAGTGTATTCGCTACCATCAGCAGCGTAGGCTGTTTCAAATCCGTTAACAGTGAATACCGATGGTGAGTCAATGTCACTGTTATCTACTTCGTCGTTGAGAAGAGTTGCCACGATTGCTTCGTCGCCTGTGAGGTCTGTATCTTCGCCTCCATTGTCGTCGTTATTTTCGCCACCGTTGATAATATCGTCAATGTTGTCGTCTTCTCCTTCTTCAACTACATCTTCACCACCTTCGTCAGTTTCATTATTGTCGGTGTTGTTATCGTCATCAACATGCACTTCTTCGTTATTGGCATTTTCTTCTGTTTCATCTACATTAATGTTTGCTGCCAAAGAAGCGGAGTCATCGTCAGATGCTGCCATTGCTACTGCTGCACCAGCTGCTCCCATAGCTACCACACCTGCTGCTGTTAGGATTGTTGCTGTGTTGTTGTTTCCGGCTTTAGCCTTATCTGCGCTCTGTGGCATTGCTTCCTGAGCGGGAGCTTCTTGAGCTGCGGGATCTGACATCTTCAGTGTATTTTCTTCTTGATTTTCTACTGGGTTTTGTACTGGTGCTGGAGTTGGTTGCACGTTATTAACACTCTGATTGTTGGGGTTGAATACTTGAGTTTCCATAGTGAAATTTTTTTAGATTGGTAATTAATTTTTGTTTTCTGCTGCAAAGTAAATATGTTTTTTTCTACTTGTCAAGAGTTTTTTCGCATGTTGGACGAAGTGTAGCATGTTTCTTGACGAAGTGTAGTTTTTTGCGGCATGAAACAAAAACAATGGTTTTGTAAGGTTATTTATCCCAATCTGTTATAACCGTATCGTGTTGAGAACGAGGACCTACCAACTTCGGAGTCTGGGAAGAACGTCTTTTCACGTCGGCGTGTATGTATTTGAAGAGTTCGAACACTGTAACCTTCTTGTCACCGTTGGTGTCAGCCATACCACGAAGTCCCTTGATTAAAGCCTTGGAGAAGTAGCCATGACCTACCCAGTCGTTTTCGTATGAGTATTCATCGGCTGCACATGCCAGGAAGAAAGTCAGTCCGGCATTGCCATCGTTGCTCCATTCATAGAGGTCTGATGTTTCAACCACACTTCCCGCCTTACAAGCGTCAATAAAGCAGAACACTTTCTTGGTTTTTGATGCTTTGAGGTGATTTACAAATTCTCTATAAGAAAGCATATTGGATGGTGAGACATCAGCTCCATACGTAGCCATAGCTCCTTCTGTTCCGTGTCCACTGTATGCAAAGATTATCATATCTTCTTCCTTGGCAACGGTAAGGATGGCATCAAGCTTTTCCAGGATCTTGGCACGTGTTGCGAATTTACTGGTTACAAGCACAGTCTTTGCACCTTGGTTGTCAAAAACCTTTTGCAGAGCTTTGACATCCTTAGTAGTATTGCCAAGGTTTAGATCTGCGTTGCCGTAGTTTGATACTCCTGTTAGCAGCACATATGTTTTCTGTGCGAATGTGTTGGCAATTGCAAATGCCAGCACCATTATGAATGTCGTTAACTTTTTCATAGATCGTTTAGGATTTTCTAGTTGTTGATGATTGTATGCGTGGATTGGGTTTAACCTTGCCTTTACATCCCGGGCACTGCATTGCCTTCACATCCTGAGAAGAGAGTTTGCGTGAGCAGCAAGGATTCGGGCAGTCGAAGAGACGATTGCGTTTTTCAACAATCTTCTTTCGTCCTGTCTGAGGGTTATATATTATTGTATAGAGCGATGACAGAATGGTACCAATACGCAACAAGTTCATTTTGAGGTCTGTCTGCTCTTTTGGTAACAAGAACGAAACACCCAATGCGATCAGGGTCAGTCCTGAGATGATTCTTCTGAGCAGAAGTGCCTTTTGCTCCTGTTTCTTGAGATCTTCCTCAACTTCCTGATCTCTCATTACCAGATACTGCATTTCCGCAGTGAAGTTGCCCGCTACTACCGCCTGACGTGCATAGAATTTGCATCCAAGCGAGTTGTCAGGTCCGAGATAGATGAAAGTCATCGGTGTGATGGCAAGCCTACTGACACGGTGTTTGCTTCCGTCGTGTTCGTTGCGCACGAATGTGCCGTTTAGCGAACCGAGATCTTCAAGAAACCATTGCCCGTTTTGATCTATAGTGATCTTCGCATGCTGACGGCTCACACCTGTCGCTTCAATTGCAAACGGCTGTGTGCCCTCTTTCCCGAGAATAATTTCTACTGGTAGCTGTCCTGGAGCAAAATTCACTGCTCCTAATTCTGCATAAGGCATGTGATCGTTCTGCTGGTACATGTTCTCAGTTTTTTCCGTTTTGTGCAAGTAATTTGAAACTCTTAGCAGTAGCTTCCTTGTAAACCTTAAGAACCGTCTTAGGAAGTTTGAGCCTAATTTCGTTCTCTGCTCCGTCCCACAGAGTAATCAGCTGTCTCACAAGGTCTATACGATGCAGATACTTGTGGTTAACAATAACACTGCGGCCAAGTCTGACGAATTTGTTCTGCAGGTCATTTGCAGACTTGATGGTTGTTTCCACAATAGAAATACCCAGTGTAATGAGAACCTCTTTGCGATTGATATAAACTACTTTGGAATAGTTTCCATTAGCTTGAATGAACGCCACCTTGTCGGTATCTACGGCGGTGAGTTCGTCACGTGATGTGAAGATAATTTTTGCCATGGTGTTATTCGTTTTTATTCTTGTTAGTTAGTTATACGCAATTGTTGATTGGCAAAGTTATACTTTTTATTTAAGTAAAAAACATTTTTATTACTTTTTTTTGAAAAAGTTTGAAAAAAATTAAGAAAAGCGGTAGCGCTTCTCCCGAAGTGCTACCGTAATGAACCAATAAATAAAAATCTGTAGAAAGAGAGTTAAGGTTAGTTATATGGTTGTTTTTTATCTGCGACCTGCTCCAACTCGTCCGTTATTAGCAGAGCCACTGCGTGTTCCGTGGCTTCCACCTGCATTATGATTTCCACCGCCGTTGTGATTGCCACCACCGTTGAAGTTGCCACCATTATTGTGATTTCCTCCATTGTAGTTGGTTCCTCCGTTGTGGTGTCCACCATTGTGGCTACCACCGCCATTGAAATTGCCTCCATTGTGGTGTCCGCCTCCATTGTAGTGTCCGCCTCCATAATTATGGTTGCCGTTATAGTTTCCTGGGTGGCCATAATTGTGGTCGTGATGGTTGCCATATCGTCCTGGTCCTGCTGGGCGATGTGCCGGACGCATACCTGCGAAGTAATGTCCTCCGTGATAGCTGGTATAGTGTACGGGAGCGCCATAGTAGAAGTAGTTAGGACGATTATCGTAAGCATAGATACGGAATCTCCAGCGATTGTTGGCGAATGCTATCGGACGATAGAAATAATCGAGTGCGATATAGCGATTCCACTGATATGGTGTGAGCAGACGACGAAGAGCTGCGTCACGAGCTGCGAGAATGAGATCGTAGTCTGTTGCATAGTATCCGTAGGCGAGGTCGTCAAGATAGTCGTTTACTCCATAGATATAATCGTAGTTAATCATATAGAGGTCGTCCAGCAGATGTGTTGCGATACCAAGAGTGTAAGCCATGCGGTCTGTAAGCATTCTGGCATTGTTACGCATTACGTAGTCTGTCATCGGTTGTGCGTTGCTTGTCATAGTTGTGAACGCTATCAACATTGTTGCGAGTAAGTTTTTCATTGTCTTCATAACTTATCCTCCTATATTTTATAATTAGTAATTATTTTATTTTTTATGATTTCTTTTGTTCTTTTGACGCTGCAAAGTTATTAAGGTTTAGTCAGGAAATATCGGGATTATTCCTAAACATTGATTGTTTTTTCCCTATTGTTTGTAGGGAATTCCCCGATTTTTACTACTTTTGCACCAGATTATCAACTCTTACCTTAATATTATATCGCGCGCGTATGATACGTAAACTGACGGAATTGGAGATTGAACGATTGGAACAGCAGGGATGCACCGCCGAAAACTGGTCAAACATAGATGTGTCCGAAGACGGGTTCCGTGTTGAAATGATTAAGAACGTCTCCTTCATGGGTGATGTGGAAATAGGAAACATGCTTACATCCGTAGAATTGGAGGAAGGCTTTATGCGTCCGAGTTGCATTTCCGATGCTACCCTTCGCAATGTAAAGATAGGCGATGGATGTCTTGTGGAACATGTTCACGGGTATATCAATAATTACCATATTGGCGACAGAGTGATTGTCAGCAACGTTGGCATTCTCTCTACCCAGCCCGACACTACCTTCGGCAACGGTACCGTTGTCAGCGTTCTCAACGAGGGCGGTGACGGCAATGTTGTGCTCTACGACGGACTGACTGCCCAAGTGGCTCAGCTCATGATGGACTCACCTGCAGTCCGCACCATGGTGCTCAACGAACTGAAGTCCGAGCGAACAGAAGTCTGCGGAGTGATAGGCAGCGGCAGCCGCATCGTCGGTGTTGGTGAGATGAGCAACGTGCGTGTAGGTGAAGCCTGCGAGGTGCAGGGTGCAAAGCGTTTGTCAGAGGTAAGCATTCAGAGCAGTGCCGACGCTCCTACGCTAATCGGTGCGGACGTGGTGATGGAGAACTGCATCGTGGCAGCCAGTGCAACAATTATCGACGGAGCCAAGCTCTACAATTCATTCATTGGCGAAAGCGTTCATGTGGGTCGCGGATTCACCAGCGAAAGCTCGTTGTTCTTTGCCAACAGCCATGCGGAGAACGGTGAGGCATGCGCAGCCTTCTGCGGGCCTTTCACCTGTACTCACCACAAGTCCACTCTGCTCATCGGCGGTCAGTTCTCGTTCTACAATGCAGGAAGCGCCACCAACCAGAGCAATCACGCATACAAGATGGGCCCAATTCACTACGGAGTGCTGCAGCGCGGAGCAAAGACTGCTTCAGGCAGTCACATACTCTGGCCGGCAACCATTGGTACTTTCTCCATGGTGATGGGCAAACTCACCGTGCATCCGCGTCTTGAGAATCTGCCCTTCTCATATATCCTGTCAAGTGAGAACGGAGTATGGGTAGTTCCAGGCATCAATATAAGGACTGTGGGCACCTGGCGCGATGTGGGCAAATGGCCTAAACGCGACCATCGTCCTCGCAAGGCTCGGAAGGATCTCGTGAATTTCGCATTCCCCAATCCATATATCATTCAGTCGGTTGTTGAAGGCAAACGTATTCTCCAGAATCTGCTTGAGACTTATCCCGAGGCAGACGTGCTGGAATACGAGCACTGTTGCATACGTCGCTCTGCTGCTGTCAAAGGCATCAAGTATTACGACCTCGCCATTCGCCTCTTTGCATACGAAGTGCTCAATCATAATGCGGATTCCGACTGCGAGACCGGAGCCGACCGTTGGGCAGACATAGCCGGTATGCTGGCACCTCAGCGCGAGATAGACCGCATCATCGCCGATGTTGAGAGCGGAGCCATCGCCTCCTCTAGCGAACTCATCAGCGTACTCCGTTCCGTTCACAAGGACTACAACACCAACGCTGCCTCTTACCTCCACAATCTGCTGCAACAGGAAGGCGGCAACATGTTTGTCAACCTCGACTACTGGCTGTCCGAGGCTGAAGAGGCACACGCACTGTGGCTTCGTATGGTTCGCACCGACGCAGAACACGAATTCCAGCTCGGCGACGTGGACGAATCCGCCCTGCGTGAATTCATGGATAAAGTGAAGTAATTCAACGAAAACTATAACGAAAACGAAAACAATCACAAAATGAAAAAACTAATGACACTGATGCTGCTCATGGTTCTTGCCATCAGCATGCACGCTCAGAAGGAATACAAGTATGAATCCGTAGAAGGCGACCCAATGAAGGCACGCATCTACACACTCGACAATGGTCTAAAAGTTTACCTCACAGTAAACAAGCGCTCACCACGCATCCAGACCTATATCGCAGTACGCACAGGTTCGAAGAACGACCCTGCTGAAACCACTGGTTTGGCACACTATCTTGAGCACCTCATGTTCAAGGGAACCACTCTTTTCGGCACCCAGAACTACGAAGCCGAACGCCCGTTGCTCGACAGCATCCGTTCGCTCTATGAAGTGTACCGCACCAAGACCGACCCGGCTGAACGCACAGCAATCTACCACCGCATCGACTCTATAAGTGGTGTAGCTTCACGCATTGCCATTGCCAATGAATACGACAAACTCATGGCTGGTATCGGAGCAGAAGCCACCAACGCCCACACCAGCGAGGACGAGACTGTTTATCAGGAAGATATCCCTGCAAACGAGATTGAACGCTGGGCCATGATTCAGAGCGAGCGTTTCCAGAATATGGTGATTCGCGGATTCCACACCGAACTCGAAGCGGTGTACGAAGAGTATAACCGTGGTCTTACCAACGACTTCTGGAAGATATTCGAGAAGACGAATGCCCTGCTCTTCCCTCATCACCCATACGGAACACAGACTACCATCGGAACTCAGGAACATCTGAAAAATCCGTCAATTGTGAATATCGAAAACTACTTCAAGAAATACTATGTTCCAAACAATGTAGCCATCACCATGAGCGGTGACATGGATATGGATGAAACCATCCGTATCATCGACAGATACTTTGGCTCATGGAAACGCGGTGCAGACCCGGAACCAATGAAGATTGCGGCAGAAGAGCCTCTGAAGGGTGTTAAGTCTGCCGAAATCCTCGGTCCTCAGCAGGACATGGTGGTGCTGGCATGGCGTATGCCCGGACTGAAGGAGAACCAGCTTTATCTCATGGATGTAGTCAATAGCATTATTCAGAATGGCAAAACAGGTCTCTTTGATGTCAACCTCACCATGCAGCAGAAAGTGCTTGAAGCAGAAGCCTTCAATTCCACTATGACAGACTATTCTGCTTTCATGATTCTCGGTCTGCCGAAAGAAGGTCAGACACTCGACGAAGTCAAAGACCTCATGCTCACGGAAATCGGCAAGCTTCTCCGTGGCGAATTCGACACCAAAGTGCTTGAAGGCATCATCAACAACAAACGTCTCGACGACATGAGATCGCTTGAAAACAACGCATCACGTGCTTCCAAGATGTACTCATATTTCATCCATGGACTTGACTGGAAGGATTTCGTAGGCGAGAACGAACGACTGGCTCATCTCACTAAGAAGGACGTTGTGGATTTTGCCAACAACTACCTCTCTACCGAAGACTATGTTATCCTTTACAAACGCCAGGGCACTGATCCGAACGTGAAGAAGATTGACAAGCCTCAGATTTCACCTATCGAGATGAACCGCGACAAGACCAGCACCTATGTATCTGACATTCTCGCCATTAAGGTTAAAGACATAGAACCGAAATTCTTCGACCCTGCCAAGGATGTCGAGGAAACCCGTCTGAAGAACGGAGTCACCATGCTCTATCGTCAGAATACCGAAAACGAACGCTTCCTGCTCACCTACCGCATTGAACGCGGTGACAAGCACGACCATCTGCTCTCAGTTGCCACTGACTACATTGACTATCTCGGCACCAACAAGCGTTCGCAGGAGGAACTCGCTGCTGAACTCTACCGACTGGCATGCGACGTAAGTTTCTCCAGTGGCTCATATAACACCGTTATAAGCATCAGTGGTCTTGCAGAGAATGAGGCCGCTGCCATCCGTATCATGGAAGACTGGCTTAAGAATGCCAAACCAGAGCAGGAAATCTACGACGAACTGGTTGCCGACATTCTCCGTGCCCGCGAGATGAACAAGACCGACGAGAACACCTGTCTTAGCCGATTAATGTCGTATGCACAGTTTGGTCCGGTCAATGCCAGCACCGACTTGGCAACAGAGGAAGAGTTGCGCAATGCCGATCCTCGCACACTCATCAATAAGCTGCAGGACCTTGCCAACTACCCACAGATTATCTCTTACTACGGACCAACCTCAAGTGCCGACATCGTTAAGTTGCTCAACAAGACACATAAGGCCAACCCCAAGGCTCAGAATGTAAATGTTTGGTCATTGCCAACGCTTAGCGACCGCTACCAGCAACAGACCACCACTCAGAACGAAGTATATATCGCTCCTTATGAGTCCAAAGCCGTGAAACTGGTTATGTTCAGCAACAACGGACAGGTTTACGACCCAGCCCTCGATGCCGAAATCAACCTCTTCAACGAATACTTCGGCGGCAGCATGAACGCAATAGTGTTCCAGGAACTGCGTGAAGCTCGCGGTCTGGCATATTCTGCCGGAGCAGCCTACTCTACTCCTGGCTACATCGGTGGCAACAACACTTTCCGTGCCAACATCGGTTCGCAGAACGACAAGATGGGCGACTGCCTTGATGTATTCCATGAAATCATCGAACACATGCCAGCTGTTCAGAACGCCTTCGACCTCGCCAAAGACGCACAGATCAAGCGTCTGCGCACCTCTGTCACCACTGGTTCTGCCAACCTCAGCTACTACATGTGGCTGCGCAAGATGGGCTTTGACCATGATCCCGACATCGACATCTTCCGTCGCATGCAGACTCTCACTCTCGACGACCTTATCCGTTTCTCCAAGGAGAATGTAGCCGGACGCACATACAAGTTCCTTGTTCTCGGTGACGAGTCCAACCTCGACATGAAGAGACTTGAGTCGCTCGGCACCATTCACCGCCTCTCACTCAAAGACATTTTCGGATATTAATACACAAAATGATTTACGATATGAAAAAACTCATTGCAAAAGCACTACTGTTCTGCTTAGTAGCAACAGGTTTCGCTCTTTCGTCTTGCCAAGAAAAATTAGATGAAATAGAAGGAATGGACAACAAAAATATGTACTACAGCTATAAGGCTGAAAGTACTGACTTGAAATATCAAGAGGCTGTGGCTCCGTTTAACCTCGCTATTTCCAAGGCTGTTGGCTCCAAACCGATTCAGGGTGGTAATGACACAAAAGTGATTGATGCCTGCAACGCCTGCTACGACGAATTGAAAACGACGCTAAAGAAGAAAGGAACCGTGGATATTTTCAAAATTCGTCAATTGGACGGAAGACAGAAAAGAATTATGTTTTATACATTCAAAAAATAACAAAAAACCTCGGAAGTAACAATCTCATGTACTTCCGAGGTTTTTTATTTTCTATTGCTTATTCTATGAAACCATACTTCCTGGCTTCACGTATTTCATTATTGTTGTGACTGCAAGTGAGCCGTCGTAGTTCTCGGCAGAGAGAATCATGCCTTCGCTTACAAGTCCGTTCTTGAATTCACGTGGAGCGAGGTTGGCAATAAACAATACTTGTTTGCCTTTGAGCTGCTCTGGTTCATAATGCTGTGCAATTCCGCTGACGATAGTACGTTTGTTGAGTCCGTCATCAATCAGGAACTTCAGCAGTTTCTTCATCTTTGGAACTCGCTCACACTCCAGCACTGTTCCCACACGGATGTCGAGTTTCTGGAAGTCGTCGAAATCAATAGTTGGCTTAATCGGTTCTGCCTTTGCGTTAGCAGCCTCATTTGCCTTGATGGTCTCAGCCAGTTTCTGCTGCTGGAAGGCAATTGCATCGTCTTCAATCTTGCTAAAGAGAAGAGATGGTTTTGCGAGTTGCTTGCCTGTAGGCAGGAGATCGGTACGTCCGAGCTGGTTCCATGAGAATTCGTCCATACACAGCATTTCGCGCAGACGAAGTGAAGAGAACGGAAGGAATGGCTCGAAAGCAATGGCGAGGTTGGCGGTGAGCTGAAGCGAAATGTAGATAACAGTCTTCACACGCTCTGGGTCAGTCTTGATAACCTTCCATGGCTCTTCGTCAGCGATGTATTTGTTTCCGATACGGGCGAGGTTCATAGCCTCTTTCTGTGCATCGCGGAACTTGAACTGGTCGAGCAGACGTTCGAGCGATGCTTTTACGTCTTGGAATTCTGCCAGTGTAGCACGGTCGGTGTCTGAAAGTTCACCGCATGCAGGAACTACTCCGTCATAGTATTTCTGAGTGAGTTGAAGAGCACGGTTCACGAAGTTGCCATATACAGCAACCAACTCGTTATTGCAGCGTGCCTGGAAATCAGCCCAGGTGAAGTCGTTGTCCTTTGTTTCTGGTGCGTTGGCTGTAAGTACATAGCGCAACTCATCCTGACGGTTAGGCATTTCTTCCAGATACTCGTTGAGCCATACGGCATAGTTCTTTGATGTAGAAATCTTGTTGCCTTCGAGGTTAAGGAACTCGTTGCTTGGCACATTGTCGGGAAGGATATAGTCGCCATGAGCCTTAAGCATTGACGGGAAAACGATGCAGTGGAACACGATGTTGTCCTTGCCGATGAAGTGGATAAGACGTGTTGATGGGTCTTGCCACCATGTCTGCCATGAACCGAGTTCTGGATGTGCATCACAAAGTTCCTTGGTATTGCTGATATATCCGATTGGTGCATCGAACCACACATAAAGCACTTTGCCTTCAGCACCTTCCACAGGTACTGGGATTCCCCAGTTGAGGTCACGTGTCACGGCACGTGGTTTCAGTCCGCCGTCGAGCCATGATTTGCACTGGCCGTAAACATTAGGACGCCACTCTTTGTGCTCTTGCAGAATCCACTTCTCCAGCCACTCCTGATATTGGTCGAGCGGCAGATACCAGTGGTTTGTGGCTTTCTTCACCAGCGGATTTCCGTTGATGGCATTATATGGGTTGATCAGTTCGTCGGGTGAGAGGTCTGCACCACATTTGTCGCACTGGTCGCCATAGGCGCCTGCATAGTGGCATCGTGGACATTCACCCATGATGTTGCGGTCGGTAAGGAACTGTTTGGTTTCCTCGTCGTAGAACTGCTCTGAAGTCTGTTCTATAAACTTACCCTCATCGTAGAGTTTACGGAAAAAGTCGGCAGCAAACTTATGGTGGATGTCGCTTGTAGTGCGGCTGTAGATATCAAACGAAATTCCGAATTCCTCGAAAGATTTCTTGATGATTCCATGATAGCGGTCAACGACATCCTGTACTGTGCATCCTTCTTTCTTTGCGCGGATGGTAACAGGTACACCGTGTTCATCGCTACCGCCTATGAAGAGCACATTCTCGCCTTTCAGTCTCAGATAACGAGCATAGATATCTGCTGGAACATATACCCCTGCGAGGTGTCCGATATGTACCGGTCCGTTAGCGTAAGGCAGTGCGGATGTAATGAGTGTTCGTTTAAAATTCTTTTCCATATTTAGTATATTGTTTATTTTCAGAGTGCAAAGTTACAAAAAAAATGAAGAGTGAAGAGTGAAGAGTGAAGAATTTATTATCTTCAGTAAGTAACTACCCCCTCCCTTGGGAGGGGTCGGAGGAGGGTCTCACTCCTGCACATACACCCTTTGGACTCGGGTGCTTATTCCTGTGAGGATTTCGTAAGGAATAGTGCCGATGGCATCACTGAGGACAGTAACCGGAAGGTCATCACCGAAGATTACGGCATAGTCACCTGCCTCACATTCTATGTCTGTAACGTCAATCATACACACATCCATGCATATATTTCCAAGATATGGTGCCTGCTTGCCGTTGACAAGGCAGTAGCAGTTGCGGTTGCCGAGCTTACGGTTCAGTCCGTCGGCATAACCGATTGGTATGGCAGCCACACGTGACGGGCGAGTGAGGGTGGTTCGCCGGCTGTAACCAATGGTTTCACCTGCTGGCACATCGTGAATCTGCAGGATTGTGGTTTTGAGTGTACAGACATTATGTATCAGTTGGTTGTTTCGTGGATTGATTCCGTAAAGACCAAGTCCAAGTCGAACCATATCCATGTGGTATTCAGGGAAATGTTCTATGCCTGCACTATTACAGATGTGGCGAAGAATATGGTGAGAGAAGGCTGTCTGCAGTTGCTTTGATGCTTTATCGAAAAGCTGGAACTGGTGGCGTGAGAATTCGTCGAAACCGTCTTCGTCGCTACCAACAAAATGGCTGAACACCGAACAAGGGATAATGGCGTTCTGACGTGTGAGACGTTCAATGAGTCTATCCATATCGTGAACGGGATCGAAACCGAGACGGTGCATGCCTGTATCGAGTTTGATGTGTACAGGGAATTCGGATATTCCTTCTTTTTCAGCGGCACGAATCAGAGCCTCAAGTATATCGAATGAGAACACTTCCGGTTCGAGTCCGTGGTCAAAGAGCAGTTTAAACGAAGTCATCTCAGGGTTCATCACCATTATATTTGCTGTTATGCCGGCTGCACGGAGTTCTGCACCTTCGTCTGCCACAGCCACAGCCATGTAGTCCACGCCTTGGCTTTGCAGTGTCTTGGCTGCTTCAATCGAACCTATTCCGTAAGCTGATGCCTTGACCATGCAGACGAATTTCACATGGTTGGTCTGTTGCTTATAGTAATTCAGGTTATCAACCAAAGCATTGAGGTTGACTTCAAGTATTGTCTGATGGACTTTCAGCGTAAGGCGGTCGCTGATTTTGTCGAAGCTGAACTGGCGAGCACCTTTGATAAGGATGAACTCTCCTTCAAGTGTGTCAAGGAGCGAACTTTGCAATAGTTCATCAGTGGTAAGGAAGAAATGGTGCTCCATTGGGAAGTAGTCGGCACACGAAGTGATTTCCTCTCCAACTCCGATAATTTTTTGGATTCCTCTTTGCTGAGCCATCTGTGCCACACGGCTATAGAGCGAGCGTGGCGATTCACCGCTCTGCATGATATCACTGAGGATAAGTGTCCGGCAACGGTGCTGACGGTCTGAACTGTCAGGACGACGCTGCATGAAGTCGAGTGCGATATCAAGTGAGTGTATGTCGCTATTGTATGTGTCGTTGATCAGCGTACATGAGTTCACTCCGTCCTTCACTTCAAGACGCATAGCCACCGGTTCCAGTTTTGACATACGCGAACAGATATCGTGGAGTGTGAAGTGTGAAGCGTGAAGCGATGAACGCGAAGAATTATGGAGAAGTGCCACACATACAGCCATGCAAGTGATGGAGTTCTCTATCGCAGCGGAGTCGATAAAAGGAATGGTGTAGTTAAGCAGTTCACCATCAACGGAGAGATGTATGGTAGTGGAGTTGTCCGATTTCTCTATGCGTCGCACGCATAGAGTTGAGGTGGAGTCGTTGCTCCATGTTGTCAATGCAATATCTTCAGGCAGTGCTGTTGCACAATTTGCGATGGTTTCATCGCTGAGGTTAAGCACAGCACATTCACAATTCTGCATTAGTTGGAGCTTCTCCGAACATTTGATGTCGTAGGAGAGGAAATTCTCCTGATGCGCCTCACCTATATTTGTGATTACCGCCATTGTCGGACGAATCATCCGATTGAGCGTTTCCATCTCACCCGTGTTGCTGATTCCCGCCTCAATCAGCGCGATATCAGTATGAGAATTTATAAGCCAGAGTGAGAGAGGTACACCCACCTGAGAGTTGTAGCTGCGTGGTGAACGCATTACATTGCAGTCGGGAGAAAGCAACTGATAGAGCCATTCCTTCACGGTTGTCTTTCCGTTGGAACCGGTAATGGCAATGACGGGGATGGAGAATTGCTGGCGGTGGTAAGCACAGAGGCGTTGCAGGGCGAGAAGTGTGTTTGGCACTTCCAGAAAAACGGAATTATGGAATTGCGGGTGTTGTCGCATTTCATCGGTGATAATCTGTACCACAAAATACCGCACACCACGGCTCATAAGCTGATGAACATAACGATGACCGTCGTTTCGCTCTGTTTGAAGAGCGAAGAAAAGTGTTTCCGACGGGAAGCACAGTGAACGTGAGTCAATGAGCAGCCAGTTTATGCTTTCTGCTGCGTTTTCGGGGATTTCAGAGTGGAGACTTGCTCCAATGATGTCTGCTATTTCTGAAATTTTGTATTGCATAAAGTAATTTCTTCGTCAAAGTCTATATATGGATGCTGCGCCTTGATTACCTCAATGCGCTGAAGGGTCTTTTGCAGAAAATCGTTGTACGCCTGATCATCGGTGTGAAGCGGACGGTGTTGAAGAGCGTCTGCTATTGCACCGCACTGAGCGGCTAATTGTTGTTCGTCTTTCGGAATGAACGTGTCGGCAAACCGATGATAGATATACTGAACAGCCAAGTCGGAAGGATGTACCATGTCGTCGACATAGAAGCGGTAGTCGCGCAGTTCGTCAAGCTGAATCTCGTATGACGGGAAGTAATGAGTGAAATCCATCTGTAGCTGATCTATCGCCAGAAGGAGTTCGGCTTTACTCAGTTGGTTCTGGTGAAGTCCGTCGCGCTTATGGCGAATGGGCGAAACAGTGAAAATTATCTGTAATTTCGGGTTCACTGAATGTAACAAATGCAGGAGTGTTGTCCATGAATCTGCAATGTCGTAGGCAGCAAGGCGAACACGCTGAAACAGCGTATCAGGCTGCTTATGGCAGTTGGCAACAAGCATTCCCGTCTCCTTTAGTCTGTAAATATAAGATGATCCGAATGTAACAATAAGAACATCACAGTTTCTCAGCCATTCTGCCACGCAATGCATGGTTTTGTTCAACTTTATAGCCAGTTCTTCTGCCGATTCTGCATGAAAGCTGCTATGGTGCATCCAGCTGAAAGCGTTGTTCGCCGTGAATATCTCTGGTGACTGAGCTGTATATTCCTGTTCGCTGATTGAACGAAGCAGAAGTGCGGCAATGGATGCGGGATTGTAGAGTGTACCGAACGGATTGACGAGACACTGATACTTCTCCCTTAGCAGTTTCTGCCCGATACTGTCGGCAAAACATGATCCGAGCAGCATCAACCGTTGCTGGTGTGTGATGCTCAGCGATGTCTTTGGTATGTCAACAGAAGTGGTAAAGTTCATAGTATCATCAATTTTTCTGCAAATTTACGAAACTTTGATGAAGTATGGTCTTGAGTTTGGCGAAAAATATGTATTTTTGCCAATATGTTTATAGATATCCACACTCATAGAATTGCAACGCAGCATCCTGACGTGTTGTCTGTAGTGAATGTAAGTGCTGAAAGCAACGGCCCGCTTCCACCATTTTGCAGCATGGGAATACACCCTTGGGATGTGACTCAGAACTGGCGTACCCAGCTTCAGCAATTAGAACAGCGCCTTTTATTTGTTGAAAACAACGAAAAAGGCTGCAATGTAGTTGCAATTGGTGAGTGTGGGCTTGACCTGCTTCGCGGCATTGACATAGATGTTCAGATGGAATGTCTGGAAGCGCAGTTGGATTTGGCTTGCAAGATGAACAAAGCGGTGATTATTCACTGTGTCCGTGCATGGGATAGACTTTTGCAGGTGGTCAAACCAACCTCTATGCCAAATCCTGTTATAATTCATGGATTTCGGGGCAAACCGGAGTTGGCTCAGCAGTTAATTCAGAAAGGATTCCATCTTTCCTTCGGTGAGAAATTCAATGCCGCCAGTTTGCGTTTGGCTTGGGACAAAGGCAGGATGTGGCTGGAGACCGACGAAAGCAATCTCAGCATTGAGCAAATCTACAACTCTGCCTCCAAGGCTCTAAGCATTGCTCCAACCGACATTTCGGTTCCCGGAACTATCACATCATTGGCAATTTCGGCTAATGGCTGAAGCACGAACAGCCGTTTCGACATCAGAGCGTGTGGAACCGTGAGTTCAGGCAGGTTGATCTGCAGATCACCATACATCAATATATCTATGTCGATGGGACGGTCGTGATATACGGCTTTTCCTCCTTCAGAACTGGATTTCTGCTTACGTCCCATTTCCCTTTCTATAGCCTGTGTAGCAGCAAGCACTTCAAGTGGCTCCATCTTTGTTTCCACAGCAACACAGCAGTTAAGAAACGGATGTTCACTCTGAAATCCCCACGGCTCGGTTTCTATCATAGACGACTGAGCCACCACCATGCCAACGGTGCCGGCTATACGGTCAATCGCATCATTTAGCAACTGCCTGCGATCACCAAGATTACTGCCGAGAGAGAGGAAGAGAAGACCCACCCCCTCAGCAGACCCACCCCCAACCCCTCCTAAGGTAGGGGAGTAGTTAGTCCCATGCGGATTATTAACAATCAATGGTAAAAACGTAAATAAATATAAATTGTAAATAGTTAAATCGCAAATATTTCTTAACTTTGCCCACTGCAAATATAATGCATTTATTTCATTTGGTAAATTATTCACAATAATTCTTCCCTTAATATAGCAGATAACTAGCCCCTCCCTTGGGAGGGGTTGGGGGTGGGTCTGCTGGGTCTTCTTTTATATATGTACAGCATTTCAGATTATATACACAACGGTTTTCTTTATCTCAATAACACGCTGCGGCCGCGACATAAACGGCTGAGCCAACTCATGCTCTACAGCACTACTGTTTGTCAGTCGCGCTGTAAGCACTGTTCCATCTGGCAGAAGCCTGCCGAACATCTGTCGCTCGACGATATCAAACGTATCATGCAGAGCAAGTGTGTCACCCGCCGTACCGTGGTTGGACTTGAAGGTGGTGAGTTTGTTCTCCATCCCGAGGCTGAGGCTATCATGGAGTGGATGCAGCAGAACCATCCCAACTACACGCTTCTGACCAACGGCCTTGCAACAAAGAAAGTGATTGACTGTGTGCGTAAATACACACCCAGCCATCTCTTCATTTCGCTCGACGGACCAAAGGAAACATACAAGGAAATGCGTGGACGTGACGGTTTTGATCACGTCATAGAAGTGGTTGAGACACTGAAGGACGAGATTCCCACTTCACTTATGTTCTGCCTCTCTCCGTGGAACACCATGAAGGATATGGAATATGTCATTGAAATAGCCAAGAAATACAATATCGATGTACGCATCGGCATCTATGGCACAATGGCGTTCTTCGACACCACCAGCGAAATGCTTACAGCCGACAACTTCACCAGTCAGATTCCCAAGAACATCCACGACACCCAGGAAAACTACGACTTCGTGGCTCTCTATGAGCAGTGGCGCAAGGGCAATCTTCGCCTGCGCTGCCAGAGCATCCTTTCCGAACTGGTTATCCACAGCAACGGCGATGTGCCTATCTGCCAGAATCTTGATGTGGTGCTCGGTAATATTCACGAGAACAGCCTCGATGAGATTTTCAACGGGAAGCATACCAAAGCCACCCATTGCAAATACTCGCATGAATGTAACGACTGCTGGATCAACTTCCACCGTAAGTATGATATCATCCTTTTGCGCAATTTCGAACGTCTCATGCCTAAATGGCTGATTGAGAAATTCTATGGCAAATACCAATGGAGCGACAATCCTAAACAGACATACCGCAAATACCTGAAAAGTCTATGATACAACACCTGATTAAACGCTACAAACAAATGCGCAGCGAAGCTTTCCTTCGCAACTGCTACACAGCACAATATGCTTTCATAGGACTCGGCAACCACAGCCTTACCAACCTCTATCCTGTGCTTCAATACCTGCAGGTTCCACTGCGCTATATCTGTGTGACAAGTGAGAAGAAACGTTTGCTTGTAGAGAAGAAATACCAGGGTGTACGGGCAACTACTTCCATCGATGAAATCCTCAACGACAAGGAAGTGAAGGCGGTATTTGTAGCTACATCTCCATCATCACAATTCGGTATCGCCAAACGTGTGCTCGAGGCAGGTAAAGCCCTCTTTGTGGAAAAACCACCCTGCTCCTCACTTGAACAGCTCGACCAGCTCATTGCCGCTGCAAAAGAGCATCATGTAGGCATCACTTGTGTAGGTCTACAGAAACGCTATGCTCCTGCCGTTGTGCAATTGTGCAAGGTTCTGAAAGGCGAAAAAATCATAAACTACGACCTGCATTACCAGACAGGTCTCTATCCTGAAGGCAACGCCCTTCTCGACCTCTATATCCATCCGCTCGACCTTGTCACTCATCTTTTCGGAAGTGCAACCGTCGTGTCGCAGAAACAACTTGACAATCAGTCGCTTCTGCTTATGCTTCAGCACAATAATGTGGCAGGAACACTGGAACTCTCGACCAATTATTCATGGTTGCAAGCCAACGAGTCGCTGCATGTCTGCACCAATAATCATGTTTACGACCTTGAGCAGATGGAAAAACTCACACAGACCGACAAACAAAGTTCTCTGTTCGGAGTACCTATGGAGAAAGTGCATCCGTCTGTGCCACAGACCCGTATCCTGTTCTCCCGCAACAACTTCACACCAGTTCTTGCCAACAATCAGATCTACACTCAAGGCTTCTTCGGTGAAGTTAAGTCGTTTGTCGATGCTGTTGAACATGGCAGCAAAGGTATTCTCACCTCCCTTTCTGACGTAAGAAAGACTTTTGAAGTGCTTTTTGCAATCTCTTGATTCTCAGCGAGAAATTTTGATGTAAAATTTTTTCGTTTCATCAAAAGTTTGATGTCGTAGCATCAAACTTTTGATGGCGAAGTATAAAATATTTGATGGCGTGACATCAACTTTTTGATGCTTCGCCATCAAATTCATGATATCAAAGCATCAATTTCCCGACTTTTTTATCATAAAAAAACTGCAAGGAAGAATATTATTCTTCATTCTTCACTCCTCATTCTTCATTTTTTTGTACCTTTGCAGCGAATTTATTAAATTGGTGTGAAATGCGCCCTTATTTCGCTGATGAAGAAACTATATATAGAGACATACGGATGTCAGATGAACGTAGCCGACAGTGAAGTCATTGCATCTATTATGAAAATGGCAGGCTACGAAACTATCGACACTATTGACGATGCTGACGCCGTTTTGCTCAACACCTGTTCGGTGCGCGACAATGCCGAGCAGAAAATCCTTAACCGTCTTGAAGCGCTCAACGCACTCCGCCAGCGACGCAACGGCAAACTCATTATCGGAGTCGTGGGTTGTATGGCAGAGAGAGTTAAGGAAGACCTCATCGAAAATCATCATGCAAACCTCGTTGCTGGACCTGACGCCTACCTCTCGCTGCCCGAACTCTTTGCGGCAGCAGAACTCGGCCAGCCTGCTATCAACGTGGAACTCAGCACAACGGAAACCTATCGTGACGTGATGCCACAGCGTCTGCACAGCAACCATGTCAGCGGATTCGTAAGCATCATGCGTGGTTGCAATAATTTCTGCCACTACTGCATCGTTCCCTACACCCGTGGACGTGAACGTTCACGCGACGTGGAAAGCATATTAAAAGAGGTTGGAGATTTGCGCGACCGCGGCTTCAAAGAAGTAACCCTGCTCGGGCAGAATGTGAACAGCTATCATCTTCCGGGAAATCCGGAAATTCCAGATTTTCCGGCTTTATTAAAAAAAGTGGCTGAAACCTATCCTGAGATGCGAATCCGCTTCACCACCTCTCATCCAAAGGATATGAGCGATGAGACGCTGCGCGTGATTGCAAGCCACGATAATATCTGCCGACACATTCATCTGCCTGTTCAGAGCGGAAGCAACCGCATACTTCAGCTGATGAACCGCAAGTACACACGCGAGTGGTATCTCGACCGAGTTGCAGCAATCCGCCGGATTATTCCTGACTGCAGCATAACCACAGACATCTTCGTGGGTTATCACAGCGAGACAGAGGAAGACCACCAGCTTTCACTATCACTTATGCGTGAGGTTGGTTACGACAGTGCATTTATGTTCAAATACAGCGAACGTCCGGGAACTTACGCATCACGCCATCTGCCCGACGACGTACCAGAGGACGTAAAGCTCCAACGTCTCAACGAGATGATTGCATTGCAGAACGAACTCTCTGCAGAAAGCTACAAGAAAGATATCGGCAAAGAATTCATAATACTTGTTGAAGGAGTCAGCAAACGTTCGCGTGAACAGCTCTTCGGACGCACAGGCCAGAACAAAGTCGTGGTTTTCGACCGCGGAAATCACCACATCGGTGACTTCGTCAAGGTAAGAATCACCGAAGCCTCCTCAGCAACACTAAAAGGAATAGAAATAGCTTAAAAGCCTAGGCAATCCTAGGAAAACCTAGGCACTCCTAGAAAAACCTACAACAACAATGGCAAGGAAATATAAGAAATCTGCTCTTTTCAAGACACAGTTCTTCACTACATGGCTCAGCACTACCCTCGTGCTTGTGCTCCTTGGAATCATAGTAACGTTTGTGCTTGTGGCACGTAGCCTATCCGACTATGTTCGCGAAAACATCAACGTCACCGTTCTCCTTGAGGACGATCTTGACACGGCACGAGTGAAAGACATTACAAAGCAGATAGAACTGAAACCCTATGCAAGGACCGTGGAGTATATCTCGCAGGAGCAGGCTCTCAAGACCTTGCAGGAAGAACTTGGTGACAATCCCGAGGAATTCCTTGGTTATAACCCACTCACAGCATCGTTCGAAATTAAGATCACGGCTGACTATGCCAACAACGACAGCCTTGCTTTAGTTGCCGAACAATTGCAAAAAGAAGACTTCGTGGTGGATGTGCTTTACGAAAAGGAACTGACTGCCGCAGTCAACCGCAACCTGCAACGACTCAGTCTTATCCTGCTTATCGTTGCCTCGGTTTTCACGTATATCTCTTTCCAGCTCATCAACAACACCGTACGTCTTACCATCTTCGCACGAAGATTCTCCATCAACACCATGAAGTTGGTTGGTGCATCGTGGGCTTTCATCTGCCGACCATTTATACAAAGAGCACTTTTACTGGGAGTAATTGCAGCAGTCTCAGCCTCAGCTCTTCTGTTCTTCGGCATACACTCACTCAAGCAATATGAACCCGAAATAACAACCGTTGTAACATACCAGACGCTTGCCATCGTTGGAGCTGCTGTATTCTGCTTCGGAATTCTAATAACCACGCTCTGCACCTACGTCTCACTTCGACGCTACCTTCGCATGAGCAGCAATGAGTTGTATCATATATAGAAGACCCTCCCCCGACCCCTCCCAAGGGAGGGGAGTAGTTACCACCATCCGGATTAAAACTCAAAAACTTAAGAACTTAAAAACTCAAAAACTCACATATGGCATTTAATAAAATCAACTACATCCTGCTGATTGTAGGATTTGCAATCGTAGTGCTCGGATTCATCCTGATGTCCGGTGCACCAACTACTGAAGAGGCTTTCAACCCTGACATCTTCAGCACACGCCGTGTTGTCGTTGCTCCATTAGTCTGTCTCTTTGGCTTTATCTTCGTCATCGTAGCAATACTTTGGAAGGGAAAGGAGAAAGATGGATTGGATTGAAGCCCTGTTAATGGGCATTTTTCAAGGACTTACGGAATATCTTCCGGTAAGTAGCAGCGGTCACCTTGCATTGGCAGGTGAACTGCTCGGAGTGACAGACCCCGATAAGGTGATGATGTTTACGATTGCCGTACACGTTGCAACCGTACTCAGCACATTAGTAATATTATGGAAGGAAGTGGCATGGATATTCAGTGGACTCTTCAAGACAGGAAACGCAATAGTTCCGTCACGCTACGGCATCCGAAAACTCAATGAGGAGCAGAACTATGCGCTCGCCATTATCATTTCGATGATTCCTGTTGGTATCGTTGGATTCTGCTTCAAGGATCAGCTTGAAGCCTATTTCTCAAATCTCCTGCTTGTTGGAGTATGTCTCCTGGTAACAGCAGCACTTCTTGCATTCACCTTCTTTGTAAAGGGACGCAGCAAGGAACACGTGTCGTTCGTTGACGCATTTATAATAGGTATTGCCCAGGCTGTTGCGGTTCTTCCTGGTATTTCACGCTCTGGAAGCACTATCGCCACTGGTCTCATGCTTGGAAACAGCAAGGAACGTCTGGCACAGTTCTCCTTCCTCATGGTGATTCCTCCAATCCTCGGTGAGGCTCTCTTGGACGTCAAGAAGATGATGGAAACAGGAATAGAAAGTGCCATGGCTGGCATCAGCACTACCGCACTCGTTGTAGGGTTCATTGCCGCATTCGTTACCGGTTGCATCGCCTGCCGCTGGATGATCAACATAGTTAAGCGAGGCAAACTCATCTACTTCGCAATCTATTGCGCGATTGTGGGTATTATAACTATAATATATTCATTATCTAATTAATTAAACTTTGGAATCCCATAGCTCTGAACATCTATCTACTCCCCTCTCTCAGGGAGAGGGGCAGGGGGTGAGGCTTCCCCTCTCTTGGGAGGGGGAAGGGGGAGGGTCTGCTATCCTATCCTTCAACAAGCCCTATGCGGTGACGTCGTTCCGCATAGTCTCAAGGGTAAGAGGAATTCTCAACCACAAGTTGGGAATTAAGAATCCTAAGAAGGGCTTGAAGGTTGGACATGCTGGAACTCTTGACCCCCTCGCTACAGGAGTGCTGATAGTATGTACGGGAAAGGCAACCAAGCAAATTGACCAGCTGCAAGCAGGAACCAAGGAATATATAGCTACTTTGCGACTGGGAGCAACTACTCCTTCGTTCGACCGCGAAACCGAAGAAGACCAGACCTTTCCTACCGAACATATCACCAGGGAAATGGTGGAGCAGGTACTGACGAAGTTTGTAGGACGAATCGAGCAAGTGCCACCACAGTTCTCCGCAGTGAAAGTTGACGGCAAACGTGCTTTCAAGCTTGCAAGACAAGGTGTGGATATAGAACTGAAACCAAAGGTTCTCATAATTGACGAAATCGAACTGCTCGACTGTCATCTTTCAAGTGAAAACGGTGTCAAGCCTACACATATTAATATTAAGCAGCTCACAGAAGACAGCCTTGCACAACTTCAAGAGGAAAACAAAAATGCTGCAACCCTCTTCGCACCATCCATCACCCTGCGTATAGTTTGCAGCAAAGGCACATATATCCGTGCACTTGCACGCGACATAGGAGAGGCACTTGGCAGCGGAGCCTACCTCACAGCACTCTGCCGCACCCGAATCGGAGACTATAAACTGCAAGATGCTCTCAACATAGCAACCTTCCAGCAATTGGTTGATGATAATGCTATCGTCTTAACTCCTTAACTTCTGAAAATTGACATAATACAATCATATAACTTTTATGAAACTATCTCAATTCAAATTCCGCTTACCAGACGAACTCATCGCAACACATCCTACAGAGCATCGCGATGAATGTAAACTCATGGTACTTCACCGTGAAACAGGAGAAATAGAACATCGTCTTTTCAAGGATATTATCGATTATTTCGATGAAGGCGACGTAATGATTTTCAACGATACAAGAGTGTTTCCTGCACGTCTTTACGGCAACAAAGAGAAGACCGGAGCACGTATCGAAGTATTCCTGCTGCGCGAACTCAATGAAAAACTGCGCCTTTGGGACGTTCTCGTAGATCCAGCAAGGAAAATCCGTATCGGCAATAAACTCTATTTCGGAGAGGACAACTCCATGGTAGCTGAAGTGATTGACAATACCACCTCACGCGGACGTACACTCCGTTTCCTCTACGACGGTCCTCACGATGACTTCAAGCAGACACTCTACAGCATGGGTGAGGCACCTCTGCCTGACGATGTTCGCAAACAAAGAGAGGCAACAGCTGAAGACCTGGAAAACTTCCAGACTATATATGCAAAGAACGAAGGAGCGGTTACTGCACCTTCCACAGGTCTGCACTTCTCACGCGAACTGGTGAAGCGTCTTGAGATAAAGGGAGTAGATCAGGCATTCATTACATTGCACGTAGGACTGGGCAACTTCCGAAGCATCGAAGTTGAAGATCTTACCAAACACAAGACAGACTCTGAGCAGATGTTTGTCAGCGCTGAAGCATGCAATCTGGTAAACAAAGCAAAACTCAACGGACACCGGGTTTGTGCAACAGGTGCTTCTGTTCTTCGTGCCAGCGAGACTGCAGCCGGTCCTGAAGGCATCTTGAAGGAATTTGAAGGATGGACCAACAAATTCATTTTCCCACCTTACGACTTCACCGTTTGCGACTCATTGGTTATGAACTTCCAACACCCGCTCAGCACCATGCTTATGCTCACCTGCGCATTCGGAGGTTACGATCCTGTAATGACAGCCTACCATGAAGCTGTTGAGAAAGGATACAAATTCGGTACATTCGGCGACGCATTGCTGATTCTCTAAAGGATTATATTATTATTTTGGACACAAAATTGCCACAAAATTATTCGCAAAATCGATTTTGCGACAGATTTTGCGAAGATTTTGCGTCCCAAAAACACATCCGGATGATGCCTATTAACTTATAATTACTATTCGTCATTATTTCCTTTAGGCTATTTTAGGTTATCTTAGGCAATCCTAATTTTTCCTAAGATAGCCTTTTTTTATTAAAAACCTCACGAAAAAGTGTAAAAATCCCTTTTTTGATAAAAAAACTTCAAAAAATGTAACGTGTTATTGAAGTTTTTCCTAAATTTGCCCCGAAATCCCTATTTGTGCTATCTAACTAAAGCCTTAACTGCAAACTAATTTGGATTTCATAAATAATTAACTCATATTATTAACTAACTTAATTAACAACACAATGAAAAAGATTTTTACTTTTTTCGCAGCGATGTTAATGAGCGCTTCATTGTTCGCACAATGGGTAAAGCCCGTTCCCCAATTTGAAGAAATGAAGGACGACGGCACCGAAGTTCAATATCTCTACAATATTGAATACGGTGGTTTCCTTGTTGGTGCAAACGATTGGGGAACTCGTGCATCTTTGTCAACATCAAGTGCTTATCAGGTTAAAGTTGAAAAACTTTACAATGACACCGAGAAAACAGAACCTTCTGGTTTCTGGGCACTTCGTGACTCTGCAGAGTCAAAGGGTGCATGGAACGAACTTGACTGCCAGGGATATAACGAGATCTGGGTAGATGGTACAGGTCGTGGCGGTGCTAGTATGTGGATTTTCACTGCGCTTGGTGACAACAAGTACGAAATTACCAACGGTAATGTAACTACAGGTAAGTTCGGTTGGGCTCCTCACATTGCTCAAGACACAACAGATCCTGAAAATCCTACAACTTACTACGACAGCAAGAACAATCGCCTCTGGATTCTTGACTACGAAAACGAAGGCGACCTCGGTTTCGTATTCTCTACAGATCTTCCAAGAGGCGACGTATGGGCATTCGTTTCTCCAGAAGCATACGAAGCATGGAAAGGTGCAGCAGAAATTTATACTGCTGCTATGAATCTGAAAGAGCAGATTGACTGGGCTAAGTCAAAGGGTATCACAGATGCAGCTCTTGCAGATGAAATTGCTGTTTACAACAACACAAATTCTACTATCGAAGAGTTGAATAATGCAGCTGCTTCTGCATACGACAAGGGTCGTTATACTGAAATTGCTCAATACTTCGACAACATCATTCAGGGTGAAAAGAACGACGTTTCAGGTGTATTCGTAAACAACGACTTCGAAGCAGGTAATGCAAATGGTTGGGATATCACTTGGAAGGGTAATTCTACAGAAGCAACTAACATCGGTTATCAGGGTGCAAGCTATACAAACGGTACTGTTACTATCAACAAGTTTATTGAGGCTTGGAAAAATGATGCTGCTCCTGCTTATCTTGGTGATGGTTCTATCACTCAGACCATTCCAGGTCTGCCAGCAGGTAAGTACATGCTTGCTGTTGACGTAATCGCCAACAACCAGGGTCGTATTTCTGACGACAGCAACCCTAACGGTCTTCCAGACGACGTACAGCTCTTTGCAAAGGCTTCTCTTGATGGTAAGGAATACTACACTCAGATGGCAACAAAGAACGGTGCTCCAGAGCACTTCGAATTTGTATTCGTTCACACAGGTGGTTCTATGCAGCTCGGTCTCCGTGTCACAGGTAGTGCTGAAGCAAAGATGCCTGCAAACTGGATTGCAATGGACAACCTCATGCTCTACTACTATGGTGAAGTTCAGGAAGATCCTGACAAGATTCTCCTTGATACAGAAATTGCTCGCGTAGTTGCTCTCATCGATCCAGAAAACATGGAAGAAGTAGTAGCAGGTGATCCTGAAAAGGCTGCTTACGCTGATGAAATCAAGGCTGCCAAGGCTGCAACAGAAAACTTCATCGAAGAAAAAGATAAGGTTACTGCAGCTTACAATGCTCTCGTTGCAAGTATAGAAGCTTACGATAACTTGTTGAACGTAGCTATTCCACGCTGGGAAAACAAGGTGGCTTCAATGGAACTTTCCGCTCCTGAATGGGATTCATTCTGTGAATTCGTTCAGATGGAAGATCCTGTAGAAGGTTATCCAACTCCTTCAGTAATGGCTATCAAGGAAGGTGACCGTTCATTGACAACAGCAGAAGTAAAAGCTTACATCGAAGCTGTTGACGAACTCTACAGAAAGGCTTTCCTCGCAGGTCTTACTGAAGGTACTGACTGCACAGACATGCTCACTAACGCATCGTTCAAGGACGGCTTTACAGGCTGGGAGAACGTAGGTGGTAGTGCAGGTACACTTGGTGGTCTTAAGGACTTCCCATGCGTTGAGGTTTATAACGGAACTATTCACCGTCACCAAGTTGTAGAAGGTGCTCCTGACGGTATCTATTCTCTGAAGTGCTATGCATTCGAACGTCCATGGAATAATGCAGAAGGTGTACCAACAATCTCTTACATCTTCATGAACGACTTCAAGACTCCTGTTCAGAACATTCGTGATGGTGGTATCACAGCAGAAGAATGTGTTGACGAAACCGTTGAAGGTGGTCCTATCAAGAACAACTTCCGCGAAGGTGGTGATCCAAAAGAACCATTCTACTCAACTGGTGGTACTACAAACGCAGACTCTCAGTTTGACAGAGACGGTGTAACATATTATGTTCCAAACGGTATGAGCGGTGCAAGCTACGCATTCCGTGCAGGTCGTTACGAACAGACTGTTTACGGTCTTGTTGAAGGTGGTAAGATGGATATCGGTATCTCTACAGGTGGTGTAAACACTGAATGGGTACTCTGGTCTAACTTCGTCCTCACTTACGAAGGCAAGTCTGCAGCTGCTCTTGAATCTATTCTTCCTATCTACATCAAGCAGCTTGATGACTACATCAAAGCAAACACTGCTAACATGAATGGTCTTGGTCTTACAGCAGCAGAAGATGCAGTTTCTGCAGCAGAAACAGCTCTTAATAGCGGTGACGGTGAAAAGATGTATCAGGCACTTATCGATGTAAACGCAGCTCTCGAAGCAGCAAAGGCCAACGTAGCAATTGTTGCAGAACTCACCACTACTACAACCAAGCTCACAGACGCTATCACAGACTATGAAGATACAGCAAGAAAGGACGCTCTTGACAATGCTGCTGCACTGGTAGCAGAAAGCGATGACGCTGACTCAATGACAGACGAACAGATGAAGGATCTTATTGCTCGTATGGAAGATGCTATTGCAGCTCTTAAGATTCCTGCAGACGTTGACTTTACAAAAGCTTCTGACGAGGAACCTCTTGAAGTAACTGAATACTTCGTTGAGAACCCAAGCTTCGAACTTGGTGACCTCACTGGTTGGACAGCATATAAAGGCTCTGACACTGGTGCTAAGGAAAACAGCAACGGTACTTACACTATCAACGGTGCAGACGGTAGCTACGTATTCAATACTTGGAGCGGAAGCGCACCTGCAGAAGGCTTCTGGTTGTCACAGACCGTTAAGAATCTCCCAGCTGGTGGTTATACAATCTATGCTATCTTAGCATCTGACGCTAACAACAAGATTACTCTTGACGTTAACGGTGAAAGCACTGAATTCACAATGGAAGGCGACAAGGCTACTGCAAACAACGCAAGCCAGCAGTTCGCTATTGCAGAAGGTGATGAAGCTGTTATCAAGGTATCAAGCCCATCTTGGTTCAAGGCTGATAACTTCAAGCTCTTCTATCACGGTGCAAACAGCTCAATCTGTGTTGGTATCAACGAAGTTAGCACATCTAAGAACGCTAAGGCTGGTATCTACACTCTCAGCGGTGCACGTGTAACTACTCTCCAGAAGGGTATCAACATCATCCGCATGTCAGATGGCAGCGTTCACAAAGTACTCGTGAAGTAAACAAGACTTCTATATAACAAGAAAGGTGCGCCCAATGGCGCACCTTTTTTTGTATATTAACTATAGATGCTATAGAATCTATAGAAACTATAATAGCTATAATTAAAAAAATATTTAAATAAGTTGTTGATATTCAGAAAAAAATTAGTAACTTTGCAGCCGCTTTGCGAAAGAATCTTCGGATTGGTATGCCGTGACTACGGTCGCTAAGCGTAATTAACATAACATCGGAGAGCATAAACAGACTCGCTCTACCTGTTATAATTTATAATTAATAATTTATAATTAGTATTATGTATTTAGATTCTGAAAAGAAGCAAGAAATCTTTAGCAAGTACGGAAAGTCTAACACGGATACTGGTAGCGCAGAAAGCCAGATCGCCTTGTTTTCATACCGTATTGCTCGTTTGACCGAACACATGAAGGCCAATCACAAGGATTATAGTACAAACCGTGCTCTTGTGCACCTCGTAGGTCAGCGCCGTCGTTTGCTCTCCTACCTCAAGGACAAAGACATCGAGCGCTACCGCGCCATCGTCAAAGCTCTTGGCCTGCGCAAGTAATTGCTTTAAAAAAAAGAAAAACTCCCGAAAACAGCAGTGTTCGGGAGTTTTTTCAATCTCAAACATGTTGCTGCGCAACAATTATAACCAGAAACACTATGCAAGATATTCGCAACATCGCCATAATAGCACACGTTGACCACGGAAAGACTACCCTTGTGGACAAAATGCTTCTGGCAGGAAATCTCTTCCGTGAAAACCAACAGACAGGAGATCTCATTCTTGACAACAATGAGCTGGAACGCGAACGCGGTATAACGATTCTTTCCAAAAACGTAAGCATCAACTATAAAGGTGTAAAAATCAACGTTATTGACACTCCGGGACACAGCGACTTCGGAGGAGAGGTTGAGCGCGTGCTCAACATGGCCGACGGTTGCATCCTGCTTGTCGATGCATTCGAAGGACCAATGCCACAGACTCGCTTCGTGCTGCAGAAAGCCCTGGAAATAGGACTTAAGCCTATCGTTGTTGTCAACAAGGTGGACAAACCCAACTGCCGTCCTGAAGAAGTGTATGAGATGGTGTTCGACCTCATGTACAACCTCGGTGCTACCGAAGACCAGTTGGACTTTCCCGTAGTCTATGGCTCTGCAAAGCAGGGATGGATGGGTGAAGACTGGCAGACTCCTACTACCGACATCACATATCTCTTAGACAAAATCCTTGAGGTTATCCCTGCTCCTGAAACTCTTGAAGGAACAGCACAGATGCTTATTACGTCACTCGACTACAGCACCTACACAGGTCGTATTGCCGTGGGTCGCGTACACCGTGGCACACTGCGCAGCGGTATGCAGGTAACCATCTGCCACCGCGACGGCTCTCAAGAGAAGACTAAAATCAAGGAACTCCATACTTTCGAAGGCATGGGGCACCGCTCGGCAACAGAAGTCAGCAGTGGTGACATCTGCGCCGTTATCGGTCTGAGCAACTTTGAAATCGGTGACACCATCACCGACTTTGAAGAACCGGAGGCTCTGCCTACTATCAGCATCGACGAACCTACAATGTCCATGCTGTTTACAATCAACAACTCTCCGTTCTTCGGCAAGGAGGGTAAGTTCTGCACCAGCCGTCACATCGGCGAACGCCTTGCACGCGAGCTTGAGAAGAATCTTGCCTTGCGCGTGGAGCAGAAAGAAGGCTCTACAGACGAATGGATCGTGAGCGGACGTGGTGTGCTCCACCTCTCTGTGCTCGTAGAAACCATGCGACGTGAAGGCTACGAACTGCAGGTAGGTCAGCCACAGGTAATCTACAAGCAGATTGACGGTCAGCGTTGTGAACCTATAGAGGAACTCACCATCAATGTACCGACCGACTTCTCTTCAAAGATGATAGATATGGTTACCCGTCGCAAGGGTGAGATGCTGTCGATGGAGGCACAAGGCGACCGTGTTAACATTGAATTCGAAATTCCTTCACGCGGAATCATCGGTCTTCGCACCAATGTACTGACAGCAAGCCAGGGTGAGGCAATCATGGCTCACCGTTTCAAGAACTATCAGCCGTACAAGGGTGACATGCAGCGCCGCACCAACGGTAGCATGATATCCATGGACAGCGGTACAGCAGTAGCATACGCAATGGATCACCTTCAGGACCGCGGAAAATTCTTCATCTTCCCGCAGGACGAAGTGTATGCAGGTGAAGTGGTCGGTGAACACGTTCACGAAAACGACCTTGTCATCAACGTAACCAAGACCAAGCAGCTTACCAACGTCCGCGCATCAGGTACAGACGAGAAAGCCCGCATCGTGCCACCAGTTCAGCTCTCACTTGAGGAAATGCTTGAATACATCAAGGAAGACGAGTACGTTGAAGTGACTCCAAAGTCCATGCGTATGCGTAAAATCATCCTCGACCACCTGGAGCGTAAACGTGCAAACAAGGAGTAAGTTAACTTCCTCAAAATGTAAAGACTACTTTGCAAAAATCAGCAAAAACCCGCATCTTGTGCACAAAATTCGCAAAAACGTGCAAAAAATTGATATTTTAAAGCAAAAAAATTGTAGTCTTTGTAATAATTTTACTACCTTTGCACCGCAAAAGTTAAAGTGTGCACATTTGCGTACACACATATATAATATATATAGACATCCGTTCTATGTGTATTTTTACTTGCAAATAAAGAGAAAACAACATATTCATTAACAAACAAAAAGAAGAAAATTATGTCTGAAATTGAATCAAAAGTAAAGTCAATCATCGTTGACAAACTCGGAGTAGACGAAGCAGAAGTTAAACCAGAAGCAAGCTTCACAAACGACCTCGGTGCTGACTCTCTTGATACAGTAGAACTCATCATGGAATTCGAAAAGTCTTTCGGTATCAACATTCCAGACGATGAAGCAGAAAAGATCTCAACTGTAGGTGATGCTATCAACTACATCGAAGAGCACGCAAAATAATTAAAACAACTTTAATTAAAAGCCCCCTCTAACTCCCCCAAAAAGGGAGCTTAAAACTCTTACCCAATTGGGGAATTTCTTCCCTTTGGAAGAGTTAGAGGGGGCTTTTTTTATTACAATATGGAACTAAAGAGAGTAGTAGTAACCGGAATGGGTGCAGTGACTCCCCTCGGAAACGATGTTAAGACCACATGGGAAAACGTCAAGAACGGAGTAAGCGGAGCCGGCCCTATCACTCATTTCGATGCATCGCAGTTCAAGACTCAGTTTGCATGCGAAGTAAAAGACTTTGATTCTACACAGTACATCGACCGCAAGGAAGCACGTAAGATGGACCTCTATGCCATCTACGCTATCTCTGCAGCTAAAATGGCTATCGCTGACTCAGGACTTGACTTCGACACGGTTGACAAAAACGAAATCGGAGTTGTACTTGGAGTTGGTATCGGAGGTATTCACACTTTCGAGGACGAAGCAGGTAACTATGCTATCAACGGAGCTGAACTCGGTCCAAAATACAACCCCTTCTTCATCCCTAAGATGATTGCCGACATCGCTGCCGGACATATTTCAATCGAATACGGACTTCATGGTCCTAACTACACCACTACATCAGCATGTGCATCATCAACCAACGCACTTGCAGATGCTTTCAACCTCATTCGTCTTGGTAAGGCAAACGCAATGATTACCGGTGGTGCAGAAGCAGCAATCTGGCCTGCAGGTGTTGGTGGTTTCAACGCAATGAAGGCTCTCTCTACCCGCAACGATGATCCTAAGGGCGCAAGCCGTCCAATGAGCGCAAGCCGCGACGGATTCGTAATGGGCGAAGGTGGAGTAGTTCTCATTCTCGAAGAACTTGAACACGCTAAGGCACGTGGTGCACACATCTATGCAGAAGTAGCAGGATGCGGTATGTCAGCAGACGCTTATCACATCACAGCAACCCACCCAGAAGGACTTGGTGCTAAACTCGTGATGGAACGCGCTCTTAAGGACGCAGAAATGAAGCCTGAAGACATCGACTACATCAACATGCACGGTACTTCTACTCACGTAGGTGATATCAGCGAAGCCAAAGCTATCAAGGAAGTATTCGGTGAAAGCGCATACAAGATGAATATCAGTTCTACTAAGTCTATGACAGGTCACCTGCTCGGAGCAGCAGGAGCTATCGAAGCTATGATCAGTGTACTGGCTGTAGAAAACGATATCGTTCCGCCAACAATCAACCATGATCCTGAAGATAAGGACGAGGAAATCGACTACAACCTCAACTTTACCTTCAACAAGGCTCAGAAGCGCGAAATCCGTGCTGCACTCAGCAACACATTCGGCTTCGGCGGACACAACGCATGTGCAATCTTTAAGAAGTACAAATAATAAAAAAGCCCCCTCTGACTCCCCCTATTGGGAGTTAGAGAAGGCTTTTCTTCTTATGTTTTCAAGACTTTACGATAGAATCAGGCTTCTCTTCCGCAAGGAAAAGGAGCCTTATTTACAACTTAACCGCATACTCGGTTTCATGCCCCACGACCTGAGCATCTATCGCACAGCGCTTATGCACAAGTCAATGCATAACGTAATGCGCGAGCAGGGTGATACAAAGCACGACTCCGACAATGAGCGGCTGGAATTTCTCGGTGACGCAGCCCTTGGCTCAATCGTTGCCGACATCCTCTACGAACTCTATCCCAATAGGCAGGAAGGATTTCTCACAACACTTCGCAGCAAGATCGTGCGTCGCGACACACTTAACAAACTCGCTGTGAAAATAGGTCTTGACAAACTCGTTCTCTACGATGAGCGTATGAGCCATAAAGCTCATAACAGCTACATGAACGGCAATGCTTTTGAAGCATTTTTCGGAGCCATATACCTTGACAGAGGTTATGACTACTGCATGAGATTCATGCGCAAAGTGATATTCAAACGATATCTAAATATCGAAGAACTGTCACGCAAGGAGGTTAACTACAAAAGCAGGCTTATCGAATGGTGCCAGCATTATCAGTTGCCTATAAATTTTGAAATGGTGTCGCAAAAAATACAGGCAGACCACAACACTCCAGTATTCGTGTCACGTGTACTCATTGCTGGTATTTACTGCGGAATGGGCGAAGGATATTCCAAGAAAGAGAGCCATCAGGCTGCCGCACGACAGGCATACCGACACATCAAACGTGACAACAAGTTTGCGGACGGTTTGAAAGTAAAGAGCTAATCATCTCTTAAACATACATACGGCTAAATAGTCACCCTATGAACATAACAACGAAATTTCTTAATACACTATATTTTGCACGCAGGCAGAAAGCCATTGCGCGTTATTCAACCCAAGCACGTCAGATGCAGGAAAGAGTAATGGCCCGACTTGTAAACCGCGCACAACATACAGAATGGGGAATTAAGCATAAATTCTCCAATATTCACAGTTATGATGACTTTGCCAAGAGCATGTCTCTCAACACATACGAGGAACTCAAATCATATATTCACCGTATGCGTGAAGGCGAAAGCGATGTACTGTGGCCAGGTAAGGTACGTTGGTATGCAAAATCATCAGGAACTACCAACGACAAGAGCAAATTCATCCCTGTAAGCAAGGATGGACTTAAGCATATCCATTACCTTGGCGGAGCCGACTGTGTATCGAGTTATCTTAAGGTTAACCCTAAGAGCCGTTTGTTCTCAGGGGTGAAAAGCAAAAGCCTGATTCTCGGAGGAAGTCACGCTCCAAATCTCAATACTCCTAAAAGTCTGGTAGGTGACCTCAGTGCTATTCTCATTGAGAATGTACCACGTGCGGTAAACCTCACACGAATACCAGAGAAGAAAGTGGCTCTGCTCAGCGATTTTGAGGAAAAACGTGATGCTATTGCCAAGATTGCATTGTCTCAGAACGTTACGAACATTAGCGGTGTGCCTTCATGGATGCTTAGTGTTCTGAAACGTATGCTGGAAATCTCCGGAAAGGAAAAGATTGATGACATCTGGCCAAACCTTGAAGTGTTCTTCCACGGAGGTGTTGCATTCACTCCTTATCGTGAGCAGTACAAGAATATCATCACACTTCCAGGTATGCACTATATGGAAACATATAACGCATCGGAAGGCTTCTTCGGCATCCAGACCGATCTCAACGATCCTGCCATGACACTCATGGTGGACTATGATGTGTTCTACGAATTCATTCCAATGGATGAATTTGGCACAGCCAACCCACATGTGCTTCCGCTCTGGGAAGTAAAGCCTGGGGTGAACTACGCAATGGTAATCAGTACAAGTTGCGGTTTGTGGCGTTACATCATCGGTGACACAGTCCGTTTCACACAGACAAATCCATACAAGTTCATAATCACAGGTAGAACAAAGCACTTTATCAACGCTTTTGGTGAGGAACTGGTAGTTGACAACGCTGAAAACGGACTTGAGCAGGCATGTGTAGCTACAGGCGCTCAAATCCGCGAATATACCGCTGCGCCTATCTTCATGGATGCCAATGCAAAATGTCGTCATCAGTGGCTTATCGAGTTTGCCAAACGCCCTTCGTCAATCGAGGAATTTGCTACGATTCTTGACCGTTCGCTTCAAGCCATCAACTCTGACTATGAAGCAAAGCGACACAAGAACATCACCCTTCAACCTCTGGAGATTATCGAAGCACGTGAGAACCTCTTCGATGACTGGCTTAAGGGTAAGGGAAAGCTTGGCGGTCAGCACAAGATTCCTCGCCTCAGCAACTCAAGAGAGTATATCGATGAGCTGATTGGGATGAATAAATAGGAGGAGACCCTCCCCCAACCCCTCCCAAGGGAGGGGAGTAGTCAGATTACATAGATATAACCACTTATCGTAATAACGTAATAACGATATAACGTCATTACGTCAAAATTATTAATTACCAAAGTATGATATTCAGTAACAGCAAACATAAGGATCATTCTACTCCCCTCCCTCGCAGGGCAACTGCGCGGATAGCCGCTCAAGCAGTTGGTGACCAAAGGAAAGGTGGTAGGCAAGGGGGAGGGTCTGTAGGGTCTTTTATGGCTCTCCTTTTTGTTTCGCTGCTGCTTTTTGCTTGCGCCAATATCGGTACACCAGATGGCGGACCATACGATGAGACTCCTCCAAAGGTAGTGCGTACCACTCCGCATCTGGGTTCTATAAAGACCAAGACGAGGAAGATTGTAATTGAGTTTGATGAGAATGTAAAGCTCGACAACCCTTCGGAGAAGGTTATCATCTCGCCTCCGCAGATTAATATGCCTGAGATAGATGCTACGGGCAGACGTATTACCGTTGAACTTCAAGACACACTCATTCCTAACGCCACATACACCATTGACTTCAGTGACGCCATTCAAGACAACAACGAAGGCAATCCCATGGGTGATTATGCCTTTACGTTCTCAACAGGTGATGAAGTTGATACAATGCAAGTGTCCGGATATGTGCTTGACGCTTCGAACCTGGAGCCAATCAAGAATATGCTTGTAGGCCTCTATACCGTGGATTCCATCGAACCGCTTCCTGACAGCGTTTTTATGCAGAAACCGTTCGAACGGGTTTCACGCACAGACAGCCGAGGTCATTTCGTTATTAAGGGGTTGGCAAATAAACACTATCGTGTGTTTGCCCTGAAAGATCAGGATCAGAATTTCTATTACAGTCAGCGCAGCGAGATGCTGGCATTCAACCACAGGGTATTCACACCTTCGTCCAAACCAGATATCAGAGTCGATACAGTCTGGCATGATTCCATCCACTACGACTCTCTTGTCTATGTGCCTTATACCCATTTCTACCCGGACAATCTCACCTTGCTTGCCTTTAACGAAAAGGTTATAACCAGAAACAAGCTCAAGGACGAACGTCTGCAACTGGAGAAATTCACCTTATACTTCACCGCGCCTGACTCAGTCCTTCCGACAGTAGAAGGCATGAACTTCGACAGCAACAATGCGTTTGTTATTGAGGCCAATCCCACTCGCGACACTATCACATATTGGATTCGCGACTCGCTCATCTACAACAAAGATACACTTGACTGCGTAATCCATTTCAATGCCCACGACACACTTGGCGTGCTTCGTGCAACGACTGACACAATCAGTCTTGTCTCTCGTCAAAGTTATGCAAAGGTACAGAAACGTAGACTGCAAGAGTGGGAAGAATATGCCAAGGAGTACAGGAAAAACTACATGGCAGAGCACAAGGACTCACTTCGTGCCGAACGCAAGTCAAAGAAAAAGAAGATAGAAGAAGAGGACATCCCTATTCCGCCAATGCCAGAGGTCTTTCTTGAGATGAATATTGGGCGTACTACGTTTAGCCCTGATCAGAATTTGGATTTCAACTTCTCGGAACCAATTGACACAGCCTACATCTCTATGTTCAGTCTGAATGAGATAGTGGATTCCACGACTGTGCCACGGGAGTTCCTGCTTCGCCGGCATCCAAACAAGAATAATGCCTATCGCCTATATGCCGAATGGCAACCAGGTAGCAGCTACGAACTTCTGATTGATACCGGTGCCTTTGTAAGTATATACAACCATAGGACGGAAGGCACGAAACGCAGCGTCAAAGTGAAGGGTCTGGATTCTTTCAGTTCTTTGTTCGTAACCATCCAAAACGTTGACTCCAATTATATTCTGCAGCTTATCAATGGAAGTGACAAGGTAGTCAAGGAGAAGCGAGTGAAAGACGGTAAGGTTGACTTTTATTTCATAGATCCGGGAACATATTACCTACGCTTGTTCAACGACAGAAATGGTGACGGAGAATGGACTACGGGCAACTATATCGAACAGTTGCAGGGTGAAGAGACATACTACTATCCGGGAGGATTGGTTCTACGTGCCCAATGGGATGTTTCGCAGACATGGAACCCGCTCTTAACTCCTATCTACGAGCAGAAACCACTGAAGATAACAAAACAGAAACCGGATAAATCCCGCAAACAGACCAATCGCAACGCTGAACGCGAGGAAAAGAAACGCAAGAAAAAATAAAAACAAGCAGGACTAGAATTGTTTTTAGTCCTGCTTGTTTTTTTTGTGTCTGAGTATTCCTAAGATAACCTAGGGTAGCCTAGGAAAACCTATCTACTTAGAATGGCAGATCGTCAGTGTTGTCGCTCTGTGCGAAGTCAGGTTGTGGTGCTGCGGCTGGTTGTGCAGCTACTGCTGGTGCTCCAGGAGCAGCAACTGGAGCAGGTGCACCTTCCATAGTTCCTGCTGATGGAACTTCACCTGGAGTTACGCGGTCTACTCGCCATGCACGGATATCGTTGAACCAACGACCCTGATACTCACGGGCATTAACATCGAAGAACACATTGAGTTCTTCTCCCAACTGTATATTAAACTGACGAATTTTGTCTTCTCCGAAAACATTGAAACACATGCGGCGTGGGAACTGTTCGTGGGTTTCTATCACGTATTCCTGAATCATCCATGGGTTACCGGTTGTCTTTGCAACACCAGTTCTTGCCTCTAAAATTGCTATTACTTTTCCTGCTAATTCCATTTTGTTATTGATTAATTAATTTTATGCGAATTTACGACTTTCTGCCGTATTAAAAGAATTTTCGATAAATATTTTTCAAAAACGGAAAACAATTTATACCTTTGTATGCTAAAGGCAAATTCTTGTCGTTATTGCTATTATCAAGAATACCCTAATTGTTAAATATATAATACTTTCTTTATATGAAATTCAACGTTTCAAGCACCACACTCTGCAACCGCCTGCAGATTCTCAGTCGTGTTCTTCCAAGCAAAAGCACGATTCAAATTCTGGATTGCATTCTCTTTGAACTTGAGGGAAACAATCTGCGTATGACAGCAACCGACAGCGAAACCACGCTTGTTACCAACCTTGAAGTTCAGGAAGGTGAAGGTGGCGGTCGCTTTGCTATCAAGGCAACTACTATCATCAATGGTTTGAAAGATATTGCTGACCAGCCAATAACTCTCAACATCAACGATGAAAACTACGAAATCGTTATTAACTACCAAAACGGTCATAGCAACTTCATTGGTCAGAGCGGTGCTGAATATCCTATACCACAAGCTATCGGTGATAGCACACAGCAGATCAATATCGGTTGCGATGTACTGCTTGCTGGTGTCTCACGTGCTCTCTTCGCTACTGCAGAAGACGAGTTGCGTCCTGTAATGAATGGTATCTATTTCGATATCACTCCAGAAAGCCTCACATTCGTTGCAAGCGACGGACACAAACTGGTTCGCAACACCTGCACAAACATCCATAGTGAGCAGCCATCAGCATTCATCCTGCCTAAGAAGCCTGCTAAGACTCTGAAAGATATCCTGGCACGTGAATCGGGCGATGCATTTATCCAGTTTGACGAGCGCAACGCACAGATAGGAATGGAAAACTACACCCTCTCTTGCCGTCTGATTGAAGGCCGCTATCCTAACTATGCATCAGTAATTCCGAACGACAACCCTTACCGCGTAACGATTGACCGTGCTGCACTGGTAGGCGCTCTCCGCCGTGTGATGGTGTTCGCAAGCACCAGCACTTCACTTGTCAAATTGCATATCAACCAAGGCAATATGACCGTTTCCGCACAGGATATCGACTTCGCTTCTTCTGCTGAGGAAAACATCATCTGCGACTATAACGGCACTCCTATGAGCATCGGTTTCAAAGGTCCGTTCCTCCTCGACATCCTCAATAGCATCACATCTACTGAAGTGATACTGGAGCTTGCCGACCCAAGCCGTGCAGGAGTCATCGTTCCTTCTACCCAGGAAGAAAACGAAGATCTGCTCATGTTGCTCATGCCTATGATGCTTAACGAATGATAATCAATTAAAACATCACACTTACAGTCTTCGACATTGAGACAATACCAACAGCCTCATGGTCGAAGACTTTGTGCTTAATTACATATAATATAATTTAGGGGTAGGAATGCTTAAAGGAAAGAAAATCGTACTGGGCATTACAGGCAGCATAGCCGCCTACAAGTCATGCCTCATCATCCGCCAGTTGATTAAAGCCGGAGCTGAAGTACAAGTTGTTATCACTCCTGCAGGAAAAGAGTTCATAACTCCCATCACACTGTCTGCACTGACATCGAAGCCTGTCATCAGCGAGTTCTTTGCACAGCGCGACGGAACCTGGCATTCTCATGTTGCTCTCGGACTGTGGGCCGACGCCATGCTCATCGCGCCGGCTACAGCATCTACGATAGGGAAAATGGCTAACGGCATTGCCGACAATATGCTTATCACCACATATCTGTCGATGAAAGCACCAGTGTTCATTGCTCCGGCAATGGATCTTGACATGTACGCACACCCTTCAACCCAGAAGAACCTTAATACCCTGCGTTCCTACGGCAACTACATCATTGAACCTGGTACGGGATTCCTCGCATCACATCTCGAAGGCAAGGGCCGTATGGAAGAGCCTGAAGAGATCGTAAGGATTCTTGACGAGAAGCTTTCCTGCGACTCCGACAAATGCAGCAATCAATCCATCCTAATCACAGCCGGACCCACATACGAAAAGATTGATCCGGTAAGGTTTATCGGTAATTATTCCAGTGGAAAAATGGGAATTGCGCTTGCTGAGGAATGCCTGCGTCGCGGCATGAAAGTGGAATTGGTTCTCGGTCCTATCAGCATCACACCTCCTTCACATGCCAACCTCCATATCACCAACGTAGAATCGGCAGAGGAGATGTACAATGCCTGTATGGAGATATATCCAAAGGTCAATTCAGCTATACTATGTGCAGCAGTGGCAGACTTCACTCCCATCAGCACAGCAAACGAGAAAATCAAACGCAAGGGCGATGAACTCACCCTTCAACTGAAACCTACCCACGACATAGCAGCTGCACTTGGCAAACAGAAACGCCAGGATCAGACTCTCGTAGGCTTTGCTCTTGAAACCAACGACGAGCAGGCTAATGCAGAAGGTAAGCTCAAGAAGAAGAACTTCGACTTCATCGTTCTTAACTCCCTTCGCGACTCTGGTGCTGGTTTCCGCACGGATACCAATAAAATCACCATTATCCACAGCGACCTCACCCGCAAGGAATATCCACTGAAACCAAAATCCGAAGTGGCAAAAGATATAGTAGAAGAAGTATTATGCGTCGAATAATTATTTTATTCTTCATTCTTCATTCTTCATTCTTCATTTCAAATGCTCAAGAGCTGAACTGCAAGGTGAAGGTTACCCATACTCAGGTACAGGGTACCAATACCAGTGTATTTGAGACTTTGGAGAATGTGCTTAATGAGTTCATGAACAATCGTGCATGGACAGAACTGCAATTCGCACAGAACGAACGCATAGAGTGCAACATGACCATAAATGTAAAGCAGTACAAGCAAGATGACAATGCATTTCAGTGTGAACTGCTCTTCCAGCTCAATCGTCCTGTCTTCAACTCTACCTACAACTCTATTGTGATATCGATGCGCGACAACCAGTTCAATTTCCAATATAAGGAATACGAACCGCTCGACTTCAATATCAACAACATGGACAACAACCTCACCGCCATGTTGGCATACTACGCATATCTGTTCATCGGACTTGATTTGGACACTTTCTCTCCCCTTGGAGGCACAGATGTACTGCGCCAGGCAGAACTCATAGTTAACAATGCACAGACAATGAGTGAGACAGGATGGAAGGCATTTGAGAACAACCGCAACCGTCACGGTATCATCAACGACTATCTTGACGGAAGCATGGAACCTTTCCGCCAACTGATGTACAAATACCACCGTCTCGGTCTTGACGAAATGTCGAATAATGTGGACCGCGGACGCACAGCCATTACCGAAAGCATCGAAATGCTGAAGGAAGCTCATTCCAATAAACCTCTCAGCGACCTTCCACAAATCTTCACCGACTACAAACGCGATGAAATAGTAAATATCTACCGTGGTCAGCACGGCACAGCCAACGAACGGGAGTCGGTTTACAACATTCTCTCTGAACTGAACGCCTCACAAAACCGCGAATGGACTAAAATCAAGCAATAAAAAAACCAGCCAAAGACGCTACCGTTTTTGGCTGGCTTTTTTTATGTCCTGTTGTCTGAACCTATATCAATCTTCATCAAGGCGGAAGGGACGTCCTTCTTCATCGAAACCAAAACGGGGTTTACCACCTTTTGAAGCCTTATGATTTTTTGTTTTTGAGAATTTTTGCTCAAATGACTTCTTATCGTCACGGCGGAAACCTTTGTCGTCACGGCGGAATTTCTTTTCATCACGATGGTGTGATGATTTGCGGTCTTTGCCGAATGGACGGCGGTCACCGTCTTCTGGTTCATAATCGCTGCCGCGATCTCCCCATTTGAAATTATGGCGGTTGAGACGTGGCTCGTCGTCACCCTCGAAGAGAGGAGTTCTGTCTTTTGGGTTCTTACGTTCAAATGGCTTCTTGTCGTCACGATAGTCCTTGCGGTTAGGACGTGAACGGAAATAGTGTTCATCGTCGCGGCTGCCACCTGCATCGCGCCAGCTCTTTCCGTCAAACGTAGAGTCATCGTCACGACGGCGAAGTGGTTTGTACTTCGCATTGCGCTGACGTTCCTCGTCGGTCTTGATATCTTCGCCTTCACCCTTAAGGTCGCTCAGTTTGCCACTGAACACCTGATACTTGCGGAGTTCGCAAGGCAGAGAACCATTGTAGAGTGCGAATTTTGTTGATGGACGGAGACGGATTTTGTCGAAACATTCCTCGTGACTACTGAGAATCCAAGCCTCGTTACCTGCAAAGGCGCGCTTCAGGCGGTTGCCAATAGTGTCGTAGAGGTCGAGAATGTCATCGGTAGTGATGCGTTCGCCGTAAGGAGGATTGGTCATCATCATGGCTTCTGAGCCGTTCCAGTCGAAATCGTAGAAGTCCTGCTGGCTTACTTCAACCACCTTGCTTACTCCTGCACTACGCACATTATCCAGGGCAACGGCAACAGCCTGACGGTTGATGTCGTAACCATATATCTTGTGGTCGAACTCACGTTCGTCACTGTCATCGTTGTAGATGCGGTCAAGAAGATCCTCGTCGAAGTCTTTCCAGCGCTCAAATCCGAATTCCTCACGGAATACACCTGGATAGATATTCATTGCCATGAGAGCAGCCTCAATGAGTATCGTACCGCTTCCGCAGAACGGGTCAATAAGGTCACACTGTCCTTCCCATCCAGCAAGACGCAGCATACCTGCAGCAAGCACCTCATTGATTGGAGCAGCTACTGAGCCTGTGCGATAACCACGCTTATGCAGGCTTTCACCAGAGGAGTCGAGGGAAATGGTCACCTTTTCCTCTGCTATATGCACATTGATGCGGATGTCAGGATTACTGATGCTGACGTTAGGACGTTCTCCTGTGGTTTCACGGAAATAGTCGACAATGGCATCCTTCACACGATAAGCCACAAACTTAGAGTGGCGGAAGGTGTTGGAGAATACTACGGCATCGATAAGGAATGTCTGGTTTACGTCCATATAGTCGCTCCAAGGCATTTTCTTTACTACCTCGTACACATCGTCAGCATCTGATGATTTGAATGTCTTGATGGGCATAAGTACTCTTACTGCTGTGCGCAGGCAGAAATTAGCCCTGTAGAGCATCTCCTTGTCACCGGTGAACGACACCATGCGATTTCCTATTTCTACGTCGTTGGCACCAAGTTCTATGATTTCTTTGGCAAGAACTTCTTCAAGTCCCTGAAATGTCTTTGCTATTATTAGCATATAAGTAAAACTCAAATTAAAAATTAAAAATTATAAGCCATCCGAATGGTTTAACTTCTCCGGGACTATCACTTTTCGCTTCACGCTTCACACTTGTTGTGAAGGAGGTCTCTGCACCATTTGGCAGCCTGCAGGCACATCCTTAGTGACCCAGATGTTACCACCGATTACAGCTCCCTTGCCTATAGTGATGCGACCAAGGATAGTGGCGTTGGAATATACCACCACATTGTCTTCGAGGATTGGGTGGCGAGCTATGCCCTTAATCGGATTGCCAGCCTCATCGAGCGGGAACGAACGGGCACCGAGGGTAACACCCTGATAGAGCTTCACTCCCTTGCCTATAATACAAGTCTCACCGATAACTACACCTGTGCCGTGGTCAATAGTGAATGACTCGCCTATTTCTGCTCCCGGATGTATGTCAATACCTGTTTCTGAGTGAGCCATTTCAGTAAGCATACGTGGGATGAGAGGCACTCCGAGTTTCAGCAGTTCATGAGCCACACGATAGTTGGTCAGAGCCTTGATTACAGGATAGCAGGAGATGATTTCTCCGTGGTTCTTGGCTGCAGGGTCACCATTGAATGCCGCAATCACATCGGTAGTGAGTATTTCGCGCAGATTCGACAGTTTTGCCACAAACTGTTCCGTAATGTCGTCAGCCGCCTTGCATGCGTCCGGGCATTTATTGCATTCATATTCCAGACTTATCTCAATCTGTCCGCGAAGCAGTCGTGCCAGGCGGTCAACCCTCACTCCAATATAATACTTTAATGTATCCGCATAGACCGGAGTGTCACCATAGTGATAGGGGAAGATTATATCCCTGACTATGTCAATAATCTCTGCCAACGTCTTCTCCGATGGCATACGGAACACCTGGCTGTCCTGGTCGAACAACTTAGACAACGAGTCGATGTCGGATAGCTGGTCTACAGCCTCTGTAATAATCTTATGGTTCATTATTTTAGGTATTTTTCTATTATTTCTTCAGCTGACTCGTCACCCAGTTCCTTGGCACGTTGCAGGTTCTTGAGTGCAGCTTCTTTCTCACCCTTTTGAATTTGTGCAAATCCCATGATGCGATATGCATCTGCCATCTCGCTGTTTATAAGCAAGCATTTCTTGGCTTCTTCGATACATTCGTCCAGTTCGTTCACCCTGAGCAGCAATGCACTCTTCTCAACATAATAGAGTGCTTCGCGTGGAGCAAGGTCTATTGCCAGATTGATGTCGTCGAGAGCCTGCTGATACATTCTCGCCTTCACCTCCAGTCCGTAGCGCTCGTAGTAGAATTTCGCGTTTACCTTGTTGTTGTTTAGGTAGCAGTACTGATTATAGTCGAGCACGGCCTGACGATAGTGTCCGCGGGCTGCATGCAATTGTCCTCGACGCATGATGTAGTTTGAAGCCTCGGTCGGCAGAGGTGTGGAGAACATCGCAATGGCAGAGTCGAGCAATTGAATAGCCGTCTCAGTGGTGTCGCCTGCTGCCTCGTATGCCAGACTGGCTGCAAAGAGTGTTGCCGGTGAGCGATGCTTTCCCTCGTTGATATCGTTGTAAATGCTCAGTGCATCTGTTGCGTCACCTTTCGCCATGAGTATCTGTGCTTTCTGCAAACGGTATTCCAGCACCTTGTACTCTATAGTTTGCACTGCACTGTCACCAACTGCATCAGAGAGCAGTTTCTCCTCACCGCTGATAGCCTGGTTCATATAGTCTATGGCTAAGTCATAAGTCCATTTGTCATAGGCGGGAGTTGGCTGGTAGAGCAGTTTGGTATAGATAATCTCTGCCACGCCAGCGTTGGCAGCCGGTTTGTCTGTGGAAAGACGGAGATAGTTCTTGAGGTCTTTGTCTGCTTCGTCGAAGCGACACATATCAGTAAGCGGAGTAGCACGGCGGTGATAGCCCTCGGCATTGTTGGGGAATCGCTCCACAAACTGGTTGAGCATGTCTATATAGTCCTCATTGCTGGCAGAACGGGACTGGAAGTAAAGATATACCAGAGCCTCCTCTTCTGCGTCGGGAATAGCTTTGGAAATATGTATGTTCTGTAATGCAAGAGAATTGTTCTTTGAGTTGATGGCATGCATTGTGAGGTCGTCACCCATACGTGCGTCAACAGCCTGGCTGTTGCCACCAACAGGTGAAAGCACAATGCCGAGCAGCTCACCAGTCTCGCTCATAAGCACACCGTTGTTGTACTTGGGAAGAAAAGCGTCTTTGAGAGTGTAATAGACATAATTGTCCTCCACGATGTCACGTTTAAGCACGGTGGTCATCGGACATGTAGTTATCTTCCCCTGCTGATAACCCAGGGCATAGACTCTGGTGCCGACAAGAACTCCTGCTGATTGTGCAAAACTAATCGGAGAAGTTTTCTTCTGCTCAGTGGCAATCTTCACCAGACCGTAGTTGTTATCCACTCCGAGGATTCGGGTGACGTTGTATTTCTTTCCGCCGGCATCCACAACCACGGCGCTGTATGCACCTTTCAGCAGTTCACAGTCTGTCACAGCATGTCCTTCGCTATTGATATAGACAGCAGTACCAGTCTTCAGCATATTCTGGTTCTGGTCATAGGAAACGATAGACACTAAAGCCTTCTGAGCCTTGGCTGCCCATTTCGGAGCAGCACCCTCAATCATAGTTGTCTTAGTAGCAGTGCTGTCCGTTGTCTGTGCCTTGGCACTCAGAGTTCCAAGCAGCAATAAAGCTGACAATAACATATAAAAGAGCAGACCCCCACCCTTGCCTCCCCCTGCATGGGGAGGAGTAGTTTGATTCTGACAATGTATAGTATTCTGCATAGAGTTGAGTTATTATTGTTTTTAGCAAATTATTAAAATCTTTATCAGCCAGAGACTAACTATTTATCCCCCCCTGGGGGAGTTAGAGGGGGTCTCTTTTAATAGCACCCTCGCATTCTCAATCGCTGCATCGGTAATGGTTTCTCCGCTGAGCATGTGAGCAATCTCCTTTACCCTCTCTTCGTTGCTCAGGTGAACGATGTGACTGGTAGTGTCGTCGTCGCTGTCTTCCTTGTACACACGATAGTGTTCCGTGCCCAGTGCGGCAATCTGTGGCAAGTGGGTGATGCTGATAACCTGTCGGTTGCTCTGCCCCATCTGCTGCATTATGATTGCCATCTTCTCGGCAATACTTCCCGACACACCAGTGTCTATCTCGTCGAAGATGATGGTAGGCAGTTTCACTTCCTTGGCGATAAGAGCCTTGAGGGAGAGCATCACACGGGCTATTTCTCCGCCCGATGCCACTTGTGAGAGATTCTGCGGTTCTCCGTTTTTGTTTGCAGAGAAAAGGAACTGAATGGCGTCAGAACCATCCTCGCCGGCAAATTTTTCGTCATGCTCCACCGTAATAGTGATTCTTGCATTGGGCATTCCCAACGATTGCAGGCTCTTCTCCAACTCCTTCTGCAACGGTGCAGCAGCTTTCTTGCGTCGGTCAGATAGTTCAGTTGCCAGTTTCCTTGTCTGTCCCTGCAGTTCCTCCCATTTCTTCTTCAGCTCTGCTACGTTCTCGTCGCTGTTGTCTATGGCGTCAAGTTGAGCTTTCAGCTGTTCACGCAGCGCTATCAGTTCCTCCACAGTTTCCACATGGTGTTTCTGCTGCAGAGAATAGATGGTGTTGAGACGTTCGTTCACCTGTTCCAGCCTTGCAGGATTGTATTCCACCCCTTCAGCCAGTGATTCCACCTCGTTGGCAATATCCTTCACCTCGATGTAGCAGGAGTTCAGACGTTCATATAGTTCGTTGGCGGCAGTCATCTTGTCGGAGATGGTCTGAATGGCGGACATTGCATGGCGCATACCCTGCAACACGTCCGTTTCGCCTTCATTGTCGGAACCCTGTAGCTGACCCTGGGCTACATACAGATTCTGCTTTATCTCCTCTGCATGTTCGAGCATAGCTGCCTCCTCCTCCAGTTCTTCCTGTTCACCCTCCTGAAGTTTAGCCTCATCGAGCTGTTCAAACTGGAATCGCAGGTAGTCTTCCTCGTCACGGTTACGGTTAGCCTCAGCCACTGCCGTTTCCCACTGCCTGCGTGCGTCCTGTGTCTGGCGGTAAAGCGAGCGGTGATGGTTGAGCAGTTCAGCGTTCTTGGCAAAAATGTCAAGCACGCTGCGTTGGAAATCCTCTTTCCCAAGCAGCAGGTTCTTATGTTGCGAATGGATATCAACGAGTTTTTCACCGATATCCTTCAATAAAGTCAGGTTTACAGGAGTGTCATTGATGAAGGCGCGGCTTTTTCCGGCCTGTGTAATCTCACGGCGGACTATACATTCATGTCCGTCAAAATCCAGTTCATTCTCATCAAACCACCCATTCAGTCCATAGTCAGTGATATCGAAAACTGCTTCCACCACACATCTCATTGCGCCACGCCTGATGCTGTGGCTGTCAGCACGACAGCCGCGAAGCAACTCAATAGCTCCAAGGATAATGGATTTTCCAGCTCCGGTTTCTCCGGTAATTACAGAAAATCCCTTGTACATTTCAATGTCAAGGTGCTCAATCAGAGCGTAGTTCTCTATGTGCAGTGATTTTATCACGATTGAGAGGGAGATTTTTTTATTTCTTTTGCAAAGTTAAGAATATATATTCAAATACAACTCCAAAAAATATTGAAATTAACAGTCTTCTTCAACCACTGTTCTTTACTTATCAATACTCACCAGTGTGTACTGGCGGCTGCCGAGACCAATCTTTGCTGCATGCTCGATGGTGTGCACACCGTGTTGCTGGTCAATACGATTCAACAAATCAGTGGGGTCGGTAGAAGCCGTTACTTTCTGGTGATTGATAATGTCGATGCAAGCCTGGTCAAGAGCCACGGGGTCGGTAGAAGCCAAAATACCATAGTCCTCGAGTTTTACAGGTTCAGGATGATCCACACAGTCACAGTCGATAGACATGTTGTTCATAACAGAGATATAGATTATTCCCTCCTGCCTGTTGAAATAGTTCACTACGCCCTGTGCGGCGGCAGCCATCGACTCCAGGAAACCATCCTGATCGCCAATGTATTCTGGTGTCCAAAGTTTCGACATATCGAGTTTCTCCATCTTACCTGCTGAATGGATGTATGCTTTGCCGTTCTGACTTGCACAGCCTATGGATAGATTCTTCAGCGCACCGCCGTAGCCACCCATGGGGTGTCCCTTGAAGTGGTTCAAAGCAATCATGAAATCGTAGTTGGCCATGTGTCCACCCACGATATCGTACTTGATGTGAGTCTGGTCCTTCACGGGTATGCGCATCTCGTCGTATTCGTCCATGATGTCCACAGGGAAGTACTTCAGAAAGCCGTGGCGTTCGATAACTTTCCAGTGATTTGCCGAATTATTGCGGTCGTCCTTCACATCTTCCGGAGCATTACCGTATGCTGTGTTGCATTCCACGATGGTGCCGTCTACTTCAAATACCAAGTCCTTGATAAGTTCGGGTTTAAGGTAGTTAGGATTACTGCCTTCGCCCGTGCTCATCTTGATTGCCACGCGTCCCTTTGCGGGAATACCCAGCGCCTTGTATATTTTCACTAAAGATTCAGGAGAAATCTCTCTGGTAACATATACCTTACTCTGTGCCATTGTCGTTGCCGTAGCCATAACCATTAATGCTGTAAAAATAAAAAATGTTTTTTTCATTATCACTGATATTATTTGTTTGTATGTTTATTCTGGCTGTAAAGATATGAAAAAAAATCAACTTTAGACATGAACCCCGATAGTTTTTTGTCTATCAATTATCTTTAGCAGAATCTTGACCATTTTTAGAGCAGATTTCCAGACGCAGGTAGCCATCCATCGTTATGATAAATTTCGGTAATGCCATTTTATTTACCAATCCGATGAGTCATTATCAAACCTGTCCTCAGCATTATGTGAGATTATAAAATTCTCAAAATCATCTCGTTCTTTCCATTCAAAATAATGGCACAGCTTTATAAACTCATGTGTTGTAACTGGATTTTTCTCTGCCTCTTTTTCACAAATCTCCCATCCTTATTTGCGGACATATTCTATATAGAACAATGCCGAAGACATCCATCGTTTATCATTTAGGTTGATCGTTCCTCCACTCATTCGAAGTGTATGACCATTCTGAGCCAAGTGACTTAACTTGCCTCCTATATTTATCTATAGTTTTAAAATGATCAAACGGCTTCATATTTTCAGTAATACATTTCAATATACTGATATGCTTTCTCGAAGACCTCGTTGTCCTTAATCTGATACTTTATCCAAAGGATGGAACGAAGTTTCTTTTTAATCTCTCGACGTGCCGTTACGCTCTTGAACGCATCGTTGAACAGTCGGATGATTTTGACCACTTCATTGTCAATATCGTTCACCACCTGTTCTACGATGAAAGGCGTATCTTCTGTCTTGATACTTTGGAAGAGATCTGTCAAGGCTGCTCTTGCTTGCTCACGTTTGTCTTTTGGCTGTTCCATTTCCTTTTCGGCTTCAAGAAGCTCACGAGCCATCTGGAGCAGTTGCTTTAGATACTCAATGCTGGTAATAAGGTTCTGCTCCATACGCTCTCGAAGCTCATCCAGTTTCTCGGCAAACTTCTTAAACTTTGTTTTGATAATGGTCTTCACGCTCTCTTCATCGAAAGCAAGGCTCTTAGCCACATTCTCAAAGACACCCACGAAGTCAACAATCAATCCGCACTTCTTGTTTTCGTTATATGTACGGTTGGTACGGCAAATTGCTTGCAGCAGCGTATGGTTCTTCATCGGTTTGTCCAAATACATACACTGAAGTATTGGGGCATCAAAGCCTGTGAGCAGTTTGCTGGTAACAATCACGAACTTCAATGGTGATAGTGGGTCACGGAACTGGTCGAGCAGCTTCTTTTCTTCATCACGAGTCCGCTTGTAAGCCTTGTATTCATCAGCTTTATCGCCAAAACGTGTGCATCACTATTAACAGCTGGGACAGAGACCCTAACGAGTAATCTGTCACTACTTATTTCGTATCTTGTTATACCAATTAAAGTTTGCGAGGCTTTTTGGCTATGCGCGAAATAATAGCGAATGCATTATTAATAAATTCGAGATTTCTCCCCCCGAACTATTGGCAAAGTTATAAAATCGATTGAAAATAAACAAAAATAAAAAGGAGAAAAACTTTCAAGACTGAAGTTTTTCTCCTTTACTTATTGATATTTATATCCCCTTTCCTACTCGACATACATCCATTATTCATACTACTCGCTAATCATACTTGATTCTGAAATAATCAAGGGTAGACTTATATTGGTCCTGTGCCGTAAGGCAGGTATCAGTAAGATAGCCGTCGATATTGCCCCACTCACGTAGACCACGATAATAGAACATCTTCAATTCATCGGTGATAATGAAAGGCACAATGCCGTTACGCAGACATTCCTTGAACATGATGAGACGTCCCACTCGCCCATTACCATCTTGGAACGGATGTATCTTTTCGAAACGGACGTGGAAATCAAGAATGTCTTCTAAGGAATGTTGCTCCTTGGTGTTATAGCCTTCTATCAGTCGTTGCATACTGTCGTGTACCAGTTCTGGCTCACAAGTTTTCTCTCCACCTACTTCGTTGGGCAGTTGCTTGTAATCACCGACGGCAAACCAAGCCTTGCGGCTGTCGGATGTTCCTGATTTTAGGATTCCATGCAGTGTCTTAACCTGTTCTTCTGAAAGCGGTTCTTCTGCCTTGTCGATAATCAGGTCGATACAGCGGAAATGGTTCATGGTCTCAATAATATCATCCACTCTTACCGTCTCATCAGCAGTCACGCCAATGGTGTTCGTCTCGAAAATATATCGTGTCTGGTCGTGAGTTAAGCGACTACCTTCGATATGATTCGAGTTATAGGTCAGATCTATCTGTGTTTTGTGATAGATACTGCCTTTCATCTTCATTTCTTTCTGCTCGCGTAGTGAGGCAAGCAGTGGTGTTACTATGCTTTCCATCTCCAATGATTTAGTTCTATATTGCAAAAATACGAAATATATTCAACAACAAAATAAATAAAGGAGAAAAACTACTCGCTTCGCGAAAATCTCACAAATAATCCTTCAAAAAGTCTCAATAAAATCTTAATAATCATATTAATCTTAGCACGAAGTGCGGTGTTGAAAAAATAATCCTTGAGATCCTTGTTTTTTTAACAATTGTCTTTTGACTGATAATCAGATGATTGGGATTTGTAGATAAATGTTAATTGGGTTTTTAACATTTGCATTTTGAGGAATAATGTTGTATCTTTGCTTTAGCAGGAAAAGGATGCATAAGCCTATGACGGTTTATGCATCCTTTTCTTTTTTGCATTTTGACAAAATGTAAGTTCGCCGGAGTTTCAACTCTGGCGAAGTCTTTTTTCTACGGAAGTTAACTTTTCAAAATGTCAAAGTTAAGATTTTTTGGAACGGAAGTTAAGTTTAAATTTGAAAAGAGTTAAGTTTTTGAGTTTTTGAGTTTTTAAGTTCTTGATAGTTTGGTAGGTGCTTGGGCGTTTTTGCTTTCAAGTTGCAACCAAAGTTGGCAAGAAACAAACAAAACAGCCTACCCCCCGTTTTAAATGAAGAATGAAGAGTGAAGAGTGAAGAATTACCATCCGGATGGCTTTATCCTCCCCGTTCTTCGGAGCGTTGCCCGAAGCGCTAAGCGATGAGGGGGAGTTAGAGAGGGTCTATTAATGTTAAAAAACGCCTTTTTGCTTATTTATAACCAATCTAAATAAGCAGGGGTATTGGCATACTAATTTATCACGTATTTCTTGCCCTTGACAACAACGATGCCTTTGTAGCCCTTGCTGACACGCTGACCACTGAGGTTGTACCATACTTCGGGTTCGCCACATGGTTCTCCCCCCTTTAGGGAATTTGAGGGAGATGATTCAATATTTAAGATGCCAGTGGGGTCAACGGTGGAGAACTCAATAGGACTGCAAACCATGTAGGATGTACCCCAGAAATCATAATTATCAACTGCAGAGTAGTTGATAACACAGTACAATATGTGGATAGGATCGAAACTACCGTCCTCTTTGCGTTGATAACACATATTTCATTGTTTTCGCCTCATAGTCGAAAGCTCTGCGTCTTATAATTTTTAATATGTAATTATCATTACCATATTCTTACGCGGTCGGCGGGAGCGAGGTAGAGTTTGTCGGTTGGTTCTATGGGGAATAGGTCGTACCAGTAGTCTACATTGCGTACTATTCCGTTGACTCTTTCGCGTGGAAGAGAATGTATGTCCTTGTCTTTGTGCTCGTCTCCTTCACCCAAGGTGCGAACTTGTGCATACTTGGCAGAGTATTTGGCTTGCCATAGATATGCATAGCTCAGGAAGAAGCGCTGGCACTGCAGTTTGAGCTGATCACCCTTGAATCCGTTGTCTTGCAGGTGTTTCTCATAGGTTTCATAGGCTATGAGAAATCCTCCGAGGTCGGCTATGTTCTCACTTACTGTGTAATCGCCCTGATTGCAGAGTCCGGGCAATGACCATGGCATGACTTCGGTTTGGCTGTAGTAGTCGATTAGCAACTGTGCCCTGCGAAGGAACTCTTCTTTATCTGCTTGACTTGCCCATATTTCCCCTAAGTCTCCCATTTTATTGAATTTTGCTCCATTGGTATCGAATCCGTGTGTTATTTCATGTCCGAAGACGGTGCATGAAACGTAGTTGTGAGCTTCATTGGCATTAGGATTGTACACCGGATCCATTATCCAAATAGGATAGATGTTCATGGAATTGTAGTTTTGAGAATAAAAGGCGTTGACGGTAGTCAAGTCGTGTTGATTGTTGATGATGGCATGGAATGAGACCTTCACGGTCTCCATACCTATGAGGCGACGGTTAAGATTGAGTTGTGCGCGTCGCACGGCCAGCACGTCATCAAAGAGCGTAGATTCTTGACTCAAATCGGGCAGTCCTTCGTCGAACCACTCATCGGGGCATCCTATACAGAAGGTCATTGCTTCAAGTTTCTCGATGGCATTATGCTTAGACTGGGCGCTCATCCATTCATTGTTTTCTATTCGTTGATGCAACACCTCCCTCATCTGGATACACATATCCAGTGTACGTCTCTTCATCTCTGGTGTGACGTAGGCATCGGTGTAAATCTTGGAAGTCTCGTAGTTCAGATAGCTCTTGGCAAAATTCTTCACTAAGTCTGCGCGAGTCTGCTCTTGTCCTTTCTCTTGATTATAATTCCCCAGTTCTTCATCGTCGAAACACACCTTGTCTTGGTTAATTAAGGGCAACATGATTTCTTGTTTCCATGTGTCCAGATCAAGATTCTGTAATTGTTGAAAGGCCTTCATCTGACCCTGAACAACGATGTCTGGTTGATCAGGGACTGCAGCGATGATGTAGGCATCTTCAAGAGATATTCCCAGATTCTCGAAAATAATTTTAAGCATGGGCCATTGCTCTGTGTCGAAACTGCGTGTGGATTTGCCAGCGAGAGGTTTGGCACAAGCCAGCACATTAGCATCGTGGTTTATGCGCCATGACAGATCATTGTCCTTTTCCAGAAAACTTGCAGCAAATTCATCCTTAAAATTGCAAGACAGATATGCCGCCATGCGTCCATTGTGGGATAAGACGTTGAGTTTGAACGGACATCTATATCCCTCGAGCATGAGCTGTGCAGTGAGTTTCCACATCTCTTCTAAGGAGGTGACATCATTGATTCGGTCAATGACCGACTGCATCTTATTGCGTTGATGAGTCACGGCATTCGCATCCATCCGGCCAGCATCGGTCAACATCTTCTCCTGTGAAGGGAAATGCAAGGCAGCTATACGTTCATTAACAATATTCTGAAGACCTACCTTTATCCAAGAATTAATATCAGCCTTGTCTTCATCCACGGTAGTGTTTTGCCAGAAACCGCCGTTGCAGTACATGAAGAAGTCGTCGCCCGGGCGAGTACTCTTGTCCATCATATCATCGCTGACAAGCCATTCCCCATTGTCAGTCACTTGTTTTGGTGAGGAATTGTCGTCGGAGCAAGAAGTCATCACAACTGCAGCAGCGCAGCACATCATGCCTATAGCAAGTATCGAAAATCTCTTTCTCATTTTTATGTTTTTATTAGTGTTTATTTGTGTTTGTCAGGGCAAAGGTAGGAAAAAATGAAAAATGAATGGTGAAGAATGAAGAATTTTTTTTAACAACTATCACCATAACCTTAACGATAACCTTAACGATAACTTTAACGATAACGAAAACTATGGTTGGTTTGTGTTTTTTTGCCATATTCACAAAAAGTTATTATATTTGCCAATGAAAATTTGATGTAACAGTGAACTTTGAGTGAAGAACCTACCTAAATTAAAAAATATGGAATTGAAGAAATTTGTTATTGGCGAGGATTTGCGGGAAAAGTGGAGCAAGTATGTGGGCGGCATTGTTTATGCTGAGTTCAGGAATACTGAGCATAGCGACGAACTGTGGGCAGAGATTGACAGGTATGTGGAGGAACTGCGCAGCAAATATACCGTGGACAGCATCAAGCAAATCAGTGGGATAGAAGCCACCCGCCAGGCTTATAAGGCGTGTGGAAAAGACCCAAGCCGCTATCGTCCGTCGAACGAACAGCTGATTCGGCGTGTGCTGCAAGGCAAGTCGCTCTACCAGATAGACACAGCGGTTGACCTCATCAATCTGGCATCAATGCGATATGGCTACAGCATAGGTGGTTTCGACTACGACCGCATCGTAGGCGATACCATTACTCTTGGCGTAGGTCGCGAAGGCGAACCCTACGAAGGCATCGGTCGTGGAGTGCTCAACATTGCAGGAATGCCTGTTGTGCGTGATGCCATCGGAGGCATCGGAACTCCCACGAGCGACAACGAACGCACGAAGATGTCGCTGCAGACCACCCGTCTGCTTGCTCTTGTCAATGGTTACGACGGCAATGCTGAACAAGTCCGCCAATGCTGCCAGTTTATCTGCGACCTCCTGCAACGATATGCAGACGGTAAGGAGTTTCAACAATTTTACCTTTAGATAACAACCATTTTATTACAACTGTTATACAATAACTTCATAATTTTGCATCAGACAATCTTCTTGATATAAAACACCGCACTTCGTGCTAAGATTAACAAGATTAATAAGAAGAAAACGATAACGAAAATGGTTTTAAGATAAAACACGAATTACCATATAATTCCCCATATAATTTCCCATTAATAATTATTTAGATAAAAACCTGTAGAACCCTTTCTTGTTTTTGTATATTAAATAATAATCTTATTAATCATATAAATCATAGTGCGGAGCACGATGTTGAAAAAACAACCCTTTTTATCCTTATAATCCCTGACTAAAACATGTTGCTACGCAACGATTAAACGTCATCGACGATACCGAAAAAAATAACTCAAAGAGTCGCTTGCTTGCAAGAATTAAACGAATACAGATTGCTATTAATTAAATCGCTTTGCGATGAATCCGATAAATCCGTTAAATTGCACCGAAGGTGCATGTCGTAAATTAAAAACATGTTGCTGCGCAACGATTAAACGGATTAAACGAATTGAACGAATTATACAGATTATAATTAATTAAATCGCTTTGCGATGAATCCGATAAATCCGTTAAATCGCACCGAAGGTGCATGTTGAAAAAACAATCCTTTTTATCCTTAAAATCCCTGATAAAAAGTATCCTTGACATAAGACTAAATAAAAAACCTAAGACAATGATGAAGATTTTTTTTAGAACATTATTGCTGATTATCGGCTCGGCGTTGATGCCGCAGTCGGTGATGGCACAAAGTGAGATCTATCCTCAGCATTTCAACCTGGAGGAAGTACAACTGCTCGACGGACCCTTCCAGAATGCCCTTCAAGTGAACAACAAACTGCTTTTGGAATACGACGTGGACCGTCTGCTCACTCCCTTCATTCGTCAGTCCGGTCTCAACACCAAGAGCGGCAGCAAGTACTACGGATGGACTACCACTCATCCCACATTTACCAACTGGGGCGACAGCGGATGGTCGCTCGAAGGACACATAGGAGGTCATTACCTCACTGCCCTGGCACTCGCCTATGCTGCAACGAACGACGCTGCAACACGTACAGCCATGAAGGAGCGTCTGGACTATATGCTTAACATCCTCAAGGACTGTCAGGATGCCTTCGACGGCAATACCGAAGGCATGGAGGGATTCCTCGGCGGCCAGCCCATCAACCAGATCTGGACAGGTCTCTACAAGCGCGACCTCACAGAGTTCAAGAAATACGGTGGATGGGTACCCTTCTACTGTGAGCACAAGGTGCTTGCCGGACTTCGTGACGCATGGCTCTACACCGGCAGCACACTTGCCCGCGACCTCTTCCGCAACATGTGTGACTGGAGCGTGAACGTAGTCAGCAACCTCACCACATCGGAGATGCAGGACATCCTCGGTTGGGAACACGGAGGCATGAACGAACCGCTTGCCGACGCCTACCTGCTCTTCGGCGAGAAGAAATACCTCGACGCTGCGAAGAAGTACAGCCATCAGTACATGATCGACGGTATGCAGACTCTCAACACCACTTTCCTCGACGGCAAGCATGCCAATACCCAGGTGCCAAAGTACATAGGTTTCGAACGCATCTACCAGCTCGACCCCTCCATGAGTACCTACCGCAAGGCTGCACACAACTTCTGGACCGATGTTGCCACCCACCGCACCGTCTGCATCGGAGGCAATAGCATCAGCGAGCATTTCCTCGCCAAGAACCGCTGCGACCAGTACATCAACAACCTTGAAGGTCCTGAGAGCTGCAACACCAACAACATGCTCAAACTCTCCGAACTCCTCTTCGACGAGACCCACGATGCCGCATACGCCGATTTCTATGAGGCAGCCACATGGAATCACATCCTCTCTACCCAGGACCCTCAGACAGGCGGCTACGTCTATTTCACCTCGCTGCGTCCACAGTCCTACCGCATCTATTCCACTGTGAACAAGGGTATGTGGTGCTGCGTAGGCACGGGTATGGAAAACCATTCCAAGTACGGACACTTCATCTACACACACAGCACCGACAACTCTGTGCTCTATGTCAACCTCTTCACCGCTTCGAAGTTGCAGTCGGAGAACTTCGCGCTTACCCAGCAGACTCAGTTCCCCTACGAATCTACTTCGACCATCACCATCGACAAGGACGGTGACTTCACCCTCGCCGTGCGCCATCCGGCATGGACCACAGCCGACTTCTCCGTCGCTGTCAACGGTTCACCTGTAGATATATCAGCAACTGCAGGCAAAGCTTCGTTCGTAAATATCCAACGCTCATGGAAGAAAGGCGACGTTGTCACCGTGAACGTTCCAATGACCATCCGTGTGGAAGCATGTCCCAACTACACCGACTACATCGCTTTCAAGTACGGACCAATCCTCCTGGCAGCACAGACAACGGCTGTGAAAGCTGGTGATGACTCAGGACTGGAATACGAGAAACTGCAGAATGAATTTGCTGGCGAAGGACGTATGGATCACTCTCCAGGAGCTGTGGGCAAGGGTCTGGCCCTCTCCACCGCCCCACTGCTCATTGGCGAACGCAGCAAGGTGCTCGACCAGCGTGTCAAGGTGAAGGATCTCAGCACACTCACATTCCAGCTCGATGCCAAGAGCGAACAGAGCAAGGGCAATTGGGACAAACTCCTTCTCGTACCGTTCTACACCATACAGCATGCCCGCTACTCCTGCTATTTCTACCAGCAGACGGCAGAAGGCTACGCTAACAGCGACATGGGTAAGGCTGACGCCGAGGAAGCAGCACTCACCGAACGCACCATCGACTTCGTGGCAACGGGTGAGCAGCAGAGCGAGGCAGGACACCAGATGACCACCTCCAGCAACTCCACCAAGGGCAGCCACGACGGAGAGTTCTACCGCGACTGCGCCAGCGGCGGATATGTGCAGTATATACTCCAGAATCCTGACGCCCTCAAGGACAGCCTCTGCATCATGTGCCGCTTCACCACCGACGACAAGGGTCGTGTGGCAACCATCAAGGTCAACGGCAAGAAACTGGCAGACGTGACCGTTCCGTCAACTTATGCAGGCGCCGATGACAATGGATTCTACAACCAGGAGTTTGTAATCCCTGCTGATTACATGGTCAAGAGCAATGGAGAGGTGCGCACTCAGGTCATTTTCCGAATCGAGGCATCAGGCTCCACACCCATTCCCGGACTCTACTACCTGCGCCTTGTGAAGCAACGCCCCGTGACCGATCCCTACAGGTTCGTTTCCAGCGAATGGGTGACAGGCGATGGCGGCCGTGTGGCACAGAGCAAAATTTCCTACGACAACGTAAACAACACACTTACAGTAAAAGCATCGGGCAACAACAATGTATGCCTGATGCTTAACTACCAGAATAAAACCTATAACGTTACCGCAGACCAGAAATACCTCATTGCCAAAGGCACCAATCTTGCCATCACATCGGGCAAGAACTACCTCTGGTGGCTCAACGGCGTGAACCGCGGTTCTTCGGTTGCTCCCTACTATGCAGGCACTGCCGACGACGGAGAGAGAGTCATTGCCTGGGACATCAGCACCAGCGGCATAGCCGACAACTGCCAGGGCGACATCTGGAACTTCTGTCAGGGACAGACCATCTTCGGCATGACTTCAACCACAGGCACTTCCGTCATCAGCTACATCGGTTTCCAGTCATCCGTCGAGGACTTCCTCGCCTCAGTGGGAATCGACCGTATCAACGAAAACGATAACTCTTCACTCTACAATGGCATTTACGACCTCAGCGGACGCAAGGTCTCAGTCGATAATCCCAGTACCATCACTCCACATTCTTTACCAAAAGGCTTTTACGTAGCCAATGGACAAAAGGTCATGGTGAAATAAAACTCACCTCCATTGTTGTTTTCTGCACTTTCATGCCCATGTTCTTGTAGAATTGGAGTGCAGGATCGTTGCCTTCCCACACATTGAGAGTGATGTTATTGCAGCCGATACATTTTGCATAGTCGAGGACGTGCTCATACAGCGCCTTGCCTATGTGTCCCAGCCAATTGTTTATCGGCTATGAAGCCGTCTGCAAATTTACTTCAATTAATCTAAACCATAAAACAAATGATATGGTTTATTATCTGAAAGTTTATTATTCCTACATTTGCCTTATTATCAGAAAAGATGTACTTTTGTGGAGTTTAATTATAGAAAAGCTTATGGAGATTACCAAAATCAAAAGACAACTTGCCGTGCTGGCAATGCTGTTTTTCCTTGTGCTGCAGGCTGGTGCCCAGCAGCAGTTTAAACCTTGGACAAAAGGTGCATTTGAGACAGGACGATACCGCAACGTGTTTGTGGAGATGGGTTATTCGCAAAGCGATGTTGATGCCAAGTTGAAGGAAGTCTTCAACGATGTTTTTAAGGGGGAAAACAAGGTTTATTTCGAGGTTGGTGACTCCATGGGCTACGTCAGCGACATCAAGAACCACGATGCCCGCACCGAAGGTATGTCGTACGGAATGATGATTGCCGTGCAGTTTGGTGAGAAGGACATCTTCGACCGTCTGTGGCGATGGAGCAAGAAATATATGCAACACCAGAGCGAACACCGTGAAGGTTACTTTGCATGGAGCTGCAAGACCGACGGCACGCATAACAGCGATGGTGCAGCCAGCGACGGAGAACTGTATTTCATCACCGCACTCATTTTCGCTTCGAACCGATGGGGCAACGACACAGGAATCAACTACAAGGCTGAAGCCCAACATATCCTTAACTGCATACAGCCTCGTGAATATACTCCTGAGCCAAGACCGGGAACAGGCAACGCTGGTCCTCAACCGACAGGACCGCAGAAAATCTACCTGATAGACCCGGAGACAAATCTCATAACCTTCACTCCCGACGGATTCGGACAACGGTTTACCGACCCCAGCTATCACATCCCTGCATTCTACGAAGTGTGGGCAAAATGGGGCGATGACGGACGTTCTGAACTATGGAACGAATGTGCACGCAAGAGCCGCGAGTTCCTGCACAAATGCATCAACCCACAAACGGGGCTGAACGCTGATATGTGCCAGTATGACGGCAGTGAGATGCGGATGCCGCGATTCCCGGGTATGCCGCAGGGACAGCAGAATACCGCTCCACGGCGCAACGGAAGCAATAATTTCCGCTACGACTCATGGCGCGTACCTATGAACATAGCGATGGACTATGAATGGAGCTGTGAAGATGGTGAGTGGCAGCGACAGTACGGTGAGACTATCCAGAACTTCTTCTACTCACAAGGCGTCAATACTTTCCTTGACCAGTACCGCACCGACGGCACTGTGCCTGAAGGCAATGAGATTCTCGGAGCAGGCGGTTTCCGCAAGCTGCGCCACAGTATTGGTCTTGTTGCCACTACTGCCGCAGCCTCGATGATGTGTTCACACGCAAAGAGCAAGGAGTTTGTTGACGCTCTCTGGAACGCCAAACATGAGCCGTTTGACGACGGTTACTTCGATGCCTATTACGATGGTCTGCTCCGCCTCTTTGCCTTCATGCACCTAAGCGGAAACTATCGAATCATCTGTCCTGCAAACTAAACTTAAAAACTTAAGAACTTAAGAACTCAAGAAACTTAAAAACTCAATACTTTCCATATCCGTTCCACATGTTGGAGGTAACGGATGATGCAGTGGAAACAGAAGGAGTGCTGCCTGAGACGAGAGTCATGCCTGTCGGCATCTTACTGTTTGAAGGAACCTTAAAGTAGAAATGGGTTGTACCGCCACTACTGAAGGAATACCAGCTGCCTTTAGAATAGGAGGCAGATTTCGATGTCACTCCTGTGAGGCTGCTTCCGCCTTCCAATCCTCCGATTGAAACCACATTGCCGCCAGTGATGTAGAGTTTGTAGCCGCCCTCGGTGTTGGCATCAATACCCACTTCAGGACTGGTAGTAGCTACCGCAAACACATTTCCACCCTTTATATAGAAATTGCCGTTGGCATCCAAACCATCATTGCCAGTGCTGTTACCCATCACATATCCTCCGCTGATGGTGAAATCGCTGGAAGAGTTGATGGCGTCGTCGCTCGACTGTGCATAGACATAGCCGTCGGTTATAGCGATGGTGCTCTTCGACTCAATTGCCTCATGGCTGCTGGCAATGGCAACTATAGTGCCTCCGTTGATGACTATGCCGCCGGAATAGGTGTAGTTCTTGTTGTCACCGCCGCCGGGACCGCCACCTCCGCCACCGGGACCACCGCCACCAGGACCACCGCCAGGAGCATAAGCAGAAGAATTGGTGACTTCGGTGCGTGTGCCTGCCTTGATGGCTTTGGCCGATGCGGAATAGCTGCCGTAGGTGTAGTTAGAGCCTGAAGACTGAGCTGTGATGGTGCCGCCGTTGATGGTAAGTGTCTGGTCGGTCTTGATGCACTTGCCGCCCGAACCAGTGCTCTTCAGTGTGAGTGTGCCGCCGTTGATGGTGACGTCGCTGTCGGCACTCAGGCAACTGCAGCCCTTGGCATCTTGATCATCACTGTCGTAAGTGCCGTTGCCAGTGGTTGTCACGTTGATGGTGCCGTCATTGATGGTCATGCTGCCTGCTGCCTTCAAGCCCTTTGATGCCGCAGCAGTTACCTTTACGGTCAGAGTACCTCCTTCAATATATATGTTACCGCTGTCCTCGTCCTCATGGTCGGCAGTCTCTCCTGTAGACACGGTGCCGTCGAGGTCGGCCTGAATGGCGTCGTCGCCCACTCCGCTGATAGTCACCACGCCGCTCTTCATCTGGAAATACTCATTGCAGCTGATGCCGTCGCCTACTGCCGAAGTGATGTTGAGGGTGAGGTTCTTCACGGTGATATAATCACCGCTCTTGATGGCATGCTTGGTTTTTCCCACTACATTAAGCACACCGTTTCCCTGCAGCTGGATTTGTCCCTTGCTGTAGATGCACGCCTTCTGCGAGCCGTCGGCACAATCGGTAAGAGTGTTCTCAGTATTCTTTTTCGCGCTGATCTGAATACGTTTGCCGTTGGTTATACTGATAGCAGCATCGGTGGCACAGGTAAGGCTGACTCCTGCCAGAGACACCGTACATTTGTACGAGCCGGAGAGGGCAAACTGTCCGTCGGCAGACGTTCCTGAGAGCTGATAGGTTATCTCGTCGTCATCCACATCACTGGTGTTGCTCTGGTCAACAGATACATAAGCACCGTTGACGGTCGGAGTGACGTATTGAGCCACATTGCCTGCAACGGTTACCGCTGCTGCCGAGCCGTTGTATTCCACCGTCACCAGATTGTCGGTCACTTCAGCGAAGTCAATCTTCATTGCGGTGATGTCGCTGATGGCAAACTCCTTACCCATGATGGTCAGTGTGGTGCCGTCGGTATAGGTCATTTCTCCTGTCTGCGATGCAGGGAACTTATATGTGACATCTCCTACGGAGACATTAAGATTCTGGGCGTTGACCGTCAACACCATGAGTGCAGCGGCAAGAATAGTAAGAACTCGTTTCATTTCACAGCGATTTTATAAGTTCCACTTTTACCCTTAATCACATACACACCGGGAGGTAAGTTCTTAAGTTCTTGAGTATTTGAGAGCTTAAGTTGGCGTCCGTTAAGGTCGTAAACCTCAGTAATGTTTTCCAGTTCCTCGTCAGTGAGAGACTTTATTCCTGTTGTCTCGTTTGAAGAAGAGAAATACATCTTACTCAGGTTTGAGAGAGCAAACGTCTGTTCGCCTGCAATAAGATTTGTTCCAGAGAAGGAGATATTAAGCGATGAAACCTCCACAGAGATTTTTGCCCCATCCGTCGTTTCAAACGTCAGATAGGTGTAGTCTTCGGCATGAACAGCCATCGTTCCAAACAGGAACGTCAGAAGAAAAAACAGCTTTTTCATTAGTTTGTAGTTTAGATAATTGATTGTTTTTCTGCTGCAAAATTAGTGCTTATCTGTCAATGTGTCAAACTATTGCAGATAATTAATGTTAAACGTAAGGAAAAGTATGGTAAAAGATTATAAAATGAAAGTAAAAGCGTAACTATTCTATCCAGTTCTCACGGTCAAGGCTGCGGTAGCCTATGGCTTCGGAGATGTGGTGACTGAGTATGCTCTCAGAGCCTTCGAGGTCGGCAATGGTGCGGGCAACCTTGAGAATGCGGTCGTAGGCACGAGCAGAGAGATTGAGCTTCTGCATGGCTGTGCGAAGGCGCTGCATACTGGTGTCGTCGAGTGCAGCAAATTTCTGAAGAAGTTTTGAGGTCATCTGGGCATTGCAGTGTATTCCTTTGATGCCTAAAAACCTGTTTTCCTGTATATTCCTTGCCTTAATTACCCTTTCACGTATTGTCGCAGAACTCTCACCCTTGGGTGCCTTGGATATAGCCTCGAAGGGCACACTTTCAACCTCCACATGCATGTCGATGCGGTCGAGCAGAGGACCTGATATCTTATTCAGGTAACGCTGTATCTGTCCTGGTGTACACGAACACTGATGCGTAGGATGATGGTGATAACCACAGGGACAGGGGTTCATCGACGCAACAAGCATGAATGAACATGGAAGAGTAAGGTTGTAGCGGGCACGGGATATAGTTATGATGCGGTCTTCGAGGGGCTGACGCAGTGTTTCGAGTACGCTGCGCGAGAATTCTGGCAATTCATCGAGGAAGAGAACACCATTGTGTGCCAGACATATTTCACCTGGCATGAAGGAACTTCCTCCGCCAACCAGTGCCACATCGGAAACGGTGTGATGGGGAGCACGGAAGGGACGCTGGCTGATAAGCGTGGAATTCTGCTGAAGTTTTCCTGCAACACTATGAATCTGGGTGGTTTCAAGACTTTCCTCCAGCGAGAGTGGCGGCAGTATGCTTGGCAAGCGCTTCGCCATCATGGACTTGCCACAACCAGGACTGCCTACAAGAAGAATATTGTGTCCGCCTGCCGCAGCTATCTCGAAAGCGCGCTTCACACTCTCCTGCCCTTTCACCTCATCAAAATCGTAAGAGAAATCCAACACCTGTGAGTAGAAATCCTCACGGGTATTGACAACAGTAGGTTCCAAACCTGAGATATTGTGGAAGAAATCCACTATTTCCCTGATGTTGTGAACGCCATAGACTTTGAGGTTGTTGACTACAGCTGCCTCACGTGCGTTTTCCTCTGGGACAAACAGACCTTCATAACCCAGTTTACGTGCTTTTATGGATATGGGCAGAGCGCCTTTGATAGGAAGGATGGTGCCGTCGAGACCAAGTTCTCCGGCAAACATATATCTTTCCATATTGTCGGCTTTAAGATATCCAAAGGTCTGCATCACTCCTATCGCCATTGGCAGGTCGAGAGCAGTGCCTTCCTTGCGTACATCTGCCGGAGTGAGGTTGATGATGACAGATCGGTTTGTAACATGGTAGTTGTTGGAACGAAGGGCTGAAAGCACTCGTTCCTGACTCTCCTTCACAGCATTGTCGGGAAGTCCAACGATATTGAACCTCGATTGCTGACCTGAGTCATAGTTGTCTGTTTCAACAACTACCACCATTGCCTCAAGTCCCTGAAGTGTAGCACTATGTATTTTTGAAAGCATGATAAGAAAACATAGACCCTCCCCTTGCCATCTCCCTTATCGTTCGGCTTGCCGACGCTTGCTTGCAAGAACGGAGGGGAGTAATTACCTACTATGTGGAGGACTTATAAGTATTATATTATTGTTTGAAGATCTAACCACTCCCCTCCCTTGGGAGGGGCAATCGCGCGTTCGCGTTCAAGCGATTGGTGAAGCGAAGCGGAAGGTGGACCGGGGGTGGGTCTTCTATTTTATGGTAGGTTCTATAAATTATGTCGAGACGATTTTTGATTTTATGTAAGTGGACTTTTGTCAGCTTTTGAGAGCGCAATGCGAGCATTGTAACCGA
>CACYSD010000005.1:0-155671 GCA_902776985.1 uncultured Bacteroidales bacterium
TTGTTCAACTAATGCAATCGCTTCAAGCTTTTCTTCTAAACTACATTTCCGTTTCATTATGAACCTTAAAGTTGTGTCCAACTTTCTGGGTTCACTTCATTCTCCGATCCGCTTTATTTCCTGTTGAAAAGGCGGTGGATGACTCCGTATGGGACTCCGGTGAGTCGGGAAAGCTGGCGGAAACCTGCTCCAAGGTCGAGACAGGCGAGTATGATCTCGCTGCGTGACTCCTTATCGAAGGCCTGCACCTTCAACGGCTCTGCGTCGGTTTGCACTGATATGTGCGGTAGTGGTGCTGATCATTACGGCAAAGCTCTGTCTGCATCGGTAGGCAGGGCTTTGCGCTTGTTGGGTGGGCTTAATAACAAAGTACCGCAAAAAGCAAAAGTAAAATAGCGCAAAAAACCAAAGTAAAATGCCACAAAAAACCAAAATTGTTTGGTCGGTTTCAAGAAATTTTGTAATTTTGCAGCGTGAAAGCAATTGTGAATGTGAACGAATAAATGATTTGATATGAGTTATTTAGCGCGTACGGCAGATGCTCTGATAGCTGAATGGCTTGAGGCCTTTGGAGCAATAGTGATTGAGGGACCGAAGTGGTGCGGTAAGACTACTACGGCAGAGCAGGTGGCTAAAAGCGTAATCAAGCTGCAAGATCCGGATATGCGTGATGAGTATCTGGCTACGGCAGCGGCTAAGCCCTCGCTATTGCTGATAGGTGATAACCCGCGTCTGATAGACGAGTGGCAGGATGCCCCTGTGCTCTGGGATACCGTGAGGACAAGGGTGGATAACAGTCAGGATCAGGGTTTGTTTATCCTGACCGGCTCAAATGCTGTAGACAAAACAAAGATACATCATTCCGGGACTGGCCGTATAGCGAAAATGGATATGTTGCCAATGAGCTTGTGGGAGTCGAAGGAGTCGAACGGCATAATCTCACTGAGGGAGCTGTTTGACAATCCAGATTTGGACATAGACGGCATCCAATCGGACATGACGGTGGAGGACTTGATATTCAGTGCTTGCCGTGGCGGTTGGCCGGCAACGATGAACATCAAGAAGGATAGTGCAAAACTGCTGGTGGCCAAGAATTATCTGAAGACGGTATGCTCGGAAGACATAAGCCGTGTGGACGGTGTGCAGCGTGACGAGCTGCTGGCGAGGATGATTCTGCGCTCGTATGCGAGGAATATATCGACACTGGTCAAGAAATCGTCGATGATTGCTGACGTGGCGGCCTCGGGCGAGGTGTCGTGCAGTGAACCTACGTTCGATGATTATGTGGGTGCGCTGAGGAAGCTCTTTGTAATATGTGATGTGGAAGCCTGGTGTCCGGCCATTCGCAGTAAGACGGCCATCAGAAGCGGGCTAAAGCGGGCGTTTGTTGACCCCTCGATAGCCGTGGCGGCACTGGGGCTGACCCCTGAGGCGCTGATGGTGCAGCTGAACACGTTCGGTTTCATTTTTGAACAGATGTGCATACGCGACCTGAAGGCCTATACTATTGATATTGACAGGCATTTGTCGTATTATCATGACAGGTATGACTTGGAGGCTGACTGGGTGTTGCATCTGGGTGACGGAAGGTATGCGGTGATGGAGTGTAAGTTGGGCAGCAAGGAGATTGAGGATGGCGCAGGTCATTTGGTGGAGCTGAAGCGGCTTATCCGTGAGCACAATAAGAAGGAGAAGCAGATGCCCATCCGTGAGCCGGACTTGATGATTGTGCTGACGGGCGGCAAGATGGCATACACACGTCCTGACGGGGTGAAAATCATCCCGCTGGGGTGCTTGAAGGATTGAATGGCCTGGGGCTGGTGCTGGGCCATCGGCCTTTTTAGGTCATCGGGCTCACGGCCCTCATCATCACGGAAAAGCTCTGTCTGCATCGGTAGGCAGGGCTTTTGTATTGTTGGTGAGGGAAGAAAATGGGCAAAACATGCGTTTGAAGGCCCTCTGGCGCTCCGAAATTTGAGAATTTTGTTTGGTAGAATTTCGGTGGCTGGTGGCAGGCCGGAGGCGGAGTAAACGCCAAGGGCAACAGTGATGAATTTGAGATTGACATCGTGGCTGAGACGCTGGAGGGCGAGGTTGAGGCATACGAGGTGAAGCGGAACCCAAAGAAATATAATCCCGCACGACTCAGAGAGAAGGTAGGGATGATGCAACGGCACCTGTATCGTGGCCAGGAGGTGAAGATGGCAGGGCTGAGTATGGAGGATATGTAAACACGAATCGGACGAATGCGGACGAATGGGGACAGGTCAGTGTCTCGCGCTGCGTAGCATGAGGGAATAAAAAAAGGTCAGGAAAGAGAGTGAGGGAATATTTGCTGCGCAAGTGAAATCCTTCGACGGGCTCAGGAACCGTGAGGAGTGAAGATTTTTTTCAGTTTTCGATGTAACATTTTGGGAAATTCCATACTATAAGGATGAAGAAGGTTAAAAACTTAAAGGAATTATAGTATGGAAAAATGGAAATGTTCTTTGCAGAGCAAAGCGGCCGCTCGGCGACGAAGGAGACGCTTGCTACCGCAGGGACGCAAGAAAGCCGAGCGACATACTTAAATGAACTTTTATTCATAAAATACTATAAATATTAGGGCAATAGTTTGGAGGTGTCGGATTAATAGCTAAATTTGCGACGTTTATTTATTGTAAATTGAAAGGAGTATGAAGATAATTCTGTTTGTTATCGGTTCGTTGAGGGCGAAATCCTTTAACCGCCAGATGGCCAATGTAGCCAAGGAGATTATTGGCAATCGTGCTGAGGTTCAGGAATTGGATTACAATGATCTGCCGTTGCTGAATCAGGATATCGAGCAGCCAGAGCCTGCTGCTGTGGCTCGAATCCGTAAGGAGATTGCTGAGGCTGATGGACTGTGGATCTTTACGCCCGAATACAATATGAGCTATCCGGGGCATTTGAAGAATCTTTTGGATTGGATGTCAAGGCCAGTAAAGCCAATGGATTATGGTACACCAACCTGCATTAATGGCAAGCGGGTGGCCATCTGTGGTGCTGGAGGTAAGGCTGCGACAGCTGATTGCAGGAAGAAACTTACGGAGTTGCTTACTTTTATGAAGGCTGATGTATTGTCTGAGCAGGTGGGCATCGCTGTGCCTGCTGAGGCATGGGGTACAGACGTGCTCGTGCTTACTGATGAGCAGAAAGTGCTGTTGAAGGTGCTGGCGGATAAACTGATTGGATAACTAACTTATACACTAAATGTTATGGAAAAGTTTGAACTGATGGCATTGCCATACGCACCGGATGCATTGGAGCCGGTGATTAGTAAAGAGACTATTGCGTTCCATCATGGAAAGCATTTGGCGGCTTATGTGAATAATCTGAATGGACTGCTGCCAGGCAGTGGCTTTGAGGAGTCCTCACTTGAAGAGATAGTCTGCAAGGCTGAAGGTGGAATGCTAAATAATGCAGGGCAGATTCTGAATCATGAGTTGTACTTTGGACAGTTTAGCGGGGATCCGAAATTAGCTCCCACAGGGAAATTGAATGAGGCGATTGTACGTGACTTCGGGTCCTTTGAGGCATTCAAGGAGGAGTTCGTGAAGAAAGGTGCTACACTTTTTGGCTCCGGATGGGTGTGGCTGTCTGCTGATACGGATGGGAAGCTGGTGATTACACAGGAGCTTAATGCTGCCAATCCTATTCAGAAGGGGCTAAAGCCTCTGCTGACCTTCGATGTTTGGGAGCATGCCTATTATCTGGACTACCAGAATCGCCGCCCTGACCATCTGGCTGCCCTTTGGCAGATTGTGGATTGGAACGTGATTGAAAATAGGTATTTATAACCTCACACAGATTTCACTGATCTCACAGATTTTAACAAAACACTTAAAAATATTATAGATAGAATTATGAAAGAACTGAAAGGAACAAAGACCGAGCAGAACCTCAAGGAGGCTTTTGCAGGTGAGAGTATGGCAAGGAACAAGTATTCATATTTTGCTTCAAAAGCAAAGAAAGACGGCTACGTACAAATTGCCTCAATATTTGAAGAGACGGCAGCCAATGAAAAGGAGCATGCTAAGATATGGTATAAGTACCTTAATGGTGGTAGTGTGAGTGATACTAAAACAAATTTGGCCGATGCAGCAGAAGGTGAGAACTTCGAATGGACGGATATGTATGCACGTATGGCTAAGGAGGCTCGTGAGGAGGGCTTTGACGATATAGCCGAGAAGTTCGAGATGGTCGGAGCCATCGAGCGTGAGCACGAAGAACGCTATAAGAAACTCCTTGCCAATATTGAACAGGGTATCGTATTCTCTCGTGATGGTGACACGATTTGGCAGTGCAGTAACTGCGGACATATAGTTATCGGACTGAAAGCTCCTGAGGTTTGTCCTGTTTGCGACCATCCACAGAGTTTCTTCCAAATCAAGCCGGAAAATTACTAAACAAGGTGTTGATTTGTCGAGTCAGACAGATTTACCTATGACCGCCAAGGAAGTCATCGAGTATATGGTGTCGCTGCAAAATGAAAAGCAGCGGCAGATTCTCATGCGATTCTTTAAGACTGGACCTGGTGAGTATGGTGAGGGTGATGAGTTCCTGGGACTGAAGGTACCACAGACACGTGAAGTGGTCAAGGCCGCTGGTATGGACTTTCCACTAGAGGAGGTTCAAGAACTGCTGATGAACCGGTGGCATGAGGTGAGGCTTTGCGGATTCTTGATTTTGGTGGCGAAATTCGAGAAATTAACTACAAAGAAGTTAGAGAATGCTGATGAAGCTATCAAAAAGCGCGATGAGATTGTAACGATGTACCTGCAATATGCTGAGCAGGCGAATAATTGGGACTTGGTGGACTTGTCTGTGCACAAGATACTGGGGCATTGGTTGTTGTTGCCATCGAATCTAGGTAACAGGGATTATAAGATAAGGGTGTTGGATGAACTCGCTGCCAGCGATTGCCTTTGGAAACAACGCATGAGTATCGTTTGCTCATGGAAAACCTCCCAATTGGGTGATCCTTCTTGGTGTCTTCGCTATGCCGAGATTCATCTGCATCACCCTCACGACCTGATGCATAAAGCAGTGGGGTGGATGCTACGAGAAATGGGTAAGCGAGTGTCGATGGATATGCTCCGAGAGTTCCTCCGTCAGCATGCACACGAGATGCCTCGAACTATGCTCCGGTATGCTATTGAGAAGATGCCGGAAAGTGAGAGGAAGGAGTGGATGAGGTATGAAGGGTGAAGTAAGTGGGATGATGTAAGAGGGGTGATGGAAGATGTAAGATGTAAGATGTAAGATGGATGATGTAATTGATATATGATATGGCAAGTAATGCGGATTTTGTACAGTATATCGCTGATCAATGTAGTGAGGCGGGCGAGATAGTTACCAAGAAAATGTTTGGTGATTATGGGATCTATTGTGAAGGGAAGATTTTTGGTCTGATATGTGATGACAGGTTATACATTAAACCAACAGAGGCAGGCCTTAAGTTATTGAGAACTATTGATCTTCGTCCACCATACGAAAGAGCAAAAGACTACTTCTATATTGCAGATGTAGATGATCATGAATATCTTTCCAACCTTATTCGTGTAACATGTAAGGAACTGCCAGAACCGAACCGAAAGAAAAAACGTTAGTTCATTAAGGACTTAAACATTTGCTTGTATGCATCAACTTTTTTTTCGAATGACAGAGGATAAGCGCGAGAGGTAGAGGGGAGACGCCACAAGCTGATGGAAGAAGGATGATGTATGATGGAAGATACGGAAACTGATGTATTGACCTTGGGAATATCAGAGATGCAAAAGTAGGCACAGATGGTTTCTGTTGCTTTCTCACCTGTGGTGACTATAGCTTTGAGTTGAGGAAGCTGAGAAATAAGAGCATGTATGTCTGTAGGTTCTACTACCTCGAGGAATTTGTCTGAAGCATTGTTCTGCAAGCGTCGAACAGCGGTTGACGTGTCAAAGAATGCAAGTCCTTTTTCTTTGCAGAAGGACACAATCTCATCTATTTTGAAACGCTTGTTCTCAAGATCCACAAAATGGTTCTTGTCCCCGAAGAATATCTGCCCCTCTATACGCCAGTGGTCATTGATGAAGTTGGGGTAGTAGAAATCCATACACCATCGTTTGCGTTGTGGTGGAAAGCTGCCAAGAAACAGAATTTTAGCATTCTCAGGTAAAAATGGGCGAAGTGGATGGTATTCTATTCCGTCCATGTTTTTTGCAATGTTTTCTGTATTAAGGTAAGATGTCATAATGATTATATATACTTTCTATATTCAATTTTCATTATTATATTGTGCAAAATTAGTATTTTCCAGCCAAAATACGTTTGAATATTTTTTTTATTTTGAACTATGTAATGGTTGATTAAAATAAAATAGTTACTTTTGCATTCATGAAAGAATATATGTATCATATTTTTAGTCCGTATCGCGTATGTCCTCTTGGTGCGCACGTGGATCACCAACGCGGACTGGTGACAGGTTTTGCCATTGACAAAGGTGTGGACTTTTGGTGGAGTCCATCGGAGGATGGACATGTGCACTTGGAGTCGAGAACTTTTGAGGGGGTAGTGGATTTTGAAATCGATGCACCTTCTCAGGTGAGAGAGCATCATTGGGGCGACTATGCCCGTGGTGCTAAGTATGCACTGAAGAAGCGATTTGAATTGAAACGAGGCATTGAAGGTGTGATTCAGGGTTCTTTGCCTATTGGAGGACTTAGCTCTTCTGCAGCTGTTTTGATAGCTTATGTGATGGCTTTTGCAAAGGCTAATGATATTACTCTTCAACCATTCGAAGTCGTAAAGATTGCATCAGAGGCAGAACGTGAATATATAGGACTCAATAACGGTTTGCTTGACCAGGCATGTATCGCACTTGGTAAGAAGGATGGATTGCTCTTCTTGGATTGTGACTCTAACGAATGGCGTATCATCAAGCGCAACCCTGAAATGCCGGAGTTTGAAATTGGTATATTCTTTAGCGGATTAACGCGAAGCCTTGTTAATAGCGATTATAATCTCCGTGTGTATGAGTGCAAGACCGCTGCTTGGAATATGCTGGCTTATACGGAGCAGCCTCTGAAGACATTCGATAAAACTTTCCTGAGAGATATTCCAAAGGCTACATTTGACAAGACTCGTATCGCTATGCCAGCGAGGTTTGCCCGTAGAGCGGAACATTTCTATAGTGAATATCGTCGTGTTCGTCAGGGTGTGACTGCATGGGAAACTGGAAATCTGAAGTTGTTTGGAAAGTTGAGTTTTGACTCATGTGAGAGCAGTATCCATAATTACGAGTGCGGAAGTCCCGAACTCATCGCTATTTATGAGATTATGCGATCGTTGCCAGGGGTTTATGGTGGAAGATTCTCAGGAGCTGGATTCAAGGGAGCTTGTATCGCTCTGGTAGATCCAGCTTACAAAGAGGCCATTCAATCCGAATTGACTAAGCGTTACCTTGAGGAGTTTCCAGAGTATGAAAAAACATTCCAAGTGTTCTGGGTAAAACCGGATGACGGGGCCCGTTTCGTCGGAGACGAGTCAAAGGACTAAGGACAAAGGTCAAAGGCATTATGGATAGAAGCTTTGAAGGATTAAGGGTTTGGCAGCAGTCACGTACCTTCGTGAATAGTATCTATGATATTATGGAACAGGTAAAGGACTACGGTTTCCGTGATCAAATACAAAGAGCTGCGGTCAGCATTATGAACAACATCGCTGAAGGTGCAGAATCAGGTTCAGATGCCAAGTATGTGAACTTTTTGCAAATTTCAAGAGGTAGTTGTTCCGAAGTACGTTCAATGCTGTATCTCTGCCTTGACCGCAAAATGATAAACCAAGAAACATTTAATAAATTAAAGTCAGAAGCTATTTCGATTTCGAATCAGATTTACCGCTTGATTGAATCGATAAGTCGGGGTCAAAGGGACTCTGTAAAAGGACAAAAGTGACCTTAGACTTTAGACTTTTGACTTTAGACCGACATAGATTATGAAGTGTGTTGTAATAGCAGCAGGATATGCAACAAGATTGGGAGAGTTGACGAAGAACTTTCCGAAGCCGCTACTGAAAATAGGTGAGAATACGATTTTGGGAAGAATGCTGGATGATATCGACCAGATCTCCGAGATCGATGAGCACATCATCATCACGAACCATAAGTTTGCCCATATCTTCGAGGATTGGGCTATTGAGCAGCACTACAAGAAGCCCATCACCATTGTGGATGATGGCACGGAGACCAATGATACTCGTCTTGGGGCTGTTTGTGACTTGCTGTTTGCGATGGACAAGCTCGGCATCGACGATGACTTACTAGTCGTTGCCGCTGATAATCTTTTGTTCTTTTCCTTCAGCGAATTCGTTAATTTCGCCCAAGAGAAGGGTTCCTCTTGCATTATGTGCCATGTGCAACCCAGTATAGAGAAGCTTCAAAGAACAGGTGTGGTTGTGCTTGATGAGAACAACAAGGTGCTGGAGATGGCAGAAAAGCCTCAGGTTCCTAAGAGTCATTGGGCGGTGCCTCCATTCTACATCTATATGAAGAATGATCTTGAACTGGTTCGCCATTCTGTAGAAAATGGCTGCGGAAAGGATGCACCTGGTAATCTGGCTCACTACATGGTTGAACATACTACTATGCATGCATGGCCTATGAGTGCTGGACGATTTGATATAGGAAGCCTTGATACATACTACGAGGCTGTGGAGAAATATGGGAAATAGCGACCAAAGAAATAAAGGATTAAACGGATAATTAAATATGGAAAAGATTGATTTAAATAATAAGACCATTTTGGTCACGGGTGGAGCAGGTTTCATTGGCTCGAACTTGATAAAGAGACTGTTTAAGGCCACCAAAGGGGCGACGATAGTCAACATAGATAATATGAACGACTACTACGATGTAAGACTGAAAGAGTACCGTCTTGAACAGTTGAAAGTTGAAAGTGGAAAGTTGAAAGTTAGCTATCAATTCGTGAAAGGTGATATTGCTGATAAAGCAATGATTGACAAGCTCTTCGCAGAGTATAAGTTTGATGTTGTCGTGAATCTTGCAGCACAAGCTGGTGTTCGTTATAGCATCACCAATCCCGATGCATACATTATGAGCAACATGATGGGATTCTATAACATTCTTGAAGCATGCCGTCATAATCCAGTAGAACATCTTGTTTATGCATCAAGCTCAAGTGTCTATGGCGGCAATAAGAAGGTGCCTTTCTCTACTGATGACCGCGTGGATAATCCTGTATCTCTCTATGCTGCAACAAAGAAGAGTAATGAGTTGTTTGCCCATTGCTACAGTAAGTTGTATAATATACCTACAACAGGCTTACGATTCTTTACTGTTTATGGTCCTGCCGGACGTCCGGATATGGCCTATTTCGGTTTTACCAATAAACTTTTGAAAGGCGAAACCATCCAGATCTTCAACTATGGGAACTGCCGACGCGACTTCACCTACGTGGATGATATCGTTGAGGGAATTGTGCGTGTGATGCAGGGTGCGCCTGAAGCCTCTCCTAAATCCTCCCCTAAAGGGAAGGACTTGGGGGTGCACACAGCAGATCCAATGATGTATGGAATGCTGAAGGAACGTGCGGAAGAAATGCGAAAGAACCCAACTGAGGCGGAGAAGGTGCTTTGGGAAGCACTAAGAGCCAATGGCTTGGGTGTTAAGTTCCGTCAGCAGCACATTATCGAGGACTTCATCGTGGACTTCTATTGCAACGAGTACAAAGTGACTGTTGAAGTAGATGGAGGCTATCATAATGAGGCTGACCAGATGAAGTCTGATAAAGAGCGTACTGCACGCCTGAACGAGCTTGGCTACACGGAATTGCGATTCACCAATGAAGAAGTCCTCTGTGACCTAGATAACGTCCTTAAGAAGATAAAAACCTTCTGTAGCGGAACACCCTCGCCTTCAGGAGAGGGCTTGGGAGAGGCCCCATATGCAATTTATAACATTGGAGGCGGTCAACCTGAGAACCTTCTGGATTTCGTACAGATACTGCAAGAAGAACTTGTTAGAGCCGGTGTTCTGCCTCAGGACTTTGATTTCGATGCTCGTAAAAAACTGGTGCCTATGCAGCCTGGTGATGTGCCAACAACCTATGCTGACGCAACGGCATTAGAACGAGATTTTGGGTTTACACCAAAGATCACACTAAGGGAAGGGTTAAGACATTTTGCAGAGTGGTATAAGGATTTTTACAAATAATTATTGTTTGTTAAAATAATTATCTCTAACTTTGCAAAGATTAACTATACATTTAAGGTGCATGAAAAATCCGATTTATAATATATTACACTGGTATTTTAATAAGAGAACACTCCCTTATTGGTGTATTTTAGCCTTAGATTTCCTGATAGTATTTCTTTCTACCATATTGACTTATTGGGTGTTTAAGCGTACCAGTGCATTGTACTCGGAGCGTTATAACGTACTTTTTACAGCATTGATGTTTGCTGTTATAAGCGGCATAGGCGCAAGGGTATTCCGCACATATTCCGGTATTGTTCGCTATTCATCTTTTGTCGACTTGATGCGAGTAGGTTATGCAAGCGCATTTTCACTCTTCCTTTCTGTAGTTGCTTTGCAAATTGCTCAAGCTTGTGATTATGCACCACTTTCAGCATTGACGACCAAATATACAATCTTCTCTTTCATTGTAGCAACTCTTTTCATGTGGGCGCTTCGAGTGTTAGTTAAGACAATGTTCGATATTACTACTACAGCAAAAGATGCGAAGAAGGTTCTGATATATGGTTCAATGGCTGGTGGTATTGGTATTGCTAAAAACATCCGCAATCAGAACCCTAAGAAATTCCTCTTGAGAGGTTTTATATCAACCAACCCTCACGACAAGCATTATCTTCTGATGGGTGAGAAGGTGTATAACACGAATGATGACCTCAAGAGTATTATCGAGAAGAAACAGATAGAGGCTATTCTTGTCAGTCCTTTCAGAGTAAAGGAATTCCGTGCTAATCAGAAATTACAGGATTTACTTATCAGTTGTGGCGTGAAGATTTATATGGCTCAGCAAATAAAAGAAGCCAGCTATGTAAATGGTCAACTGACTGACGAAGACATTAAGGGAATGCAATTACAGGAGGTTAGCGTCGAAGACCTCTTGCCTCGTGAAGAGATATCTGTTGATATGAAGTCAGTAGGACGAGAGTTGACAGGCAAGCGAATTCTGATTACTGGCTCAGCCGGTAGTATCGGTTCAGAGATGGTTCGATTGGTTGCAGCTTACAAACCATCTTCAATGATGCTTATAGATCAGGCTGAGACACCGCAGCATGATATCCGTCTGATGATGGCTCGCGAATTCCCCGATATTCCTGCTGAGACAGTTGTGGCATCAATAGCCCGTCCGATTTTAATGGAGGACATCTTCTCTAACTTCCGTCCTGATTATGTATTCCATGCTGCTGCATACAAGCATGTGCCAATGATGGAAGACAACCCATGTGTGGCTGTGATGAATAACATTTTCGGGACGAAAGTCATTGCAGATCTTGCTGACAAATACGGAGTGAAGAAGTTTGTAATGGTTTCTACTGATAAAGCGGTTAATCCTACAAACGTAATGGGTTGCAGTAAACGAATCTGTGAGATTTATGTTCAGTCGCTTGATAAGAAATCCAAGACACAATATGTAACTACTCGATTTGGTAATGTGCTTGGTTCTAATGGATCTGTAATTCCTCTTTTCCGAGAACAGATTAAGAATGGTGGTCCTGTAACAGTAACTGATGAACGTATCGTCCGTTTCTTCATGCTGATTCCTGAAGCTTGTAAACTTGTTTTGGAAGCAGGAACTAAGGGACAAGGCGGTGAGATCTTTGTATTCGATATGGGTGAACCTGTCAAAATCGTGGATCTTGCTAAGCGTATGATTGCCTTGTCAGGAGCTAAGAACGTAGAGATAGTCTTCACTGGTCTTCGTGATGGAGAGAAGCTGTATGAGGAAGTTCTGAATGAGCTTGAAGGCACCAAACCATCTTTCCATGAGAAGATTCGTATTGCTGAAGTTCGTGAATACGATTACGACCAGGTTAGCAAGGAAATTGATGAGCTGTTTGAAATTGCAAAGAGCTTTGACAAGATGAAGACTGTTGCAAAGATGAAACAGATTGTACCTGAATATATCTCCAACAATTCTGTTTACGAAAAGCTGGACAAATAGAAATTGACTTATAGGTCCAATTCTTTCTTTAGGTAAAGGGCTGTGCTTCCTTTGCCAGACTGTGAGACTTCGAGCGGAGTACCGGTGGTAACGATTTCGCCACCACGTCGTCCGCCGTCAGGGCCGATGTCTATGATGTAGTCGGATGCTTTGATTACATCCATGTTGTGCTCAATAACTATAACCGTATTGCCTTTTTCTACGAGACGTCGAAGCACGTTGATGAGTGCCTGAATGTCGGCGAAGTGAAGTCCTGTAGTTGGTTCGTCAAGTATGAAGAGAGTTTTTCCCGTGTCTCTGCGAGCCAGTTCTGTGGCAAGTTTCACTCTCTGGCTTTCTCCACCAGAGAGAGTAGTGCTGGATTGTCCGAGTTTGATATACCCCAATCCTACGTCCTGCAGAACTTTGATTTTCTGAAGAATATGCGGCTGGTTCTCAAAGAATTCCACAGCTTCGTTAATGGTCATATCTAATACATCGGCAATACTTCTTCCCTTGAATCTCACCTCAAGAGTAGCACGGTTATATCGTTTGCCGTGACATGCTTCGCAAGGAACTTGAATGTCGGGAAGGAAATGCATCTCTATAGTTTTATAACCATTTCCGGAACATACCTCACACCTTCCGCCTTTGACGTTGAATGAGAACTGTCCTGGTTTATATCCGCGCATCTTTGCTTCCGGAATCTCTACGAAGAGACTGCGGATGTCGCTGAATACTCCTGTGTATGTGGCAGGATTGGAACGGGGAGTGCGACCGAGTGGTGACTGGTCAACGCTTACCACCTTGTCGATATTTTCTATACCCTCAATGCTGTCATAGGATAGCGGTTCGCGCAAACTTCTGTAGAATTTCTGAGAAAGAATTGGCTGTAGAGTATCGTTGACGATGGTTGATTTTCCGCTTCCACTAACTCCGGTGACGCAGATAAATTTCTCGAGAGGAAAAGTTATGTCAATGTTCTTGAGGTTGTTTCCTTTAAGTCCATGAAGAGTGAGTTGCTTCCCGCTTTCGTTTCTCCATACGCCTTTAGACAGTTCGATTTTCTCCTCGCCCTTTAACCATCGGGCTGTGATAGTATTGGTTTTCAGGAGTTCGGCAGGAGTGCCCTGAAAGACAACCTCACCACCTTTCTCACCAGCTTTAGGACCTATGTCGATGATGTAATCTGCGGCAAGCATCATGTCGCGGTCGTGTTCAACTACAATGACGGTGTTGCCGATATCCCTCAATGCTTTGAGAGAGTGGATAAGCCGGGTGTTGTCACGGCTATGAAGACCGATGCTTGGTTCATCGAGGATATAGAGTACGTTGACAAGCTGTGAACCTATCTGTGTTGCTAATCTTATTCGTTGGCTTTCTCCACCGGAAAGGGTTGACGAAGGACGGTTAAGGCTGAGATAGTCTAGTCCTACGTCGAGGAGGAATTTAAGTCGCTTCAGGATTTCTTTCTTGATCTCTTCTGCAATCACTCTCTGCCGCTCGCTTATGTGTGAGTCGAGTTCCATCATCCACTGATAGAGCTCTCCCAAATCCATAGTGGAGAGTTCGTGGATGTTGCGTCCTGCGATTTTATAATGAAGAGATTCTGTCTTAAGTCTGGCTCCATGACATTCGGGACATTCAGTAACAGTATCGAAACTCTCAGCCCATCGTTGTGCAGCAGCATTGGTGTCTGCATCGCTTAACTGATGTATGTATTTTGCCAAACCATCGTACTCGCAGTAGAAATCATTGGACGTATGGAGTTTCTTGCCCTTGATACACAGACGCTCGTTGCATCCGTAGATTATATCGTGGAGTGCTATCTCGGACAGTTCGTTTAAAGGAGTTTTCAAATCGAAGCCATAGAGGTTGAGCACGGCCTCAATCTGATGGAATATCATGATTGAGCGGTATTTGCCCAGTGGAACCAAAGCACCGTCATAGATGCTCAGATTGCGGTTGGGAATGATTTTGTTCTCATCAATGAGACTAACCACTCCAAGACCTTTACAGCGTGGGCAGGCACCTTCGGGTGAGTTGAAAGAGAAATTGTTTGGAGCAGGATCGTTGTAACTTATTCCCGATGTAGGACACATAAGTCGTCGGCTATAGTAGCGTGGGGTAGTGCCTTCTCCTTTCTCCAGCAACATCACTAATCCCTTACCTAGATTCATGGCCACTTGTATGCTCTTGCTCAGTCGTTCGGTGTCTTTTGAATTGACTACAACCTTGTCTACAACCACTTCTATGTTGTGGTTCTTGTAACGATCCACATGCATGTCAGGTTGTAGCTCCATAATCTCGTCATCGACTCTGATGTTCAGATATCCTTTCTTCAACATCGACTCGAAGAGTTCACGGTAATGTCCTTTACGGCTACGAACCAATGGGGCAAGGATAAAGATGGCCTTCCCGTTGAAGTCGTTAAGAATTAGTTTGAGAATATGCTCCTCGGTATATTTCACCATCTTCTCTCCAGTCACATAGCTGTAGGCATCGGCGGCACGGGCAAAGAGCAGACGCATAAAGTCATAGACTTCGGTAATGGTGCCTACGGTGGAACGGGGATTATGGTTGGTGGTTTTCTGGTCAATACTGATGACAGGACTCAATCCTGATATTTTGTCAACATCGGGGCGTTCCAATCCACCAAGGAAATTACGGGCGTATGCTGAGAATGTCTCGATATAGCGACGTTGTCCTTCAGCGTAGATAGTATCAAAGGCAAGTGAGGACTTACCGCTACCGCTAAGTCCTGTTATTACGGTCAGACTTCCACGAGGAATAGTCACATCGATATTCTTCAGATTGTGGACTCTGGCTCCTTCAACTTTTATTTCGCCTTGTTGCATATTCAATTACCTCCTGTGGTTTCTTCAGATGTCTTGAATCCTTTGAGCACATTGATTACCTTGCGGATTTTATAGTGAAGTCCGTCGCTTCCCGTAGCATCGATATTGAGTATGTAACCTCCGTCGGGAACATATTCACCACCAACTTTTCCATCCCATCCTTCATCTATGTTGCCTAGATTGAATTCGTGGAGTTTCTTTCCCCAGCGGTTCCATATTCCACCGCTCAGCTTTACTATTGATTGATAACTGATATGCAGCACATCGTTGATGTCATCGTTGTTGGGTGAGAATCCATCGGGAACTGTGAGAGTGGATTCACTAATCACAATTTCAATGGGTTCGGATTCGTATTCAATCGTATCGTTGTCCTCGCTACGGACGAAGGTGACATATAGCTTGATGCCATATCCTCCCGATTTTGTCAGAGTGTAATTGCTGTCGTCCACGAATCGGGTGACAACAGGTTTGCTTTCGCCTTCGTCACTACGATAGATGCGCCACTCTGGTATATAAGTATATTCTCCGCCTTTAGTGTCCACGTTTGCCGTAAGTGTTATTTCAAGTGGAGCCTGAGTGGTTTTGCTCTCACCGGGTTTCAGTTCCACAAACTCTGTGGTTTTGTCTGTCTGTTCGATGTGATTGAACGAAACCACAGGGCTGGCGTCTTGTGCGGACGCTGTTCCGTATGAGAGAAGAATGGCTGATATTGCTATATTATTGAATATGTATTGAAATGACAGACGTTTCATATTACGTTCGGATTTATTATGCAAATTTACACATTTATTATATTATAACGATTAACATTCCCGAAATGTTACTTTTTTACGAAGTATTTGATGCCTAAATAGAAAAATAGTTGTATTTTTGCAAAAAATATTGAAACCAAAACTAACTACTATGTCAAAAATCATTACAATGGGCGAATTGATGCTTCGCCTGTCGCCTGAAGGCAATTATCGTTTCATACAAACTGACAAGTTCAACATTATCCCTGGTGGTGGTGAGGCAAACGTTGCTATAAGCCTTGCAAACTATGGACACGACTGCTATTTTGTGTCTAAGCTTCCTAAGCACGAAATCGGTCAGATTGCTGTCAACGCAATGCGCCGCTATGGTGTGAATACCGATTTTATTGCTCGTGGTGGCAATCGTGTAGGTCTTTACTATGCTGAAACAGGAGCGTCAATGCGTCCGTCTAAGGTGATCTACGACCGTGCTCATTCTGCTATTGCGGAAGCAAAACCAGATGACTTCGATTTCGACAGAATCTTTGAAGGTGCTGATTGGTTTCACTGGTCAGGCATCACTCCAGCCATAAGCGACGAGAGTGCTGAATGTTTGCGTCTTGCTTGTATAGCTGCCAAGAAGCATGGTGTGACTGTAAGTTGCGACCTCAATTTCCGTAAGAAACTTTGGACAAGCGAGAAGGCTATCAGCATCATGCGTCCATTGATGCAGTATGTTGACGTTTGTATCGGCAATGAAGAGGATGCAGAGCTTTGCCTAGGTTTCAAGCCCGATGCCGATGTAGAGGGTGGCAAGACTGATGCTTCAGGATACGAAGGCATTTTCCGTCAGATGGCACAGGAATTCGGATTCAAGTATGTGGTTTCTACACTTCGTGAGAGTTTCTCTGCTACTCATAACGGTTGGAAGGCACTCATCTATGACGGCAAAGAATTCTACCAGTCAAAGCGCTACGATATTGATCCTATCATCGATCGCGTAGGTGGTGGTGACAGTTTCTCAGGAGGACTCATTCATGGTCTTCTCACCAAGGCAACCCAGGGTGAAGCGCTCGAATTCGCAGTTGCTGCATCAGCTCTCAAGCATACAATTCCTGGCGACTTTAACCTCGTTTCTGTAGAGGAAGTCGAAGCCCTCGCCGGTGGCAACGCAAACGGAAGAGTGCAAAGATAAGTAATCAAGAACTTAAGAACTCAAAAATTCATATGAAATTTGATAAACTTGCAGTAATGCAGAAGATAGGGGAGACAGGAATGGTTCCTGTTTTCTACCACAAAGATGCTGAAATAGCAAAGAAAGTGATTAAGGCTTGTTACGATGGTGGTGTACGCGCCTTTGAGTTTACAAACCGTGGTGATTTCGCTCACGAAGTATTCGCTGAATGTGTGAAATGGGCTGCTAAGGAATGTCCAGAGCTGGCTCTTGGAGTTGGTAGTGTGGTTGACGCACCTACAGCTGCTCTTTACATCCAGCTGGGAGCTTGCTTCGTTGTAGGTCCATTGTTCAATGCCGATATTGCTCCTGTATGCAATCGCCGCCTTGTGCCTTACTGCCCTGGATGCGGAAGCGTTACAGAAGTGGGTAAGGCTCAGGAACTCGGTTGCGACCTTACAAAGGTGTTCCCTGGAGATGTCTATGGCCCTGCGTTCGTTAAGGGACTCAAAGCACCGATGCCTTGGTCAAAGATTATGGTTACCGGTGGTGTTGCACCAACCAAGGAAAATCTCACTTCATGGATCAAGGCAGGCGTTTACTGCGTTGGTATGGGTAGCAAACTTTTCCCGAAGGACGTCGTTACCGCTGAGGATTGGGCTTACGTCACCAAACTCTGTCGCGAATGTCTCGACATAATCGCTGAAGCACGAAAATAAGCTATTTTCCCCCAAAAAAAATCCCTCGATAGTTTCACTAACTATCGAGGGATTTTTGTCATGTTACAATTTTCAATTACAATTGTCCAGTTGTAAATGGTTCAATTGTCTAATTATAGAACTCTTTCTTTCCTGCGCTGAGAGTATTCTTCATCAATGAGCAGATAGTCATTGGACCTACGCCTCCAGGAACAGGAGTGATGAAAGAGCAGAGTGGAGCAACCTCATCGAATTTCACGTCTCCGCACAGACGGTAACCGTTCTTTCTTGTTGCGTCAGGTACTCGAGTTGTGCCTACGTCGATAATGACTGCTCCTGGTTTCACCATGTCTGCAGTTACGAATTCTGGAATACCGATTGCTGCGATGATGATGTCTGCTGTCTTACATTCCTCCTTGAGATTCTTGGAATGAGAGTGGCAGACAGTAACTGTCGCATCGCCAGGAGTGCGCTTCTGCATCATCAGTTGAGCCATTGGCTTGCCTACGATGTTGCTGCGTCCGAGAACCACACATTTCTTTCCGCTTGTCTCAATATTGTATCGACGGAGAAGGTCAAGGATTCCGTTTGGTGTGGCACTCACGTAGCAGGGCAGACCGATTGACATACGTCCCACGTTGATGGGGTGGAATCCGTCCACATCCTTGCGATAGTCGATAGCCTCAATGATTTTCTGCTCGCTGATATGCTTGGGCAGAGGCAGCTGCACGATGAAGCCGTCGATATCCTCGTTGCGGTTCAGTTCGTCCACCTTGCGAAGCAATTCTTCCTCGGTCACATCATCCTCGTAGCGGATGAGAGTGGAAGTAAATCCACATTGTTCACATGCCAGCACCTTGTTTTTTACGTATGTCTCACTACCACCGTCGTGACCAACGAGTATGGCTGCCAGATGAGGACGTTTACCGCCGTTGGCGATAATCTGTTTTACTTCTTCAGCTATTTCCTGCTTAATCTGAGTCGCAGTCGCTTTTCCGTCAATAAGAACCATCTTAGAATAATATAATTTACGATTTTTATATTTTTACAATTTACTAATCGTTGCGATACCGTTAATAAATTATCTCTTAAACTTTGGCATTCCGGGCATCTGAGGCATCTTGCCCATTTTGCCACCGGTGAACTGACGCATCACCTTGCGCATCTGGTCGAACTGCTTGGTGATTCGATTTACTTCGTCGATGCTGTTTCCGCTACCTTTAGCCAGACGCAGCTTGCGGCTCATGTTGATGCAGTCAGGATGTTCACGTTCGTATGGAGTCATTGAACCGATAAGCGCCTCTACGCTCTTGAATGCGTTTTCGTCTATGTCGAGACCCTTGAGAGCCTTGCCTACGCCAGGAATCATACCCATCAGGTCCTTCACGTTACCCATGCGCTTGATTTGGTTAATCTGGTGCAGGAAGTCGTTGTAGTCGAATTTGTTCTTTGCAATCTTGCGTTCGAGTTTCTTTGCTTCTTCCTCGTCAAACTGCTGCTGGGCACGTTCTACGAACGAAACGATATCGCCCATGCCGAGGATACGGTCAGCCATACGCTCTGGGTGAAACACATCAAGTGCTTCCATCTTCTCACCCGTTCCAACGAACTTGATTGGTTTGTCAACCACAGTTCGGATGCTGAGTGCAGCACCACCGCGAGTGTCACCATCCAGCTTAGTGAGAACGACACCGTCGATTTCAAGACGTTCGTTGAAGGTCTGAGCCGTGTTCACAGCGTCCTGACCAGTCATGGCATCGACAACGAGGAGAGTTTCGTTAGGATTGACAGCACGTTTGATCTGCTCAATCTGTTGCATCAGCTCTTCGTCAATCGACTGACGACCTGCGGTGTCGACGATTACTACGTCCTGACCGTTGGCTTTGGCTTCCTGAATTGCGTTAAGGGCAACCTGAATAGGGTCGGTAGCGCCCATTTCCAAGTGGATAGGCACATTCACCTGTTCAGCCAGGATGCGCAGCTGCTCCATAGCCGCAGGACGGAAAGTGTCGCAGGCAGCAAGCAACGGACGCTTGTGCATCTTGTTCCTCAGCAGCAATGCAAGCTTGCCGCTCAATGTAGTCTTACCGGCACCGTTAAGACCAGCCATGAGGATGACAGCAGGACGTCCGTCGAGGTTCAGTTCAGAGGCTGTGCCGCCCATCAATGCGGTGAGTTCGTCGTGCACAATCTTCACCATCAACTGACTTGGCTTGACTGCTGTAAGCACATTCATACCAAGTGCTTTCTGCTTCACCGTGTCGGTAAAGTTCTTGGCTACTTTATAGTTGACGTCGGCTTCAAGCAATGCCTTGCGCACATCTTTGAGTGTCTCGGCAACATTTATCTCGGTGATACGACCTTCACCCTTCAGTATTTTGAACGACCTCTCAAGTCGTTCCGATAGATTCTCAAACATCTTTATATTTTAGGATTTTGTTTTGATTTTATTCGATGGAGCTTTTAATCCTTTATATATCAGGAAGGCAATAATAGCCACGACGAGCACAATAGCGGCTATGCCGATTATGTGGCTATAGTGCGAAATCTTCTCAATCAGGGCATCCTTCCCAATCTGTGTGTGGCAGAAGTAACCGATGCCGACGAGGATGGAATTCCACAGGGCTGCACCCAGACAGGTGAACAATATGAATCGTCCGTACCCCATGCGAGCCAATCCTGCAGGGATGGAGATAAGCTGACGGATAGCAGGAATCATTCGACCGATGAACGTAGATATCGCACCATGCTTGTCAAAGTAGTTCTCTGCTTTCTGCACCTTTACCTCGTCTATCAGGCACATGTGACCAAACCGGCTGTTGGCGAATCCGTAAACAAGCGGACGACCCAGGTAGCGGGCAAGAAGATAGTTGATCATAGCTCCTATGAGGGCACCAAGTGTGCCACAGACAATAATCATCGCATAATTCATCTCACCATTTTCCGCAGCCATATATGCTGCCGGAATCATCACCACCTCTGAAGGGAATGGAATGAACGAGCTCTCAATCGCCATCAGCACGATAATCCACACATAGCTTAGATTATCCAACATTCCCTGAAACAAATTTACTATAAATTCTTCCAATTTGAGTTATTTTGTAGACGTTAGGACGACCTTGTTTAGTCTTTTTCAAAAACTCTGCAAAGGTACGAAAAAACGGGCGCATAACAAAATGTGCCCATTCATTTTTTTAATTATGTGCCGTTAACAGCAGAATCCGTTACTAAACTTTACTCATTAGCATAGACTTCATAACCGTCTACGTCCTTGATTCCGGCAACTCCCATATACTTCTGAACCAAGCCACGGACAAGTATTTCAAGATGCAAATAATCCGGATGATCCTTGAGGTTGATGGCAGTCCTGGCTTCTTTATGTGCTTTTTTAGTTCCCGTAAGACAGATGGGAACGCAGCTGTCGGGATTGGTGGTGTAGGGTGAAGGAGCGAGAATGATGTTCGATGATAATGCGTTTGTTGATGTGAAATGGATGTCTGTCATTTCAGTACCAAATATATATCCTACGATGTAGCCCTTGAAGAAACAACTACGTGAATTCCATTGTGAAGAGTTCTTCCCGCCTAAGACGTCGCCATAGACGCAACCACCGCTGAGAATGTCCTCGAAAGGGATAGGGTTGTCTTTGTTGTTATGGGCGCTGATGTATTTGGATGCAGTTGTGTATCCGTGATAGAAGCCGCTGTCCGGCTGCTCGCCTGGAGGATTATCGTCGTCATCGTTATCATCGTCATCATCATCGGTGCCTGATACGTCCTCGTTCTCTGTCTTCTCTTTGCTGTCGTCCGGAAAATCCAGTTTATCGCATCCAACAATGAAGACAAACAATAATATCAGAAGAATGTAATGTGTAGTTTTCATAATTGTATTTATTTTTTGCAAATTAACTGATATTTTGTCAAAACAACAATTTATCGCTAAAAAAATAACCTCAATATGGTAAAATACGAAAATTATGAACTATCTTTGCACAAGATTTGCGGAAAGGAAATCTAAAACAGACTAATTAATTCGTATTACTAATAATAAAATCAGTAGAAAGATTATGGTAAACTACAAAGACTTAGGACTTGTGAACACAAGAGACATGTTCGCAAGAGCAGTGAAGGGCGGCTATGCCATCCCAGCATTCAACTTCAACACAATGGAGCAGATGCAGGCAATCATCATGGCTGCAGTTGAAACAAAGTCTCCTGTTATCATGCAGGTTTCAAAGGGCGCGCGCAACTATGCCAACGCCACTATCCTCCGCTACATGGCAGAAGGAGCTGTGGCTTATGCAAAGGAACTCGGTTGCGAACATCCTGAAATCGTGCTTCACCTCGACCACGGTGACAGCTTCGAAATCTGCAAGGACTGTATCGACATGGGCTTCTCAAGCGTTATGTTCGACGGTAGCTCTCTCCCATACGAAGAGAACATCGCTGTGACTAAGAAGGTTGTGGAATATGCTCACAAGTACGACGTTACAGTAGAAGCAGAACTTGGTGTGCTCGCAGGTGTTGAAGACGAGGTTGTAGCTGCTGAAAGCCACTACACAAAGCCTGAAGAAGTTATCGACTTCACTACTAAGAGCGGTTGCGACTCACTCGCTATCTCTATCGGTACAAGCCACGGAGCATACAAGTTCACTCCAGAGCAGTGCACACGCGACCCGAAGACAGGACTTCTCGTGCCTCCACCACTCGCATTCGACGTTCTTGAGGAAATTGAGAAGAAGCTTCCTGGATTCCCAATCGTACTCCACGGTTCTTCATCAGTACCACAGGACGAGGTTGCTACAATCAACAAGTATGGCGGTAAGTTGCCAGATGCAATCGGAATTCCAGAGGATCAGCTCCGTCTTGCTTCCAAGTCTGCTGTTTGCAAAATCAACATCGACAGCGACTCACGTCTTGCAATGACTGCTGCAATCCGCAAATACCTTGCTGAGAACCCTGCACACTTCGACCCGCGTCAGTACCTGAAGCCAGCACGTGAGAACATGAAGAAGATGTACATCCACAAGATTGTGAACGTTCTCGGTAGCGACGGCAAGCTTGCTCAGTGCTAAGCATCAGCCATTTCAAACATAAAAATCCCTGGAGAGCATCTCTCCGGGGATTTTTTGTATAATAATCATATATGATTACTTATCTTTCGTGATAATATTACCGCAGTGTAAAAATATTTTCACCGCAGTATAAAAATATTTTTACCACAGTATAAAACTAAAACCACTACGGTATGAGACAAACAAAACTTCGGTGAAAAAGAACTGATACTGCGGTGATTTAGTATTCTTTCTTAATAATACTTTAATTTTCGTTAAGCATATCAATTTTTGTAGAAAAGTGATGTAGGGAACATTATATTTCAGATTTTTTGTTTGTTGTTGATTTTTGTTGTAATTTTGCATAAATTTTGGCAGTTTATGTGCTGCTTATTATTTTTTCGACTATTTTAGTTTTGTAATTATGCCTAACATATCGGTTCGTGGCATGGAAATGCCAAGCTCGCCTATTCGTAAGCTGGCTCCTCTCGCTGAGGATGCTAAGCGCAGAGGTGTGCATGTATATCACCTGAATATCGGTCAGCCGGATCTGCCTACTCCTCAGGTGGCTCTGGATGCTATCAAGAATATCGACCGCAAGATCCTGGAATACAGCCCAAGTCAGGGGTACAGGAGTTATCGCGAGAAGCTGGTGAATTACTATGCGAAATATGATATTCAGCTGACTGCAGACGATATCATCATCACAAGCGGCGGTAGTGAGGCTGTGCTCTTTGCTTTCCTCTCATGCCTTAATCCGGGTGACGAGATTATCGTTCCTGAACCTGCATACGCCAACTACATGGCGTTTGCCATCTCTGCCGGTGCCGTAATCAGAACTATTGCGACAACGATAGAGGAGGGTTTCTCTCTGCCTAAGGTGGAGAAATTTGAGGAACTGATCAATGAGCGCACCCGTGCCATCCTGATCTGTAATCCTAACAACCCGACGGGTTATCTTTACACTCGCCGCGAGATGAATCAGATTCGGGACTTGGTGAAGAAATATGATTTGTATCTCTTCTCCGACGAGGTGTACCGTGAATTCATCTATACCGGCAGTCCTTATATCTCGGCTTGTCACTTGGAGGATATTGAGCAGAACGTGGTGCTGATTGACTCTGTCTCGAAGCGCTACAGTGAGTGCGGAATCAGAATCGGTGCCTTGATTACCAAGAACGAACAGGTGCGCAAGGCGGTGATGAAGTTCTGTCAGGCTCGTCTGTCCCCGCCGTTGATTGGTCAGATTGCCGCAGAGGCTTCGCTTGATGTGCCGGAGGATTATACCCGTGATGTGTATGACGAGTATGTGGAGCGCCGTAAGTGTCTGATTGACGGACTTAACAGAATTCCCGGCGTGTACTCTCCGATTCCAATGGGAGCGTTCTATACTGTTGCAAAGCTTCCTATTGACGACTGCGACAGATTCTGCGCATGGTGCCTCTCGGACTTCAACTACGAGGGCGAGACTGTTATGATGGCTCCTGCAAGTGGTTTCTATACTACTCCTGGTTCAGGAAAAAATGAGGTGAGAATCTCCTACACGCTGAACAAGGAGGACTTACAGCGTGCGTTGGTAGTTCTGCGTAAAGCATTGGAGGTTTATCCTGGTCGCTCAGAATGATTTTTGAACGATTCATAGCAGGTAGACTTTATAATAATAGGGGCGAAGGCGGTGGCTCTCGCCCTGCTCGTCTTATAGCAGTATCGGCAGTAGCTGTGGGCGTGGTGGTAATGCTTCTGAGTGTTGCCATCGTGACCGGCTTTAAGCATGAGGTGAGTGCCAAGGTTATCGGCTTTGGCGGTTGTGCCCAGATACTGAGCATGACGATGGACAATGACCAGAGGGTATTGCCAGTGGTGATGGAGGATAGCCAGAAGGCGGACGTAAAGAGAGTGGAGCATGTGACTGGAGTAGGTGAGTATGTGTCGATGGCTGCTATGCTTAAGACCGACGAGGACTTTCTGGGTGTTCAGCTGAAGGGTGTGGGTGAAGACTACGACATGAGCTTTTTCAGGAATTATATCGTTGACGGCAACATACCGGAGTTTACCGCAAAGAAGAACAGCGGACAGATTTTGCTCTCGCAGTTCATTGCCAACAAACTGAACCTTAAGGTTGGTGATAAGGTGTTCGCTTACTTCCTTACCCAGGCAAACGGCAAATCATATATGAGAGCCAGAAAATTGAAGGTGGCTGCCATCTACGAGACTCACCTTTCGGAATACGACCGTTCAATTTGCCTGACTGATATCCGTGTGCTTCGCAAGCTTACCGGCATGACTGAGAATGAATGCTCGGGCGTTGAGATTACCGTTGATGACTATGACAACACAGATGAAGTGGTAGGGAGGATGAAGCCGTTGATGAGAAAGTGGTCGAAGAGAAACGGCTTTAAAATGGATGTCTATGGGATTCGTGAGATTTCCCCGAGGGTATTTTCATGGCTGGATGTGCTGGACGTGAATGTGAACATGATATTCATCCTTATGATTGTTGTATCAGGTGTGACAATAGTTGCCGGATTGCTGATTCTGATGTTGGGTTCAATCCAGATGATTGGCATACTGAAGGCGTTGGGTGCTACGGATGACAGCATAAGGAATATCTTCCAGCAATTCACTTTCCTGCTGGTTGTAAAGGGTACGGTGATTGGAAATGTCGTAGGACTTGGACTTTGTTTCTTGCAGAGAATAACTTCGATGATTTCGCTTGATCCGTCGACTTACTACATTGACACGGTTCCTGTCAGCTTCCCTTGGTTCTACATAATATTAATTAATGTATTGGTGCTTGGTGCGTCGATGTTGATAATTTTCCTTTCCAGCCATCTGGTAAGTATCGACAAACCTGCAAAGACAATGAAGTTTGAATAATGAAATATAAGATATTGTTTGTATGCCTGGGTAATATCTGCAGATCGTCTGCGGCCGAGGAGATAATGAGGCAGAAGATTAGGAAATCGGGAGTTGAAGACTCCTTTTTTGTCGACTCAGCAGGATTGATCAGTTATCACCAGGGTGAGATGGCAGACCCGAGAATGAGAATGCATGCTAAGAGGCGTGGATATGACATCACCCACTTGTCAAGACCTGTAAAGCAGCAGGATTTCTATGACTTCGACTTGATTGTGGGTATGGATGCCAGCAATATAGACCGTTTGCATTGTTTGTGCCCTACGGTGGAGGATGAAAGCAAAATAGTGATGATGACTGACTATTGCATGGAGAAAGTGGCAGACCATGTTCCCGATCCCTATTATGGCGGAGCAAGTGGTTTCGAGAACGTGCTCGACATTCTTGAGGACGCTTGCGAGGGGCTGATGATGAAACTTAAGAACTAATAATCCCAATCGGTTATTAAATAATTCAATAATTTATGTTCAAAAAATGTGTTAAAATCAAGGCCGATGCAGTACGCTGGAGCAGATTCAGCAGAAAAAGCAATGCCGTGTTTCTTTCATTGAAACGCGAGATTGTGATTTCTACTCTTTCTGTTGCAACACTGGCGTTTGCTACTCCGCTTTCTTCCGTTGCCCAGACTTCCATGAAGAGTGCTGAGCTGATGGAAAACGAACGAGAGTTGGACGAAGTGGAAGTAACTGCAACTCGTGTTCCGATGACTCTCGGAACGTCGGCAAGGATTGTGAGCGTGATTTCACGCCAAGAGATTCAGAATTGCCCTGCGCAATCAGTAAATGACCTGTTGAAGTACTCTGCCTCGGTGGATGTGAGGCAACGAGGACCGATGGGGGTTCAGACAGATATCAGTATCAACGGCGGCACTCATGACCAGATAGTGATTCTTATTAACGGTATTTATTTTTCTTCGCCTCATACCGGGCATTTAGCCGCCGATTTTCCAATTAGTATTGACGATATAGAACGAATTGAGATTCTGGAAGGTGCTGCTTGCCGAGTTTACGGTACAAGCGCATTCTCTGGTGCTATCAATATCGTCACCACAAAACCTACGGACGGCGTGCCAGCTACAGCTGCTTCGCTGAAAGTGGAAGCAGGCAGCTATGACACTTACGGAGTAGGAGGTAGTTTCAAGACTAAGAATAAGACTTTTGCCCATCAGCTCAGTACGGAATGGCAGCGTTCCGACGGAGGAACGGAGAATAGCGACTTCAACAGTTTGCGTGCTTTCTATGCAGGAACTATGGACAACAACCTCGTAGGGATGAACTGGCAACTGGGAATGAGCAGGAAAGACTATGGCGCAAACACTTTCTATTCAGGCAAATATCCTAACCAGTATGAGGAAGGACGCAGATACTGCGCCAGTGTGAGTGCCCGCTCAAAAACTCCCGTGCAGATTGATTCAAGGCTTTATTTCAACAGATCATTGGATCACTACCAGCTTATCAGGAATACCGCTACAGGAGAGAACTACCACATGACCGATGTCTATGGATTGTCGCTCAACACCCATTTCGCCTGGACTTTGGGAACAACCTGCATTGGTGCAGATTTGAGAAATGAGGGAATTCTGTCGACGGCCCTTGGTAAACCACTTGATGAGAGCAAATACGTGGATATTCCAGGTCACGACGGACAGTACACACGAAGGGACAACAGAACCAATGTGTGTTATTTCCTTGAGCATGACATAGTTCTGGATAAATGGACAATTGCTGCAGGATTGATGGCTAATATGAATACAGGTCTGGATTACCGCTACAGGCTCTATCCAGGCATTGATGTGAGCTACCGACCCACGGATGCCGTGAATCTCTACGCTTCATGGAATACAGCACAGCGGATGCCTACATTCACAGACCTGTACTACCGTTCACCGACCAATGATGGAAACAAAGGATTAAAACCTGAGGAAACGAGTGAATTCACTTTTGGATGCAGATTCAGGATGAAAGGTTTGGAAGCTGGTGTAAGATGCTATTTTCGTCACAACACTTCGATGATTGACTGGATAATGACTGCCGCTGACTCAGTTAACGGTTATACCACATACCACGCCACTAATTTCAAACTTGACAACTGGGGTGTGAATACGAATGTCAACGTCCTGTTCAGGGAATTCACAAAAACAGATTTCTTCCTGAAGAAATTGTCGGTATGCTACAATTATATTTACCAGAAACGGCATGACGATATAGATGTTTATGCATCGAGCTACTTGCTTGACTATCTGCGCCATAAACTAACGATAAGGTTAGATGCAGAGGTAATAAAGAACCTTGATGTGTCGTTGTCGTACCGATGGCAGGACAGAATGGGTGAATATATCTCCTATACTCCGTATGATAACGGCAACGGCGTAGTCTATACAACACATAAGGAAACGTATAAGCCTTATGGCTTGCTTGACATTAAGGTGCAATGGACTCGGAAGCGGTATGAACTCTATGTCGATGCCAACAATATAGGTGACTGCCGATACTACGATATAGGAAATGTGCGTCAACCAGGTTTCTGGCTAATGACCGGTGCTAAGTATAAATTCTAAAATATGACAAAAACTAATAACCGATTTGTGAAAAATAATGGTCCATTCGTACGTAATAACCGTATGAATGGATTTTTTTTATATGAAAGACACATTATTATTTGCGAAATAGTTATATTTGCACAATTGTTGACAAATCTGAGATTTTCGCTTCTATATGAAAAGATTATTCTTTATTGTATTTCTTGCAGTTGTAATGTGTATCCCATGCGAAATAAATGCGCAGGAGACTAACTTCACTGTGGTTCTCGATGCCGGACATGGAGGCAAAGACCCTGGAACAGTTGGATCTTCACCCAAAAGCAGGGAAAAAGACGTGACCCTCGCAATTGCTCTGGAAATAGGCCGACTGCTGCAGGAGAACAATAAGGATATCAAGACTGTGTACACAAGACAGACCGACGTTTTCATAGAACTGGGTCGTCGTGCCGAAATTGCCAATAAGGCAAAGGCGAACCTCTTTGTCAGCATCCATGTTAATGCCATACCTAAGGATGCTCAGGCAACCCGGAAACCTGTTGGCGTGCAGTCATACACTCTGAGTCTAAAGACAGTTGCTACCAATCTCGCTGTGGAAAAGCGTGAGAACTCCGTAATTGCACTCGAGGGTGCTGCAGCGCAGAAATATGAATACCACCCGACACCTGAGAGCGACATCATGTTCGAGCTTATGCAGGATCACGACATGAAACAGAGTGTGGTGTTTGCAAAGATGGCTCAGGATGAAATGATAGGTACCGGAGGCCGTAAGGACTTGGGTGTCCGTCAGGCAAACCTGGCTGTACTTCGTCTGACATATATGCCGAGTGTGTTATTGGAGGTAGGCTTCATGTCAACTCCTGAAGAAGAGACATTCCTTATGTCTGACGCAGGCCGGAAATTACTTGCAAAGTCGATTTACAATGCAATTGTGGAATATGCTAAATCCCACAATGAATAAGAAATAAGATTAATATAATGGAAAAGCAAAGAGCAAAGGAACTCAAAATAGGAATAGTGTCTATCCTTGCATTGACAATTATCTACCTTGGAATATTGTGGATTAAGGATATCTCGTTCATGAAGTCCGATAATATGTATTATGCAGAGATGGAAGATGTGAACGGTTTGGCGATTGCATCGGAAGTGACAATCAACGGAGTGAAGGTGGGGAAGGTGATTTCTCTGGATTTCTCAATAGAAAAACAGAATGTGATTGTAGGTTTCGAACTTGACGAAAAATACAAATTGCCTTTAGGGTCATATGCAACTCTAACCAAGGAAATGCTTAGTTCACCAAAGATGAAACTCATGCTTGCTGAGACCAGCGGACGTTTTCTGAATGTTGGAGATACCATCAAAGGCTATCCTATGACAGACCTCATGGAGGCAGCCGGAGAGATGATTCCCAAAGTTGATGCCTTGTTGCCGAAACTCGACTCAATACTCACTTCGCTTAATACCATCACCTCTGATCCTGCATTGCTGACTTCGCTTCACAACGTTGAGACAATTACTCGTCAGCTTAAAAGTACAACCGAAGGTTTTGATAATATGATGAATGGAAGTGTAGCTGATCTTCTTTCTGAATCAAAATCTGTGGTTAGAAATGTGAATAATGTGGTTAACAGCCTCGCAAGAACTACAGGTGAAATCAAGGAAGGAGATGTAGCCAATCTGCTTGTCAAGGCAAACGAAGCTGTGGACAACCTTAAGTTCTTTACAGACAAACTCAACAACGATTCCTCTTCAATGGGACGACTTATGTCCGATGCAACTCTGTATAACCATCTCGATTCTACAGCATACTATGCATCACTTTTGCTTGATGATTTAAGACAAAATCCAAAGAAATATGTCCACTTTTCAGTGTTTGGAAGAAAAGATAAAAAGTAGTCTTATTTATAATCATTATAAATAACGATTGTTTACACAATTAATTGAAGTGACTATTATTTATTTTGCCAATAATTAGCAAATTACATGATTTTGTAGAAGTAATTTTTTAAGAAAGTTTTATGAAAAACCAATGTCGGTAAATTACTAAAAATCAGATTGTTTTTTTAGATTTGATTATTGCAATATGTTTTTTATCACAAATTTGCAAATTACTGAAAAGTAGGAGATTAATTTTTTTATTTTTCGGGTGTTGGAAAATCAATTTTTTGCAAATGAATTTTTTTACTAATTTTGCAATGCGAAAGAGACAACACCTGGTTTTGACACAACAAAACTGTAATTATACATTATTAAATTAATAAATGGAACAGAATCCTAAACAACTTTGGGACGAATGTCGAGAAATCATTAGACAGAACATTCTTCCCGAACAATACAATGCGCTATTTGCATACACTGAGTTCAAGTCGTATGCAGATGGTAAGTTGGTGTTGTCGATTCCGTCCCAGTTTATTTTTGATATGTTGGAGCGTGATGAATACATCAATCTCGTAGGTGCAACCCTGCGTCGTGTATTCGGTCATCAAGTAGCTCTGGGGTACAGTATTCCTGTTGTCAAGTCGGGTAGGAAAGATTCAACCATTGAAGTAGAACCATCGGGTAAGTCCACTACTACCAATGGTGTATCTAACCGTCCTGCAAATGTGATGCCTGACGTGGTTATCACTCCATCTGCTCAGGACTTGGATTCTCAGCTTCACAAAGGGTATCTCTTTGAGAACTACATTGAAGGAACTAACAACAGATTGGCAAGATCTGTTGGAGAAGCAATAGCACAGCAACCTGCTAAGACATTCAACCCGTTGTTCATCTACGGCCCTTCTGGTTGTGGAAAGACACACCTTGTGAATGCAATCGGATGGAGAATCAAGCAGCTTCATCCACAAATGCGAGTGCTCTATCTCTCTGCCCACCTGTTCTATGTGCAGTATTCCGATGCCGTAAGACAGAATAAAGTTCCTGACTTCATCAAGTTCTATCAGACAATTGACGTCCTGATAATTGACGACACACAAGAGTTCTCTGGAAAGACTTCCACTCAAAATACATTCTTCCATATTTTCAATCATCTGCATCTTAACGGTAAGCAGATTATCCTTACAGCTGACCGTCCACCGGTAAAGATTGATGGTTTGGAAGACCGACTGCTTACAAGATTCAAATGGGGCTTGCAGGCAGAGATTGAGAAACCTACTAAGGAACTGCGCTATAAGATTCTCCAGTCAAAGATTCGTCGCGACGGATTGAATATCCCAGACAAAGTGGTTAACTATATCGCAGACAATATCGACGAGAGTGTTCGTGACCTTGAGGGTATTATCACTTCGCTGATGGCACATTCTGTTGCCTACGACTGCGAAATTACGCTGGAGCTTGTTCAGAAGATGATGCCACGATATGTGGACGTTCAGGAAATCAAGACAACAATCTCTGATGTTATCAACGTGGTTACTGATTACTTCAAGACTTCTGAAGATGTTATTTGCTCTCGCTCACGCAAACAAGAGATTGTATATATGCGTCAGCTTGCCATCTACCTATCAAGCAAGCACACAGAACAGTCAACAGTTCAGATTGGTAACCGACTGGGTGGACGAAACCATGCCACAGTTATCCATTCTATTAACCAGATCAGAAATCTTATTGATACTGACGAGAAGACAAGACAGGATATTAAGGAACTTGAAATTAGAATGAAAATTTAGAAAACTGTTCCTTTCTATTAATTGGTTTTCTTTACCAGCAATTCTTGCATACGAAGCATTTCATCACGATACTGAGCAGCCAACGCAAAATCGAGTCGTTTGGCTGCTTGTTTCATTAAGTCTTGTGTATGCTTAATGCTTGCAGTTAGCTGCTCTTTATTCATGCTTCTGATAATTGGATCGTCTTCAGCAGCCATATTATAATACGAGTCAATGTATGCATGGGCAACATAGTCAACCTGTTTGTGGTTACCAAGATCCTTGATGGCCTTGCGAATCTGGGTTGGTGTGATGCCATGGGCTGTGTTGTAGGCAATCTGTTTCGTACGCCTACGGTTAGTTTCGTCCATGGTGAGCTGCATGCTCTGAGTGATTCGGTCAGCATAGAAAATTGCCTTGCCATTAACATTACGTGCTGCACGTCCGATGGTTTGTGTCAATGCTCTGTGGCTGCGAAGGAATCCTTCCTTGTCTGCATCAAGAATGGCTACAAGAGAAACTTCGGGCAAGTCAAGACCTTCACGTAGCAAGTTCACACCAACCAACACGTCAATCTCTCCACGACGCAGCTTGTCGAGAATCTCCACGCGTTCAAAGGTGTCAATATCGCTATGGATATAGCTGCATCGTACATCATTGTTTAACAGATATTCTGAAAGCTCTTCGGCCATGCGTTTGGTCAGAGTTGTCACCAAAACACGCTCGTCTTCTTCAACACGCTTCTGTATTTCCTCCATAAGGTCATCAACCTGGTTGGCAGTAGGACGAATCTCTATCTCTGGATCAAGAAGACCTGTAGGACGGATCACCTGTTCCACAATCACTCCTTCACTCTTGGCAAGTTCGTATTCCGCAGGAGTAGCGCTAACGTAAATTGTCTGTGGTGTCAGGCTTTCAAATTCATCGAACTGAAGTGGACGGTTGTCCAGTGCGGCTGGCAGTCGGTAACCGTATTCCACGAGTGTGGTCTTGCGTCGTCTGTCTCCTCCATACATAGCTCGAATCTGTGGTATTGACTCATGGCTTTCATCTACAACCAACAGGAAATCGTCGGGGAAGAAATCGAGTAGGCAGTAAGGACGTTCGCCAGCCTTGCGTCCATCGAAGTAACGGCTGTAATTCTCAATACCGGAACAATGACCAAGTTCACGAATCATCTCCAAGTCATTGGTTACGCGAGTCTCAAGGAGATGCTTCTTCGCCATGTCACCGATTTCCTCATAGAAATCAAGGCGTTCACGAAGGTCATCTTCAATCTGATGGATGGCTGTCTGGATACGCTCCTTTGAAGTCATGAACAGGTTGGCAGGGTAGATTTTGTATTCGTCGAACGTTACCAGTGGTTGCATGGTGACAGCATCGAGTTCAGTAATTGCGTCAATTTCGTCCCAAGCAAAATCCACTCTCAAAACTTTCTCATCATAGGCCAGATAGATGTCAACCACTTCTCCACGAACGCGGAAGTGACCACGAGTCAGTTCTACATCATTGCGAACATAGAGGCTGTCAACCAGTTTCCGGAGAAATACGTTGATGTCAAGCTGCTGTCCTTTCTTTATGGAAATGACGTTCTCGTTGAAGTTCATAGGCGACCCCATTCCGTAGATACACGAAACGCTGCTCACCACAATGACATCCTTGCGTCCGGAGAGTAGGGCAGAGGTTGCTCTGAGTCGTAAGCGGTCCACTTCGTCGTTGATGGCAAGATCCTTCTCTATATATGTGTCGGTTGAAGGGATATATGCTTCGGGTTGGTAGTAGTCGTAGTAGCTTACGTAATACTCCACAGCATTGTTGGGGAAGAATCCCTGCATCTCAGTGTAGAGCTGATGTGCCAAGGTCTTGTTGTGACTAAGAATCAGCGTTGGTTTGCCTATATTGCGGATGACGTTGGCTACAGTGAATGTTTTACCAGAACCGGTTACACCCAAAAGGACCTGAGCAGGAAGTCCTTCACGGACTCCCTGCGTCAGTTGTTCAATCGCCTCTGGCTGATCACCAGTCGGTGAGTATTGGGATGTAAGTTGAAACATTACTTAATAAAGGTATATCTTATAATCTTTCACGCTTCCTGGTGCGCCTTCCTCTGCGCGAGGCAGGTATTCAAGAGCTGTGACAGTCTGTTCACTTCCAAGGTCAATGACGAGAAGGTGAGGCATAGAACTACCTTTCTCTGTTTGCCAGTAAGTGGATTCCTGCAGGTCGAATACCTTGTCACCAAGGTGGTTGCCGTTCTCATCTTCAGAGTTGGCATACTTGGTCTTCCAAGGCTCGCGAGAGATACGCTTGCCATCGGCTCCCTGCAGGTAGATTTCGGCAATGGCTACGCAGTCGCTGTCCTTCTGAGTGCTGAGGCATTCTATAGCGAGGTAGCGGCCCTTGTTAGGAGAGCCTAAATTGACAGTCTGCCAACCGTTGCCTGGAGCAAAGGCACCAGTACAAACAGGTCTAACACTATTGAGGTCGGGCTTGTCGCCGATGTTGTTGTGCTTGTTGCTCTTCTCCAGCTGCAGCTTGTTAAGTTCAGGTTCAGCCTGTCCCCACACAACCTTTTCTGTTGGACCAACAACATCAAGCACGATGATTTCGTTCTTGCCCTTCTTCAGCCAGCAACCAGGAACGTAGAGTGTCTGTTGTGGACCGATACTCCAGATACGACCCATCGCATGACCATTCACCCATACCTGTCCTTTACCCCATGTCTCGAAGTTTAGGAATGTGTCGCCCACCTTCTTTAGGTTGAAGTTGCCGCGATAGTATCCGCGTTCACCCCATGCATACTTTTTGTCTGTCTTTGCAGAAAGTGCTTTTAAAGCTGTTGCATAGTCATCAGGAATGGTAGCGAGGTTCCAAAGCTTAGGCTTTATTATCATTTCCGTATCAGCAGACTTAACATAAGGATCAACTTTGATATTAGCAGTGATGGTCACATCGCCCACAATTCCTTTGAAGTCCTTGATGGCGCGTCCGAAATTGATGCGTCCCATACCCTCCACGAGGATGGTGAGTGCATCACCTCTTTTGACAGGAGGAAGGGTGAGTGTTTTCTCGTTTTTTACACGGTCAATTTTCCCAATATAATCTCCGTTGATGAACACTTGAGCATAGTCGTGGATGTCCGCTGTTAATTGACTGTGTACAGGAATGTCAGGCATCATGGCTGAATACATCATAGCTCCCCAACCCATATCCATCTCCTCGAAGGTCTTCAGCGCACCCTCTTTCTTCTTGTCTATACCTTCGTAGATGGATGCAAACTCTGTAAGTTCGAACTTAGGCACGGTGATTATTGGCATCGGAGCCTTAGGAACAGAAGGCATCTTCTTGCCATTGTTGTATTTCTCCATCATCTTACGCAGTTCCCAGAACTTCGGGGTGGCAAGACCATATTCGTTGATGGGGGCATCGTAATCGTAAGAGGTGACATCGGGAGCAAAGCCTGGAGAGTTGGCACCAGCCCAGTGCCCGAAGCTTGTACCTCCGTGAGTCATGTAGAGTGAGAAACTGATGCCCTTGCTCAGCATCTCGTCCATACCGTCCACCATATCCTTGGCTGGACGTGTTTCGTGGCGTGCTCCCCATTTGTCGAACCAACCGCTCCAGAACTCTGAACACATTTTTGGAGCGTTAGGACGCAATTCTCCCAAACGGCGGAACTGATTGTCGATATTTGCACCAGTACCGAAGTTCATTGTCCAAACGAGGTCATCCAATCCGTTCTGCTCGAAGTTGCTCGACCAGTCGCATTGGAAGAGTGCCATCTTGTCTCCGTAGATGGAGCGGAGGCAGTCGCGGATTTCACTGACGTATGGCTTGTCTGTTCCATACGATCCATATTCGTTTTCAACCTGTATCATGATAATTGGACCACCGTTCTGGATGGTGAGCGGCTTGAGTTGCTCGCCAACTTTCTCTTCAAAGATCTTTACACGTTCCATGAAGTATGGGTCGCGTTCACGCAGCTTGATGTCCTTTTTCTTCAGCAGCCACCAGGGCAGTCCGCCCATTTCCCATTCTGCACATACGTATGGTCCGGGACGCACGATGACATACATGCCGTTCTTCTGAGCCAGACGGCAGAAAGCAGCGATATCGTTGTTGCCGGTAAAGTTGAACTCGCCTTCCTTCTGCTCGTGGATATTCCAGAAGATGTAAATGCAGACAGCATTCATGCCAAGAGCCTTGCACATCTTTATACGATGCTCCCAGTAGGGTTGTGGAATACGAGGGTAGTGAATCTCAGCTGCTTTCACGATAAACGGCTCGCCATTAAGCATGAAAGTCTTGTCACCAGTAGTGAATGTACCGGACTTCTGTGCCATTGCCGGAAGAACCAGCAGACACATCATCAATGTTATAATTATTTTTTTCATGATAGGTTGTTTGTTAGTGTTATTCTTATTTTTGTTTTTGATGGTTTCTGAAAGAATTATTATAAAAGGTCTGTGAGATTAATTATCTCTTTACAGGAATATCATCGATTCTTTGTTGGTGACGTCCGCCTTCAAATTCAGTAGCGAAGAATTCATCCATGATTTTGCGAGCCATCTCATTGTCGATGAATCGTCCTGGCATAACCAATACGTTGGCATTATTGTGCTGACGGATGAGGTGGGCAATTTCTGGAATCCAGCATAGTCCTGCACGGATTGACTGATGTTTGTTAAGCGTCATATTGATGCCTTCGCCAGAACCGCACATAGCTATGCCAGGATATACTTCGCCTTTCTCAATACCTTCAGCCAGTGCGTGTCCGTAAGTCGCATAGTTGCATGACTCTTCGGTATAAGTTCCATAGTCTTTGTAGGCAATTCCTTTCTCTTCAAGATATTGCTTCACGAATTGTTTAAGGGGGAATGCAGCGTGATCGCTGGCAATTCCAACTGTCTTGATTTCCATAATGATTTATTTTTAGTTGATTTTATTTTCGATTATTCTTGACATTTGTTGTTGAACTTCAAGAGCACGTTGTGCAGCTACACGTGCAAAGTCCTTGTCCTGACTTGCATAGATAATAGCTCGGCTTGAATTGATAATCAGTCCACATTCCTCAGTCATGCCGTATTTGCAAACCTCTTCAAGACTTCCGCCTTGAGCACCCACACCTGGAACGAGGAGGAAATGATCCGGAACGATCTGGCGGATTTTCTCGAACATCTGTCCTTGGGTTGCACCAACAACATACATCATGTTTTCGCTGTTACCCCATTGCTGACTTTGCTTAAGTACTTTCTCGAAAAGTTGAATACCGTCGGCATCTTTCAGGAGTTGGAAATCCTGTGATCCTTTGTTTGATGTCAAAGCAAGAAGAACTACCCATTTATTCTCATATTGCAGGAATGGAGTCACGCTGTCTTCACCCATGTAAGGAGCAACTGTGAGAGCGTCGATATCCATTTCCTCAAAGAATGTACGGGCATACATGGCACTTGTGTTACCAATATCTCCACGCTTGGCATCGGCAATAATCAAATGGTCGTTATAGTTTGCCTTGATATACTCAATAGTCTTTTCAAAAGCTATCCAGCCTTTCACTCCGTGAGCTTCGTAGAAAGCCAAATTTGGTTTGTAGGCAATACAAAAAGATGCAGTGCTGTCGATGATAGCTTTGTTGAATTCGAAGATTGGATCTTCTTCCTTAAGCAGATGTTGTGGAATCTTCTTGATGTCCGTGTCCAATCCAACGCAGAGAAAACTGCGTTTCGCAATAATCTGATCAATTATCTGATGACGTGTCATATAGTGAGTAGTAGTTAGATGAGTCTTGAGATTTTAATATTTCGAATTCCTTTCCCAGAAAACGCCATCTTCGAATCCTTGTATGGACTTGTTCTCGTCAGCAATTTGCAGTCTTTTCTCAGCCAGCAAACAGAAGTCGGTGTTTATTTCAACTCCGCAATATCTTCTGTTGAGTTTTTTTGCTACAACGCTTGTGGTTCCACTTCCAAGGAATGGGTCGAAGACTATATCGTCGGGACGTGATGAAGCAAGGATGAGTTTAGCTATAAGCTTTTCCGGTTTCTGAGTTGGGTGGGGAGTATTCTCCGGCATCGACCAGAAAGGAATGCTGATGTCGTCCCACAGGTTTGAAGCATAAGTGTCTCTGAATCTACCTTGTTTGGTTTCAATCCAGTCTTTGGGTTCACCGTTGCTGCGATAGGGCGCCATCACCTTCCTGCGGATTTTCACAGCCTCGCTGTTGAAATAGTATTTTCTGGGATTACAGACAGCAAACCAGATATCTTCCATGTTGTTCTTCCAGTTCTTGGTTGAACCACGACCTTTGTCGCGTTGCCATGTGATTCTGTTCAGAATGGTAAGATGCTGTGAAATTACCTTCTGCATTGCAGCCGTACATCTCCAGTCGCCACACATATAGAGTGAGCCGTCAGGTTTGAGTTTTCGGACTACCACGGGTAGCCATTCATTCAGGTACTCAATGTATTTTGATTCATTAGTTGCGTTGAACTTAATGGTTTCAAAATCCTTAGTGAGATTATATGGCGGGTCAATTATTATCAAGTCTGCAAATTGATCCGGAAGAAGCGGCAGGACATCCGTCAGTTTCTCGTTAATCGTTTTGTTGACGAATGAGCCACCTTGTTCCAAGTCATTCTTATGCACCAGCAGTGGAGTAAGACTTTTGACATCTTGCTCTGAAAGCGAAATCGTTCGGTTTCGTGGTGCATTCGTGGTCATAGTTGAGCCTCTTTCAGTCTTTCTGCGTTTTCTGCTACAATAAGGTGGTCGATACAGTCTTGTATGTCGCCATCCATAAACGCAGCGAGATTATATATTGTATAGTTGATGCGGTGGTCGGTAATACGGCCTTGAGGATAGTTGTAAGTACGGATTTTGGCAGAGCGGTCACCCGTACTAACCATAGTCTTGCGGCGAGAAGCAATGTCGTCGATGTATTTCTGATGCTCGCGGTCGTAGATTCTCGTACGGAGTCGAGCAAGTGCACGTTCCTTGTTCTTTGGTTGGTCACGTGTCTCAGTACATTCAACGAGAATTTCTTCCTTCTCACCTGTATTGGGATTGGTCCATACGTAGCGTGCACGTACACCCGATTCCACCTTGTTCACGTTCTGGCCACCGGCACCGCTGCTTCGGAAAGTGTCCCATTTGATTTCACCCTCGTTGATTTGCACGTCGAAAGGTTCGGCTTCAGGCAGCACGGCTACGGTTGCAGCACTCGTGTGGACACGTCCTTGAGTCTCTGTAGCTGGAACACGCTGCACACGGTGAACACCCGATTCGTACTTGAGGATACCATAGACACCCTCGCCTGTAACGTTGAAGATTATTTCCTTATATCCACCCGATGCACCCTCGCTGAAACTGGAGATAGTGATATGCCATCCTTTAATCTCACAGTATTTTGAGTACATTCTGAAGAGGTCGCCGGCAAAGAGGGCAGCTTCGTCGCCACCCGTACCGCCACGGATTTCCATTACAACGTTCTTGCCGTCCTCAGGGTCAGCCGGGATGAGCAGGAGTTTAATCTCCTCTTCAAGTTCGGGCAGACGCTTTTCGCAGTTGGTGACTTCCTCGCGAGCCATTTCCTTTATGTCTGGATCGTCTTCCATAGTCACCATCTGCTTTGCCTCCTCGAGATTGGAGAGAGTGTCGATATATTCTTTGCGAGCCTTGACCAGGTTTTCCAGATCCTTGTATTCCTTAGTCAGTCTTACATAACGTTTCTGGTCACCAATCACACTTGGGTCGGTAATCAGGGTACTGACTTCCTCAAATCGGCTTACAACTCCGTCGAGTTTATCTAATATGTTGTTTTTTGCTTCCGCCATACTGCAACTAAATATAATTATTAGTAGTTGAACACTCCGTATTCGGAATTGATTGTTAAGCTCTTGCTGCCTTCTTCAATGTGTCCGATAATCTGTGCATCGATATTGAACGAACGGCTGATATCTATCACCTTCTGGGCATTTTCAGGAGAGAGATACACTTCGAGACGGTGTCCCATATTGAAGACTTTGTACATCTCCTGCCAATCGGTGCCGCTCTGCTCCTGAATAGCACGGAAGAGTGGTGGTATGGGGAACATATTATCCTTAATGACCTTGCAATTATCATTGACAAAGTGCAGTACCTTGGTCTGTGCTCCTCCTGTGCAATGTACCATTCCGTGTATCAACGGACGCAATCCTTCATTGAACATCTGCTTCACAACTGGCGCATATGTGCGGGTAGGAGAGAGAACGAGTTTTCCTGCATTAACCGGTGCTCCCTCAACAGCATCCTGCAAAGCGTATTTGCCACTGTAAACGAGTTCCTGCGGCACCTGATGGTCGAAACTCTCAGGATACTTCATTGCCAAGTATTTCGCAAACATATCGTGACGGGCGCTTGTAAGTCCGTTGCTACCCATACCGCCATTGTATTCTGTCTCGTATGTTGCCTGTCCCGAAGAGGACAAGCCCACAATCACGTCTCCTGGACGGATGTTTGCATTGTTAATGACATCGCAGCGCTTCATGCGGCAAGTGACGGTAGAATCCACGATGATGGTTCGTGTCAAGTCACCTACGTCGGCAGTCTCACCGCCTGTGGCATAGATTCCCACTCCCATGTCACGTAATTGCTGAAGTAGCTCGTCTGTTCCATTGATGATGGCAGAGATGACTTCGCCAGGAATGAGCATCTTGTTTCTTCCAATAGTGCTCGAAACGAGGATATTGTCCACAGCTCCCACGCAGAGCAGGTCATCAGTATTCATGATGAGTGCGTCCTGGGCAATACCTTTCCATACACTAAGGTCACCTGTTTCGCGCCAGTAGATATATGCGAGGCTTGATTTGGTTCCAGCACCGTCAGCATGCATTATGTTGCAATACTCAGGGTCTCCACCGAGGATGTCTGGAATGATCTTGCAGAAAGCTTGTGGAAAAATTCCCTTGTCGATATTCTTGATGGCATTATGCACATCTTCCTTTGCGGCACTTACGCCACGTTGCATATAGCGTTGATTCATAGTGGATATTGTTAATTTTCTGCAAAGTTAACTAATTTTTGTATATTTGAAAGAGGTCGCTCCTAAAATGTGGCAGAAAAAGCGTACATTTGCAAAAATTTAAGGATTATGGTTCGTAAACTAATTATATTTATATATATTTCAGTTTTTTTAGGAAATACAGCTAACGCTCAGAATTCAGATGCTGCGCTGTTCAAGAAGAAGACGATTCTGAAGGACGTGAAGACTGCCAACAAAGCACAGAACTATGCTCAGACAGACAGAATCCTGCGTGGCGCATTCGAGAAGTTCAAATCGGCTTATAACGATGCGGAACTGGTGAATTACGAAGTTAATGCCCAGTACGAGCTGGTGAAGGCTGAAAATCGCAAGATTTTCCTTAATTCCAAGCCTGATACGGCTGCATATTTTTCTCATATACTTTCCACTTACAAATACGCCCTGCACTGCGACAGCCTTGATCATCTTCCCGATGTAAAAGCAAGGATTAAGCCCCGATACACAGGCAATCTCAGCGACAAGCTGGTTTCCCTACGCAACAATCTGAGAAGCGGTGGAAAGTATCACTATAAGAAGAAGAACTATGCATTGGCATATCCTTTCTTTGATATGTATCTGTCCACAATAGGCAATCCTCTACTTGACTACAGCAAATTGTCGAAGAATGATCCTGAATTCGATACTGACAGCGTGGAAATTGCTCAGGTGGCTGTTTTTTCTGCTTACGGGAACAATAATTATTATGGTGTGGTAAAATACCTGCACCTGGCTCTGCTCGATACAGCCAATGCCGTAACTATGCACGAAATTGGTGTGAAAAGCTACGAGCAGCTTAAGGACAGTGTTGCTTACGAATCTCATCTGCTGACGGCTTTCAAGGCATATCCTACTAGGGATTATTTCTACGGAAGACTGGTTCAGCTGTATAATGACCGCAATCGTTACGAAGATGCTCTGAACATATTGTCTCAGGCTACTCTCGCTGACAGCACGGATAGACGTCTGTGGTATCTGAAAGGTAAGGAATATCAGCTGCTTGAGAACAACGATTCAGCTTTGCAATGCTATGAGAAAGCAGTTTCCATTCTGCCTACTGATGCTGAGTCATACTCCAGCATCGGTGGAATTTACCTTCAGAAAGCGCATGAGTTCTATGAATCTGCAGATCTGACTCTGGGCAGTTCGGACTATGCTAAAAATCGCAAACGCCTCAATGGATTGTATGTTAAATCCAAGGAGGCATTTGAATCTGCGAGACTCAACGCACCATCAAACTACGACTTGTGGATTGACGGTCTGCGTGAGGTTTACTACAAATTAGGTGAAGGCAAGAAGCTTCGTGAAATAGAGTCTATTTTTTCTTCACTGGGTCGCAAGTAAGACCGCAACCTAATTTCTTGAAAATTTTTCTGTCTACTTCGCTGAGCATTACTGTGCTGTGTACCTGACAATCACGCAGCTGAGGTAATTGCTCCAATGCTTTGCGACAGTTCTCATCGTGCTGCGACAATACGCTTAAGGCTACAAGCACTTCGTCTGTGTGCAGACGAGGGTTCTTGGCTCCAAGATACTCAATTTTAGTTTTCTGAATAGGCTCAATCATGCTCTGCGGAAGTAGTTTCAGTTCGTGATCTATGTGAGCCAGATGTTTCATAGCGTTAATCAGCAATGCAGCACTACAACCGAGCAGAGGACTTGACTTTGCTGTGATAATCGTTCCATCCATCAATTCCAAAGCAGCTGACGTGTGTCCAGACAATTCTTTCTTTGCCGCAGCGGCAACGGTGACACGGCGGTATGAAGTTCCAATCTTTGCCTGATTGAAAAGCATCAGAATCTTGTTGACTTCATTCTCGTTTGCCGCTCCATCGGCAAGTTTGTTGGTTGCTGCATAGTAACGGCGAATGATTTCGTCACGCGATGCTGCCTGACATACTTCGTCGTCGCTTATGCACATACCGACCATATTCACTCCCATGTCGGTAGGTGACTTGTATGGGTTTTCACCATAAATACCTTCGAACAGGGCATTGAGTACAGGGAAAATCTCTATGTCGCGGTTGTAGTTAACGGCAATTTTCTCATAAGCCTCGAAGTGGAATGGGTCAATCATGTTGACATCGTCGAGGTCGGCTGTAGCTGCTTCGTAGGCAATGTTTACAGGGTGCTTGAGGGGAAGGTTCCAGACAGGGAAGGTTTCGAATTTGGCATAACCGGCACGTACACCGTGTTTGTTCTCGTTGTAAAGCTGACTGAGACAGGTTGCCATCTTACCGCTACCAGGACCTGGGGCTGTTACGATAACAAGTGGACGGGTGGTAGGAACATAATCGTTCTTGCCGAATCCGTTATCAGAAGCAATCAGTTCCACATCGTGTGGATAACCGTCAATTAGGTAATGAACATAACTCTTGATGTCCAGCCGCTCGAGACGATGGCGGAAGTCATCTGCAGCACGCTGTCCGTCGTAATGGGTGATGACAACGCTGCTTACGAGGAATCCGCGAGTCATGAATTCGTCGCGAAGACGCAACACATCCTCATCGTAGGTGATGCCCAAGTCGGCACGAACCTTGTTCTTCTCGATGTCCTCAGCACTAATGACAATGATTATTTCGAGGGAGTCGCGCAGACGGTCAAACATTCTCAGTTTGCTGTCAGGCTGGAATCCGGGAAGAACTCGCGATGCATGGTGGTCGTCAAAGAGTTTTCCGCCAAGCTCAAGGTAGAGTTTTCCGTCGAATTGAGCAATGCGCTCACGAATGTGTTCAGATTGAATTTTCAGATACTTTTCGTTATCAAATCCTATTTTTTTCATTGTATAATAAATCTTTTTACCGATATTTTCTGCAAATTTATATAAAAAGTAGGAGAAACTCGTTTTTTAATTTGAGAAATATTGTAAATTTGCAGAAAATGTATTTTATAAACCTTGATTCCTGAACTTACTCTCCGAATGGGGGTAACAATTCCTCCCCCTTGAGGGATGGTAAGAGAGGGGTCTCTTAATCTATAATTATGAATAAAACAATTTCTAAAGGCGTATTTTATATAGGTGCAGACGACACAAATCTGGATTTGTTCGAAGGACAATATGATTTGCCTGCAGGTATTTCTTATAATTCTTATGTGATAACAGACGACAAAGTAGCAATTCTCGACACCATCGACGATAGAAAGAGCGAAGAGTGGTGGAACAACCTCGCAGAAGTGCTGGGCGAGCGCAAGCCCGATTTCCTTATCGTGAGTCACATGGAACCAGACCACTCTGCCAACGTGCGTCGTGTGGTAGAGGAATATCCTGAGATTGTCATTGTACTTACTGCTCAGGCATTGAAGCTTTACAACAGATTCTTCGGCGACGACCAGGATCTGACTAACCGTGTGAAACTTGTCAAGGACGGCGACATTTTGGAACTTGGAAACCGCACCCTGCAGTTCGTCACAGCTCCAATGGTTCACTGGCCAGAAGTAATGATGAGCTTTGAACAGAGCGAAGGACTGCTGTTCTCAGCCGATGCATTCGGAAAATTCGGAGCACTGAGCTATGATGATCCTGAAGGCTGGGCTTGTGAGGCAAGACGTTACTATTTCAATATCGTTGGTAAATATGGTGTGCAGGTTCAGGCAGTTCTGAAGAAACTCGGTGGCAAGCAGATTACCAAGATTCTTCCGCTTCACGGTCCTATCCTTGAAGAGAACCTTGAGTACTACATTAATATATATAATACGTGGAGCAGCTATAGTCCCGAGGACGAAGGCATATTCATTGCCTACTGCTCTCTGCACGGCAACACTGAGAAGGCAGCTCTGCAACTCGCTGAGATATTGAAGGGTATGGCTGATGTCAAGGTTTCGGTTGCTGACCTTCGCCGCGATGATATGGCAGAGGCAGTGGAAGACGCATTCCGCTACGACCGCATGGTGCTTGCAGCTCCTACCTACGATGGTGGCATCATGCCTATTATGGCTGATTTCCTCCATCACCTGAGCATCAAGAATTTCCAGAACCGCAAGGTTGCTATTATTGAGAACGGTTCATGGGCACCAATGGCTGCCAAAATTATGCGCACTCAGCTGGAGGCGATGAAGAATATCACCATCGTTGAACCTGTAGTTACTGTTGAATCCACAGTCAAGCCTGCTACAATAGAAGCCCTGAAAGAATTGGCAAAAAATTTGATTTAAACTTAAAACTGTTCGTGCTGCAATGACTAAAAGGAACAAATATCTATTTATCGGATGCTGTCTGGCTCAGTTCTTGGTAGGCGTTCATGCTTATGGCCAAAATACGGTATCGAGGTTTGAGAACGCGCTAAGTTCGTTAAGGAAAGAGTGCTTTTCCAGCAAAAGCACAAATACCGGTTCTCAGTCATTCAGTATAAGTCCATACTACTATCGTCTGCTGGGACCAGCTACATACTATTCGAGTACTTTGAAGGATTTGTTTAGCATCAATCCTGCGAGAAGTGCAGACGGATATACTGATAACCTTAATTCAGAGATCAACCGATATTTGGTCAATGCCTATCTCAATCATCCCAATGCCTTCGAGCACTACGACAAGCAGTTTGCCGAGGAGAACATTGTGAATGAGAGTGAATCGAAGGACAATAAGAATCTCACTTCGGATGTCAACAATACGCTCGGAACAGACTTGAAGGCTCCTGTAATCGATGATGTAGTAGAAGACATCGGAGATATCGGCTTGAAGGTTGAACGCCCAAACTTCTGGAAGACAAGCGGTAAGTTTGGTTTGCAGTTCACCCAGAACTATTTCAGCGAGAACTGGTACAAGGGAGGTAACAACAACCAGACACTCCTTGCCTCGCTTATTCTTCAGGCAAACTACAACGACCAGAGAAAAGTGAGCTGGGACAACAAACTCGAAATGCGTCTGGGATTTGTGACAACAACGAGTGATACCTGTCATACCTTCCTCACCAACAACGATAAACTGAACCTCTATTCCAAACTTGGTATCAAGGCTACAAAGTCCTGGTACTATACAGCTACGGCAGAGGCAAACACTCAGTTCATGCCTGGCTATCGCACTAATGACCGCCGAACTTATTCCAATTTCCTCGCACCTCTCGACTTCTATCTGTCTATTGGTATGGACTTCAAGCCGGAGCTGAAGAATGGCAATAAGTTTTCTGCCGCCCTCTTGCCGCTCTCTTTCAAGCTGCGCTATATCGGCAGTGATGATGCCAATATCCACAAGGCCTACAACATGGTGGACGAGGATTTGACAAAGGACTTCGGTGCCAAGGTTGAAATCAACAGCTATCTGAATCTCACAAAGAATATCTCATGGAAGAGCAGATTCTATTTCTTCTCCTCCTACAAATATGTTGAATCGGAGTGGGAGAACACCCTTTCGTTTGCATTCAACAAATACATCAGCACAGAACTCTATACCCTGTGGAGATTCGATGATAACCGCTCAAGGGATTTCTATGACCGCAATCTGGGTTATTTCCAGTTCAAGGAATACTTTACTCTCGGTCTCACTTATCAGTTCTAAAACAGAAACACAGAATATACAATTAAAAATAAATTATGAAAGTAAAACCATTTAGAGGAATACGTCCTCCTAAGAATCTTGTAGAAGAAGTAGAATGTCGTCCATACGACGTATTAAACACAGAAGAAGCACGTGCGGAAGCCGGTGATAATCAGAAATCACTTTATCATATCACACGTCCTGAAATCAATTTCCCTGTTGGTACAGATGAACACGATCCTAAAGTCTACGACGAGGTTGCTCGTCAGTTCCAATTATTTCAGGACAACGGCTGGCTCGTTCAGGACGACAAGGAACAATACTATATCTACGCTCAGACTTCATGCCTCGAAGCTAACGGCGGAGCAGAGAAGACCCAGTACGGACTTGTGATCTGTGCTCACAGCAGCGACTATGTCAACGGCCTGATCAAGAAGCATGAGCTGACTCGCGCGGACAAGGAAGAAGACCGCATGAAGCATGTTCGTGCAGCCAACGCCAACATCGAACCTGTGTTCTTCGCTTATCCAGACAATCAGGTTCTGCTCGACCTCATCCAGCGCTATGCTGCCACAACTCCTGAGTATGATTTCGTAGCACCAATCGACGGATTCCGTCATCGTCTCTGGGTAGTAAGTGCAGACGAAGACATCAAGACTATCACGGCTCAGTTTGAGGCAATGCCTAACCTCTACATCGCCGACGGTCACCACCGCTCTGCTGCCGCTGCTCTCGTTGGTGCAGAACGTGCCAAGCAGAATCCAAACCACAAAGGCGATGAGGAGTACAACTACTTCATGGCTGTGGCTTTTCCTGCTTCCCATCTCACCATCCTCGACTACAACCGCGTAGTTAAGGACATTGCAGGAATGACCACTCAGCAGTTCCTTGATGCACTGGCAGTCAATTTCGATGTAGAGCTGAAGGGCAAGGAAAACTACCGTCCTCAGCATCAGCATGAATTCTCGCTCTATATCGACGGCAACTGGTATTCACTCGTTGCAAAGAGCAACACCTTCGATGCCAACGACCCGATTGAGGTTCTGGACGTAAGCATCTCTTCTAAACTGATTCTTGACCAGATTCTCGGAATCAAGGATTTGCGTCGTGACAAACGTATCGATTTCGTCGGAGGTCTTCGTGGTCTTGGTGAACTCAAGCGTAGAGTTGACAGCGGTGAATGTCGTTTCGCCCTGGCTCTCTATCCTGTTTCTATGAAACAGATTATAGACATTGCCGATTCTGGCAAAATCATGCCTCCAAAGGCCACTTGGTTCGAACCTAAACTCCGCTCAGGATTGGTTATTCATAAACTATAAGTTTATAATTATTATTTTTTAATTATTCTTCATTGGATACTTATCTCACACTTTCGTCTAATTCAGAAGGACAATACACAGAAAAGCGAAGCAAGTTTCTTGCGTTCGCTTTTCCTGTGTCCTCTGTTGACGAAGTGAAGACAATAGTAGCCCAGTTGAGGAAGAAATACTATGATGCACGTCATGTCTGCTACGCCTACATGCTTGGTGCCGAACGTTTGGAGTTTCGTGCCAACGATGATGGTGAACCATCGGGAACAGCAGGCAAGCCTATTCTTGGACAGATTAACAGCAACAACCTCACCAATGTGCTGATTGCTGTTGTACGCTACTTTGGTGGTATAAAACTCGGTACCAGCGGATTGATTGTCGCTTATCGTGCTGCAGCAGCCGAAGTCATAGCCAATGCTGAAATAATAGAGAAGACTGTCGATGAGACAATAGAGATAAGCTTTGACTATCTCCAGCTTAATGCCGTTATGCGCATAGTCAAGGATTGTTCTCCCAATGTGTTGAGTCAGAATTTCGACTCACTCTGTACCATGACACTTGGAATCCGCAAGGACTCCATGCCTGAGTTGCGAAGCAAACTCTCCAAAGTTCAAGACCTAAAATTCCTCTCAGACAATTAACCCCTTGAACTATTTGAACTCTTGAATTCTATCAACTCCTCTCCATTACGGTGGGAATCGCGCGTTCGCGTTCAAGCGATTGGTGACCGAATGGAAGGTGGACAGGGAGAGGTCTTATCTTACCTTCAAAATATCACCAACTTCAGGAATGTAGTCAGTATCCTTGAAGTTCATCTTGTAGAGTTTAGCAATTTGTATTCCGTATTTCTGGGAGATGGAATACATTGATTCACCTTCGCCGATCTTGTGCCATTGTCCCTTCATAGAGGCAGGTCCCTTAGAAGCTTTCTTCTTAAGGTATATAAATGTGCCTTCAGGAATAGGAGTATCTTCGTAGGCTTCGTTGTAAGACAGGAGTTTTGAACGCTTGACTTTCAAGTCAGTGGAAAGAGTTTCCCATGTGTCACCCTTGCGTGAAACCACGCATGGAATGTTGTTGTTGGAAATAATGTTGTAGTAGGTGAGGTGGATATTATCCTCATATACAGGTTCCTTGAGGTCGATTTTAGGGAATCTAGGGTCTTCGTCCAAATCGTTCAAGTTGTAGAGTTCGATGATTCCGATAAGCCTGTCGGCATATGTGGGACTTGTGGCATATCCACAGGCTTTCAGTCCTCGTGCCCAACCCTTATAATCGAGGATGCTCAGACGGAAGAGGCGCTGGTAGCGTGGGCGAAGCAGGAATTGTGAGTGGTCTTCAAAACTCTCCCTTACCGATGCGTATTTACGGAAACGCTCATCGCGGTTATCGTCGTGGTGGGTAACGTAGTCACCAATCCAGTCGCTGCCGACCTTGATGCCGAAGTGGTTATTGCTCTTCTTTGCCAGTTCGCTGTTGCCTGCACCGCTCTCGAGCAATCCCTGGGCAAGAGTGATGCTCGCAGGAATTCCGTGAGTTTGCATTTGCTCAATAGCAATAGCCTTGTAGTTTTCAATATAGCGTTCAAACGAGCTGTTTCTTACGTCTTGAGCACAAATACTTAGCGGCATCATTACCGCCACAATTATGGTAAGGAATAATTTTTTCATTTGTTAATAGTATTATAAATAGCTTGCGTCGAAATTTACGGGCATAAGGTCTGATGCGGAAGGGATGAAGTAAATGCCTTCTGTTCCGTAGAGCATCACCTTCATCGGGGTTTTGAACCGTTGTTCGGTTTCACTCATCACCTGACGGCATCCGCCACATGGCGGGATAGGGCGTGGTGTGAAATTGCCCGATGTGTCACGAGCCGCACAACAGAGCATGGTTACTGCCTTGTCGGGATAGCGGCTATTGGCGTAGAAGAGGGCGGTGCGTTCGGCACAGAGTCCGGAAGGGTAGGCACAGTTCTCCTGGTTGGAGCCAGCAACTATTGTCCCGTCGTCGAGCATCACTGCAGCACCTACGCTGAAGTGGGAGTAGGGTGAATAACTGCGGTATGTGGCTTCCTTAGTTGCTTCGAGCAGAGCCTTCTCCTGTTCGTTTAGTTCATCCTCCGTCTTTATAGTTACGGGGATATTGATGTTGAGTTCCTTCATGGGTTTGAGTATTTAAGTTCTTAAGAGTTAATATATGGTCTCTTTCAGAGCCTTGATATCGTCCGAAGTGATGTAGTCGTCATACTCCATCAGTTTGTCGATATGACCTTTAGGACCGAGTTCTATGATGCGGTTGGCAACAGTTTGGATGAACTCGTGGTCGTGGCTGGCGAAGAGAATGTTTCCCTTGAAAGTCTTCAGGTTGTTGTTGAACGCCTGGATGGACTCGAGGTCGAGATGGTTGGTTGGAGTGTCGAGAATGAGGCAGTTGGCATTTTTCAGCTGCATACGTGCAATCATGCATCGCATCTTCTCACCTCCTGAAAGCACATTCACCTTCTTCAGAACTTCCTCACCAGAGAAGAGCATTCGTCCCAGATAGCCCTTGAAGAACACTTCGTTGCCTTCACCGAACTGTGAGAGCCAGTCAACGAGGTTCTTGTCGGATTGGAAGAACGCTGTGTTGTCAACAGGCAGATAAGCTGTAGTGATAGTAACACCCCATTTATATGTTCCCGCCTGTGGTTCGCGGTTGCCGTTGATGATTTCAAAGAGAGCAGTCATAGCTCTTGGATTGTGGCTAAGGAACACTACCTTCTCGCCTTTCTCAACAGTGAAGGATAGATCGTCGAAGAGTACTGTGCCGTCGTCTTCAACAGCGCGCAGGCCTTCAACCTCGAGAATCTGGTTGCCAGGCTCACGATCCATCTGGAAGATGATTCCAGGGTATTTACGTGTAGAAGGTGTGATTTCCGCGATATTGAGTTTCTCCAGCATCTTCTTGCGGCTGGTTGTCTGCTTGCTCTTTGCAGCGTTGGCAGAGAATCGGCGGATGAATTCCTCCAGTTCGCGTTTCTTCTCCTCAGCCTTAGCCTTCTGGTTTTGCAGTTGCTTGAGGGCGAGCTGTGAAGACTCGTACCAGAATGAGTAGTTGCCGGCAAACATATTCACCTTGCCATAGTCGATATCTACGGTATGGGTAGATACGGCATCGAGGAAGTGACGGTCGTGACTAACCACCAATACCGTATGTTCGAAGTTTGCGAGGAAGTCCTCAAGCCAGGTTACTGTGTCGAGGTCAAGGTCGTTGGTAGGCTCGTCGAGGAGGAGGTTGTCAGGGTTTCCGTAGAGTGCCTGAGCAAGCATCACACGCACTTTCTCCTTACCGGTCAGTTCCGACATCAGCTTATAGTGCAGATCTTCCTTTATTCCAAGTCCACTAAGCAGGATGGCTGCATCGCTCTCGGCATTCCAGCCGTCAAGTTCTGCGAATTTCTCTTCAAGTTCGGCAGCACGCACACCGTCCTCGTCGGAAAACTCCTCCTTGGTATAGAGTGCGTCCTTCTCCTGCATGATGTCCCAAAGAACTGAGTGTCCCATCAGCACGGTGTTTATAACTGTGCAGGAGTCATATTTGTAGTGGTCCTGCGACAATACGCTCAGACGTTCGCCAGGACCGAGTGTGATGGTTCCCTTAGCGGGTTCCAGCTCACCGCTGATGGCTTTGAGCAAAGTGGATTTTCCGGCACCGTTGGCACCGATAACACCATAGATGTTGCCGTTTGTGAACTTCATGTTCACATCCTTGTAGAGAACTCGTTTACCAAACTGAATAGCAAGATCTGAAATTGTAATCATTCTTTATTTGTTGTTTAGTTGTTTTTACTTGTTGTTATATGGTAAATAGTATTATTCAATTCAAAAGCGGAACGACGGGGTGGAGAGTTATTCCAGTCGTCCTGTTACACGAAGATACTCCGTTTCGTAGATTTTCAGCTGAGTCTTAGCTTCGATAAGGTTGCTATGGGATTGCTGCCATTGTGACTGAGCATCGAGGTAGTCGGTTATGGTGCACAGCTGGTTCTCGTACTTCTCTCTCATCACACGCAGGTTCTCATCGGCTTGTTTCTGTCCGAGAGTAGCTGTCTCAACCATGCTCTGTCCGTCTTTTATGTTCAGGATGGCCTTGCGGACTTCCACACGCATACCTCTTTCATACTGCTGAAGCTGGAGTTGGGAGTCGCTAAGGTCGAGCTGAGCCTTCTTCACTTTCTTCAATTCTGCTCCCCAGTGGAAGATAGGAACGTTTACCGACAGCATCAGCATAGGGCTGTTACCGCTGAAGTTGTGATTAATATCAATGCGGTTGTTGTTGATGGTACTCATGGTACCTTTCAACTTGATGTTGTCGTAGTGGCTGTAACTTCCTACAAGAGCAACAGACGGAAGGTAGTTTGAGCGAGCTTTCTTAACGAGCAATTCGTTTGCCTTGACCTGATGCTGGAGCAAGAGCAGGTCTGGTCTTGCAGAGATGTCCTCATCCAAGTCGGCAGACAATGCGGTTTGCAGAAGTGTGTCGGTAGGAGTGATGTCCTGGTCAAAGTCTGTGCCAATCATGTTTGCAAGAGCCAGCTGAAGGAGTTTCTCTCCGTTGCGTGCTTTCAGAAGCATGTAGTTCACTTCGCTTTGCTTGGTGGTGATGCGCAGCAGGTCGTTTGTTGTGGCAAGCTCGACATTTACACTAAGCTGCACTTTGTCGTAGAGTTCCTTCATCTGAAGGGCATAGGCTTCGAGCATCTTTACTTTTGCCCTTACGGAGATGAGAGAGTAGTATGTGTTGTCAACATCAGAGATGAGTTGCATGCGTGTCTTGCGCAGTTTCTCTTCGCTGACTTCCTGACCGATTTTTGTAAGTTTGCCTGCTGCTGTCAGCTGACCACCGGTGTAGAGAGGCATAACTACATTGATTCCGGCGAGGTATGTGCCGCGCGTTTGCAGGGACAATCCGATGAAGTCGTGATCCTTGGTGTGAAGACCGGTAATCGAACCGTCCACCTTTGGCAGGCGCTGTGCGAAAGCAATCTCGCGGTCAAGTTTGGCTTTCTCCACGTCACTGCTTGCGGTCTTGACACTCTCGTCGTACTCAAGAGCCATTCTGCGGCAATCCTGCAGGCTCAAGCTCAACGGCTGTGCATTGATGGCTTGGGCTGCTACCAATAGAACTACGGATAATATATATTTTTTCATGCTTCTTTAGGTTTTTGAACTTTGAAGATAGTTGAATAGAGGATTGGCAGGAATACCAGGATAATCAAGGTACCCATAGCAAGTCCTGACATGATAACTACTGCCATTGATCCGTACATTGGGTCGCTGATAAGCGGAGCCATACCGAGGATAGTGGTAAGAGATGCCATTATCACAGGGCTTGTACGGCTTACTGTGGCGTTGACTACAGCGTTGTAGGCTGGAAGTTTCTCCTCTTTCTGAAGTCTGTTGATTTCGTCCACAAGCACAATTCCGTTCTTAATCATCATACCTACAAGACCCATAGCTCCGAGGATGGCGATGAATGTGAACGGCATGTCAAGAAGGAGCAGGGCAGGAGTGATACCTACTATGATGAACGGCAGACAGAAGATGATGGTCAGCACTTGCTTCCAGCTGTTGAAGAGCAGAAGCATGATGATGAGGATGAAGAGAAAGGCGATTGGGAAGAGTTTCACAAGCGAGCCTGATGCGTCGCCTGAGCTTCCGCCTTCACCTTGCCAAGACATAGTATAGCCCTCTGGCAATTGGATAGCCTCAATTTTATCCTGGATGTCTGCAATCACTTTCTTTGGTGTTGCCTCGTCGTTGTCGGGGTTAGGGTCGCACTCTGCCTGAATGGTTCTCTCGCCGTTGTGACGGAAGATATAGTCTTCTTCCCATTCAAAGTGAATGTCGCTGTTCACAGTTCCTAATGGAATACTGTTGGTGAGTTTGCTTTCCAGTTCGTCAACACTCATGGTTCCGGCAACTACACCCTTGATGTCATCGCCTGTGATGTGGAGGTTAAGAGAACTCCATACAGGGATATTCCCGATGTTTTTGATTTTTGTACCGTCCTCGTTGCGAACCTGCATCTGTACGAGTACAGTCTTGTCCTGGTCGTTGATTACACCTACAGGAAGACCGTCGGTGGCAGCGAGAAGTGAGTTGGCAACGTTCTCGCGGTTAAGTCCGCTTCGCAGAGCATCGGCTTGCACGTAGTTTGTCACGATGGACTTACCCTTCATCTGCCAGTTGTTCTGAACGGAATATGTGTCAACGTAAGGTGACTTACGCATAATATCCTCTGCCTGATGTGCCAGATCGCGCAGCACCATTGGATCTGGTCCCTGGAATTCCACTTCCACGGTGTGGGTAGTGGTTATACTGAAGTTGTATCTGCGGAAACGGATGTAGGCATCGGGGTAGGCGGAACGAAGTTGCGGACGTATTTCATCGATTACCTCATTCATGGTCTTGAAGTTCTCGCAATCCACAATCAGCTCACCGAAGTTGCTGCCGTCGTTGTTCATTGGACGTACAAGGCTGTAGCGTACAGGTGATGAACCCATAGTTGCAGCTACGCGGTCAATCTTAGGATTCTTGAGCAAGGTCTTGCTGATGTCCAGCAGGTCTTCACGTACTCTGTCTGGGCTTGTCTGGTCGGGCAGGTGGTATTCGATTACGAACTGACCATAGTCGAAATCAGGGAAGAATACCTGCTTCACCTTTCCGTAGCCCCAGCCGCAAACAACCAGGAGCAGAATTGCCACAGCGATGGTGACATAGCGGTAGTTGATGAGTGTTCCGATGAGTCGGCGGATGAAAAGCTGGAGCTTGTTCTCCTTGCCTTCATCCTTAGCACCTTTGTCCTTTGAGCGCAAAGGCATCCATGCAGCCACGCACGCTGGCACCTGCACCATTGCCATTATCCATGAGGCAAGGAGTGAGATGCACAGCACGAGGAATAGGTCGCGGCAGTATTCACCAGCTGTGGTTGGCGAGATGAATGTTGGCAGAAATGTCAGAACAGCAATCACGGTAGCGCCAAGCATAGGCAGAGCCGTATTGTTGACGATGCCGTAGAGATAGTTCTTAGGTCCAAGTCCACGTTTCCTGTCCACAAGGATACCGTCCATCACCACTATCGCATTGTCCACCAGCATACCCATTGCCACGATGAATGCACCAAGCGAGATACGCTGCAGGGTACTGTCGGCAAGGAGTAGGATAGGGAAGGTGATGAAGATGGCGAGCACAAGGCTCGTACCGATAATCATACCTCCGCGGAATCCGTAGGTGAACATCAGAACGATGATTACGATGAGAACTGATTCCAGCAGGTTAACGAGGAAGCCGTTAACTGCGTTGGTCACCTGGTCGGCTTGGAAGAAAATCTTGTCGGTTGAGAATCCTACAGGCAAACGGTCCATCACCTCTGCCAGCTTTGCATCGACAGCCTTACCTACGTCTGGCACGATGGCATCATCGTTAAGGGTGATACAGATTCCGAGTGCCGGATTTTCGTTTACAAAGAATCCGCCCGTCTGTGGCTCCTGATATGCACGTTCGATGGTGGCTATGTCACCAATTCGAAGCATCTTGCCATTTGCGGTGCGGATATACATATTCTCTATGTCTTTCTCGTCCTTAAGCTCGTTGTTCACACGAATCTGAAGACGGTCGTCATAATTGTCGTAGCTTCCTGCATTTACGGTCTTGCCTGCATTCTGCAGACCCAGCATCACCTGAGTAGGAATGATGCCTGTGCGGGCAAGCTTCTCCTTGTCGATAATGATGTTGATGACCTCCTTGCGTGTTCCGATGATGTTGATACGCTTTACACCCTCAACGGTGAGGAGTTCACGACGGACAAGTTTAGCGTACTTCTCCAGTTCGGCATAGCTGTAGCCGTCGCCCATGAAGGCGTAGAAGAGGCCATAGACATCCAGCATATCGTCCACCACAATCGGTGGGTAGCATCCTGCTGGCAGGCTTGATTTCACATCGTTGGCCTTGCGGCGCAGCTGGTCGAAGTGCTGCTCCATCTCAGCCATCTTAACTTTGTCCAGGAACTTGACTGTGATAATAGCCATTCCCGGGCGGACATCGGCTGTCAATTCCTTGACATCAGAAACGGTTCGTAGAGCATCTTCCACTACCTGCACGGCTTCCAGTTCCACCTCGTGAGCTGTGGCACCTGGATAAACCAGTGCTACCGATGCTTGCTTCACCGCTACTGCAGGGTCTTCCAGTTTAGGCATGCTGTTGTAGCTGACAACACCCATCACGAGAATACCCACGACAAAACTCCAAAATATAGTTGGTCGCTTGACGAAAAATTCTGTCAGTGCTTTTGCATTCATATCTTTTATGTCGCTTCGCTTATTAAATTCTATAATGCTCCGGTACTATCATTTTACACTTCACTCTTCACTTACAGAAGGTCTCCTACGTTGCTTTTCTTAGGAGTCACAATCTTCACCTTGTCTCCTTCGTGCAAAGCCTTCACACCAGCTTTCACGATACGGTCGGTTGTGGTAATGCCGCTGCTTACAACAGCCATGCCTTCTGAATCCACACCGCTGATAGTTACTTCATGACGCTTAACCACGTCACCCTCTTCCACAACCCATACATAGGTCTTGTCGCCATCTTCGAAAACAGCGTGAGCAGGAATCGAGAGTCCGGTTACTTCTACTTCACCACCCATTTCGATATAGACATCGACATTCACTCCGGCGCTGATTTTGCCGTCAATAGCATATCTCACCGTGAAGAGCTGATTGGCGTCTGCCTTAGCCAGTACACTTATCTTGTGCAGATTGTAGCGTTCTCCGCCAGCAATGCAGTAAGCCTCGGTAGTATTCTCTAAAAGACTATAGATGTCAACAGGGATGTTTACCTCCACTTCAAGGCTGTGAGTGTCAACTAGGTCCATTACAGGCATTCCTGCGCTTACCATTTCAGCCTGCTCGAAATTCACTTTCTGGATTGTGCCCGAAACTGGTGCTCTCAGCTGTGTATAGCTCAGCTGGTTCTTGGCGTTCTGCAAATTCAGACGCAACTGATCCAGGGCGCTGACAGCTTTCTCGTAGTCGTTGCCGGAGAGACTGTTGCTGTCGTGCAGCTTGCTCAGTCTTTCCACCTCGTTCTTTGTCTGGTTGTATCTTGTCTGAGCCACGTCCACCTGAATCTGATAGTCCTTGGTGTCGAGTGTAGCAACAAGCTGACCTTTCTTTACAGCCATACCTTCCTTTACGAGAATACGTGCAATTTGTCCAGGAGTACGGAAGCTCAGGCTTACTGTGCTGTTTTCCTTCACTACACCTGAGAAATTCTTCACGGAAGTTTCCTGACGGTTCAGAGGAAATACTGTGAGTACGCTGTGTACTTTAGCTTCTTCCTTTTTCTTGTCGCCGCTTCCGCATGCTGTCATCAGACAGGTTGCAGCCAGCAACAAAACAAAACTTTTAAGAGTTTTCATTGTCTGTTTTATTTTATGTTTTGGTTTAATTATTAATTCTCAATTTTTTATTTGTAATTATTCTGGGTGCGAACAGCCCAAAAATCTTTGCAAATTTATGCAAAAAATGTCAATTATACAGCATTTACACCAAGGTTTTGCTCAAAAACCACTAAATTTGCACAAATTAACTTTGTATAAAACATTCACCTGCGGTGCAATTATTGCTTTAGTAACTTGTTTTAATCATCTAAATCCCAGCGCTTCAGCGCGATGATAATTTTGTCTATGGAAGTACTTAAAATCATTGATAAATACTATCAATCTGGATCTGAACTTCGCAATATCCTTCTTGTTCATAGCGAGGGTGTAGCACGTAAGGCGTTGCAGATAGCCGACCGCCATCCCCAGCTCCAGATCGACCGCGACTTTCTCTACGAAGCCGCCATGCTTCACGATATTGGCATATTCCTCACCAACGCCCCCGGCATCCAGTGTTTCGGTACCGAACCCTACATCCGTCACGGCATCCTTGGTGCCCACATCATGCGAGAGGAAGGCTATGAACGTCATGCTCGCGTTTGTGAGCGCCACACAGGCACTGGACTCAGCCGTGAGCAGATCATCAGTCAGAATCTCCCTCTGCCACATCGTGACTTCCTTCCCGAAACCCTCGAAGAGCAGATCATCTGCTTTGCCGACAAATTTTTCTCCAAGACCCGTCCCGACATTGAGAAGACTGCCGACCAGGCTCGCCACAGCCTTCTTAAGTTCGGTGAAGCCGGCATCCTCCGCTTCGATCAATGGTGCAACACATTCCTATAACTAAATAGGATAAATTGAGAGGTCGGTCATTTTGACTGTGGTGCAAATCCTTTTCGACTGCGGTTCGGCACGTATCAAACTTAAGTCTGAAACATGTTTCCACCGCGGTGAAAAGTTCAAAACACAGAGGTTTTCTCTCCTTTATCACAATGCAAAGTTAACACCAATTTATACTTTATTTATAAAGTATAAAAAAACAAATCCATAATTTTAAGGTTTATTAACACAGGCTTCCGCAGGGTCAGCATTTCAGGAAAAGAGTCAACTTTTCCAAGTGGGGTAGACAACCTTTTCAGTGCTGATAGTCAACTTAATAAGGATGGATAAGCAATGGAATCGTAGACATGTATTTTTAAGTTTTTAAGTTTTTAAGTTTTTAAGTTTTTAAGTTTTTAAGTTTTTAAGTTTTTAAGTTTTTAAGTTTTTAAGTTTTTAAGTTTTTTGAAAAATAATATACTCTAATAATTATTCTTATATTATATTTATATATAATATAAATAGATTTTACACCTAAAAAAACTTAAAAACTTAAAAACTTAAAAACTTAAAAATTGAATGGCACTGCATGTCCAGTATTTATGCGGTGTCTACGTACGAAAAAAGCATGTGGAAAAAGCGATGCATTTTACGTAAAAAAGACAGTTACTATTTTTTCGGGAATGTTACTTCTTCACGAATATCTTGCGGCCGTTAATGATGTAAAGACCTGACCGGTCGATGGTGTCGATGCGTTGACCGGTGATGGAGTAGATGCCGGTAGCGGAAGTACGACTGAGAGCGAAGGAGTCATCAGCGATTGTGGCAATACCGTCAGGATCCTCCTGTGTCTTAGCCTTTATCACACGGATTTCGTCGATGAAGCAGCGCTTAGAGGTTGTGGTATAGATAACCGACGGATTTGCCGGAACATCTTCGAAGGTGAGTGACACTTTCTCGAATGCGTCATTCATTGTTGCCGTGTAGGAGGCTTGCTGTGAACCACAATCAGGAATGCTGATTTCAAGTAGTCCTTCTACTGACGACCATCCCTTGATGTCGGCTTCTACGATGAGAGTTCCGCCTTCAAAGTCGATAGTACGTGTCTGGATAGAACCAGCCTTGCTGCCTGTTCCCATCTTGATGGCTCCACCCGCTTCGTAGACTGCGGTAACTGAAACAATGTTGTCGTTTCCGATCCAGGTCTTCGATGCTCCGGAAGAATTGTAACTGTTGCCTGATTCACATTCGGCAAATGTCTCGATAAGGAGTGTGTCGCCGTGTTCGATATCTGGGTCTGGATCAGGATCGGGATCTGGGTCAGGATCTGGGTCAGGATCATCTACATCGATATGATGGAGAACTGCTGTTGCGAGGTCGAACTCTTCGGTTTTCTTGTCACCCCAGATGTAGTTTGCAAGCTCAGGGTAATCCACAAATGGATTGCGGTTGCCTTGCTGATTGTAGGCGCGTTCCATGCGGGTGATTTCCCAAGTGCTCACAGTGTCCTTTACACTCCATTCGAGGAGCATGTCGATGATATCTGACTTAATTGTAGGGTAATCCTCTTTTTTGAAAGCTACGTTTACATCGGAGCGGTTTTCCCACTTGGTATCAGGATAACAAGTTGCCACATAGAAATAGATACGTGCGAAGTCACCTTTGTACTCGTCGCATGGTTCAAAAACCAAATCGCCGTTTTTATTACGACCGGTCTTCATGCGTCCATTTGAATATGATACGGTTCCTGTAACTACTCCAAGGGGGTAATTCCCCTTAGCGTTGTTTGCTTTCGACTCTGATGGCAAAACCTGCAAGAGGTCACTTCCAACTGCAACTCCTGTACCGCCTCCCCACCAACTCTGGGGAACTACATGTTCACGGTTCATGCCGCTTACTGCAGAGCCGTTTCCCGGGAAGTAGAACACCTGATCGCTATAGTAGTCGAATACCTGATGCTGTCCACTGGAATTGGTGTTGTCAAGGTAATCCACGTTTTCGTATGCTTCCCAAAGTCCGTTATAGCTGATCTTGGTGTGTGGCGCAATAACGTCGTGGAGGGCAGCCTTGAGAGCAGCCTCTTTTTTCCCGTCAATGGGTTTGTAGTAGTTTTCCGACGGTTGGGCATAACCACATATCGACAGGAGAAGTAGTAGGAGGGAGATTGATAGTTTCTTCATAGGGTTGACAAAAAGAAAACCCATACGCACTAACAGAATCGAGTGCGTATGGGTATAGTAGTTATAGGAATTTACTTAACAAGTACTTTCTTGCCACCGATGATGTACATACCACCACGAGTGATAGTATTTACACGCTGGCCAGCGAGAGTGAAGATACCTTGTGCACGAACGGACTCAGTGTTGACTTCGCTGATACCCAGAGCAATGCCGTCGATAACAGCGTCTGCGAGATCTTTCACGCCAGGAACACTGAAGTAAGCCTGAATCTTACCCTGAATAAGTATTACCTTACCGAGGTTGTCTGGATTATCAACGAGGTTGAGTTTTTCGCGGTAAACAGTCTTGTTGACAAGATTAACAGGAACGAACTTGATGGAGCTGGTTTCGTTTGCTGCGTCAGCAAGAAGTATGTTTGTATTCATGCACTCTACGCCTTCAACTCCAGGCCAGTATTTGGAGATATTACCATTTCCTACGCCTACTATATATCCCTTAACCCAAACGAGGTCGGATTTGAAGTCTTTGTTGGAAACATCGAAGTGCTGAACGTCGGCTACTGTGTAAGGATTTTCCTTGGTTCCGTCGCCTACTAATGTGTAAGGTGCTTCCCATTCGGATTTGTCAAGTGGGTAGAGCTGAACTGCTTCGTCGCGAACTGAAACTATGAATGTAGCTGTGTATTCGCGTGTGGTGCTGAACTGAGTAGTTGAGAGAAGGTTGAACTGGTCGTAAACAGTTACTTCGTCACCATTCTGGTTGATTGTGACTGCGCGGTCGGTAAGAGCTTCTGCACCTGCGTTGAAACCGGAAATCTTAACAATCATGCTTGTGTAAGCCAGAGCTTCTGCTGGAGTGTCGAGGTCACCAAGTTCTTCGATTTCAGTAGCAACTACATCGTTGTCGGAAGATACAACTGAGAGATTCTCTACATCCATCAAAGAGAGTTCTGGAAGACCATGATAGAGATAGAGCTTACCAGTAACAGTTCCGTCAATCTTGTCACCTACCTTAGCAGTAGTAGTTCCATAGAGGAGGAAGCCTTCCTTGCCGTCGGTGATATAGATGTTGCTGCCGCTGACGTAAGTAACGAGGAAGCTGTTGAGCTTGAATGCAACCAATACTTCTTCAGCCTTTGCTGCAGCCTTGATTGCAGCGATCGTTTCGTAAGTTACTTCAGGTTTTGGCAATTGACCGTTAAGAGAATAAATTTTATTACCCTGGTCCATTTCAGGAGTGGTACCGAAAAGTTTCAAATTACCTTCAATGATAACTTCATCACCAACTTTAATATCGTCTTCAGATGTAAATTTCAAACCGCCAAGACCAAAACCACGATAGATTTCAAGTTCATCGCTACCGTCCTTATCCTTAATAAAGTATGTAGCATTTCCATAACTGTTTCCAGGCAGGTCTGTCAACTGTCCGTCCTTTTCGATACCGATGCGTGAAATTACACCAGAAACAAAGGTGGCTTCCTTTGGAGCTTGTCCTGCTGCAAGAAGTTTAATGGCAGAAGCTACATTGTAAGGATCTTCTGCTGTACCCTTGCCAACGATGTCGCTAAGGTCAACAATCTTAATTTCGCTTGTTGCTTCAGAACTTTTGTTGCCATTTGCATCCTGAGCATAAGCAGTAATAATTGTAGTTTCTTTAACTTCAAAGGGTTCGGTATATTTCACGTAACCAGCTTTATTGATAGCATAGTATATATCTAAGCCATCATCAGCTGTAATTGTTACTGTTTGAGCCTCTGTGTAGGTACCTGAAGCAGGAGTGATGACTGGACGATGCACTGTTACGACATCGCCTCCTTTAGTATATGTAATTTGCAGAGATGCAATACGGCGATGTCCCGAAGTACCATCAATGGTAAAGGTAACGGTTGAAGAAGAACCTTCCCATGAATCTGTTTGAAAATCTCCATTGTCAACATTAATTGCGTTAGAACCTTCGCCTGATGCAAATACAAATTTGATTTCTGTGAGAGTAGCTTCTTTTGCAGTAATAGTCATGCTGTTACCACCATAGAGACGAATGGCAGAACCTGTGTTGTAATACTTTGGGCCATTTTTGTTATCACCTTTGTCGAGCGTAGCGGATACTACATCGTCAAAATCGATGCTGGCGATATCTGTTTGATTTGCATAGCCCTGAGCAGATGCAACCCAATCAATTGTCTCAGCCATAGCCTTAGTTCCGATAGCAAGGAACAAAGCAACTACGACAAATTTCATAGAAGTAAAATTTTTCATAAGCGTTTGTTTAAAATTATAATAATTAATGAATTATCTATTCTTTCTGCTGCCAAACCGCAGAACACACTCCACCCGGATGGCACTCCCCTCCATTACGGGAGGGGGCAGGGGGTGGGCCTTCTATTCTACTTGTTTCTTCAGATAAATCACCGATGGGTAGTGGTCGCTGTAGCCGTTGAGCCAAACACCACTGCCGTGGGTTCGTTTTGGAGAGCCTTTGAACTTTCCTTCCTGCTGAGTTAGGAACGGACGGTTGAAGACTTCGTTGGCAAGATAGGTGAGGGTAGTGGGATGGTCATGACCGAGGAGATTGCCAGTAAACACAATCTGGTCGAAGAGATTCCATTTGCCGTCGTACTTAAGCGAACCGATACCGTCCTTGCGAAGTGTGTTCCAGAACGGATTGAAGAGGTCATGCTCACCACAATCCTTTGCATAACGTTTTGCACCGAGTTCAACAGCCATACTCTTGTTGTCAGGATCGTCGTTCATGTCACCCATGATGAAAATCTTTGCCTTAGGATCGAGACGGAGGAGTGAATCCTTAACTACACGTACCTGACGGCCGGCAAGTTCACGATAGAAGGAAACAGCCATTCGTGATGGCCAGTGGCAAACTATGCAATGAACACGCTCACCAGCGATTTTGCCTGTTGCGACAAGGAATCCACGGGTTATGCGAGTGGAATCTTCAGGTGGATAAACATAAGGAACCAGTTTGTGGCTCTCGTATTTGAAGAGTTTTGGATTGTAGAGGAATGCACATTCCACTCCACGACGGTCAGGTCCGTCCTCATGAATGATCTTAAGACCACGATCCTTGAGTGCAGGCTGTGCAATAAGGTCTTCAAGCACATGACGGTTCTCGATTTCCGAAACACCGATGATGGCAGGACCTAACGGCAGACGAACACGGCTGTCTGCATCGGTGGCGAGACAAGACAATGCTTCAGACATATTCTTCAGCTTTGCATTATACTTCATAGTGCCCCAATGATTTGCTCCGTCGGGGAGATACTCATAGTCATTCTTGTCTTCAATAACCTGCATCACGCCGTTTACCTCACCCATCACAACATCGTGGACGGTGTCGAAGAGGTTTTCGAGGTTGTAGAACGCAATAGCGTAAACAGCCGTGCGGTTGTTCTGACGGGGAATAATGAACGAGCATAGAACTGCAATCATTACCAATGCGGAAAGTAAGGTTAGTTTCTGACCGATTTTCATAGTTTGAAGAAATTTTTTCAAGTGTTATTTAATATGCAATTGTTATTATATATTAATGTGTAGGTGTTACAAAAATGACATAATATGTTACAATAGGCAAAGTTCGTAATATTTATTTACACTCCAAATAAAAATGAAAAAAAAATATTCTTTTAATAAAATTTTGTCAAAATAATAAAATAATTGTTTACATTTGCAACGAGGTGTGTTATGACACCACGTTTTATGCTAAATCAACATAAAAAAATAGATCCAAAAAGTATTATGAAAAAAGTTATTTTGCTACTCATGCCTTTACTATGTTTATCGCAACATAGAGCGAATGCACAGGTAGTGGCAGACAGTGCAGACATTGCAGATTACAATGATCTGGAATCGTTTGTGTTCTCAGGAACAGAATTGGACGAGGACGGTATTATGTCTTCACAAGGTTCTGCTGCGCTGAGCACATTCAACGATGACATGTTTCTGTCCAAGACCAATTTTCGTTTCGGACATGCGTTTTTCAATGTCCGTGGTTATGACTCCATGTACAGCGGAACCTATCTGAATGGTGCTAAGATGAACGACGTGGAATTAGGACGATTCCGCTATTCAGCACTCTTCGGAGGATTAAGCGACGTGACTCGTAACCAGCAAGGTATTACAAGTTATGAGCAGAACACCCTCGGTTACATGGATCTGGGTGGCGGCTCTAATGTCAATGTGAGAGCAAGCCAGTTTGCCGCAGGCAACAAGGCTGTAGTATCTCTTACTAACCGCAACTACATCGGCCGTCTGGCATACACCTACGCTACAGGTATCAAGAACGGATGGGCGTTTGCAGCTACAGCCAACGTGCGTTACGGCGAGGAAGGAAATATCAAGGGAACCTACATGCGTGCAGCATCACTCTTCCTCGGTGTTGAGCGCTTCTTCAACGACCAGCATAGCCTTTCTCTCTCGCTTATAGCCGCTCCAACCGACCAGGCTACAGCAAGCTGGACAACGGAAGAAGCTTATTGGCTGGCTAATTCACACTACTACAATCCATTCTGGGGATATCAGAACGGCAAGAAGCGTAGCAGCCGCGTAAGAAAGACCGTTGAACCAACGGCAATCCTCACCTGGGACTATAAAATCGACGATCAGTCAAAGCTGACCACAACCACAACTCTTCGCTACGCCAAGTACGGACAGACTTATCTGAACCGTGGAAACAACGCAGCCGACCCACGTCCTGACTACTACAACTATATGCCAAGTGCCATGTTTGCCGTTTACGAGAAAGTTCCTAACGAATGGGAATTGTATAAATGGCAGCAACAGTATGATTACTGGACGTCTTCGGAAAGAAACCGTCAAATTGACTGGGACAAGCTCTATGCCATCAACCATGCGGCAAACGGCGAGTCTGTTTACTGGCTAGAAGAAAGCCACGACGACCAGCTGCAATGGAACATCGCAACTGCGTTCAACCACAATTTCAACAGCAAGAACAGTCTCAACGCCGGTCTTAACTACAGTTACACTCACGGTATGCACTACAAGACCATGAGTGACCTGCTGGGTAGCAAGTACCACACAGATATCGACCGCTTCGCAGTAAGCGACTTCGGTCTCTACAGCGACGAAGCACAGAACGACCTCGACAACCCGAACAGAATTATCCGCAAGGGCGACAAGTTCGGCTACAACTACAATATCAACGTGAACAAGGCTCAAGCATGGGCTTCATATTCACTTACAGCAAGCAATTTCTCAGCTGTGTTCAGCGGCGACGTCAACGGAACTACCATCGAGCGTGTTGGTTTGATGCGCAACGGACGTTCTCCTGAGCACTCCAAGGGAAGCAGCGGTACAGCTAAATTCCTCTCTGGCGGCGGAAAGATTCAGCTCGGTTACAACTTCAATGCACACCACAGAGTGTTCGTTTCCGGTGGTTATGAATGGCGTCCGCCAATCGCTCGCAACGCATTTATCGGCGCCCAGATGCGCAACGACTTCGTTAAGGATCTGGCAAACGAGAAAGTGATGCACGGCGAAATCGAATACCGTTTCAACTGGGGCAACTTCTATAGTCAGTTGAATGGTTTCTACACCAAGTTCCAGAATCAGATTGAACAGGCTCAGTTCTTTGACGATGGTGAACAGCGTTTCACTTACCTCACAATGAACGGAATCGACAAAGAGCACTACGGGGCTGAACTCGCACTCGAGTATCGTTTCACAAGCAATTTCTCAATGGACTTTGTAGGTGCGCTCACCGAAGCCAAGTATGTGAACGATGTTTCTGCAACAAGAACATACGACGATGCCAACGATTTCAAGATTTACGACGACACTCATGACATGCCTCTGATTGTTGTCACCAACGGAATGAGAGTTGGAGCTACACCACTCACAGCATTGAGTTTAGGAGCTAAATACAACATCAACGGTTATTTCTTCGAAATCAAGGCTAACTACTACGACCGTATCTACAGCTACTTCTCTCCAAGCCGCAGACTTTCTACCAACCGCGACTTAGCTTCCTACACACCGACAATCGGTGAGGACGGAGTATCTTACTACAATGTGACCAAGGCTGAGCTGGAAGAGAACGGTGGTCTTCTCTTCGACCAAAACGGCAAGCTGGTTGATACCTATTCTCCAAAGCAGGAGAAGTTCGACGGAGCATTCATGCTGGATGCATCTATCGGTAAGTTCATCCGCCTCAAGCAGGGACGTACGATGAGCATCAACCTCAACCTGACAAACATCACCAACAACACCAACATGCGTATGCGTGGACGTGAAGAAAATCGTGATAACACTAATGCACAGGGCAACAGAAAGGCGTATGACTTCAGACGCAATTCAAAGTATGTCTATGCATATCCATTTAATTTATTCTTGAATGTTAACTATAAATTCTAAAGAAGCCATGAAGAAATACAATATATATATAACTGCATTCATTGCAAGTATTTGCTTTGGCTTAACTTCGTGTGGAGAGTTCAACTACTCAGAGCCGCACGAGGACAGAACTATTTACCAAAGCGACCGTGAGGCAACAGAAGTGAACACCACGATTGCCGACGTGAAGGAAAAGTACAAGAACGAAATAGCAAACTCCACTTATGCGTTTGTTGAGGACGACCTCATCTTCGACGGATATGTTATGGCAAACGATATAAGCGGAAACCTCTATCAGGGTATTTTCGTACGTAAGGGAAACGACGCTATCCAGGTTGGTATCAACGACAACAGCCTCTGGGCAAAGTATCCTGTAGGTACTCATGTCGTGGTTTATTTGAAGGGATTGTATGTCGGAGGATATGGACGAATGGCAAAAGTCGGAATGCCTTATATTACAAGCAGCAACGATGCTACAGCAGACGATGCACGCTCAAGTCTCGGCGGCATGCTCAAGCAGTTTGCCAAGACCAATGTGGTTGTAATCGGCTACAGCGAAACTGTTGACGAAGTGAAGCCAGTTCTCATAGACGACACATTCCTGAAGAATGAGAGCAAGGAACAGTGGGCACCAATGTTTGTGAAGATTCACAATGCTACGATGAAGGGAATTATGGTCAGCGGCGAATACCGTAAAGTATTTGCTGTCTATGACGACCGCGACAACGGAAATGGTGTGAACGACCAGATCACAATAGGTTCGCAGACCATCACCATGCGTCAGAGCGCTCTTGCCAATTTCTCTTCAGACACAATCCCAGAAGGACAACACGATGTTGTTGGTGTGCTGACACGCTACAACAATGACTGGCAGTTCCAGCTTCGTTCTCGAGAGGATATACTTAATTAAGGGAAGATTCACAGAACGGAGTGATGTAACAATATTATATACGATTAAAATAAAAAAATAAACATATGAAAAAGTTATTCAAAAAGATTATTCTTCCTGTGATAGCACTTGGTTGCTTCACAGCCTGTGAAGATGTTCCTGCTCCTTATTTCATTCAGGAGCAAGAAGAGAATGACCCCAGCAAGACTGGTATTTTCCTTAGCGAAACTTTCGCCAGCAGTCTTGGCAAATTCAAAGTCGTAACTGAAGAAGCTGAAGGCTATTCTTGGGCAAACAGTTATTCAACTGCTTATATCTCCGGATACCAGAACAGCGTGAATAAAGCAACGAAAACATGGCTTGTTTCACCTTCGTTCGACCTCACTGGTCAGGACGCAGTTCAAGCCGTTTTTGACTATGTCCTTCGCTACAAGCGTACTACTACCAAGGAATTGCTTCGTGTTAGTGCTGACTATGTAGGTGACGTAACCACAGCTACATGGTATGACCTTGACATCAAGATGACAGAAGGTAAAGACTATACAACTTTCTATTCAACTGGTGCAAATTTACCTGCAGAAGTACTCAATCAGCCAAATGTGGTTGTAGCTCTCTATTATGAGGCTGGAGATAAAGAAGCTTCTACATGGGAAGTCAAGAACCTCATGGTCAAGAAGGGTGAATACGAAGAAAACGGTAATGGCACAACTCCAACAAACGACACTACTCGTGAAAAGCCATTCTCAGTTAGCCAGGCAATCGCAAGCCAGAACGGAAATGCATGGGTTAAGGGATATATCGTTGGTTGCGTAGAAGGTCAGAAACTTGCTGAAGGCGCTAAGTTCGAAGCTATTTCTGGAGTAGCTTCCAACATCCTCATCGCTGAATCTGCTGACGAAACTGAGGTAGGTAAGTGTCTTGTAGTTCAACTGCCGGTTGGTGATGTACGTACTGCTATCAACCTTTCTGACAATCCAAACAACATCAAGCAGGAAGTTATCCTCTACGGTTCACTCGAAACCTATTTCGGTGCACCAGGTATGAAGAGCACTTCATTCGCTATCTTCAACGGCAAGGGTTACGGAACAGATCCAGACAAGACTGTAGTGCTCGAGCCAAAGGGTAATGGTACTCTTGAGTCGCCATTCAACCCAGCTGCAGCAATTCAGTACGCACAGTCTCTTGGTTCTGACGTAAATTCTACAAACGATGTTTATATTAAAGGTAGAATCGTTGAATTTAACACTAAGGACGGCAATTTCGGTAGCAACACATACGGAAATGCTTCATTCTACATAGCAGAAGAAGGTGCAGAAGATGTGAAGTTCTACTGCTTCCGAGTTATGTACTTCGGTAAAACTAAATACCAATCAGGAAACATTCCTCAACTTAATGATGAAGTAGTTATCTGTGGTAAGGTTGTTAACTATAAGGGCAACACTCCAGAAACTGTAGCTAATGAAGCTTATCTGTATTCTATCAACGGAATAACCGATGGTGGTGGAAGTGGCAACACAGAAACCCCGACCGGTGGTACATACAACGAGCCATTCTCTGTAGCTAAAGTTATTGAAACTTACGTTGACGGAAAACAAATTCCTTCATACGTAAAGGGTTATATCGTTGGCTATGTTGATGGAAACGGCTACAATGCAGAAACTGTGAAATTTGAAGTTCCAGCAGAAGCACAGACAGAAATTCTGATTGCTGACACTCCAAATGAAACTGACATCACCAAGTGTGTTCCTGTACAGCTTCCCAAGGGTGATATTCGTACAGGATTGGAACTCATGGCTCATCCTGAATACTTAGGTCAACAAGTTCTGCTCTACGGAAGCATTGAGAGTTATTTCAAAATACCTGGTTTGAAGGGCACCTCTTACGCTGAAATCGGAGGTACTGTAATCGGTTCAAAGCCAGAATAACACTATGATTCGATTGATTAAGAATTTTTCCATAAAGAACTATTCATTAGCATACATCCTGCTCATGCTGCTTACTCTGGCAGCATGTAGCAAGGATGATGACGGATATCGTCTTTCTCCTGGAGGCGGTGGAAATTCAGGTGAGGTTACCGATGCCGAAGGAAACAACGACTGGGTAAACAATCCTGATGCATCACGCCTCGAAGTTCCGGCAATTCGCCACGGCAAACAGTATAAGTTTATTGTACATAAGGCAAATGCCAGCAATAGTACTACTGAAAAAGTCGTGAACTTCTGCCTGGAATACGACTCAGCCAGCTACCATAGCCGCTGGGTTGCCTTCCGTTTCGACGACAAAACCCGAGTTGTTGCCAATGGAGTAGGGCGTACCGAGGCATGGGGTGTAGATCCTGATTTACCTGAAGCATGCCAGCTTCCTACCACAGCCTATTCCGGCAAAGGATATAGCAGAGGACACTTATGTGCATCTTTCGACCGTCAGAATTCCACAGAGGCTAACCAGCAGACATTCTACATGAGTAATATGTCGCCACAGCTCTATGACTTCAACGGTGGTTATTGGGCAACTCTCGAACAGGGAATTCAGAAATGGGCACGCAGCAAGACAAACGGTGAATACAAATATAAGAATATATATGTGTGCAAAGGTGGTACAATCAAGTCTAATCAGATTAAAACCTCTTTCAACACATACAATGTCTTGGGAAGAAGCGTGAAAGTACCTGTTCCAGCATATTACTTTATGGCTATTCTTGCTGAAACTCGCTCAGGCAGCTTCCAGGCAGTCGGTTTCCTGATGGAGCACAAGAACTATACCGATGATGGCGGAACAAATTATTCCTCTAGTAATTATCCACCATCAACCTTGATGAAGCAACACGCCATGAGTATTGATCAACTGGAAGACTTCACAGGAATCAACTTCTTCTGTAATCTGTCGGATGCAATCGAGGAAGTGGTTGAAAGTTCATACGCGTCAACTCAATGGGATTGGAATTGGAAATAATGTAAAACACTATTAAAAACATTAAAAATCCACTTTTCTGAATAAAAATTTGTCAAAAATATGTTTGGTGTAAAAAAAATGTATTATTTTTGCCATTGAATTTCAGAAAACGGCAGGAAACTGCTATTCTAACACCCTAATTGAACATACAAATCCAGATAATAATAAAATAAATAATACTTATGGAAATTAAAAAATCAAAGAAAGCCGATCTTGAAGGAACGAGAACCTCGGGCCTTCTGATAGGTTACATATTTGCGCTGGCAATTATGTTCGCTTGTTTCCAGTGGACTACCCGCGAATATGAAGAAACAGAACCTGTGGTGTATGCAGCTTATGCACCAATGGAAGAGGAAATTGTACCAATCACTCAACCAATCATTACCGCTGCTCCACCACCACCAGCTGATACTCCTCCAGTAGCAGAAATCCTCGACATCGTGGACAACAACACAGAAATTGAGGAAACTGAAATCGAATCTACTGAAGAGACAACTGAGGCTACTGCCGGTCCTGCAGCACAAGTTTCTCACGGGGCAAGCATCGTTGCAGACGTTGGTCCTGCTCAGGAAGAAGAAGACGAAAACGAAATCTTTGAAATCTTGGAAGACGGTCCTGCATTCCCAGGTGGTGATGCTGCTCTTATGCAGTACTTCAACAAGAACATCAAGTATCCACAAGCTGCAATCGACAAGGGTGCAAGAGGTACAGTACTCGTTCGCTTCGTGGTAAACAAGGACGGTTCTGTTGTTGACGCACAAATCGCCAAGTCTGTGGAAGAACACCTTGACAAAGAAGCTCTTCGTGTTGTAAGTGCTATGCCAAAGTGGAAACCTGGTAAGCAGCGCGGTAAACCAGTACGTTGTAGATTCTCTGTTCCAGTTCGTTTCGTTCTGCAGCAGTAATCAGAATAAATCGTATAAATCGCACGATATAATAGTATTGTGCGATTTTTTTGTGCAATCATTTTCAGAATTCATATATGAACTATACACAATCGGAGTTATCTAATCTGATCAATCAGGAAATAAAATCTCTGAATTATTCGGATTCTCCCTACGGATTATACGCACCAATTGAATATGTGCTGTCACTTGGAGGAAAACGCATCCGCCCATTGATGATGCTTCTGGCATATAATCTCTACAAGGACGATGTGAAAACCATCATTCCACAGGCTTTGGCGTTGGAAGTATATCACAACTTCACACTTCTTCACGACGACCTGATGGACAAGGCAGAAGTACGTAGAGGAAATCCATGTGTGCATAAGAAATGGGATGACAACACAGCCATCCTCTCCGGTGATGCTATGCTGATTCTTGCTTATCGCCTTATGACAGAAAACCGTACGGTTGATCAAGTGGAATATCATCCTTCCACCATAAATCCACAGTATCTCAACGAGGCATTGGTAACCTTCAATAGTGCTACATTGGGAGTGTGTGATGGCCAGCAGTTCGACATCGAATTCGAAACAAGAATGGATGTTACTGAGGCGGAATATATGGAAATGATTCGTCTGAAGACATCTCTGCTGCTTGCCTGCGCCCTGAAAATCGGAGCACAGTTGGCAGGAGCACCAACCGCTGATGCCAATCATCTATATAATATAGGTGAGAAAATCGGTCTTGCCTTCCAGCTTCAGGATGATTTGCTCGATGTCTATGGAGACTTCGAAACCTTCGGCAAAAAGCCAGGTGGAGATATCCTCTGCAACAAAAAGACATTCCTGCTTATCAACGCTCTCAATCTTGCTAATCCAGAACAGAAGAAACAACTGACTGAATGGATTAACAAAGAGAACTTTGTAGCCGAAGAGAAAATCAACGCAGTCAGAAAACTCTACAATGAGATAAAAGTACGTGAAATTTGTGAACGCAGAATCAACGAACTGTTTGCCGAAGCGCAAGAAGAACTGCAAGCCGTTGCAGTAGAAGAGCAGAAGAAATCCGAGCTTCGCGCTCTGTTCACCAAACTCATGGGACGCAAGTTCTAAATACTCTTCACACTTCACTCTTCACACTTCACTCTTCACACTTCACTTATGTTCGACACCCATTCGCACTTAGACGGAACAGAGTTTCTTGAAGACTTCGACGAAGTTCTGGATAGAGCAAAGCAAAACGGTATTGAGAAGATACTTCTTCCCAATATCGATGAAACCACTTTGCCCAGAATCATCGAACTTTGTTCCACTCACCGTGATGTGCTATATCCTATGATAGGCTTGCATCCGGAAGAGGTTGATCCAACAAAGAGAGACATCGATTCTGTTCTTGACTCCATGGAAGAACAGTTAAAGAACGGCAGCTCTCCCGTACCTTTTATTGCTATTGGTGAGATAGGACTAGACTTATACTGGGATGAAACCTACAAGTCTGAACAACTGGCAGCGTTCGAACGTCAGGTAGAGTGGGGTATTAAGTATCATCTTCCGCTCATGATTCATTGCCGGAAAGCACATGAGGAAATGCTGGCAATTCTCAACAAATTCCCGTCATCATCGCTTTCAGGAGTCTTTCATTGTTTTACAGGAACTGCAGAGGAAGCATCACAACTCTTGAAATATGAAAACTTCGTTCTCGGAATCGGAGGAGTTCTGACTTTCAAGAAATCAAAACTGCCCGAAGTGCTGCAGGAAATCGTTCCGCTCTCACGCATAGTTCTTGAGACAGACTCACCATATATGGCCCCGGTTCCACATCGAGGACAAAGAAATGAAAGTTCGTTTGTGGTAGAAGTGGCGAGAAAGTTGGCTGATATTTATAATGTGTCTTTATCCGAAGTTGAAAGAGTGACAAATGACAATGCAAACAAGCTTTTTACTTTGTAAAACCGTTAATTTTGCATGGAAAAACAAAAATTATGACATAATAAGTAATTATATCAAGAAAAAAACTGTATTTTTGTATTTAAATTTGCACTTGTTTCATAAAAATGTTGTAAATTGCAGCCGATTTAGAGAAAAACCCCTGAGGAGAGATGCTCGAGTGGCTGAAGAGGCACGCCTGGAAAGCGTGTAAACGTCAAAAGCGTTTCGGGGGTTCGAATCCCCCTCTCTCCGCAAAACAACAATAACACGTAACAATAAATAACAAATAATAATTATTAATCTTAAAACAAAACAAACAAAATGAAAAAAGTATTTGCAATTATTGCTATGTCTGGTCTTCTTTTATTTGGTATGAACCAGGCAGTTTATGCTCAAGAAGCAACTGAAGAAGCAACTGAAGCTGTTGAAGCAACAGACGACGAAAACGCTGAAGCTGCTGAAGTAGATTCAACTGAAGATGTTGCAGCTGAAGAAACTGCAGCAGAGGAAGAAGCTGCTCCTGCAGAAGAAGAACTCAGAGAAGTTGGTGCATACCAAGGACTTAAGACAAAGTTCATCGAAGGTGATGCAGGCTTCATGGCTTTCGTTGCTATCGCTCTCGTATTCGGTCTTGCATTCTGTATCGAACGTATCATCTACCTCGCACTTTCAGATGTTAATCCTCGTCGTATGACTGAAGACATCGAAGCTGCTCTCCTTAAGGGCGATGTTGAAGGTGCTAAGGCTATCGCACGTGACGAACGCGGTCCTATCGCTTCTATCTACTATCAGGGTATCATGCGTCTGAACGAAGGTGCTGACTCAGTTGAGAAGGCAGTCGTTTCTTACGGTGCTGTTCAGGCTTCTAACCTTGAAAAGGGATGCTCTTGGATTACACTCTTCATCGGTATGGCTCCATCTCTCGGATTCTTGGGAACTGTGATTGGTATGGTTCGGGCATTCGATGATATTCAGGCTGCAGGTGACATCTCTCCAACAGTCGTTGCCGGTGGTATGAAGGTCGCTCTGTTGACAACAATCTTCGGTATCATTGTTGCCCTCATCCTTCAGGTATTCTACAACTACATCCTTGCTAAGATTGAAGGTATCACAACTCAGATGGAGAACTCTACTATCGACCTCCTCGATATCGTTTACAAATTCAACGCAAAGAAGTAATTTTCAATCTCTTATAACACTTAATTAAAGGAGATGTTTATATGAATATCGAAAAATTTTCTAAATATCTATTAGGAGGTCTAATAGGAATCAGCGTTCTGATTTTAGCGCTGTTCTTCTTCGTTGGCTTCGGTGAACCATACGAAGAGAACCCAAAGATGAATGCTCCTATTTTCACAGACGGTGTCCTGATTCTCATGGGTGTATTCGTAATAGTTTGCTTAGTATGCATGATTGGCAGCTTCGTAAGATACATCATGGAATTCGGCTTGAGCAAGTCTATTATCTATCAATTCGGTCTTCCTGTAGCAGCTATCGGAATCGGTTTTGCAATCGGTGCTACTATGCTTGACAGCGAACTCCTTATTAATAATAAACTTTGGCTCGCATCTGAGCACTCATTCGACTCTCTCATCACAGATGCTTCAATGATTTCTATTAATATCCTCGTTTTGGGAGCAATCGGAGTTACAATCTGGAGCATGGTGGCTAAATCTCTTTCAAAGTAGTAACAACTAAACTCTGAGTAACTATGGCAAAGAAAAAGAGAAAAATGCCGGGACTGAACACCAGTTCTACAGCCGACATCTCATTCATGTTGCTCATCTTCTTCCTTGTGACAACATCTATGGATACGGATCAGGGTTTGGGTAGAACTCTGCCTCGTCCGCCAGAAGATGAACAGCAAAACAATGAGATTAAAGTCAAGGAGCGTAACATTCTCAACATACGTATCAACCAGAACGACTACCTGATGATTGGTGATGACTATGTAACACTCGCAGACGTAAGAGCAAGAGCAAAGGAATTTATTCAGAATAAGGACAACAGACCTAATCTTCCTGAGGTAGTCATCAAGAATATCGATGGTATTGGTGCGTATCCTGTAACTGTAAATCACGTTATCTCTGTCCAGACAGACCGCGGTACAAGTTACGGTGTTTACTTCCAAGTACAGGACGAATTGGTTGCTGCTTACAATGAACTGCGTGACGAACTTGCAAAGGAGAAATTCCATGTAACATTCTCACAATGTACAAAAGAAGAGCAAGAAGCAATTCGTAAGGTATATCCTCAGAAGATTTCAGAAGCTGAACCTAAAAAATACGGACAAGCAAAATGAGCAGATTTAATAAAAACGGCAGCAGAGAGATGCCTGAGATGAATACATCTTCTCTCCCTGACTTGATCTTTACTATCCTGTTCTTCTTCATGATGGTTACTACTATGCGTGAAGTGACATTGAAGGTAAAGATTGACCGACCAGTCGGAACTCAACTTGAGAAGCTTGCCCGTAAGTCTTGTACTTCGTTTATCTATATCGGTAAACCAACAGATCAACTTAAATCCCAGTTCGGTGAAGCTACTCGCGTACAGCTGAACGACAAATATGCTGAACCATCCGAAGTTTATGACTTCGCACGTACCGAACGAAGCAATATGGGTGAAAGTGACCAACCATTCTTCACAATGTCTATCAAGGCTGACCATAAGGCTCCAATGGGTATCATTACCGATGTGAAGCAGGCTCTACGTAAAGCTTACGCTCTCAAGATTGTTTACTCTGCAAACAAGAAACAATAGAAGAGTATTAACCTATAATACTTAGTGTTTAATCAATAGGGGTGGAATCCAATAGCCACCCCTATTTTTGATAATTGCTGTACCAAACTAATGAAACAATATCTTGATTTACTAAACCGCATTCTTACTGAAGGAGTTGAGAAAAGCGACCGCACAGGAACAGGAACAATCTCCGTCTTTGGCAATCAGATGAGATTCAACCTCTCTGAAGGTTTTCCTCTTCTAACGACAAAGAAACTTCACCTAAAATCAATTATCTATGAACTGCTGTGGTTCCTCAATGGTGACACAAATGTCAAATACCTTCAGGAACACGGAGTGCGTATTTGGAATGAATGGGCTGATGAAGACGGTGGTCTTGGACATATCTACGGCTATCAATGGCGTTCATGGCCTGATTATAACGGAGGACATATAGATCAGATTTCCGAGATGATTTCTCAGATTAAGAACAATCCAGACTCACGCCGAATGATTGTGTCTGCCTGGAACGTAGCTGATCTGAACAATATGAACCTGCCTCCCTGCCATGTGATGTTCCAGTTCTACGTCGCCAATGGAAAACTCTCATGCCAGCTCTACCAGCGAAGTGCAGATACTTTCCTCGGTGTGCCTTTCAATATCGCAAGCTATTCTCTCCTAACAATGATGATGGCACAGGTTTGCGGTCTTCAGCCAGGCGACTTTGTCTATACAACAGGAGACACACACATTTATCTCAACCATCTGGAGCAGGTAAAACTTCAGCTTTCACGCACTCCTCGTGCTTTGCCGAAGATGCATATCAATCCGAATGTCAAAGATATCTTCTCGTTCAAGTACGAAGATTTTACCCTGACTGATTACGATCCATGGGATCATATTAAGGGAGTGGTGAGTGTTTAAATTTTGAATAAACAATGAGATTATCAATAATTGTTGCGATGGCGAAGAATAGGGCGATTGGCATAGACAATAACCTTATTTATTATTTGCCAAATGATTTGAAGCATTTCAAGAATCTGACAACGGGTAATACCATCATAATGGGCAGTAATACATTCCGTTCTCTGCCCAAGGGAGCGCTTCCAAACCGTAGGAATATCGTTCTCTCACGGAAACTTAATGCTTCGGATATCAATGGAGTAGAGATTTTCCGCTCACTCAATGAGGCTTTGGATTATTGCCGACAGTTATCTGCTGAGGGTGATGCTACGGCAGATGAGGTATTCATCATCGGAGGTGCTTCTGTATATCAGGAAGCTCTTTCGTTGGCAGACCGTCTTTGTCTCACATTGATTGACGACACACCAGAGACTGCCGATACGTTTTTCCCAGAGGTGGATTTTGATGAATGGACAGAAGTCAGCCATGAGTCATATTCTCCCGACGAAAAACACTCACATGCCTATTCTTTCGTAGAACTGGTGCGCAAACACTAAACATTTATTCTTGATTCTAACATCATCAGCAAAAGGTTAATAGAGCTAAAACTAAGGTTTTCCTTTATTTCAGATGATTGTTAATAGTAGAAGTGTGGAAGTTTCTCAAATAATTCTCTTTTGCTTTTCCGGAGATATTGACAACCGACTGATTCTGCGAAGTCAGTTTCACAGCTTCACAATCAACATCAACAGATGCATTAGCAAGTCCTGAAGTAGCCATCTCAATTACTTTCGAAGCTACGGTTGCGTTCAACACAGCATTTCCGCCCACATCGATAAGAGAAATCCCTGATGCTTTGATATCAAAGGTGGAATTGCTGGTTCCGTAAACGAAGACAGATGCATTTTTACAATTTACCGACTTGAATTCAGCAATAGTCTCTACGTTTGACTGGTATTTGAATTCTTCACATGAAATACTGTCGAAATGGATTTCTCCTAATCCCATTCCTCCAATTTCCAAATTGGAGGAATTAATTTTTGAATTAGATGTAAAGTTTCCCGAACCGCAGATTGCCATTATCCTCAATTCAGGGCATTGTATGTGCAGAGTTGTCGTTGCCTGAGAATTGAAACGGTTCACTCCGTCGTTTCGTTCAGAAGGCATATTAACCGTCAGAACTCCACTATCAAATTCCGTTTCAATCTGACGAATAAGCATAGAGTCACCTTCTGCCACAATGCTGTATGGACCTTCCTTGAAATCGATGTTAATGCTGCCGAGATTGGTGATTGAGAAGAATTCGGCAGTAACAGGAATTTTCAAAGTCGATTTACGTATTTCAATCTGTTCGGGAACAACGTTCTGTTTCTCCTGAGTTTGTTCCTGTTTCTTATTACCACAGGCAGAAGCAAGCAGCAAAGTTGTGCCGAGGAATATAGCAGTCTTTTTATTCATTGTTATATAGGAAAGATGTCTTTAGTGTTTGTTGATTCTATTAGAATGCAAAGATATGACTTTTTATAGATTTTACTTATATGCCAAACTCAATTTTTTCGTAACGATGCGATTGTAATAGTTAATTTTCGTAACTTTGCAGATATTTTACAAATATACAACTTATTATTATTTATCTATGTCACTTAAAGCATTAAATGCTCGGACAGCACCCAAGAGTAGTGCTCCTGAACGAATCATCCAGTTTGGTGAGGGTAATTTCCTGCGTTGTTTTGTAGATTGGATTATCTATCACATGAACCAGCGTACAGATTTCAACTCTTCTGTCGTAGTTGTACAACCAATCGAACGAGGTATGGTAGATTGGCTGAACGGACAGGATTGCCTTTATCATGTCAATCTTCAAGGCCGTTTGGCAGGAAAGGCTGTCAACTCTCTTGAACGTATAGACTGCATCAGCCGCGCACTCAATCCATATAGCCAGAACAATGCGTTTATGGCTTTGGCAGATCAACCGGAAATCCGTTTCGTAATCTCCAACACTACAGAAGCAGGTATTGCCTTTGACGATACTTGTAAAATCACCGACGCTCCTGCATCAAGCTATCCAGGCAAACTGACTCAGTTGCTTTACCGTCGTTTCAAAACTTTCAAGGGTGACCGCACCAAGGGTCTTATCATCATGCCTTGTGAGCTGATATTCCTCAATGGACACAAACTAAAGGAGTGCATCTATCAGTATATTGAGCTGTGGAAGGATGATTTCGGTAAGGACTACGAGAAGTTCAAGGATTGGTTCACTCGCTATTGCTATGTTTGTGCAACTCTTGTCGACCGCATCGTTCCAGGTTTTCCTCGCAAGGAAATAGCAGACATACAGAAGAAGGTATGCTATGCAGACAACCTTGTTGTTCAGGGTGAGGCATTCCACCTCTGGGTGATTGAGAAACCGGAGAACATGTCTATTGCTGCGCTTCGTAAGGAATTCCCAGCTGAACGTGCAGGACTTCATGTACTTATCGCTCCGAGCGAAAAACCATATCATGAGCGTAAGGTGACTTTGCTCAACGGTCCTCACACCGTGCTTTCACCTGTGGCATATCTCAGCGGCATAAACATTGTCCGTGATGCATGCAATCATTCTATAGTCGGCAAATACATCCACAAGGTACAGTTTGAGGAACTCATGCAGACACTCAATCTTCCTATGGATGAACTTAAAAAGTTTGCTACAGACGTGCTGGAGCGTTTCAATAATCCATACGTTGACCATCAGGTAACAAGTATCATGCTTAACTCCTTCCCAAAGTACGAGACACGTGACCTTCCAGGAGTCAAGACTTACCTCGAGCGAAAGGGTGAACTTCCTCGCGGTCTTGTGTTCGGTCTTGCTGCTATCATCACTTATTATAAGGGCGGCACACGCGCTGATGGAGCACCAATTGAGCCAAACGATGCTCCTGAAATTGTAGAACATCTCAAGAACCTCTGGGCAACAGGCGATACTCGCAAAGTAGCAGAAGGTGTGCTTGCTGCAGACTTCATCTGGCATGAGAATCTCAACAACACCGTTCCTGGTCTTACTGACATGGTTGCCGGTTACTTGCAGCTCATTCAGGACAAAGGAATGTTGGAAGCTGTGAAGACAATACTTTAATTTGTTAAAGGTAGGTTCTATAAATTATGTCGAGACGATTTTTGATTTTATGTAAGTGGACTTTTGTCAGCTTTTGAGAGCGCAATGCGAGCATTGTAACCGAACGATAAAACTCAAATACATTGGGTAGGGAAACTAAAAACAGAATTTTTAGAACCTACCTTAAATACAAAAAAGAAGGAGATGACATTTTTGCCATCTCCTTCTTTTTTTGTATTTATCAAATTACTTCGCGAAGCTTACTGCTCTGGTTTCGCGGATAACGGTTATCTTAACCTGTCCTGGATAAGTCATTTCATCCTGAATCTTCTTAGCGATATCGTTGCTGAGAGTTTCGATTTCCTTGTCGCTAATCTTGTCAGCACCAACGATGACACGGAGTTCACGACCTGCTTGAATTGCATAGGTCTTGGTTACGCCTGGATATGCAGCAGCAAGTGATTCGAGATCGTTAAGACGCTTCAGATATGCTTCTACAATTTCACGACGAGCACCAGGGCGAGCGCCAGAGATGGCATCACAAGCCTGAACGATAGGAGAGAGCAGGGTAGTCATTTCCATTTCGTCGTGGTGTGCACCAATAGCATTCACGATGTCTGGCTTCTCCTTATATTGCTCAGCGAGTTTAGCGCCATAGATTGCGTGTGGAATTTCAGGATCCTCATCAGGTACCTTACCAATATCGTGGAGAAGTCCGGCACGACGTGCTTTCTTAGGATTAAGACCGAGTTCGCTTGCCATCACAGCACAGAGGTTGGCTGTTTCGCGTGCGTGCTGCAGAAGGTTCTGTCCGTAGGATGAACGGTATTTCATCTTACCTACAATACGAATCAGTTCTGGGTGAAGTCCGTGAACACCAAGGTCGATAGCTGTACGCTTACCAGTTTCTATGATTTCCTCCTCAACCTGCTTCTTAACCTTTGCAACAACCTCTTCGATGCGTGCAGGGTGAATACGTCCGTCGGCAACGAGTTGGTGGAGTGCAAGTCTACAAATTTCCCTGCGAACTGGGTCAAAGGCTGAGATAACGATTGCTTCTGGAGTGTCGTCAACCACGATTTCTGTTCCTGTAGCTGCTTCGAGCGCACGAATATTACGTCCTTCACGACCAATCACACGACCCTTGACTTCATCAGAATCGATATGGAAAACAGTTACTGAGTTTTCAATTGCGGTTTCTGTAGCCACTCGCTGTATGCTCTGGATTATGATGCGCTTAGCTTCCTTATTGGCAGTCATCTTGGCATCATCCATGATTTCGTTGATATACTGCTGAGCCTGTGTCTTAGCTTCATCCTTAAGTGTTTCCACAAGGTGTTCCTTGGCTTCGTCAGCAGAAAGACCGCTGATTGATTCCAATTTGGCAATTTCCTGCTCCTGCAGTTTGCTCAGTTCTTCAGACTTGATTTCAATTGCCTTGCTCTGACGTTCCACCTGTTCCTTTTCCACTTCGAGATCCTGTTTGCGTCTGTTCAGTTCCTCGTTGCGTTGGTTAAGTGAAAGCTCACGTTGTTTGAGTTTGTTCTCATTCTGCTGCATCTTCTGGTTGCGTGCAGACATTTCCTTTTCAAGCTCAGCCTTCTTGTTGATAAATTTCTCCTTTACCTCAAGGAGTTTATCTTTCTTAATGGTTTCAGCTTGGATTTCCGCTTCTTCCAAAGTGTGTTTAAACTTCTGTTTCAGTACATATCTGAACACGAAGTAGCCAAGTATTCCGCCTACTAAGAAGCATGCAACGGCTATGATTATACCTGTTGGTGTCATAATTATTTAAATTGTTATTTAATATTTTTGGTTTTAAGGGGTTAAAAGTTCAATGCACAATAAGTCAAGTCATCAAAATGCCTTTTGACAACCTGAAAAGCCGTTTGCAGTAATGTAGGAGGGAATCAGAGAAGAGTTGGTGACAATTTACAGAACGTTATTAATTTCCTTTTCTAGGTCTGTCATCATCTCTTTATAGGGTTCGGTGCTGGCACTATTGGCTGTACGAACAGAGTCAACAGCAGTGTTTAGCATCGCCATAGCGTAATAGTATTTATCAGTAGGAAGGTTAGGGTAGCGGTCACGCAATGCACGCAGTCGCTGCTGAATCAGAGTAGCAGCGTCACGATACACCTTTTCCTCATCAGTGCCGTTCACGGTCAAAGGCAATTCTATACCTTCAACGCTTACCTTGATATTTAATTTACCTTCCATTGATATCTACGGAGTTACATAGTACTCAGAATTCCTATACATTTATTTACCTCTCTGACTAATTGAGTTATACGTTGTTTAGCGTTTCTGAATTCGCTATCGTTTATCTCAATCATCTTGGCAATTTTCAGGTTGGAGTAGTCACGCTTGCTTTGAGCGAGCTCGTTCTTCAGGTTCTGGATTTCAGCATCCTTGAGTTCGAGTTCGTTGTAAAGGTCAGCAGTTTCCTGTTTCAGTTCGTTGTACTTTGAAATCAGTTCCCTAACCTTAGCGTCAAAGTTTTTTAGACTTCTTCTTTCTTCTTCAGTCATTTGCGTTGACTATACTCTTATATATTGATATGTGTAGTTATTTTTTCATTTTTGCCTGAGCTTCCTTGATTTCTTCCTTGCTTGGCTTTTCACGCTTTGCAAGAATCAGGAAGTTATACACATAGTCAGCCGTCCACTGTTCGCTGAATCCCAGTAGTTGCTGGTAGCGGCGTACAGAGTAGACAGACTTGCGTGTAGCATCGTCTTTCCAGTTTTCCTTTGTGAATACGTCGTGAACCGTCTTGTCGGTCATTGAGCGCATTGCTTTCTTGAGGAATGAAGGAATGCGGAATTTCCACTTCATAAGAGTTCCTATCAGCATCATCAGCTCCTGGCTGAAGCCCTGGAAGAGGTAGAGGTAGTTGCTAATGTCCTGCTGACGTTTGCAACCCTTCTTGATGCTGTTGTCTATTTCCTTGAAGTAGTTATCATTGAGTCCGTATAAGTCCTGAAGCAGTTTCTTGCATGCTTTCTGTTCACCAACACCGAGTTTGTTGTTCACGGTTGCCACATGAAGCGAACGCTTGAATGTGAGCAGGTCAGGCAAAGCCTTAAGGTTGGAGATTCCGAAATTAGCTGCAATGACGCTCTGGAAATATACTCGAATAAGAGTCATGAAGTCCTCCATGCCTCCTACTTTTTCTTTTGGTTTCTTTCCGAGAATCTTTGAAAATATGCTCATTTATTAGTTGTAATTTTACTTTAATGACGCAAAGTTAATTATTTTTCTTTTAAACACATAAATAAATCATAGATTTTTTTTCAGATTAATTCTACGATTGTTATGCCTGCTCCACCCATTCTGACATCTTCGTCGTAGAATGTAGCAACAACCGGTTGGCTTGACAAATACTGCCTTATCATAGTGCGCAGGATACCATTACCAGTGCCGTGTAGTATTCTCAGTCGTGATGCCGAAGCCACTACCGCATTGTCAATGAACTCAGTAACAGCATCTATGGCTTCACTTGTTCGCATACCTCTCACATCGATTTCCGAAATGAAGTCAAGCATAGTCTGGCGGATATTGTTCTGAGTTTCCTGGCTAACGAAGGTTATAGCTCTTCGTTCTGTCTTGGGCGCTTCGGAATGTTCCAGACGGTTAAGTTTTACATTTGTCTGAATGGAATCGAATGCCACCAACGCCTCTTTACCGCTTATCTTAACGATTTTGCCTATTGAGGTTTGTCCTTTCAGTTTTACGAAATCGCCATTCTGCAGAGGAGCTTCAGACGGAACAGGAGATGCAGACAGCTGAGTGCTTACGTTTGTAGCCTGTGGCAAAGACTGCAGTTCGGCTTTCTTCTTTTTCTTTTCTTCCTTACGTTTCTGACGAGCCTTGATCTTGTCAATCTGACGTTGCAGTTTCTGCTCCATCAATTCGTCATCAAGGTTCTTAATCTGCTGCTTGAAATCATTCAGGTTCTGGCGAATGTTCAGAGTCTTCAACTTCTCTGCTTCCGCTTCTTTAATTTCCTTGATTGTCAACTCAATACGTGCGTTCGATTCACTTAACAGTTGAAGAGCTTCTTCCTTGGCTTTCTTGATGATTTCCTTCTTCTCATCTTTCAGCCTCATGATCTCCAGCTCGTACTTTGCAATGGTTTGCTCCATACGTTTCTCGTGCTGGTGAATGGCATCGCGTTTGTTCTCCCAGTACTTCTTGTCGCGGGCTATATCCTGAAGGTATTTCTCGGAGTTGATGTAGTCTTTACCAACTATTTCCGAAGCGGTATTGATGATCTCATCAGGTATTCCTATCTTGTGGGCAATCTCAATGGCGAACGACGAACCCGGATTACCGATTCGCAATTGGAAAAGTGGCTGCATGTTTTGCTTGTCGTAGAGCATGGCTCCATTCACTATTCCAATCGTTTCCTGGGCAAAATTCTTGAGGTTCTGGAAGTGGGTAGTGATTACTGCGAAAGTCTTCTTGTAGTTGAACTTCTGCAGCATTGCCTGAGCCATCGCTCCGCCTATTTGTGGTTCGGTCCCTCCACCGAATTCGTCAATGAGCAACAGCGATTTAGCGTTCGACTGACGGAGCATATTCTTCATATTAATAAGATGTGAAGAGTAGGTAGAGAGTTCGTTCTCTATACTCTGTTCGTCTCCTATGTCGATAAATATCTTGTCGAAGATGCCACACACGCTGCTCTCAGCCATAGGTACCAGCATACCACATTGCAGCATGTATTGCAGCAGTCCTACAGTCTTTAGACATACAGACTTACCACCTGCATTAGGACCGCTGATAAGCAGTATTCGGGCGTTGGGGGCTTTCAATTCGATGTCGAGCGGAACGGCCTTCTGTCCGTCTCCTTTCTTTTGCAGAGAGAGGTAGAGCAGGGGATGACGGGCAATGCTCCAGTCAACTATCGTGGTGTTCTTTATCACCGGCATTCGTGAATCTGTGGTGTTGGCAAACTTTGCCTTGGCTCTGATAAAATCCACATCACCGAGAAAATCCAGGCTCTTCAGAATCTCTGGAATATCGGGACGCAGTTCTGACGAGAATTCACGCAAGATACGCACAATCTCCTTCCTCTCATCGTTCTCCAGTTCCCTCACTCGGTTGTTGGCTTCCACCACCTCTGTTGGTTCGATGTACACAGTCTTTCCTGTGTCCGACTCATCATGCACGATTCCACCGATACGTTTCTTCAGATAGGGAGAAACAGGAATCACCAGTCGTCCGTCACGCATCGAAGGTGCTGTGTTCTTCTCCACCAAACCTTCCGACTGCGCATTCTGAAGTATTCGGCTCAAGATCTTGGATATACGTCCTGCCATCGAAGCCTTCTCACGACGAATGCTGGCCAGCTCTGGCGAAGCTGAGTCACGCATATTCCCCAGTTCGTCAACAATGCGGTCAATCTTCCTCACCAGCGCTGGGAAAGTCTTTATCTCGCTTGCCAACTCGTGCAGATAGGGGTAGAGCGACCTGTCAGTTTCTTCTTTCTGACGGGCATTTGCAGCAGGAGAAGACGTTTCCTCCTGTTTGCGTACAACTGCCGAAATGCTGTGGATAGTGTCGAGCGTGCGTTTCAGGTCAAATAGATCCTTGGTTTCGATGAAGGTATTTTCAATTCTGAGGTGTTTGAGAGCTTCTCTTAAGTCGAAGTAGTTCTCGCTTGGAAAATCCTCGCAGCTGAGAATCTGCTGCATCTCACGAGTTTCATTCACCATCCTCGTCACCACGTCAAAGTCTTTGGAGAAGGTCATTGCATCAACCTTCTCGCATCCCAACATCGAAAGGCAGTACTGCCTAAGCATACTGCGTATCTTTCCAAATTCTATCTTAGATTCAAATGTATCCGTGAGCTTATGAGTTTTTAAGTTAAACAAAAAAGGGGGCAGCATTTCTGCCAACCCCTTGATTGTCGTGACCCGCTTGGGGCTCGAACCCAAGACCCCAACATTAAAAGTGTTGTGCTCTACCTACTGAGCTAGCGAGTCTAACCTTATCAGCTTTCGGCTTAAGAATTGCGTTCTTTTCCAAAAGCGAGTGCAAAGGTACGAAGTTTTTTTAATTCACCAAAATAAATCCGAAAAAGTTTTTAGTTAAACCCACTTTCCTCCATAAACAGGTACGAGGGTTTGTAGCCGCCAAAGTCAATGACGATTTTTTCGAACACTAAGCCTGGATGCTTCGGCTGCAGTTTCAGCTCATGGAGACCATCCTTGTTAACCGGCATTTCAACGACTTTTTCTATCACTCGTCGAGAAACAGTCGGGTAGAACACGGAGTACATATATGGCTGAATGTCGAGGAGAGTCTTGTTGAAGTTTATCGTCTCGGTTCCTTCGCCGTCAATGCTTACCTCACACTCATGCCCCCCAACATTTAGGAAGTCAAGTGTTGATTTGACTATGACATGCACCTTGACCTTCTTTGTTCCTTCAGGCAAGGCAAAGCGGTAAGTAAGCGAGGCGTTGCCAACAGGCTTTGTGTATGGAGTGAGAGCCACAGCGCTGCGTGTACGACCGTAGTCAGGATAGATACTCCATTGAGTGCCATTCGAGGCTTCGGCACGATAGTAATGCTCTGCCTCCATTGACACATAGCCGTTGCTTGGCTGGAAAGTATATCCACCTGCAGCCTTGTCAGCTACGGACTCTGTTGCCGGCAGACGGTCAGCACGGAAGTTGTCGTTCCATGTGGTGTAGCCGATATGCTTCTGAATCATCATGCCGTTCCATTTGCCTCCAGCGATTTCGTGATTGTATGCATCGCAGAGCAGGGAATCGCGACGGAAAGTGCGCTTTACCCTTTCTGCCCACATATTGGCATCGGGATTACCTGCCTTCGCCAAGTGGCGATTCATAGCCTGTGCATAGTACATATCATATAGGTTTGCCATAGCCTGAACCGGGAAGAGGATGAGCTGACGATAGAAGTCGCGTGCTTCGTCGGGAACTTCCTGGTATAGGCGCAGGGCACGCACCTCGAGACGCATATAGTCATCGCAAACCTTGCGCCACTCACCTGTCTCAATATTATATGTACTGTCGTCCAGCATCTCCGGAGTGACACGGGCCATATACTGACAGTTGCGGTTGTATATGTCTGCAGCTTCGTCAGCAAGTCCGCCTTCGTTGTTCTCAAATGGCAACGAACCGAATACGCTGCTGAAGAAACGGAGAGTGTGGTCGGTCACATTCTGCTGGGTATATTCCTTGGGATTCCAAGCCATATCCATAAACAACTGGATAGGGTATTCCATTGGTTTCAGGTCACCCACATTGAGAATCCACATTCGCTGGATACCGAAGTCGTAAGCCAAGGAGAGTTGTTCAAACATCTGCTGAGTCTGAGTCACGTTGATCCATTTGCTGTTGCGTGGAGCACCTACATAGTCCACATGATAGTAGATTCCCCATCCACCTTTGCGATTACGCTCTTTCTCGCTTACCGGTACACGTCGTATATCACCCCAGTTGTCGTCGCTGATAAGAATCAGCACATCATCGGGCACACGAAGTCCGGCATCGTAGTAGTCCTGCACTTCCTTGTAAAGCGCCCACACCTGAGTGGTTTTCTCAGCCGGTTTTCCAGTCACTTCCTTGATTATCCTGCGCTGATTCTGGATAATACGTTCCATCAGTTTGGTATCGGCCTTATCGCTCATCGCCTCGTCACCATCACCACGCATACCGATAGTGACAATATCCTCAGTGCCTTTCATTCGCTCTATGCCTTCGCGGAAGAACTGGTCGAGCTTGGTTTGGTTCGTCTGGTAGTTCCAAGGTCCCCATTCACGGCGATGACGTGCATACTCCTGATGATTGCGAGCCATCGGTTCATGGTGCGATGTGCCCATCATCACTCCCATGCGGTCAGCCAACTTCCCATTTTCCGGATCATCAGCATAGAACGCCCACGACCACATAGCCGGCCACATCATGTTACCTTTCAGACGGAGTATCAGTTCAAATACTTTCTCATAGAATTCGTGACCGCCATAATCTGTTCCGAAGGTATTCTTAACCCAAGTAGTCAGACAGGGAGCTTCGTCATTGAGGAATATGCCGCGAAATTCAACTGCAGGCTCACCATCGGTATAAGTGCCTTTGACAACGAAAGCATCATCGTGTTTGGCTATCGGTGCATCAGCCCACCTGTACCACGGAGATACACCCAGCTGACGGCTCAGTTCGTAGATACCGTAGATAGTTCCACGCTTATCGCTTCCTGCAATGACGATTTGGTTACCGATAGTGGTAATCACAAATTTCTCGCGCTTACCTTTAAGTTCAGCGATTTTCAGATTGTCAATTGTCTTGTTCTTACCAACTGTACCGATAAGGATACGCACCTTTCCGGATTCTGGGGCATAGGACAAGAGAGGAGCTACGCCCATCACCTTTTTCATGTCTTCACGAAGGTTCTGAATGGCGATTATCACTCCTTCATAGTCCTGATCGCTATAGCTGATGACAGCGTCTTTCAGGGATATGGCATCCTCCTTAGCTGTGAATGTAACAAATGGTTCTGCTGCTCTCGCTTCATTGCATAATGCAATTAAGCTTAAAACTAAAGCAAGTATTATACCTTTATACTTCATGAGATTTTAAGTTCTAAAGTTCTATCGTCTTAACTCCTTAACTTCTTAACTCCTAAACTACAAATAAATTATTTCACTTCTGCAATGACTTCGATTTCCACCAAGGCTCCTTTAGGCAAAGACTTAACTGCGACTGCAGAGCGAGCAGGGTAGGGTTCGCTGAAAAACTCTGCATACACGCTGTTCATGTCGGCAAAATCGTTCATGTCTGCCATGAATACAGTTGTTTTCACTACATTGCTCATATTCAGTCCTGCCTCTTGCAGAATAGCTTTCACGTTTGTGAGCGACTGACGGGTTTGTTCCTTGATACCTCCTTCAACGAATGTTCCTGTTGTAGGATCAATGGGTATCTGTCCCGAAGAATAAACGAGGTTTCCTACTTTAATTGCCTGGCTGTAAGGGCCTATGGCTGCCGGTGCTTTCTTTGTGTTAATTGATTCCATAAATTCAAGTTTAATTTTGATATGCAAATATAGCAAATATTTTGTAAATCAGCAATTATTCAACCATTTACATTTTTTGATTTTCTGTTGCAGTTGTTGCAGTGTTGCAGTTCTCTTGAGGCATTTTAATACCCTAAAAATACTTCTATATTTATAATAAATATAGAGTTGAATTTTGACTTCGCATAATGTGTTTTTGAACTGCAACACTTGATGTATCCATACATCGGTGCATGCCGCGCCTACTTCCAGCTATTGGGTGACCTTACAATTGGCGAATCGACAAGTGGCAGTTCAATTAAGGCATTCAATCTGAACTTCGGAGATGGAGAGGCAACAGGAGTGAATACTCCACTCGCCCTTTGGAGAGGGGTTGATGGTGAGTCATGGTACGATCTCTCCGGACGCCGACTGACTGTTAAGCCTACAAAGGGACTTTACATTGTGAACGGGAAGAAAGTTATGATAAAATAACAACAATCCGGTAATTATTTATCCTCAATCATCTATCCTCCGCATGGTCCGCAAAAGACTGTGCGGAGGATTTTTATTACGTTTTGTTTCATTGTTACATTTAAAAGGCGTAACTTTGCAAAACAATACAGAAAATATACAAAAACATGAAAGTAATTCATACCATAAAGGAGTTGCAGACAGAGCTTGACAATGCTCGTAGAGCAGGAAAAAGCATAGGTCTGGTTCCTACGATGGGAGCATTGCACAATGGTCACGCTTCGCTGGTGCGACGCTCTGTTCGTGAGAACGATGTGACAGTTGTGAGCGTGTTTGTCAATCCTACTCAGTTCAATGATAAGTCGGATCTGGAGAAATATCCGAGAACCCTCGAAGCAGACGTAGAACTTCTGGAAAGCATAGGTGCAGACTTTGCTTTCGCTCCTAGTGTGGCTGAGATGTATCCTGAGGAGGACACACGTGTGTTCAGTTATCCTCCTACCGACACAGTAATGGAGGGTGGATTCCGTCCTGGTCACTTCAACGGGGTTTGTCAGATTGTGAGCAAACTCTTCATGGCAGTTGAGCCTACACGTGCTTATTTCGGAGAGAAGGACTTCCAGCAGATAGCAGTTATCCGCAGAATGGTGGAGGACAAGGGCTTCAAACTGACAATTGTGGCTTGCCCGATTGTTCGTGAAAACGACGGACTGGCTTTGAGCAGCCGCAATTCCCTGTTGAGCCAGCAGGAACGCGACTTGGCTGTGAACATCTCACGTGTACTCTTCATCAGCCGTGACTACGCCAAGAACCACACTCTCGCTGAGACTAAGCAATGGGTAGTTGATACTCTTAACGCCTTAGATGGTCTTGAAGTACAGTACTACGAGATTGTAGACGCAAAATCCCTGCAATCCGTCAATGACTGGAACGATGCCGAAAGCATACAGGGCTGCATCACTGTGTTCTGCGGCAGCATCCCTGTACGACTTATTGATAATGTTAAGTATAAGTAAAATGTTTATAGAAGTATTAAAATCGAAGATTCACTGCGCACGAGTTACGGAAGCCAACCTGAACTACATGGGCAGCGTCACCATTGACGAGGACTTGATGGATGCAGCAAACCTGATTGCAGGAGAGAGAGTATTCATTGTCAACAACAACAATGGTGAGCGTTTCGACACCTATGTAATCCGGGGTAAGCGAGGCAGTGGATGTCTTTGTCTGAACGGCGCCGCTGCACGCAAGGTGCAGGTGGGCGACGTTGTGATAATCATGTCGTATGCCTCTATGGACTTTGAAGAGGCAAAAACTTTCAAGCCAGTAGTAGTATTTCCAGATGAGCAGAACCGACTCTGAAAATACTGTAAAGCCTAAAAGTGATGCCTCATACAGGCATGTGATAAAATACACGGGGCTATTTGGAGGTGTACAAGGAATTATTATGCTTGTACACCTGATTCGTAATAAGATAGCCGCTGTGTTGCTGGGACCTGCAGGCATAGCCCTTGTGAGCATTTACAACAAGGTGTCTAACCTGATTAGCCAGGCCACGAATTTCGGGATTTCATTCAGCGCAGTAAAGCATATTGCAGAACTGAACGAGAGCGAGGACAGGACGGAGATAGAACGTTATGTCTGCGTTGTGCGTTCATGGTGCATGCTGACCGCCTTACTGGGTATGCTGGTGATGATGGTTCTGGCGTCACAACTCAGTTTGCTGACGTTTGAGAACTACGACTACACCTGGCAGTTTGTATGTCTCTCGCCCTTTGTCGGATTGCTTGCCCTCACCGGAGGCGAAGTTGCCATACTGAAAGGACTGAAGCAGCTGAAGCAGATTGCGCTGATCTCCGTAATGACAGCTCTGAGCACTCTGCTCATTTGTACATCGCTTTACTATTTCTTTGAGGAAGACGGTATCATTCCTGCACTCCTATTGACGGCAATAGCCATTCTCGGTATCAATCTGAGATATTCAACCAGAGTGGTGTCCTGGCGTACATCATTAACATCGATGAAGACTCTCGCCATGGGTCTGCCAATGGTGAGACTGGGGGTGGCATACATCATCGCAGGTATTTTCGGACAGGGTGCCGACTGGTGCATCAATGTAATGATGCTACACGACGGTTCGCTTACCGATGTGGGATTGTACTACAGTGGCTACACCCTTATGACAAGCTATGCATCGGTGGTTTTCCTTGCAATTGAGGCGGACTTCTTTCCACGTCTGTCGGGAGCAGTAAAGAATCCCCTGCGGCAGAACCACATAATCAATCAGCAGATTGAGGTTTGCTCCCTGCTTACAGCTCCGCTGCTGATCCTCTTCGTGTTTGGAATGCCGATACTATTGCAGCTGCTCTATTCATCCAAGTTCATCGATGCTGTGCCAATGGCCATCTGCGCTTCGATATATATGTTCTTCAAGGTGCATACCACACCGCTGGCATACCTGTCGCTGGCTAATGGAGACAGTAAAATCTACATGATTGCGGAACTGCTCTACGACTTGTTTGTTGTTGCAGCTATTCCGTTCGCATTCCGGAACTGGGGATTGATGGGAGCGGGCTTGGCTCTGTCGGTAGCCGGTGTGTTCGACTTCATTCTGATTCATGTGTTCTACCACTTCAAGTACAAGTTCGTACTTAACTGGAAGCGCACCTGGTATCTCTACACCATCCAACTGGTTCTGCTGCTGGTCACAGTTTACTGTTCATTGGAGTTGCCGCTTTTCCAAAAACTATCCATTGCGCTGATAGCACTCATCTGCTCACTCAGCCTGTCGATATACAGAATCAACAAGGAAACCACTTTCTTATCACAATTAAAGAAACGGTTCCGGAAAAAATTCACCATTGATAATTCTCCGGAGCGTTGCCCGGAGCGTCGGCAAGCCGAACGATAACATAATTTATAATTACTCCCGCAGTAGGTAACTACTCCTCCCCCTTGCGGGGCAACTGCACGTTCGCGTTCAAGCGGTTGGTAACCAAAGGGAAGGTGGAACCGGGAGGGGACCTTCTATGCCAAAAGTATCAGTCCTCACAGCTGTTTACAACACAGCCAAGTTTTTGCATCAATGCCTGGAGTCGCTGTCTGTACAGACACTCAGCGACTGCGAGTTCATTTGCATTGACGACTGCTCGACAGACAATTCGCTCGACATACTGAATGAATATGCAGTAAAGGACTCCCGCTTCAAGGTTATTCATCTTGAAGAGAATCAAGGACAGGCTGTAGCACGAAACAAAGGACTGGAGCTGGCAACGGGTGAGTATATCACCATGCTCGACAGCGACGATTGGTATGCTCCCGACACGTTGGAGAAAGCCTATAAAGCCTTAAAGGACAATCAGGATGCCGACTGTGTGATGCTTCGTCTGATGCAGTGGTACGACAAGGACAACGTAGTTCCTTTCCCAAACAAAGTAGCTGAAGATGTGGTGATGAGCGGAGAGGAAGCATTCCGGCTGAGCCTTGACTGGAGCATCCACGGACTGTATCTGGTAAGAGCATCGATTCACAAACAATATCCTTACGACACAGCCACACGTCTCTATAGCGACGACAACACCACACGTCTGCATTATCTACATTCAAACAAGGTGGTGCAATGCTCTGGAGAATACTTCTACCGCAAGCATAGTGAATCCATGACCAATGCATGCTCTATCCGCCGCTTCGACTATCTGGAAGCGAACTACAGCATGAAGCAGCAACTGATTGGGGAGAAGGTGGATGAAAAGGTTCTGACGTTCTATGAGAATCACCGGTGGCTGAACCTTATTGCCTACTACCGGTATTATAAGGCTTACGAAGAGCAGTTTTCCAGAAAAGAGAAAGCTGAGATTTACCTTCGCATCAACACCATGCTCAAGACAATAGAGAAAGAGAGAATTTATCTAACGCTGAAACTTAAGCCTTGGTATTATCCATACCACAGCTTCCGCCTCTTCGTGTTCTGGCAAAAGCTCAGGTCTTTAGCAAAAGGGTCGTGGCTCCGATAGTGATAATATCCTCGGAAGTGATAACGCGTTTTTCCTTGTCACCAAGAATGACTGTATTGATGAATGTACCTGTGTTCGAAGGTGCATCCTTGATGGTATAGCGGAGTTGACCCTTCTTGTCGTAATCAACAGTAATCACACAATGGAATGTATCGATGCTTGGGTCACGGGTATCGATAGGTTTGTTGATTTTTGTTCCTTTGAGATAACGTCCGATGTAGTTGTCTCCGAGATCTAGCGCAATCAGTTGTTTGTAGTGGAACACATTCTCCACTACAATGATGCTTCCGAACTCATTATCGGAAACATGCTCATCGATGGTGCGTTCCTGATGGATGGCTGTAAGAGCGGACTTGCCTATGCGGATTGAGAATTCCTTCTTGCAGTGATGGCACTGGAACACAAGAGACTGACCTGCTTCGTATTGTGTTTCGTCAAATACGATGTAGTTGTCGCACTTCGGACATCTTACTCTTTTCATCTGTTAACTTCCATTATCCAAGCCTGAGCAAATTCAGACGACTGCTGTCTGAGTTTGAGCAGTTCCTGGCTTGCGGTCTCACGGTCCTTATAGAAATCGAAGGCTATGCGGTGGTAATCGTTCTGAGTGAACAGACGAACACTCTTGTAACCCTGGGTCTGCATCTGATTGATGTAGTTCTCGGCATTGGCGAGGGTAACGCCGGATGCAAGGATTATCGCATATTCAGTAACAGGCTCAGCAACCGACTTTGCCTCGTTGCTTTCTTCCTCGGCAACAGCAGACTCGCTGCCCGGAAATGCATCCGTATCAGTAATGTCCGACGAAGCACCTGCTACACATGAAGAAACCATTACCGGTTGCGATGCCGTAGGAGTCTTGAGTGTGTTGTGGAAAAGGGCAAAGAATAGCACAATAGCTGCTGCAGCAGAGATTGCAATGTCAATCCATCTGCGTAAAGCAAGTCTTTTAGTTGTACCTGTCGCCTTCTTCTCCTCCTTGGTCTTGACAACTGTGAGGGTAGTGGATTCAGTAAGAGCCAATCGTATATCGCGCTGATTCTGACATTCCGCAGCTGACTGGAGCTGAAGCTTTGGAAGTCCGAAGAAGAGTGGAGCTACAAATGACTTGTCCAATGGAGTGAACTGCATACGCTGGTGCATATCCAGTGTGACGGTTCCGATATTGGCAAATGTGTAGGAGCCGGTGTTGTTGAGACTCTGCAACATCTGTTTGATATCAAACTCCATCTGCTTAAATGCTTGTGGATATGACGCATCGTAGTGGTGCATGTACGACTGAACCAGCAGCCCGTCGTTGATAGTCAGCGAGGGATTGAAACCAATCGTACGGGTTGGAGGCAGGAGGGTGTCCTGAGCGTTCTCGTCTGTAGAGATATGAGACGCCTCATTGTTGTTCGTGAGGAAACCTCCAAATGTAGGAACTATCACAAGATCATGGTCAAGCAATAGAATCTCAATATGTTTAGATAGACTTATCATGGCTCCAGGAGTATTAGGATTGCAAGTGTTATGAATATGATTGCCGTTAGGACGTTAAGATATGTCTGAATTGTCTCGAATTTGTTTTGAAGCGATGTAATACTTTTTCTTGTTAAGCGGATGGTTGCCGTTATCAGCAGAAGCGGAAGAACGGCTGCAAGTGAGAAGCAAAGCACAAACAGTATTCCGTAATGCGATGAAGCACTCAGGGGAATGAGTGTCCCGAAGAATATGATTGCGCTTTCAGGACAGAACAGAAGTGCAAGAATTGCACCGAGTAGAAACGCACCGAGGTTGGCTCTTTTATGGATAATGGTTCCGCTGTTGTGGCATGAATCTCCATGTGAGTGGTGATGGTGGCTGAATGTCCTGTAGAGAAAGAAGAGTGCAAAAGCTATGAGAATGTAAGGAATGACACTTTCTACTATTGAGAAGAGCTGTGTTGCCTTGTGTGATTCAAGATAGCTGATGACGCTGTTCTGAAGTGTGACTGAAAGGACGACTCCTAACAGGATGTATGTTGTGGCACGTCCTACTGTGAACAGAATCACATGACTGAGCGATTTTGTCAGCGGAGTGTTGTTCTGGCGTAGAATATAGGACAAGGCCGAAATGCAGATTGCAAGCTGGCAGGGGTTGACTGCTATCAAAAGCCCCAGGATGAGTGCTGCCAGAATCGGTTGGTTGTCTGCTATATATTGTAGGTTGTGTGAAAACACGATTTGTATTGTTTATGAACAGAAGAGTAATATGAGCAATTGTGCTGTGATGATACGTAGGAACATGGACAGAGGATAGACTGTGGAATAACCAACGGAAGGGATGTCGTTGCCTGCTGTTGAGGTGCTGTAGGCAAGGGCAGGGGGGTCTGTAGTTGCACCCGCCATCATTCCCATGATGAGGAAGAAGTTCTGATGGTAATGCATACGTGCTATGATTCCCACGATTATCAGCGGTATTGTGGTGATGAGGAATCCGAAGAGCACATAGAGGAGACCGCCGTTCATCACCGTCTCGAGGAAGTTGCCACCGGCCTTGATTCCCACGCTCGCAAGGAACAGCACAAGACCGATGTCTCGAATCATTAGCGATGCGGAGTTGGTGGTGTAGGACACCAGTTTCATTTTGTAGCCGAAACGGCCGACGAGAATCGCGATGATAAGAGGTCCGCCGGCAAGACCGAGTTTAACTGGCATGGACATACCGACATTGAACTCGAGGCTTCCGAAGATAACACCCACAAGGATTCCGAAGAAGATGGAAATGAGGTTCGGCTTCTCCAAACGGTTGGCATTGTTGCCGATGATATTCTCAAAGCGCTCTACTGCATCCTGAGGACCTACCACCGTGAGGCGGTCACCTACCTGGAGCGTTACGTTTGGAGATGCAAAGAGTTCGATACCTGAACGGTAGAGGCGTGTGACATTGACTCCGAACATACTGCTTGAATGGAGAGAGCCAAGTGTCTTGCCATTGATGCTGTCCTTGGAAACCAGCAGACGTTTGCTGACCATTGGCATGTCTTGCTTGTCCCATTCCACCTGTTGTACTTCACTTCCGATGAATGCAGTGATAGCCTCTGAATCCTCCTCTGCACATACAATAAACATTATATCATCGGTAGAGAGGACTGTTTCCTTGGTTGGCAGAACCACATGATTGTCGTGGAGCAGACGGGAACATACGAAGTCGCGTCCCAGATAGTTGCGAACCTGAAGGATGGTCTTTCCGTTCATTGACGGATTGCCCACACGGATATGCATCAGATGAGGTTTGATGGCTGCCTGGTTGGCATTGTGCTTGTTAAACTCCTCTTCCTCGTGCTTGAAATTGATTTTGAAAAGGTTGCGGATGAGGATGATGGAACCGATAATACCGATCACACCTAAAGGATAGGCACAAGCGTAGCCGTTAGCAATCACAGGAGTAGTGCCGCCGAAGGTATGTGCACCGATCTGATCCAAGGCTGCGTTGGCAGCACCAAGTCCAGGAGTGTTGGTTACTGCTCCACAGAGCACTCCGACCATCATCGGGAGATTGTTGGGATCGCTCGTATCCATGAAACCATAGTACAATGTCAGCATCACGGCAATGTTGAGCAGAACAACCATTGCCGCTGATATATTGAGTTTCACGCCATTACCCTTCAGGGATGTGAAGAAAGAGGGACCTACCTGCAGACCGATGGAATAGACGAAGAGGATAAGACCGAAATCCTGAATGAAATTGATTACACTCAGGTTCTGCATTTCGTCCACCTCTGCTATCTTCAGCATGTGTCCGGCAAAAATACCCACGAACAGGACAAATGTAACTCCGAGGGACAGACCCCCGAACTTCATTTTGCCCAACAACACACCCAGCGAGATGATTGCAGAGTAAAGGAGGATTATATGAGCAACCGTACTGCTATCGGTTAGCAAATCTAATAGCCAAGACATTGTATAGTGGTTTTATGAATTAGATATTAATTGGTGCTGAACGCTTGATTGCCTCGTTGAAAGAGATAATTGTTTCCGAACGACTCAGTCCAAGAGGCTGAAGTTTGTCGTGGATGATCTCAAGAAGATGGTGGTTGTTGCGAGCATATATCTTTATGAACATATCGTAACCACCTGTCGTATAGTGACATTCAACCACTTCAGGAATCTTCTTCAATTCTGTGACAACATCGTCGAACTTACCAGGGTCTTTAAGATACAGACCGATGAATGCACATGTCTCGTAACCCATCTTCTCAGGATCGAGAATGAACTGGGAACCTTTGATGATTCCCATCTGTGTCAGCTTCTGGACGCGCTGATGAATAGCGGCACCCGAAACACCATGCATACGGGCTATTTCGAGAAAAGGAACACGAGCGTTGTCTGAAATCTGTTGCAGAATTTGAATATCAAGTGAATCTAAATTTATATTATTCATAATGCTGTTTGTAAATTTTAGACTACAAAGTTACACTTTTTCAAGTGAATTATGAAAATAACATCGTTAAAAACACGCATAATTGGTGTAAATTATCTATTTTTGTGCATCAAAAATCATTTTCAACCCATTTATATATGATTTTACCTGTCGAATTCACCGATTTAATGCGCAACACTCTAGAGCAGTCCGACTACGACCAGCTTCTTTCCGCATTAGACCAGCAGCCATCCATATCCGTACGCATTAACAAACTAAAAGCCAATAATATAGATGAATTGTGTTTAACTGATACTTTAACCTCTGTGCCTTGGTGTAAAGATGGATATTACATTGACACAAGACCTCAGTTCATACTCAATCCGCTCTTTCATGCCGGTTTGTTTTATGTCCAGGAAGCATCATCCATGTTTCTCGACTGGATTCTGCACCGGCTGATAACCGACAGAGAAACCCCAGTCGCAGTTTACGATGCCTGTGCTGCACCAGGCGGCAAATCCACGGTCCTCCTATCTGCACTACCTGATAATTCTCTTGTTGTCTCTAATGAATATGTGCGCCACAGGGCAAATATTCTGATGGAAAACATCGTCAAGTGGGGCAACCAAAATGTCATTGTGACCTCAGACGATACAGCCAATATCGCAAAGACAGGAGAGTGGTGCAACCTTGTTGTATGTGATGCCCCATGCTCAGGCGAAGGCATGTTCCGCAAGGAAGCCGACGCAGTTGAGATGTGGAGCATGGGCAATGTACACCAATGCCAAAAAAGGCAGAGGGAAATCATCCGCAATGCTTGGCAGAACCTTCTTCCCGACGGCTATTTCATCTACAGCACATGCACCTACAACAAACTGGAAGACGAAGACAACGTCCAATGGATGATGGACGAACTCAATGCCCAGCCGGTCATAATCGACGATTGTCCGTTTGAAAACATCGCAAGAGGATTGTTCAACGACGAGAGCGCACCCGCCAATTGCGTTTTCCGCTTTTTCCCGCATCGCACAAAGGGGGAGGGACTGTTCATCTCCGTACTTCAGAAGAAGGAATCTGACGGTTCATCTGTCAGACGCCCGAAAACAAAGTCTTCGAACGGCAACATGTCACTAATCAACGAATGTAGGAATCTGATTAACCATAGCGACGAGATGGTTTTTGCATACAACGACGAAAAGAAGACAGTTACTGCATTTCCAAAACTCCACCACGAACTCTATTCCTACCTATCGTTACACATTAATATTATTTACGCGGGCGTGACACTCGCTTTCGTCAAGGGAAACGAGAAGAAAGGACTGACCCTCCAGCCCGATCAGTCGCTGGCAATGAGCAATCTGTGCAACACCAATGCCTTTGCCATACAAGAAGTTACACTCGAACAGGCACTACAGTACCTCCATGGGGAAAACATCATGCCTGACTCGCAAACCCCTCGCAACTTCGTATTGCTCACCTACAAGTCTCATCCTATCGGCTTCATGAAGAATCTTGGCAACCGAACCAACAACCTTTATCCAGATGAATGGCGAATCAGGAAGCGACTGCAATAAAAATTGAGTTTTTTTCAGGAAAAGTTTGGTGGTGTCATAAAATAAGTATAACTTTGCATCGCTTTTCAGCAAAAGAGTTCAGACAAACTCCGGAAGGATGGGTGAGTGGCTGAAACCAGCAGTTTGCTAAACTGCCGTACGGGTTACCGTACCGGGGGTTCGAATCCCCCTCCTTCCGCCCCCTTTCTACAATCGTCAAATTGTAAATTAGAATGGCGCTTTCGTCTAGCGGCTAGGACACATGCCTCTCACGCATGGAACACGGGTTCGATTCCCGTAGGCGCTACTTAGACTGAATTTTTGGAGAAATAGAACGTGATTTCGGTATCGATGTCACGCTCTTTTTTTTATAATCTGAGCAACATCATAACTAACTGGAAAACAACGACTAATACGTCCGATTACATGCATCAAGCCGTTAAAAATAGTGAAAACTTATGACGCAGCACACAAATTATTATATCTACGCTGTCAGGACAATGATATAACACTTTACAGATATTTACAAATAATCATTACAAAATTTTCAAGTACTTGGAAAGATTTTTTCAAGTATTTAGAAATTTACTTCCAAGTACTTAAAAATTCCACAAATATGAAAATAAAATATCTAAGTAGAGCAGCACTCCATTCTTTTTATCGAAGTCTTGTTTAGTGCCAGAGCATGATATTTGGTTTTAAGTTAAATAATTCGTAACTTTGCGTTGCATAATAAATAACCAATTATGAAACAATTGAGATTTTATTTTCTTCTTTCAATGTTTATCTCTCTTTTTTCTCATGCCAAAGCGGAGGCTTTCAGTAAAGATGCGTGCAACAACGCTGAGGAGGATTCTTTGGTTATCAATGTATTGGGAGATTCGTATGTGCGCAATCACAGACGTCCTTACGAGGAGGCATGGCATTATCTGGTTGCCCAACACAACGGACTTAAATACAACAACTATGGCAGAAACGGAGGTTGTGTTGCCTTCGACCGAAGCAACGAGGGTTTCGGACCATCGCTGCTGGTGAGATACAAGGAAATGGATCCGTCGGCAGATATAGTCCTCGTGATAGCCGGACACAACGATGCCGTTATAGTGGGTGACTCTAAAGAGAAGCTTGCGGTATTTGAGGATTCTCTGACCATGCTCATTCAGAAAATCCGCGAACAATGCCCTAAAGCAAAAATTGGGTGGGTGACTCCCTGGTGGGTTGACCAGAAGGGATTTGAACCCATTGTTAAAAGCATCAAGCATATTTGCAGAAAGAATAATGTACCTGTTCTCAATAATTTCAACAAGAAATGTATCATCAAAGTTAGAGACGCTGAATTCCGTAAGAAATACTTCCAGGGAGCAAACGACACAGCTCACCTCAATGCGGAAGGACACATACTCTTCTTTGAGACAGGAAACAAATTCGTTCAGAAACTAATGAAAAAAATAAAGCATGTCCACTTGGCGAAGTGACATGCTCTAAAACTGAGCCGAATGGCGGACTCGAACCGCCGACCCACGCATTACGAATGCGTTGCTCTACCGACTGAGCCAATTCGGCTTTTTTCTGCGAAAAAATCCAGATTCTTGTCGCGACCCTTTTTCTGGAAATCGAATGCAAATTTACGATTAATTATTGATATAACATATTTTTGAAGAAATATTTTGTTTATGAAATATTTATTAGACATGACTGTTGTTGATGTGGTGATGATGAACGAACGCTGCGTATTGATCAAACTTACCGATGACAAACAGCTCCCAGAGATGCGTCCCGGTCAGTTTGTCCAAGTACGCGTGGACAATTCTGTGAACACCTTCCTGCGCAGACCAATCTCAATCAATTTTGTTGACAGGGAGAACAACCAACTCTGGCTGCTCGTCCAGATGATTGGCGACGGAACCAAAGCATTAGGCCAGTTGCAGAAAGGCGACAAACTCAATCTGCTCCTGCCTCTCGGCAATGGATTCTCGCCCGTTGAAGCCCTCACTGGCCGAATCCTCCTCGTTGGTGGCGGAGTAGGTATTGCGCCAATGCTCGAATACGGACACTATCTCTCCGAGCACGGCATCAAGCCCACATTCCTACTTGGAGGCAAGTCAGTCGCCGATTTGCTGGAACTTGACTTTTACAAGAAATATGGCGATGTCTTCATCACCACAGAAGACGGCTCACTGGGAGAACGCGGATTCGTCACTCAACACTCCGTATTGTCCCAGAAGTTCGAACACATAGCCGTATGCGGACCAAAGCCCATGATGATGGCAGTGGTGAAATATGCTCGTCTGGCAAACGTGCCGTGCGAGGTTTCTCTGGAGAACATGATGGCCTGCGGTCTCGGCGCCTGCCTCTGCTGCGTTGAGAAAACCGTTCACGGCAACGTCTGCGTATGCACCGAAGGTCCCGTCTTCAACCAGTCCGAACTCACTTGGTGAGAAGCCTGTATATTCTGCGGTTCGTCCGCAGAAATCATTCATAATTTTTAATTGATAATTCTCCGGAGCGTTGCCCGGAGCGTCGGCAAGCTGAACAAAACAAAATTTTTAATTACTCCCTCAGTAGGTAACTACTCCTCCCACTAACGATGTGTCCAGGGGGAGACCGGGGGGCTTCTTAATTACTTATATGGCACAAATTGAAGTAAATATAGCTGGGCTGAAAATGAAGAATCCTGTAATGACAGCATCAGGAACATTCGGCTACGGAGTTGAATTTGCAGATCTCATGGATCTGTCGGATATTGGCGGCATCATCGTCAAGGGAACAACCCTGATGCCCAGAGAAGGCAATGACTATCCACGAATGGCAGAGACAGCACAGGGAATGCTCAACTGTGTGGGACTTCAGAACAAAGGAGTGGACTATTTCTGCAAGAATATCTACCCCGCAATCAAGGACATTCAGACAAACGTCATAGTAAACGTCTCAGGATCATCGATAGAGGACTATGTGGCATGTGCTGCAGCTGTAGATGCACTCGACAATATCCCTGCCATCGAGCTCAATATCTCCTGTCCCAACGTCAAGCAGGGCGGAATGGCATTCGGAGTAACCACGGAAGGAGCGGCGAGCGTGGTCAAGGCCGTAAGAGACGTTTACCACAAAACACTCATCGTGAAGCTCTCACCCAATGTCACGAGCATAGCCGACATAGCCAGGGCTGTGGAGGATAGTGGAGCAGATGCCGTCTCCCTCATCAATACCGTCATGGGAATGGCAATCGACATCGTGCGTCGCCGTCCCAAGCTGTCCATAGCAACAGGAGGATTGAGTGGTCCAGCCATCAAACCCGTAGCCGTACGATGCGTGTGGCAGGTAGCACATGCCGTCAACATTCCAATCATCGGACTTGGAGGCATCATGAACACTGAGGATGCCATCGAGTTCTTCATGGCAGGAGCATCAGCCATTGAGATTGGAACAGCTAACTTCATAGATCCCGCCATCAGCGCAAAAATTGCAAAGGGCATCAACCAGTGGCTCGACGCCCACGGCTATAAATCCCTCTCCGAAATCATCGGAGCCGTGTAGCCGGATGTTTGGGAAACATAAAAAAACTGCTGTGCATACGGAAGGTAGCACAGCAGTTTTTTGTATATGATCAGGAATCTCTCTTAGAGTTTCTTAACCTGTTCGTAAACATTCTCAGCAGTGTAGCCGAGTTTCTCGTCGAGCACTTTGTAAGGTGCAGAGAATCCGAAAGACTCGAGTCCCCAAATCTTGCCTTCTGCTGCAGGAACGAGTCCGAGCAGATTGACAGGAAGACCTGCAGTCATACCGAATTTCTTAACGCCTGTAGGCAGAACTGCCTGCTGGTACTCAACTGGCTGCTCACGGAAGAGTCCCTCTGAAGGAACACTTACGATACGTACCTTCATGCCGTCCTTGCGAAGGAGTTCTGCACCTGCAACGAGTGTGCTAACCTCAGAACCTGTAGCAACGAGGATGACATCAGGATTCTCGTCGCTTCCAGCAACAATGTATCCGCCCTTGGCCGCAAGGCTGTAGTCATTGCCTGCAGGGAGGTTGTTGATGTTCTGACGAGAAAGGATAAGTGCAGTAGGAGTTGCCATGTTCTCCATAGCGAGTGCCCAAGCAGCTGTTGTTTCCTGTGCGTCTGCAGGACGAAGAACGAGTACGCTTGGCTTGCCATGGTGGTTGTGCAGTTTCTCCATGAGACGGATCTGTGCCTCCTGCTCAACTGGCTCGTGAGTAGGACCGTCTTCACCAACGCGGAACGCATCGTGGGTCCAGATGAACTTAACTGGAAGTTCCATGAGGGCTGCCATACGAACTGCAGGCTTCATGTAGTCGCTGAATACGAAGAATGTACCGCATGCAGGGATAACACCTCCGTGAAGTGCCATACCGATGCAGCAGCAAGCCATAGTGAGTTCGGCAACACCTGCCTGGAAGAATGCTCCCGAGAAGTCTCCTGCCTTGAAAGCATGGGTATTCTTGAGGAATCCGTCGGTCTTGTCAGAGTTGCTGAGGTCGGCTGATGCACAAATCATATTTGGAACCTGCTGTGCAAGTACGCTGAGACATGCAGCTGATGCTGAACGTGTAGCGTCGTTGTCCTTCTGAACACACTTGCTCCAGTCAATCTTCGGAGCCTTACCTGCGAACCAGTCTGCCTGCTGAGCAGCTTTTTCTGGATTAGCTTCTGACCAAGCCTTCTCTTCTGCATAGCGTGCAGAACAGATGGTCTCAAGTTCCTTGGCACGGTTTGCATAGAGTTCCTGAACTTCTGGGAAGATCTGGAATGGATTCTCAGGATCACCACCGAGGTTCTTGATTGTATTGATGAATGCGTCGCCACCGAGTGGGGCACCGTGAGTCTTGCAGTTAGCCTCGTAGCTTGTGCCGTCAGCCTTGAGCGCGCCCTTACCCATGATACACTTACCGATGATGAGTGTTGGTTTGCCCTGTACTTTCTTAGCAGCGTCGAGAGCCTGACGAATCTGTGCTGCGTCATTACCGACGATTTCGATTACTTCCCAACCGAGTGCGCGATACTTAGCAGCAGTGTTCTCGTTCATTACTTCCTTAGTCTCTGTAGAGAGCTGGATGTCGTTGGAGTCGTAGAACATGATGAGGTTGTCAAGACCGAGCACTCCTGCGATACGAGCTGCGCCCTGAGAAATTTCCTCCTGAACACCACCGTCGCTGATGTATGCGTAAATGGTTTCCTTCTCGAAAGTAGGGTTGCCAGTGTGAGCAGCAAGGAATTTTGCAGCGATGGCTGCACCTATAGCATAGGCGTGCCCCTGACCAAGAGGACCAGAAGTGTTTTCAATACCACGTGCTATTTCGAATTCAGGGTGTCCGGTAGTTGGTGATCCCCACTGACGGAGCTGTGCAAGCTCTTCAAGAGAGAATTTTCCTGTAAGGCAAAGCTGAGAGTAGAGCATTGGAGCCATGTGACCTGGATCGAGGAAGAAACGGTCGCGACCAGCCCATTCAGGGTTCTTTGGATCATATTGGAGATACTCTGAATAGAGGACGTTGATGAAGTCTGCACCACCCATGGCGCCGCCTGGGTGTCCAGACTTAGCTTTTTCTACAGCTGATGCAGCGAGTATTCGAATATTATCCGCTGCCTTGTTCAAAACTTTAATATCGTTCATATTATAAAAATTATTTTTTACATTCTACAGCAGCCTTTTCAATTCCAAGGCCTGCCTTATAGTTTTCCATATAGCGATTGAAACCTTCAACGTCTTCAGCAGATGGTTCTACAGATGTACCTGTGTTGCCTGCAAATACAACCTGATCAAGATAGTCTGCGAGAGCAAGACCTTGTGGGTTGCTAACAACATAGTTGGCAAGGAGTGCGATACCCCAAGCACCACCTTCACCTGCAGTCTCCATAACAGAAATAGGTGTGTTGAGTGCTGCGGCAAGCATCTTCTGACCAACAACTGGGGTAGTGAAATAGCCACCATGTCCCATGATGCGGTCAACCTTAACATGCTCTTCGTTGAAGAGAATATCGTTACCGAGTTTCAATACACCGATAGCTCCGTAGAGGTGAGCACGCATGAAATTGGCAAGGTTGAACTTATCGTTTGCAGAGCGTACGAAGAGTGGACGTCCATCCATCAATCCTGTAACAGGTTCACCGGAGATGTAGTTGTAGCTGATGACACCACCGCAGTCGGCATCACCCTTAAGAGAAACGTTGAAGAGACGGGTGTAGAGTTCGTTGGTGCTTTGTTCCACACCAAGCAGTTCAGCATATTCCTTCATAATCTTCACCCAGGCATTGATGTCGCTTGTACAGTTGTTGCAGTGAACCATTGCCACGAGTGAACCGTCGGGAGTTGTTACCATATCGAGCATTTCGTAAGGCTTGGAGAGCTCCTTCTCAAGTACAATCATTGAGAATGAAGATGTTCCTGCACTTACGTTACCTGTACGCTGACGAACTGCATTTGTAGCTACCATACCTGTGCCGGCATCACCTTCTGGAGGACAAACAGGAATACCTGGTTGCAAGTGTCCGCTGACATCAAGTTTCAATGCTCCCTCAGGAGTAAGGAATCCGGCATTTTCACCAGCATTGAGCGATTTAGGAAGGATGTCGAGAAGTTTCCAGCTGAATCCGTAAGGAGCAATCAGTTTGTCGAACTTCTCAACCATTGTTGCATCATAGGTCTTGGTTTTAGGATCAACAGGAATCATACCTGATGCATCACCGACACCAAGAACTTTCTGTCCAGTAACTTGCCAGTGAACATAGCCGGCGAGGGTAGTGAGAAAGTCAATGTCCTTAACATGTTCTTCGTTGTCGAGGATTGCCTCATAGAGGTGGCTGATACTCCAACGGAGAGGTATGTTGTAGTTGAAGAGTTCGCTGAGTTCTGCTGCAGCCTTGCCTGTGTTGGTGTTACGCCATGTGCGGAAAGGTACGAGAATTTCGTTGCCCTTGAATGGCATATAACCGTGCATCATGGCACTGAAACCAATTGCGGACAGACGTTCAATCTCGACCTCATACTGTTCAAGAACATTCTTGCGGAGGTCAGCATAGCAATCTTGAAGACCATACCAGATAGCCTCGATGCTATATGTCCACAATCCGTCAACCAACTGGTTTTCCCAAGTGTGGCTGCCCTGAGCTATAGGCTTGTTCTCCTGATCGATGAGAACTGCCTTTATTCGGGTAGAGCCGAACTCGATTCCGAGTACGGCTTTACCCTCTTGAATTACTTGTTTTGCCCCCATAATTATCAATTATGAATTGTGAATTGTTAATTATGAATTTGAAATTACTTCAAAGCTTTGTTCAACATGAAATACATCTCGTTGTTTTGCAGTTGCTGCTTGAACTCGTAGGTCTTAGTGTCCTTGTTAATCTTGATGTATTCAATGCCGCACATTTCAGCGAAGTCTTCCCAGTACTCTTCTGTGATATCGTAAGAGAATGCACTGTGGTGAGTACCACCTGCGAGGATCCATGCACCAGCTCCGATTTCGAATGTAGGCTGTGGAACCCAAAGAGCAGATGCAACAGGGAGGTTTGGCATTGGTTTTGGCTCAATGCACTCAACTTCCTGAGAGATGAGACGGAAGCGGTTGCCAAGGTCAACAACAGTAGCCTTGATACCACGGCCAGTCTTAGAAGTGAAGACGAGACGAGCTGTCTGCTGCTTGCGGATACCGATGCCGAGGAAGTGAACTTCGAGCTTTGGTTTGTCAACAGCAATCATTGGACAAATCTCGAGCATGTGGCTCTGGAGGCAAGAACTGCGGTCGCCAGCGAAGTTAAGGGTGTAGTCCTCGAGGAAGGAGCAACCTGTAGGCATACCCTGAGAGATAACCCAGAGAGTACGATAGAGGCAAGCTGTCTTCCAGTCACCTTCTGCACCGAAGCCATAACCTTCTTCCATGAGACGCTGAGAAGCAAGACCTGGAATCTGATCGAAACCAACGAAGTTTGGATCGTCGATATCTGCATCGCCGAGATCGTCGAAGTTAGTAGTGAATGCAGTAGCGCCTTCGTCCTTCAGTACGCGACGGAGAGCGATTTCTGCCTTAGCTGCATTGTGCACCTTCTCCCAGTAAACTTTTTCGCCGCTCTCATCAATCTTGATTGTGTAGAGCTTCTTGTACTCTTCAACAAGTGCGTCAGCTTCAGCATCGGTTACCTTCTTGAAGTATTCCATGAGTGAAGAAACAGGGTAATAGTCAACGTGATAACCCAGACGCTGCTCGAATTCTACACGATCACCGTCAGTAACGGCTACGTTGTTCATGTTCATACCGAACATAAGGCAGCGTACATTCTTTGCGTCTGCTACACCAGCTGCAACACGTGCCCATACTGCAATCTGCTTCTGAGCAGCTTCGTCCTTCCAATAGCCGCAAACAACCTTGCGAGGAACACGCATGCGAGTACAGATGTGACCGAACTCGATGTCACCATGAGCACTCTGGTTGAGGTTCATGAAGTCCATGTCAATTGCATCCCAAGGAATTTCTGCGTTGTACTGAGTGTGGAAGTGAAGTAATGGTTTTTGAAGAGCCTGAAGACCCTTAATCCACATCTTTGCAGGAGAGAATGTATGCATCCAAGTAATGATACCTGCGCACTTCTCATCGTTGTTGGCAGCCTTCATAACTGCTTCAACTTCTTTTGAAGAGTTTGCAGTTCCTTTGTACACAACCTTGATTGGAATGTTTCCACCTGCGTTGAGTCCGTCAACCATTTCCTTTGAGTGTGCGTCAACTGCGATAACTGCGTCACCACCATAGAGCAACTGTGCACCAGTCACCCACCAAAGTTCCAAATTTTCAAATGCTTTCATTTTTGTTTTTTTGTTTTTAAGTGTTAGTATACTATATTAATTGTGAATTATTAGTGCTTTTGTCCTTTCTGTCCATAATAAGCGTTAGGACCATGCTTACGGTTATAGTGCTTCTCAACAAGCAGCTGGTTCATTGTCAGGTCAGGATTGACAGAGAATGCGATGAATGCCATCTTAGCACACTGTTCCATAACCTTGGCATTGTAAACAGCATTGTCTGGAGAAGTACCCCAAGAGAATGGTCCGTGATTCTTGACGAGGACGGCGGGAGTATGATCCGGATTGATCTTGCGGATGTTGAGGATTTCATCAACAATCACATTTCCGGTCTCCAGCTCATACTGTCCTTCAACTTCTTCCTTAGTCATGTCGCGAGTACATGGAATTGCTTTATAGAAGTAATCAGCATGAGTAGTACCGATATTTGGAATATCCTTTCCTGCCTGAGCGAATGCAGTGGCATAAGTAGAGTGGGTGTGTACCACACCTTGTATATTCGGGAAAGCCTTGTAGAGTACGAGGTGGGTTGGAGTGTCGCTTGAAGGATTGAGGTCACCTTCCACTACCTTACCTGTCTCCAGGTCAACAACTACCATATCGCTTGCCTTCATCTCGTCATAACTAACACCACTTGGTTTAATTACAACCAGACCCTTTTCACGATCAATACCTGATACGTTTCCCCAAGTGAAAATCACGAGACCCTGCTTAACGAGGTCGAGATTGGCCTTGAATACTTTTTGTTTAAGTTCTTCGAGCATAGTTATAAGTACAAAGTACAAAGTACAAAGCACAACGAAGAGAAGAAATTCCTACAGATACGTCGTAATTTGTACTATGTACTCATTAAATATTATTAATAATAAATTTTCCTGTCATTAGAAGAAGTACCAATAGAAGCAGCCGCAGAGAGCGAATACACCGAGGGTTGCGACGATATCCCATACAGTCCAGCTTTCGCGGATCTGACGACGGTAATCCTTTGAGAATGTGATAGCTTCAACCTGAGCCTTAGATGGAGCTGCTGTGAAGAATGAAACAACAATCATCATCAGGACGATGAATACGAGGAGCCAGCATTCGAAGATAAGCCAGTTAGTCTGCCAGAACCATGCTGTGTTCTCCCAGAGTGCGCCTTCCATAACAGCATTACCATTGTCGGTAACAACATTTGTTATAAGACGAATCATACCGATGACGAAACCGCCAATGAGTCCCCATTCACCAGCCTTAGGAGTAATCTTCTTAGAGAAGATACCGAGGGTGAATACTGCTACCATTGCAGGAGCGAGCAATGACTGGATACCCTGCAGATAGCTGTAGAGAGTATTCATAGACATCATGACTGGCATCCAAGCCAAACCGAGCAATACAACTACTACAGTTGCGATACGGCCTACAAGTACATAGTGCTCTTCGCTCTTACCTTTCTTCATTGGCTTGTAAAAGTCTTCTGTAAAGAGGGTTGCACAAGAGTTGAAGAATGCAGCCAAAGAAGCAACAAGTGCACAGATGAAACCGATAGTTACGATACCCTTAACACCAGCAGGGAGAACGTTCTTCACCATTACAGCGAATGCACCGTCAGTGTCACCAAGTCCTGCATCACCAAAAAATCCCTTGTCTGCAAGAGCAGCTGCAATCATACCAGGAATCAAGAACATGAATACTGGGAGGAGTTTGAAGTAACCTGCAGCGATAGTACCACGACGAGCACGCTTGATAACTTCTCTGTTGTCTTCGCCCTTAGTCTGACCAAGTACACGCTGAACGATGTGCTGGTCTGTACACCAGTACCAAAAACCGATGATTGAAGCACCGATGAATACTACGAATCCTGGATATTCATGATACATTGGGTCGCTTTGGTCGAAGTGGAACATGTGCGTAGTTCCGTGACCATCATGCAGTTTGCTGCAGTAATCCATCATGGTTGACCAGCCTTCAGAGATGCTGCCGCCACCGAGAGCTGCAAGACCGAGGAAGAGTACCAGGAATGAACCGATGATGAGGATAGGAGTCTGAATTGCAGAAAGAGTCATCACACCCTTCATACCACCAAATACAGTAAATACGGCTGTGATAGCAATCAGACCAAGAGCGCCCCACCAGAATGGAAGTCCGAGAAGGAACTGGAAGAACACACCACCTGTGAATGCTGTTACACTAACCTTAGTGAGCACGTATGCAATCAAAGTAATGATAGAGAGCCAAGAACCTGTCTTCTGTGTGTAGCGGAACTTCAAAAAGTCTGGCATTGTGATAATTTTGCCCAACTTGTTGTTAAGTGCCTGATAGAATGGTACGAAAAGCCAACCAAGGATGAGAATCATCCATCCCTGCATTTCCCAGTGAGCCATACCTACACCGTCCTTAGCTCCTGTACCAGCAAGACCTACAAGGTGCTCTGAACCGATATTTGCTGCGAAGATAGCAGCACCGATAATATACCATGGTTCGCCTTTACCGAAGAGGTAGTCTTCGCTGCTGGCGCCAGCCATTTTCTTTTTATCTTTAACGATAGAGCGATATACCGCCCAAACTACTGCGCCAATTCCTAATGCGAGAACAAGCCAGTCAAGCCACAAGAACTCGTTACTATTCCAATTCATTTTTTGATAATGTTTTTTTAGTTATTATTAGTTAGTTATTATTTCTCTACGCTGAATTTATACTTGCAGTAGCTGTGGTAAGGCTTTTCAGGAGTAACGAATGGATCGCTGTCTTCCCATCCTTCCATCTGGTACTTGTTTGGAGAGTCAGGATATTTCTGGCTTTCAAGACAGATAGCGCACTGCTTTGGATACATGATGCCTCCCTTACCTGGGCAAGAACCGTCCTGGAAGTTGGCTGTGTAGCACTGAATACCTGGTTCGTTGGTATAAACATCAAGGCGGATGCCTGAACGTGGATCAACTACAGTAGCAGCAATTTCCTCCTGATTGCCTTTGGTGTTCAGGCACCAGTTGTGGTCGTAACCGCCGTTAGCAGCTTCGATTTCAGGATCGCCCTTGCCCCAGTCTGTGCCGATAGCGCGAGCTGTGCGGAAATCGAATACAGTGCCTTCAACTGGACGGATTTCACCAGTAGGCATGTAAGTTCTGTCGGCTGGAGTGTAGTAGTCTGCATTTACAGTAAGAAGTGCTTCAGCTACAGTATTGTTAAAGTCGCCACTGAGGTTGAAGTAAGAGTGGTTAGTCATGTTGATGACAGTAGGAGCTGTTGTTGTAGCGTCGTAGTTGATTACGAGTTCGTTGTCATCTGTGAGGTCGAACTTAACCTTTGCAGTAACCTCACCCGGGAACTTGTTGTCGCCGTCAGGAGAAACAATCTGCAGAGTGATGGAGTTCTCGGAGCTTTCAACTACGTCGTAAACCTGATACTGCCAACCAGTGTAACCACCATGAAGAGAGTGGAAACCATTGTTGTTCTTGTCAAGCTTAACTGTGTCTTCGCCAATAACGAACTGGCCACCATTGATACGGTTGGCATAGCGTCCTACGGAGCATCCGTAGTCAGACTGATAGTTCCATGGGAAATAGTTCTCGATCTTGTCAAAACCACATACTACGTCCTTGAAGTTGCCGTCCTTGTCAGGAACGACGATACTTACGACACGTCCGCCGAAATTGGTGATGCTTACTTCCATACCAGCTTTGTTGGTCAGGGTATAGAGCTTAACCTGCTTGGCATTTGCCTCATCAGCTACAAACTTATGTGAATCATAGTCGTAGGATACAGCAATAAGTGTATCGAAATTTTCAGGATTAAGACCAGATTTCAATTCCGGTGTAGCGTTCTTGTTACATGAACACAGGAGTGCAGCTGCAGAAGCTGTTCCCAAAAGTACTGTTTTTAGTTTTTTCATAATCTTGTGTTATTTAGAAAATTGTATTGATATCGTATATAGCTGATTTTTGAGCACATGAACAAATGTGTACGCTTTATCGCACACTATCGTCCGCAAAGTTAAGTTTTTTTCTTATTTCACAATGCATTTTTGCAAAAAAAAACGATATTTGCACATTATTTATATACAAAAAAAGCTACAGAAAAAAACTGTAGCCTTATTTTTGGTATAGTAAGAGGGGAAACAATTAGAGATTTCCTCTTTCTTTGTCTAGGTAGTACTTGTAAGTTCCCACTGTTAGTTCATCGCATGCAGCCTCGTCGCAAACAACGATAGCATGTGGGTGCATCTGGAGCATTGATGAAGTCCATTTGTGTGAAATATATCCATCGATGCAGTGCTTGAGTGCACGAGCCTTGTTGTGTCCGCTGCAAACGAGGAGAACTTCCTTGGCAGCCATAACTGTACCAATACCGACTGTAAGAGCCTGCTTTGGAACAAGGTCAAGGTTGTTGTCAAAGAAACGGCTGTTGGCATGGATTGTGTCAGTAGTAAGTGTCTTGATACGTGTCTTGCTTGACAGAGACGAACCAGGTTCGTTGAATGCAAGGTGACCGTCAGGACCTACACCACCCATGAAGAGGTCAATACCACCAACTGCTTCGATAGCACGCTCATACTCTTCACATTCTTTAGTGAGATCTTCTGCATTTCCGTTGAGGATGTGTACGTTCTCCTTCTTTATGTCAATATGGCTGAAAAAGTTATTCCACATGAAAGAGTGATAGCTTTCTGGGTGATCCTCTGGAATATGAACATATTCATCCATGTTAAATGTAATAACATTCTGGAAAGAGATTTCGCCAGCTTCGTATTTCTTAATCAATTCACGGTAAAGGCCAAGTGGTGAAGAACCGGTTGGACATCCCAACTTAAAAGGTTTCTCCGGAGTGGGGTTAGCTTCTTTAATACGCTTTGCCACATAGTTCGCAGCCCATTTTGAAAGAGCTTCGTAATCAGGTTCAATAATAACTCTCATAATCTATTTACAATTTATGTATGTTTAATATTTTTTTCGGCTGCAAAATTATTACATTTCGATTATAAAAATATGTATCTTCTCGTTAATTTATGTTAAGGCGAAAAAATTGTTATTCAAAATTTACACTGATAGTCTCTTTCATGTGAGAAGGGTCGTTACAAATAAGAAGCACACGTGGTTGAGACTTGGCAGTTTTGAGATATTTTGAAATTAGCGTAATCTTCATATTAATGCTTTCACCTGGAGCTATTTCCCTCTTTGGCAGGGCTACTTGAAGAGTTGAGTTGAAGACCTGAAGCGAAGTGATATGCAATGTACCATTACCTGAATTGCTAATAACTACATTGCCAGTAAGTTTTTTCTTACGACCAAGTTTACCCAGATTCAGTTCTGTGGTGGAAACATTAAACTTCGGGTGAAGCATTTCATTGGCAAAAGCACTTGCCTCAGGCAGCAGAATAGAAGAAACGACAATTTCATTATCATGGCTGACTTTATCACCAGAATAACGAGCAAGGTAAATACTCGACTGGGTAAGACCTGTGTCGTTAAGTTTGTCAGAATGTAAGGTCAGATCAATATATCCACGTCTGCCCCTTGCCAGCATTTCAGGTGTAAAACTAGCGGTGATGTACGGAGGAAGGTGCATGAGCTGAGGTGTGAAAACCTCCTTTGAATCATTAAGAATTTCCACACGAGCTGTTGCCGTATCACCACGGACTACATCATCAAACTCCACATTATTCGTATTCAGGCAAATATCACCGATACGAATAGGGTAGAAGTCTTCTATGGTTTTCTTCTCGCCTGTGCTGACCACACCTCTCATGCGTATTCTAACAGGCTTCTCACCTGCATTTGTCCGAACATTGATAATACGGTCGAAACGTCCGAGAAGGTTCGCGTCATAGGTAATGGCTATAGTTCCTTCACCTCCCTTGGGTATTGCTGTAGTTGTATATTTAGGAGTAAGGCAACCGCAGCCCGGATCTACCTCAAGAATCACAAGCGGTTCTTTATCCTTGTTCTTGAATTTAAAGGTTGCAGTAACCGGTTTATGCCAAAGGGTTGTACCAGTATTGATTGTTGTATGGTCGAAAGATATTTTCTGTGCCGTTGCTGATAGTGAAATCAGAAATAGCAGGGTAGTTATTGTTTTCTTCATAATTACAAATTTTCAATTTCAAGTCCGTCGTATGCCATGTGAACATGAGAGGGTAGTGCAGCTTCTTCATCTGCGTGCAGTCCTATATGGTGCGACATATGAATTAGATATGTCTCAGGGTAATTGATTTTTTCGGACAATTCTATTGCTTCCTCTATGGTTTGATGCGTTGGATGGGGGTAGTGACGAAGTCCATTTACCACAAGGGTAGAAACGCCCCTCAGTTTATTTATTGTCTCTTCGGGTGCGGTTTTCATGTCTGTCACATATCCCAACTGCCCTATACGGAAAGCTAGAATAGGCAATTTCCCGTGCATTACCCTTAATGGAAGAACCGTAACCTTTCCCAATTGAAATGGTACATCAGGATTGATTGTGTTCATATTGATAGCAGGAACACCTGGATATCTTTTTTCCTTGGGTGTAAAGCAATAAGGAATCCGTTCGATAAGATGTTGTGCACAGAAAGGCTCAGCGTAAAGATTCACATCACCGAAAATGCTGTAGGGACGTAAATCGTCAAGTCCACCAACATGGTCAAAATGCTCATGTGTAATCAGTATAGCATCTAAACGCTTGAAATCAATACTAAGCATTTGCTGCCTGAAGTCAGGACTACAGTCAATGAGGATTCTTCGCACGCCATCGGGAGCAGTATCATCTTCGACTTCAATAAGACTTGAACATCTTAGTCTTTGATCACGTTTGTCGGTAGAGGTACACACAATGCAGCGACAACCTATTTGAGGTACGCCTGTAGATGTTCCTGTTCCGAGAAAAGTGAGTTTCATAACCTTACCAAAGAAATTAATGTCAACTTATTAACTGATTACATTCACTTCCGGATGAATAGAAATTCCGAATTTATTCTTAACGTCTTCACGAATGACATTGCTAAGATGCAAAACATCCTTTCCTGTTGCTCCACCTTTATTTACCAACACTAAAGCTTGTTTGTCGTGAACAGCTGCATTACCAAGGCTACGTCCTTTCCAACCACATTGTTCAATCAACCATCCCGCATGGACTTTCACTCCGTTAACAGCCTTATAACTTGGAATTTGTGGATATTTGCTCTTCAAATCATTGAACTGTGATTCAGGGATAACAGGATTCATAAAGAAACTTCCGGCATTACCAGTTATTTCAGGGTCAGGCAACTTCTGTTTGCGAATACCAATGATACATTTTCGCAGTTTTTCCGGAGTCATTTGGTGCTCATCTGGAAAGAAAGCACACAGGTTGCCATATTCAAGTACAGGAGAGAATGTAAGAGATAGACGATAAGTCACGTGGGTAATGGCAAATCTGCCCTTCCAGTCATTCTTAAAAATACTACTTCTGTAGCCGTATCTACATTCATCATTACTGATTGTGGAAATCTTACCATCAGTCAAATCAACAGTTTCAACTTCGGTTATTGCATCTTTGGCTTCCACACCATATGCACCAATATTCTGAACTGCTGAAGCACCAACTTCTCCAGGAATCAGCGAGAGATTCTCTATGCCGTACCAGCCGTTCTCTACTGCTGTTTGTACAAAATCATCCCAAACCACGCCAGAACCAACACGCACATCAACAGTTTGATCTGTTTTTGCAACTACTTCAAATCCTTTGATGGAACTATGCAGAACCACACCATCAAAGTCATTCAGGAACAGCAGGTTACTGCCGCCGCCGATATGTAAGACTTTTTTGCATGCAAGCTGAGGAATGAAGGACTGCAGTTCTTCAACACTACTATAGTCCATGTATTCCGATGCTTTGGCGTTGATCTGGAATGTATTATGAATAGGATGATGTAAATAATGCATAATCAGTTTTCAATTTCAATCAGTCTCCAATGACCGTTCATTTTATCGAATTTGTACTTAACACTCAATCCGTTGCTCAATCCTTCAACAAGAAGAATCTTGCGGTTTTCGCTGATAGAAGGCTGCCCATAATTGATATTGGTCATAACATCACGTGGAAGAGGCATTTCGCTACTGAACTCAAACCAGTCTTCTATGCTAAGCTCCATATCACCTCCATCACCAAATTCGTCATCTTCAGAAGTGATCAGGCGAAGTGGGGTATGGATTGATTGTTTCTGAAACAAAGAATCGGAAACAAATTTCGAATAGAACTCTATGAAATCCTCATTCGGACCATAGATAGAAGAAGACTTTTCAAAACTTGAGAGCTGCCATTGCCCATTTGTACGTTGGAAGTTGAATTTCTCCACTGTCTCCGACTGCAGGTCATAATACTCAACCACCACATGATTGAGGCTAGTATCTTTTTGAATTGCCATATCTCTTTCTCTCTCATAAATCACAGAGAAAAATGGCTGGCGTATGAACTTGTCATCCGCTTTCCATTCTTCTTTGGAAACTCTCTGTACTTTTCCTCCTTCATTACCTTTGAGCGGAAAAGAAATTCTAGACAATTGGAATCGTTGGTCTGTAGTGAATCCATAGAAAAAATCATTAAACAATTCATCAGCAGACGTAGGAATTACATCCTCATCAAAGAGATTCAATGAATCTGAAGGAAAATCATCACCAATAGAGTCATTTATTGCTATACTGTCATCAGGTTCATAAGCCACACGATCGCCGCCTGAACCCTTACACGACAAAAAAACAAATACAGCAACAATGAATATGCTTGATAATTTATTCATGCAGATAATATATTTTTATCAAAAAATCAGTGCAAATTTACGCTTTCTTTTTCAGTTATATGTAAAAACTTAAATAAAAACCTTATCTTTGCATTCAAATTTTGCAATGAACACATAATTATATAGAAATATGTTAGATAAAATCCAGCAAATGCTTGCGGAGATTGATTCTCTAAAAGCATCTTCAGCAGAAGAGGCAGAGGCTCTTCGTGTAAAATACCTCAGTAAGAAAGGAGAAATCACAGCACTCATGAACGATTTTCGTTCTGTGCCTGCAGAAATGAAGAAACAGGTGGGTATAGCCATCAACGAACTTAAGAACCGTGCAACAGAGCGAATCAACGAAATAAAGGAATCATTCTCTTCAAAGGACGATGACACCAACGAGTTCGATATCACCCGTACAGCATATCCCATACCGCTGGGCACACGTCATCCTCTCACTTTGGTGAAGAATGAAATTATCGATATTTTCTCACGCCTTGGCTTCTCACTTGCAGAAGGTCCTGAAGTTGAAGATGACTGGCATGTATTCTCATCTATGAACTTCCCAGAAGACCATCCAGCCCGTGACATGCAGGACACATTCTTCGTTGAGAGTCATCCTGATATCATCCTTCGTACCCATACCAGCAGCGTTCAGTCACGTGTTATGGAACGTCAGCAGCCTCCTATCCGCATTATCTGCCCAGGACGCGTTTATCGTAACGAAGCCATAAGTGCACGTGCACACTGTTTCTTCCATCAGGTAGAAGGTCTTTATGTTGATAAAAACGTAAGTTTTACAGACCTCAAACAAGTTCTTCTTCTGTTCGCAAAGGAGATGTTTGGCGAGAACACTCAAATTCGTCTGCGTCCAAGCTACTTCCCATTCACCGAACCTTCAGCAGAAATGGATGTAAGTTGTACTATCTGCGGCGGTAAGGGCTGTAGCATGTGTAAAGGTTCCGGTTGGCTTGAGATTCTCGGTTGCGGAATGGTTCATCCAAATGTACTCGAAGCTTGTGGCATAGACAGCACCGTTTATACCGGTTATGCTTTCGGTATGGGTATCGAACGTATTGCCAACTTGAAGTATCAGGTAAAGGACCTTCGTCTCTTCTCGGAGAACGATGTCCGTTTCCTCCGCCAGTTCGAAGCTGCAAACTAAGCTTATTCACATATATAATAATAGCCCACAGACTTCACAAATCCGTGGGCTATTTTTTTATGTCTATTCCACATACAGTACCAACCCTTTGAGGTATTCACCCTCTGGATGGCAGATGTTGATAGGGTGGTCGGCAGGCTGGTGCAGCTGGTGCAGTATTCGCACCTTGCGGTTTGCCTGAACAGCAGCGGTGAATACTGCTGCTCGGAAATGATCCTTGCTCACCACCTGTGAACAGCTGAAGGTGAACAAAATGCTTCCCGACGGCATCTTCTCCATAGCACGCTGATTCAGACGTGTATATCCCTTCAAAGCATTATGGAGGGAAGTCTTGTGTTTGGCAAAAGCCGGTGGGTCGAGCACTACGAGATCATAATCACCCTTGTTAGCGTGTTCAAGGAATTTGAATGCATCCTCTGCAAAAGCCTCATGACGAGGGTCGCCAGGGTAATTCAATTCAACATTTGCACACGTCAGGTCGATTGCTTTCTTAGATGAATCCACAGAGTGTACGAGTATGGCTCCGCCTCGCAGAGCATAGAAGGAGAATCCTCCTGTGTAGCAGAACATATTGAGCACACGTCTTCCTTTAGCGTATTTCTCAAGCAGGCTACGGTTGTCACGCTGGTCAACGAAGAAACCAGTCTTCTGTCCACGAAGCCAGTCAACATGGAACTTAAGTCCGTTTTCAGAAGCGATGTCATCGGAATTTCCTCCGAGCAGATAGCAGTTTTCGCCTTCGCCTCCGATACGATTAATCGGCAAAGTAGTCTCGGATTTATAGTAAATGTTGTCAAGGCGGTCAGACATAACAGCCTTCAGCGCTTTTGCTATGGTCATGCGGTCAAGATGCATGCCAACGCTGTGTGCCTGCATCACAGCTGTGCGTCCGTAAACATCAATCACAAGTCCAGGAAGCATATCGCCTTCACCGTGAACAAGTCGGAATGAATCGTTAAGTCCCAGCATCTGTCTTACAGAGAGTGCTGATTTCAGCCTATGTTCGTAGAACGTCTGGTCTATTGTCTCATTGTCGAATGTGAGGATACGCACCATGATGCTTCCTGCCTGATAATGTCCACGGGCAATGAAGGAGAAATCTCCATATTTGTTATTCTCACCACAAGTGGCAACCATTACATCTACCACCTCTCCGTCCTCAGGCTCTTCCGAGAAATGATGGATTGCTCCAGAAAACACCCAAGGATGGCGACGTAACAGGGATTCTTCCTTGCCGTACTTTAGAAAGACTTGTTTCATTGATTTTTATTGATGATTATGAACTCAGGATTGAGTTTGTTCGATTCTGTTTATTTCTTCGTAGATTTTCAGACAAGCCCAAGCGTCTGTTGCAGCATAAATTTGTTGAGCTTCGGAAAGAATGTCGGCTTCCCAGTTGCTTAACTGCTGGCGTTTGGATATTCTTTTGCCAAAAAGGTTGGCAAAGATTTTTTGCAGACTCATATCTTCAATACCTATCTGCTTCACATCAGTTTGCAATTCTATGTAAGCCTGCGGCGCTATTTTCTCACTCTCGCTGCGGTTCAGCTGTAGAAAATCGTCTTTGAGTGACAAGCCGACTTTTATCAGAGATTTGCTCTCCAAAAGCGTTTTGATGCAATCGGGTATTCCCATCCTGCATAATCTGAAGAGAAAACACTGGTCATCGGTCGATACCTGCAGAAGGGCAATGTTGTTGACCTTTCCTTTCTTGAAGGACGGACGTGTTTCTGTGTCTATACCCACGACACGCTGCCTGAGCAGATATTCAACCGCTGATTTTGCCTCTCGTTCGGTCAGAAGAACATATACTTTGCCTTGAAATTGTGCTACTGGCAGATTGGCGATTTCTTCCTTATCGATATGTGGCCGTACAGTTCTCATTTCAATACTCGTGGATTTCATCTTCATCATTATTCGAACTGTATTCTACGTCGTGTAAGGCTCTTAGTACATTAACCAGCTTCTGTCCCCAGTAATGTTTGAAATTGAGTTTACATTCAGCAACAGCCTCGATTCTCACTTCATCAGTACCGTCCCGCATAGCCATACAGAAGTTCTTCAAGTCCTGATAAATATCAGCGACATTCTCACTAATGGTCATAAGAACAGGGGTATCGCTGTATTTCATATCCTCGACGAACACATCAAGATAATCGTCCTTTTCACCCATCACGTATGCCACATTTCCACGGATAATATCGTAGTTCTCTTCTGTAACTGTATCCACTAACTCCACATTCTCATCAGTGTCGAGATCGGTGAGGAGCATACCTTTTAAATATAATAAGGGCAACAATTTGAGGAGAGTCTCGACAAAATCATTGCGTTCACCACTATTTGCCTGTTCCACAAATTGGCAGTACTTTACCGCAACCGTGGTCAGTTCCAGAACATCGTGGTTGAAAACTATTGAATCTCTATTTTCCTGTTTTTCCATATTGAATGCAAAATTACGTAAATTATATTAAAAATGTGTATGATGTGCTTAAAAATGTCAAGAATGGACATCAAATAGAAAAACATTTTCTATCTTTGCATGTTTAATATTAAAAAATCCCATCTTAATGTTCACTAAAGAAACCTATATGGAGCGTCGCCAGCGGCTTAAAAAGCTTGTTGGCGATGGTCTCCTTCTCTTTATCGGAAATAACGAATCGCCTGCAAACTATCCTGCGAACGGCTACAAATACCGTCAGGACAGTTGTTTCCTCTATTATTTTGGACTCCATCGTGAAGCCCTCGCCGCAGTCATCGACATTGACAACGGCAATGAGTGCTTATATGGCGACGATATTGATATTGAGGATATAATCTGGACAGGTTATGTGCCTTCGGTCAAGGAGTTGGCTGAAAGTGTTGGCATTCACAATTCTGCTCCAATGGGGCATCTCTCCGCTGTCATTCATCTGGCACTGGACTCCGGACGCAAAGTGCATTTCCTGCCACCATACCGTTTCGACACGATGATTCAGATCTCCGACCTGCTACACATCCATCCGCTTCAGACACGAGCCAACGCCAGTGTGGAACTGATCAAAGCTGTAGTTGCTATGCGTTCCATAAAGAGCGGGGAGGAGATTCAGGAAATTGAACGAGCCATGGAGATTGGCTACCGTATGCACACAACAGCTATGAAAGCTTGTCACCCTGGTGCCAGCGAACAATATATCGCCGGCTTACTCGAAGGAATTGCACACGGCAGTGGTTGTATGGTGTCATTCCAGACCATACTTACAACCCACGGAGAGATTATGCACAGCAGTCTCTCACAGCGTCCAATGGAGGAGGGTAGGCTGATGCTTTGCGATGCGGGAGCGGAAACCAACAACAACTACTGCTCCGACAACACACGTGTCACTCCTGTTAGCGGACGGTTCACTCAGCGCCAGCTTGACATCTACAGTATAGTTGAAGAATGTCATGACCTTGTTCTTGAAAAGGCTCGTCCAGGCATCAAGTGGCTCGACATGCACCTCGATGTATGCCGTCTCATGACAGACCGTCTCAAGGCTCTTGGACTTATGAAGGGCAATACCGAGGACGCAGTAGCTGCTGGTGCACACGCCATGTTCCTGCCTCACGGACTTGGTCACATGATGGGTATGGATGTTCATGACATGGAAGGACTGGGACAGGAATATGTCGGTTTTGATGAAGAGGTTAGTCCGTCCACTCAGTTTGGCACTAACTACCTGCGCTGCGGGCGTCGTCTGCAACCAGGATTTGTCATGACAGACGAGCCGGGAATCTATTTCATTCCGCACCTCATCGACTTGTGGAGAAGCCAGAAACTGCATACTGACTTCATCGACTACGACCTTCTTGAAACCTACAAAGATTTCGGAGGCATTCGTATCGAGGATGATATTCTCATCACTCAAGACGGAAACCGCATGCTCGGCAAGCAGGTTATCCCTTATCATCCTAAAGACGTAGAAGAATTCATTAATCAATAATAATCTCACATATTACTAAAATGAAAAAACTATCAGTTCTTGCAGCAGCACTCTTAATGTCTACTGCTACATTCGCACAAGGTGGATTCCAGTTCACCACTGTAAAGGAAAACCCAATCACAAGCATCAAGGACCAAAACCGTTCAGGCACCTGCTGGGCATACTCTGGACTTGGATTCTTCGAAGCCGAACTCTTGCGCATGGGCAAGGGTGAGTTCGACCTCTGCGAAACCTACCTCGTTCACAAAACCTATGAAGACAGAGCCAAGGCAAGTGTTCGTCTGCATGGCGACATATCCTTTGCTCAGGGCGGTAGCTTCTACGATGCAGTTTATTGCATGAAGAACTACGGAATGATGCCTGAAACAGCTATGCCTCTCCCTGGCACTCTCTATGGTGACACTCTCAACAACTACACAGAGTTCTTTGCCGTGCTCGAACCAATGGTCAACGGCATCGCTAAGGGCAAGCAGAGCAAGCTCTCTCCAGCATGGTTCAACGGCATCAACTCAGTAATCAATACATACTTAGGAGAAGTGCCAGAGAAGTTCACATACAATGGCAAGGAATACACACCTAAGACCTATATGCAGTCGCTCGGTCTCAATATGGACGACTACATATCCCTTACTTCCTACACTCATCATCCTTTCTACGAGCCTTTTATCCTTGAGATTCAGGATAACTGGCGCTGGGGACTTAGCTACAACCTTCCTCTCGATGAATTCATGGAGACTATGGACTATGCTGTTCGCAACGGCTTCACCTTCGCTTGGGGCAGCGACGTCAGCGAAACAGGATTCACCCGTAACGGCATCGCAGTTTGTCCGGATATGAAGAACGAAGAACTTACTGGTAGCGACATGGCTCACTGGCTTGGTCTAAGCGCTACAGACAAACGCAACGAAGCTACTTCCCGTCCTCTTCCAGAACTCAACATCACTCAGGACATGCGCCAAGAAGCTTACGACAACTGGGAAACTACCGACGATCACGGTATGGTAATCTACGGACTTGCTAAAGACCAGACAGGCAAGGAGTACTTCATGGTAAAGAACTCATGGGGTAAGAGCGGCAAGTACGACGGCATCTGGTATGCATCCAAGGCCTTCGTTGCATACAAAACGATGAATATCCTCGTTCACAAGGACGGTATTCCTCGTAACATCCGCAAGAAACTCGGTATCAAGTAATTCATTCACCCATTCATGGCACGCATACTCGCTGTTGACTACGGGAAGAAACGTACAGGACTCGCTGTGACTGACCCCCTGCAACTCATTGCAGGAGGGTTGTGCACAGTGCCTACCGTCCAGCTTATCGAATATCTCACCACCTACCTTTCCGAGAACGAGGTTGAAACTATCGTAGTGGGTTATCCGCGTCAGATGAACGGTGAGGATTCGGAGAACATGAAACGCATCACTCCCTTCGTCAACCGCATCACCAAGCTCTTTCCTGCTGTCAGGATAGAGATGTTCGACGAGCGCTTCACATCAGTCATTGCCCACCACGTCATGATTGATTCAGGCATTTCACGCACACAACGGCGCGACAAGGCACTCGTCGACAAAATCAGTGCCACCATCATCTTAGAAGACTATCTGCAATCACGACTATGATACTTCCAATGTACATCTTCGGTCAGCCGGTTCTGCGCAAGCAGGCTCACGACATTCCGACCGACTATCCTAATCTTAAGGAACTCATCGCCAACATGTTTGAAACCCTCACTCTTGCCGAGGGAGTAGGTCTCGCCGCACCACAGGTCGGACTCGACATTCGTGTCGTAGTTGTAGATCTCGACTGCCTTAGCGACGACGAACCACAGTACAAGGATTTCAGACGAGTATTCATCAACGGACACATCCTCGAATCCAGTGAGGAGGAGAATGACTTTGACGAAGGCTGCCTCTCTCTGCCTGGTATCAGCGAGAAGGTTCGACGTCCGACACGAGTACGCATCCAATATCTCGATGAGGAACTCCAGCCACATGATGAATGGGTGGACGGATTCCTTGCACGTGTGATTCAGCATGAGTTCGACCACCTCGAAGGCAAACTCTTTGTTGACCATATCTCTGCTTTCCGCAAGCAGATTATCCGCAAGAAACTCATTTCCATGTCCAAAGGCAAATTCTCCTGCCACTATAAGGTTAAGAGATAATTTATAATTAATATTGAGAGTCTTAGTCCTTATTTGTTCCCTAATCTTAGGCTGTTATAATGCATCCGCCCAGATTAATACTGAGCGGATGATGTCTGTTGGTAAGAACGCACTATATTTCGATGACTACGTACTCTCTATACAATATTTCAATCGCGTTATCCTTGCCAAGCCCTACCTCTACGAACCATATTTCTACCGGGGACTTGCCAAGTTTTACCTCGAAGACTATGTTGGGGCAGAAGCTGACCAGACACGCGCAATCGAGCGCAATCCTTATTACCCCAACACCTACGAAGTACGTGGACTAGCACGCATCAATCAGGGTAAGTACGCACTCGCTTCCGAAGACTATCATAAAGCTACTGAATACCAGCCTGAGAACAAAGCGCTGTGGCACAACTGGGTGCTCTGCAACATAGAACTGGACAGTCTCACACGTGCTGACTCCATCGCCACCGTCATTACCCACAAATGGCCTAAGCATGCCGACGGTTACACCATGAAGGCACAGATACGCATGGCATGGAAAGACACTATAGCTGCCGAAACCTTTGTTGACAGCGCACTCCTTGCAGACCGCTACAATGTGCCATCACTCCGTTTTAAGGCCTCAGTCCTCGCCACTCGTGAAGAGTGGAAAAGTGCAGACTCGCTTCTCACCGAAGCTATTCGTCTGCATCCCAAGGACGTGTCTGCCTACATCAGCCGCGCACTCGTTCGTGTACATCTCAGCAACCTTCGTGGCGCTATGGCTGACTACGACCAGGCTCTTGATCTTGACCCCACCAATTTCATTGGTCACTACAACCGTGGACTCCTCCGTGCCAACGTAGGTGAGGACAACCTTGCCATTGAGGACTTCAACTTCATTCTCAACATCGACCCCAATGATGTCATGGTCATCTACAACCGAGCAGAACTCCTCTTCCAGACAGGCGACTACAAGGGAGCCATACGCGACTACACCACACTCATCCACACCTATCCCAACTTCTGGCAAGGCTATGCTCGCAGAGCAGAGGCGCGACGCCGCATAGGCGACCAGCGAGGAGCCAATGCTGATGAGCAGCATCTCCTGAAGGAGCAGGTAGCCCATCGTTTCGGCTATTCCACAGCGGCTTCACGCACAGGAATTTCCACTCGTAAGAAATCAGAGATTAACCTCGACGACTATCAGAAACTTGTCGTCGAAGACGATACCGAAGAAAAACACTATGAAAGCGAATACAGAGGCAAGATACAGAACAAGGAATCCAATGTAGAATTGCTTGCGCCCCTTTCCCTCACCGCTTATCAGGCAGAGGCGATCAATCCTCCTGCCATTTGGGAATCAGCCTTGGAACACCTCCTTGTAGGTGAATACGAAGCATCTATCGGCGATTTCAACGAAGTCATCGCACAGCGACCTTCACTTGCCGAAGCCTATTACAATCGTGCCTTTGCTTATGCCCGTCAGCAGAAATACCAGTTGGCATTAGACGATCTAACAAAAGCTATAGACATTCGTTCCAACTTTGCCCAGGCATATTTCAACCGAGGTATAATTAAGATATTCATGGGCAGTACTGACTTTCGCGAAGACCTCAGCACCGCAGGCGAACTCGGCATATACCAAGCCTATAGCATCATCAAGAAGCAAAATTCAAAAAGCAACTAATCTTGTACCATCCCAACGGAGTGTAACATCTGTCTTCTGGGGTATGTTTCGCCTTTCCTCATACACAGGAAGGGTGATGGTAGTAGTGGAAAGAGTGATTTCAGGCAAAGTCTCCGACAGGGTGATATGGCAATACGATTGGGTATTGTCAACTAAAATATAGTCGTAAGTATGTAATTTCTCCCACTTTGAATTGAAAAACATAATTTCGCTGTCACTCAAAGAATCTATAGTCAATGTCTTGACCATACACAGAATCTTCGATGAATTCGACAATTCCAACAGCTTGAACTGAATCGTCGAGGTTGGTGTTAACGTAATTTCCGCATAGTCAGAAGTAAGTTTATTCATCTTACTCTTTCCACCAAGCATATTCGAAATATCGGGACATTCGCCGGAAAGAGAGTAATCCACAAAATCCAAACGGTCGTTCTTGCTTAGAAGTGAAATGATGGTATCAGGCATAGTGCGCATCATCTCAGACATAGTTTGTGAATGTGACTGAATAACAAAACTTACTAAAAAACTTATAATTAATAATATACGTTTCATTACAAAAATGGTGTTAATAGATTTCCAAACCAAGATACAGTTCTGCGCCAAAGGGATTTGCTATGCCAGTATTCCCGTGTCATAACTGTGGAATTAGTAGTATCACTGACAAACATTGAATCAAGTTGTGCCGTGACATTCCTGTCGAAGATAACAGCATTCACTTCGTAGTCGTAGCGAAGACTGCGACTGTTAAGATTTGCCGAACCTACCGTGCAAAACGAATCGTCGACGGTCATACTCTTAGTGTGATGGAACCCTCCATTGAATAGATAGACAGTAGCACCTTTCTTCATTAGGGAATTGCCTACATAGAAGGAAGCATCTGGAGTGAGTGGAATGTCACTCTTTGCAGAGAGCATTATCTCAACCTTGATACCACGCTTGATAGCCCTTTTGATTGCCGAGCGCACAGAATGTGTGGGAACAAAATAAGGGTTGATTATACGAACGTGATGCTGCGCATTATCAAGCATGGATATGTATAACTGGCGGATAGCCTTGCTGGACTTATGAGGGAAGCGGTCAACAATGGCAATCGGCACAGCGGTTGAGTCAGCACAGCGTGCAGGGAAATATTTATCCGTAAAGAGATTCTCGCCTGTCTGTCGCTGCCACATCTTGCCAAAAATCTTATGCAACTCATCCACGGCTTCACCTTCAATGTGCATGTGCATATCTCGCCACGGACCGACCTCTTCAAGTCCGTTCACGTAATAGTCAGCCACATTCATACCTCCTGTATATGCTACCCGAGAGTCAATCACTACGATTTTGCGATGATCACGTGGGTATATGTGGTTGACCCATGGAAAACGGATCGGATCAAATTTCTCGAGTTTTATACCGAGAGAAACAATTGAGTCATGTTGCGGACGCTTAATGGGTTGATTATTGGAAAAATTACCGAAGGCATCGTACAAAATTCTGACTTCAACACCTTCACGAGCCTTCTTCGACAACAAATCAATCAGAAGGTGATTGATAGAGTCGTTTCGGAAGTTGAAGTACTCCATGTGGATGAAGCGCTCAGCCTTTTCCACTTCCTTGAACATATCCTCGAACTTTGCCGCACCGCTCATCAGCAGACGTACATGGTTGCCTTGGGTAATTGGCACATCCATGGCCGCAAGGTCACGTTTCATCAAGAAGTCAGAAGTCTGTGCCAGGACATTGGGTACACAAACGAATATGCAGGCAGCAATCAATACCGACCTCACATGGCTGATATTATTATATGTGTACTTATGACTCATAAGCTCGAAGGTAATCAGTAAGCATGTCCATCCAGTCCTCATTCTTTGGAACGAGCAAACCGTGTATTCCCAGTGCCTTAGCCGATTCTATGTTTGCTGCACTGTCGTCGAGAAATAGTGTCCCCGAAGCATTGATATCAGCTTTTTCAAGCACTTTCTGGAAGATAGTGGGAGAGGGTTTGTAGTCCTTCAGCTTATAGCTATAGAAAACTCTATGAAAATAATATGAAAGAGGGTGACCGTCCTCGCTAAAGAGTTCGCTATCAGCCCAATCCATAATAAAGGGATTGGTATTGCTTAGGAGGATGACATTATATTTTTCCTTCAATGACAGAAGATTCTCAAGACGGTTCTGACAGACTTCGGTGACATATCCGCACCAAGCCCATTTGCATTGGTCAAAGCTGATGAGTTTGTCCAAAGGTTGTATCTCAGGAGAGAGTTGGTGAGCCAGTTCGGTTACTTTGCGTTGGAATGTAGGCACGTCAATCTCTCCTTTCTCACATTCCAGGAAAATGCCTGTCTGTCCGTATTTTCCGAGACGTAAACTGGCATCCTTAATACCCAATGCCTCGAATCGTCTGTAGCCTTCCTCTGCATTAAGCGGCACGACAACGCCTCCAAAATCAAATATTATATTCTTTATCATAAATTGTCAAAGTTGAAGTGGGTTTTCACCAGATTATCGGTGTTTGTCCGTTCTTTAGAAGGTAGTTGTTTGTTAAGGAGAAATGGTGGTTCCCGAAGAATCCGCGATGTGCAGAAAGTGGGGAAGGATGGGGCGATGTAAGGACAAGATGACGCTGAGTGTCTATGAGGTTCCTCTTGCTGATGGCATAACTGCCCCAAAGCATGAACACAAGTCCTGTGCGTTCCCTGTTAAGTACTGAAATCACGGCATCGGTAAACTGTTCCCATCCCTGACGCTGATGCGAACCAGCCTGATGCGCACGGACAGTAAGTGTGGCGTTGAGCAGCAACACTCCCTGCTGTGCCCAGGCAGTCAGATCACCAGTACCATGAACCAGGGTCCCAATATCCGTCTGAATCTCCTTGTAGATATTTACCAATGATGGAGGAATCTTTATGCCGCTGGGTACAGAGAAGCACAATCCATGAGCCTGGCCGTCGTCGTGATAAGGATCCTGACCGATAATCACCACCTTCACTTTGTCGAAAGGGCAGAGATTGAATGCATTGAAAATCAGTTTGCCCGGCGGAAACACCTGGTTTGTGGCATATTCCCTACGCACAAAAGCAACCAGATTACCGAAATAGGGCGAATCGAATTCCTGCTGCAGATGCTGCTTCCACGACTCCTCAATCTGTACTTGCATACGCTTTACTTCTTTGTGTGGTATTGTATCAAGCCCTCCATTGGCGACTGCTCTATGTTGCCCAATTTAAAACCAAGTACAGACGCTACCTCCTCAAGTTCGTTGCGGTAGCACCATGCTATAGAACCGATGAAATGTACGGGCAGTGATTTCTTATTATACAGAGCAACATTGCGTTTAAAGAATTCCGAGAAGCAATCCAGCAAAAAGGCATGAATCTCAGGCTCATCCCTGTGGTCGTAGCAAAACGGCGACAAGCTTGCAAGGAAACGGTTTGGGAATGGTTCTCTGTACACCTTGTTTATAATGGCAGAAGGGGTCATTTTTATCTCTTCTGTGAACAAATTGCAGATACGTTCGCTGAACTGACGCTTTAGGCAATTACCGACTAGGCGTTTGCCGATATATGCACCGCTGCCTTCATCTCCTAGCACATAGCCAAGAGGAGACACATTCTCAACAAGTTGTTTTCCGTCGTAAAGACACGAATTGGAGCCTGTGCCAAGTATGCAGACAATTCCGCTTTCACGTCCGCACAGCGCTCTTGCTGCGCCCAACATGTCGCTTCCAACGTAGATTCGCGCTCCTGTGGCAATGGTTCGTCCAAGAGCAGAAGCGACAACCGGAGCCTTGTCATCGGTACATCCGGCTCCGTAGAAATATATTTCCTCTGCGTAGCGTACTTCAGGAACAAGCTCATGTGCAAGTGCACTTGATATCTCCTCTTCCGTCTGTTGATAAGGATTGATACCCTGAGTTTTAATCATCTTGCGTGTTTCACCATCGGTGACACACCACGATGTCTTAGTTGAGCCGCTGTCGGCTATAAGTATTACCATTATTCGCTGAATTCTTTAATACGCTGTTCTTCCGACAATTTGCATATAAGCAGAGTGTTATCCTTCTCTGCAACTATATAATTGTCCAGACCCTGTACTACTACACGCTTCTCACCAACAGTGTGAATCATGCATCCGTGAGACTCGTAGAGCTTCACATTATTACCAATCACTGCATTTCCCTCACGATCCTTGTCGGCAAGCGTAATCAAAGAACCCCAGGTACCTACATCGCTCCAACCGAAGTCGGCAGGCATCACGAAAATCTCGTCTGCTGTCTCCATAATTGCATAGTCTATACTGATGTTAGGGCATTTAGGGAATTCCTTATTTACTACTGTCTGTTCCTTGGCTGTACCCAGCACTGGGAACATTCCCTCGAATATCTTTGCTATTTCAGGCTGATAGATACGCATGGCATTCACGATAGTGCTGACACGCCATACGAAGATGCCTGAGTTCCAGTAGTATTCTTTCTGTTTAAGATATTCCTGAGCGGTTTTGAGGTCAGGTTTCTCCTTGAAACTGTCAACGCGGTAGATTTCCCTGTTTCTCAACGACATTGAAGCCAAATCTGCCTGAATATATCCATAACCAGTTTCAGGACGGGTAGGCTGCATGCCGAGAGTTACGATAGCATCGGTTTCCGCAGTAAATTTCAGAGCTGAAGTAATCACACGTTTGAACTCCTCTGTGTTCATCACGATATGGTCGCTTGGAGTTACAACCAAATTAGCCTGAGGATCAACCTTCTTGATTCTCCATGCAACGTAGGCGATGCAAGGCGCTGTGTTTCTGCGGCATGGTTCGAGCAGAATGTTGCTTACAGGAATCTCAGGCAGCTGTTCCTTTACGATGTCGGCATACTTCTCCGAAGTAACCACCCACACGTTCTCAGCATCAACAATACCCTTGAAGCGGTCGGATGTTAGTTGGATGAAAGTGCGTCCGCAACCAAACACGTCGATAAACTGCTTTGGTCGTTCTGCTGTACTCATAGGCCAGAAACGGCTACCGACACCGCCTGCCATTATTACTAAATGGTTATGACTATTGCTCATGGGAGAAATAATATTAATAATGTGATTTTTCGAGTCGCAAAGTTACGATTTTTCTGCCAATACATATTAAATATTGATAAAAAGTTCGCATTTTTTTTGTAAGTTATCATAAAGTTTGCTTAATTTGCCAATGAAAAGTGTAAAAAATTCTAACAAACACTGACTAACTATTTTATTTAACTTTAATAATCAAACTCTTATGAAAAAAACTCTACGTTTTTTCGGTATGCTTGCAATCATGATGATTGCAAGTTCTACTGCGTCGTTTGCTGCAGATTTTGAAGGTTCTGTAAACCTCAAGGCTAAGAGCGACGGATCTGCTTACAACACCCAGGCTGCGAAATTCAGTTTTACTGACGTTGCCGCAACCCTTGAGACGGATTCAGCTACTCTTTCTGCTGCATTGACAAAATTCATGAGCGGAGCTTCCGACAGCGGTATCAACTTCGAAGTTGAATATACTGACGAAAATTCTGCTGTAAAGACTTCAACCAGCTACACCCAGGGTAGCCCTGGCGGTTTCTGGATGAACATCAACAACGAGCCAATAAACTGGGGTGAAGGATGTATCTGGTACAACACCATCAGTTTCCAGACAGGTGAAGAGGCTAACGATTTTTTCATCAACATAGGTCTCTATCCTGGTGCACTTATTGATGGTGGCGGAACTCTCAAAGCAAAATTCATTCTCACATACAATGAAAAGACAGTTTCTTTTGAAGTGACTGCCAATGTTGCAGGTAAGACAAAACTTGAGAAAGAACCAGAACTAACAATTGCAAATCTAACTATTGTTGGAGAGGCATCAATAACATTTGAGCAACCACGCCTAGCATCACCAAGGGCTACAAAATCTACAGTTTCCATATCTGACTTAATCAGCAAAATGGATCTAACAAAAGAAATTGTTAATGACAATTTATCAGAAATGGTATACGTTACTGGATGGGATGCTACAAATTCTGTTCTTTCTGGTGACGCTGTTGTTGCTAAAGACTTTTGGTTATCATCATTATACGATGAAGATAATGGTGTATTTACAAATACTGTAATTCAAGGCGGGGAAAATGAAAGTGAAGGAACTGCATTTAAAATTTACGACCTTGTATACGACACAGACTCTGGCGATTTTTCTTTCTCTTTGCTTCAAAGTACACGATTGGTGACGGACTTTGATGAATTTAAATCAGACCTGTATATAATATACGGTTCTAATGCCTATCTTGTTCATACTGTTTTAAAGATCGTTGCAACAGATGAGTCAACGCTTCCTGGGATAATTCTTTATGAAAAGGCTGGTGAAGTTACTATTGAAATAATGGGTAAAGAAGATGATGGCGATTATACTCCGTATGCGAAAGCTCTAGATATTGATGCAATAAGTGCAGCTCTTGATGATGAAAAATCAAATATAAAACTTGTGGCTTTCAGCAAAGGTAGCGAAGTGACATTTGATGGTACAGGAGACGGTACAAATGGTGGTTTTTGGGTAAACGAACAAGGTCAGTGGAATGGATGGAACTCAGCAGCATGTATATTTATTATGGAAACTGTTTCTAATGATCCTTCTTCTATTTCCGTTATGGCAATGCCTGGAGGAACTTTAAAGGTTGATGTGCCTGTTACAGTGCCCTGCTTCCTTATTTCTGATAACACTCAGAAATATTACCAAATTAACATCAAATTCGTCCTTGAGTCAGAAAAAAATCCTGACACAGAAGTAGAACAGAAAGATTGGGTTTTGAGTGGTACATTAGAATACGATGTTCAGATGTTGCCAACAGAAGACACTCAAAGTGTAACCACTCAACTTGACATGGATCTTGTTAGTGAAATTGTTGGTGGTAATCCAGATCAAATAGGAGCAAAATCCCTTTATACATGGAAAGAATCAATAGAGGAATTTAATCCAGAATCACTTACTAATTCATATAATTGTACTCCACATCCAGGATTCTGGATGAGCGCAGACGGAAAGACCCCTCTTGATTGGAGCGCAGATTGTGCATATGGAATGACCCTAAATGTTTCGTCTGGTATTGTTACTTGGTATAGACATTATATGTCTTCGTTAAAAGCTGGAGCACAATTTGAAGGCAAATTCTATATAGTTAACAAATTTACAGGTAAGGTTTGTGAACTCGTATTTAATATTGCTTATGTTGACTCACGTCAGGAAATTGAAGTTGTTGGAACAGAAAACGTAGAAATCGTTCTTAGCGAAGAGAACTTCAATGGTGACTACTATACTGCATCAAACGACTTCTCAAAAGTATTTGAAGCTTTGAACATCAACGCCGATCTCTATCCTACAGGAATATGGTATGGTCAGAACGAACGTGGCAAATTCACCGTCATTCCTTCGTTCGAAGGCGAAGATGCCGGTTTCGATGCAAATGGTGTATTTATTGCCGAAGGTGTTGACGCAATTGCTGCATTCGCTGTTGGTTACGACGCAGAGGAGGGTGCTTTCGTAGCAAATGTATTCGACGAAATCACAGATGCAACCAAGTACTCAACCAAGGTAGCTTACGAATACGACGGCAAGCGCTATGTATTCAACATCAAGATTGGATCAGCTGCTGCACTTGCAATCAGCAATGTCAACTCAGAAGTTAAGAATAGCGATGTTTACGACATGAGCGGACGTCTCGTACGTAAGGCAAATCAGTCAGCAAACGGCCTGATGCGCGGAATCTACATGATTGGCGGCAAGAAGGTCATGATCAAATAACTATCTTTATAACACTAATTAATGAGGGAGCATCGAGTCATTCGGTGCTCCCAATTTATTATATCCACAACCACCTGATTATCTGATTGAAATCAACGCTTAAGTTTTTTCAGAAAACCACTGTGGATCTTTTTAAAAAGATCTGTGGTGAAAAACAAAAAACACTGTAGTGTTTTTTTATGTTTAACGATGTTGTTGTGTACGTATGCCAATAACAACTCAAATACTCAAGTTTGCAGTCGTAAGGCAGATTACTTATTATATGTTATAACGACAAAAGAGGATGTAACACCGTCGGCAATAGAAGTAGCAAAAACATGTATATTAACACGGTCGTTTTTTGGTCGTCCGTTGCAAAAGGCTTTTGCCTTATAGCGAATAGTCTGGTGAGAATCAATCATCAAGTCCGTGCTCGGAGAAAACACCATTGTTTTTGCATTCTCTGCATCATCAATACTCAAAGTCGCAGCTACGATATGATCTGAAGTGTTTGTTACTTCGTAGATAACGTTGATGGTTTCATACTTTGAGATTCTGCCGTCACCGTCTTCATCTTGATATGTAAGATTGCTGATAACAAGTGGACAGGCTGAATAATTTGTACTGAGATCATCATACGATGACTCAGAAGTGTCAGCCTTCCTCATCTTTTTGCCAATATAAGCAGAAGTCTCTGCTTCACGTTCGCTCTTGCTGGAAAGACTGTTTCCGACAGCGGCTCCGACAATTGTGCCGACAATACTACCAAGCATTGCCTTTCCCGGACCGTCATGACGGCTGGTTGCCATCCATCCGATAGCCTCGCCTATAGTGCCACCGATTTCTGCACCGGCCATAGTTCCCAAATATGAGCGAGAATCCATAGTTCCGCAACTACTCATGCTGCTTAACAACAGAGTAGATGCCAATGTGTAGGTTGTAATCTTTTTCATAGATATAAGTTTATAGTTATACTGTTAAAGTGTTATTTCTCAAGCCAATCATCTATAAGTTTGCGGGCTATTGACATCTTATCGGGGATGTTGGGAATGTTGTCTTTGGAAAACCAGCCGCCATTAGACAGTTCTTCATCCTGAAGACTAATCTCCCCGCTTACATATTCAGCCGTAAAACCAATCATAATGCCACAAGGGTAGGGCCATGGCTGTGAGCCGAAATACTTGATGTTGCCGATTGTCAATTGGGTTTCTTCCTGTACTTCACGTACCACACATTCCTCAAGTGTCTCACCTGTTTCCACAAATCCTGCCACCAGACCGAAATAGTCCTTACGACGGAAATTGCGAGCGTGGACGAGCAGAATCTTTTCGGGTTCGATTATATCGCCTCCATCACCTACGACAGCGGGGCGAATGATGCGGACAATGATTGCCGGTGCTACTTGCGGCCATATTTCCTTACCGCAGTTGGTGCATCGTTTGGAAATAGCTGTATAGCGCTTCATTGGTGCTCCACAAACACCGCAGAATTTTGTATTTGAATCCCAATAAAGCAACTCCTGTGCCTTCCCGGCGAGAAGATACATATCCTTACTCAATACATGAAACGACGCTCTGAGATCCATCGTTACCATACCAAGAGGAAGACCGTCTTTCGGAGGAGTTGTAATGCTGTATGCGGTGCATTTTTCACCGTTGAAATCAGGCAATTCCTGCAGAGTTGTCCAAGGTTGTACAGCTATAGGAGGTTCTTCTGCCTGTGGTACAGAGTACTTGTTTCCGTCTTGCTGCAAGATTATGTTGTTGCAGATGAAAATGAAATAATACATAAATGAATTATGAATTAATAATCATGTCGCTTAGCTAAATTAAGGACTTTATCGATTTTGTCAGGCAATGGAAGGGAAGCGTCAATCCAATTGATGTGAATTCCCCGTCGTTCCATTCCACGGAACCAGGTCATCTGGCGTTTGGCAAATTGGTGGATTGCTATCTCAAGTTGACTGAACATCTCTTGATAGGTTAGTTTACCTATTACGTGCAATGTTAAGTATTTATATTCCAAACCATAATATATAAGTTCCTCACTTGTTACTCCAAGACTTAGCAAATGACGTACTTCATCCAACATTCCATTTTCGAGACGAGTTTTCAAACGTTCGCTGATGAGTTTTCGTCGCAAATCTCTATCTATATTCAATCCTATAATTACGTTGTCCTTAGCAATACCCTGCAGAATCTCCGTAATTCTTACATCCTGTTCCAATTCCTCGGAAGGATTATCGGCATAGAACTGCTCAATCTCTATGGCACGAATGGCTCGTTGCGCAGTATCCACGTCTGTTGTATTATGAAGAGTCTTGAACTTGGAGAGAATATTCGTAAGATCTTCGAGTGATTTTCCTTCTAATGACTTTCTTAATTCAGGGTTCTGAGGTACTTCAGACATCCTATATCCACGCAAGACGCTCTCGATATACAATCCTGTTCCTCCACAAAGAATCGGGAACTTATTTCTGTTGGTAATATCCAAAAAAGCATCGATGAAATCGTGCTGAAAGCGAAAAACATTGTATTTTTCACCAGGATTGGCTATATCTATTAGATGATATGGTATGTTTACACCATTGACTACATAATCTTCAATATCCTTGCCTGTTCCCAAGTCCATACCCCTATACACCTGGCGGCTGTCAGCACTTATGATTTCTCCATTGACAACAGCAGCAAGATGAGCGGCGAGAGTTGTTTTGCCACAGGCAGTCGGTCCTAAAATCGTTATCATCCAAACAATAGTTTACGTTCTTTTTCCTCTGCGGTCTTCACCCATGACTCAGGCACGAAACGCCAATGATTCAGAGGTTTGGGATCCAAAGATTGAACTTCGTAGATATAGTTCATCATATAATAACGAACATCATGCTCCGTATAGCATATAATCCGTTCATCAATTTCTTCTTTCGTAAGCCCTGCACCCTTGGTGAGCAGTTCTCCACCTCCATTTACCCGATAGGCAGTCATGGCAACGGTGTAATAATGATCAGGATCAAACGAAGAGCCGTCTGCCATATTCTTAATCTTAACCTTTTTGCCTTGCGGCTGTCTTAGATCAACTTCGTAGCAAATACCTGCAGCGGAATCAAAATTGAAAATGAAATTCGTAAAACCCATACGATCCGGATTACTCTTCATAGGGCTTAACAACAGCATGTTGTCATCAGGGCTGTGCATCTGGTTTGTCCAGTTAGCATAGCTCATTTCCAGGTAATTCTTAATCTCGCTTCCTCGCAGTTTCAGAGTATAAAGTTTGTCTTCAAACCTGTAGAGATTAAACAAGTCACTTACATGAACTTCACCTGCGGCTATTGAAATATTGAAGAAGAGTGGGGCACAGAAGCTGATATCAGCTCCAGATATCCGGAGTTGCAACTTCTGAATAAGGTCGATATATGCAGAACAGCCAAAATACGCATCTGTGATGTCCACACCAGAAATAAATTGTCCGATGCGTTGCTGGACAAAATTACGTACAAGATAGAACTCACTCTTGAAATGCTGCATATACTCACTTGAGTGTGAATTCTTGATGGTGCCGATATAGCAGAGCTGACAGTTGATATCATGCTTCTGCACTAGACCAGAAGCATCCAGGGAGAACTTAATCTTAATCTCCGCAACGGAATGGGCATAGCTTCCCGGATTGACGCACATGACGCTCTTGCCTGAAGGACTCTCTATTTCCTCCATGTGGCTTGCATGGTCGTGACCATAGAGCACCAAGTCGAACCCATCAACTTTCTGTACGGTTTCGCGGGTGGCATTCTCACGATATTCAGGTGTGACTATGCCTTCATCCAGCCCGGAATGGAACAGACCAATAATAAAATCAGGATGTTCGTATTCCTTAACGTAATCAATCCATTTTCTGGCACTCTCACAAATATCCTCAAATCGCATTCCGCTCCATACGCGCTTAGGAATCCAGTGTGGAATAGCAGGTGTGATAAAACCTATAACGGCAATACGTATTCCACTTCTGTACAGAATTGTATAAGGTTCAAAATATGGTTCGTTGGTCTCCGTATTTATTGCATTTGCAGCAAGGATAGGAAAATTACAATCACTTACGAACTTGTCATATATCTCATGACCAGTCTCAATATCGTGATTGCCTATCACACCAACATCGTAGCCGATAAAATTACAGATATCCGCCGCCTTATGCCGTGCAAACATATCCCGAGGAGGGAACTTGACAGGGAAGGGGAAGTCAGACGGCTTCTGTCTGGAAACGTAATTAAAGAAATAGGAAGACGGTTCTCCCTGCAACATATCACCACCATCAATCAAGATGGTAGAACCGGAATCTTTCTTCACCTGCTGAGCCACAAAAGCATGAACACGCTGCATACTCCCTTTGCCCCACCTATTGTGACGAAAGTCGTATGGAAAGTAATTTCCATGAATATCCGTTGTAAAAATTATGTTTATTTTGCGTGTTTCCATAATGCAAAATTACATATTATTTGAAAAAATTGCTAATTATCCATGAAAAATCATATAAAATAGGAGAAAACAGATGAGAATTTGTAAAAAAAATGATAATTTTGCAAGGTAATATACACATCAAGAACATAATATGGCTACAAAAACAAATAATACAAAACCAAAAAGCTCATCGACAAGAAGTACGAATTCACCGAAGAAATCGGGAAGACAATCAAAGCTGGCAATTAATGACGAATCAATACCACGTTCGAAGGTAATTAAATTCATCATTGGTTTGCTGATAATTTTCTACGCCATCTTCCTTATAGTCTCATTCTCCTCATATCTATTCTCTGGTGCAGAAGACTATAGTTTATGTACAAGTGAGTTTCCGGAAGGGATGAAAGTATCCAACGTTGGTGGAAAACTTGGACTTTACTCGGCATTCTTCTTTATTAACAACGGATTCGGTCTTGCTTCTTACCTCATTCCAGTCTTCCTGATTATTTCAGGACTATATCTGATAGGTTCCATTAAGGTCAGACTATTGCCAGTATTCGTCAAAATGGCTATAATGATGATTTGGTTGAGCTTTGTTTTGGCCGTAATAGCAAAACTATTGCCGTTCACTGAAGACAGCCACATCTCACTGGGTGGAAGCCATGGAGACTTTATCCATGCGAAGATATCTGATGTAGTCGGCGAAGTTGGAGTATATTGCATCCTATTGCTGACCACTATTCTGTATCTGGTTTACTATAGTGTATTGACCATTGACTCTATTGTAAACAGTATCAAGAAACTCAAGAAAGCAAAAGAGCTGGCACTGAAGCTGCGTTTGCGTTCTGAGAAACTGCTTAACAATGAGGAATCGGAGGAAACCGATGCGGAAAAGGACAAGAACAATTCACAAGAATCAAAGCAGCCGAAAGTTTATACCGATCCACAAAGATCCACAACATTTGTTTACGATGCCCAGGGTAATCTTATCTCTGAGAATGGCGAAACAAGCACAGGAGATATTAACGGAACAAATGTAACAGACGAATCTTCTCCTTATGAAAGCCTTGATTCACAGACCATAAAAGTCGACTTTGACGAAAGCAGAACAGACAATGTTACAAATGGTGATTCTTCAGACGATCTGGCTAATCAATTTGATCAAATTGTTCAGCAGAACACTCAACAGACGTCAGACAGCGGAAAGACTGATGATTCTGACGAACCACAATTTGTGATTGATTCTCCTGTTGAAACAGAAGAGGGCGACGGCAACATTGAACGTGGTGACATTCTGACTCCCTACGATCCCAAACTTGACTTGTCGCACTATCAGTATCCAACACTCGATTTATTAGAGCATAGTGATGACAACGCCCCGAATGTTGACATGGATGAACAGAATGCCAACAAGGAACGAATCATACACGTTCTCAAAACTTTCGGTGTGGAGATTTCCAGCATCAAAGCTACAATCGGTCCTACTATTACACTATACGAAATCACTCCTGCCGAGGGAACACGTATCAACAAAATCCGTAACCTGGAAGATGACATAGCACTTAGCCTTGCCGCAGAAGGAATTCGTATCATAGCTCCAATTCCAGGCAAGGGAACCATCGGTATTGAGGTGCCAAACAAAAAGAAGTGCATCGTGTCGATGGAAAGCATTCTCAACAGCAAGACATACCAGGAATCAAAAATGGAACTCCCTTGTGCTATTGGAAAGACCATTACCAACGAAGTATTCATGGTTGACCTTGCAAAAGCACCACACATGCTTGTAGCAGGTGCCACAGGTCAGGGTAAGTCTGTTGGTTTGAATGCCATCATTACTTCTCTCCTTTACAAGAAGCATCCTACAGAACTCAAAATGGTGATGGTTGACCCGAAGAAAGTTGAATTCAGCGTCTATGCACCAATCGCCAACCAGTTCCTCGCCAAACTCGAAGACGAAGACGAAGCCATCATCACAGACAACCAGCGCGTTATCAAAACTTTGAACGCTTTGTGTAAATTGATGGACGACCGATACATGCTGCTTAAGAAAGCATCAGTCAGAAACATCAAGGAATACAACGAGAAATTCAAGGAAAGAAAGCTCAATCCAGAAGAGGGACACAACTACATGCCTTATTATGTTGTAATCATCGATGAATTCGGAGATTTGATTATGACTGCTGGCAAGGATATCGAGTTGCCAATATGCCGTATTGCCCAACTTGCCCGCGCTGTGGGAATACATATGATAATTGCCACACAAAGACCAACCACTCGCATTATCACAGGAACAATAAAAGCGAACTTCCCTGCACGTGTAGCATTCAAGGTTTCCGCAATGATGGATTCACGTATTATCCTTGACCGACCAGGAGCCAACCAACTTATCGGACGTGGAGACATGCTGTATCTGCAGAGTGCCGACCCTGTACGTGTGCAATGTGCTTTTGTTGATACGCCAGAAGTAAACCGAATCTGTAAGTTTATCAGCGAACAGCCTAAGTTCCCATGCATGACTTATCTGCCTGAGCCACCTATGGATGACGCAGACGGAGCTGGAGGCAAAGACGTTGATATGCAAAACCTTGATCCTATGTTTGGAGAGGTCGCACGTATGGTGGTTTCAAAGAATGCAGGATCCACATCAAAAATTCAACGAGAGTTCTCTATCGGTTACAACCGTGCAGGTCGTCTGATGGATCAGTTGGAGAATGCAGGAATCGTAGGCGCTCAAATGGGTTCCAAACCACGAGAAGTCCTCATACAAGACCTCATTACTCTCGACAACCTTCTTAGTTCGTTAGGTGCCAATTAATTCGCCCTTAAACCATTAAATCCTTATATTCTTAAACTCTTAAACCATTAAACTACTTCCTATTTTTCATATATGGCAAAACATTCTGTTTGCAAGATAACACTTTTCTTTCTGGCATTGTTTACATTCAGTTCCGACATATATGCTCAGAACGCCACTAAGATACTTGATACTACAGCTTCGAAATACAAAAAAGCTGGCGGAGTCAAAATCAATTACACATACACACTTGGCTCCGAGCACGGGACGGGAGTCCTGAAATCAGACGGGAACAAATTTGTCAATGATACCGGAAATATCATTGTGTGGTTTAACGGGAAATCCCTTTGGACTCTGGTAAAAGAAAATGAAGAGGTTAACCTCACTAATCCAACAGAGAGTGAAATAGCCAAACTAAACCCTAATTCCTACCTTAATCTATATAAGAAAGGTTATAAGGCTTCTAAGGGGAAATCAACATCTGTGTATCATGAAGTAATCCTCCAGGCAACTTCAGCCAAGGCTACAATTCAGAAAATAATCGTCAAGATTGACAAGAAAACCTACCAGCCGACCTACATCCATCTTACCGGCAAAGGTTTGAACTCAGAAATCAACATAACCCAATATCAGACATCTCAAAAGTTCTCTGTTGGTACATTTACATTCAACTCAAAACAATATCCTGATTACGAGCTTATAGACTTACGATAAAACAGAACAAAAAGACATGGAACATATTCGTTGTTTAATTATTGGTTCAGGTCCTGCTGGTTACACAGCTGCCATATATGCCAGCCGTGCCAATCTCAACCCCGTTCTTTACGAAGGCATACAACCAGGAGGCCAATTAACCATAACTGATGCTATTGAAAACTATCCTGGTTTTCCCGAAGAACTGTCCGGATCAGAACTGATGGACCGTATGCGTCAGCAAGTCGAGAAATTCAATGTGGATATCCGCCCCAATATATGCGTAAAAACAGACTTGAGCAAAAGCCCTTATCATTTCTGGTTTGACGACAACTCTGAAGTAGAAGCTGATTCTGTAATCATAGCCACTGGCGCTTCTGCAAAATTCCTCGGTTTGGACGACGAGAAGAAATACATGGGGCAGGGTGTAAGTGCCTGTGCAACCTGTGACGGATTCTTTTACAGAAAACGAGTTGTTGCCGTTGTAGGTGGAGGCGATACCGCTTGCGGTGAAGCCATCTATCTTGCAGGTCTTGCGTCAAAAGTATATCTTATTGTTCGCAAGCCATATCTTAGAGCATCAAAAATCATGCAGGAAAGGGTGATGAACAATCCGAAAATCGAATTGTTGTTTGAAACTAACACTCTCGGCCTGTACGGAGATAATGGGGTAGAAGGAGCGCATCTTATATTTAGAAAAGGTGAAGCAGACGAACGTAAATACGACCTACCCATTGATGGTTTCTTCCTAGCAATCGGTCACAAACCAAACACCGACATATTCCAGCCTTGGATAGAAACAGACGAAGCTGGATTCATCAATACTATTAACGGAAGTCCACTTACGAACATTCCGGGAGTATTTGCCGCAGGAGATGTGGCAGACCCTAATTACAGACAAGCTATTGTTGCTGCAGGCAGTGGTTGCAAAGCAGCAATGGAAGCTGAGAAATATCTTATGACCATCTAAACAATAAATTATAGTAAATTGTTATCTTATTTTAATAACAATAAGTAAGACAATGGATTATAGCAGAGCAAAACTCTTATTTCACCTCATAAGCAAAAACCAGAGAACATCGATGCGCAGGCATCCGCTCATGAGCCAGAACAAGGCCATGAAGATATTCGTATATTTATTCATGGCTTTCTGGGCTGTATACCTCATTTTTATCGGTTGCGCAATGGCTTTTGCCCTCAAAGACACAAAATTTGAAGCATTCGATTGGATCAATGGAGGCATGATTATTTTCCTAATCATTGACTTCTTCACAAGATTCATTCTTCAGGAAACTCCGGCACAGGAAATTAAGCCGTACAAATTGCTGCCTATTCCTCAGAAATTCCTTATCAATGTATTTCTGATACGATTGGCACTACGATTCGACAATCTATTCTGGTTTTTCTTCCACCTGCCATTCGCAATTTTTGCTGTAACCAAATTCTACGGATTAGGAGGATTGATAGGTTACACTTTGGGATGGTGGCTGATATACGTACTCAACGGATATTGGTATTTGATATGGAGAACGAAGATACAGCGAAACATTGCCTATCTTTTGATTCCTGTTGTCATATACGGAGCATTGCTCTTCTTCGGAGTTGTATATGAAGAAGTTTCATCGTTCATGTTCAACTCCTGCATGAAACTTGGTAGAGGTTTTATCACCTGGGAAATAGGGTCATACCTTATTCCTATAGCTTGCTCTGTCGTTCTGTTCTTCATTAACCGCAGAATGCAAGAGAATTGCCTGTACAGAGAAATTGCACAGGAAGACAAATTACACAAAGTGAAGTCTGCACAGATGAAATGGCTTAATAGGTTCGGAATCATCGGTGAATACTTGAAATTGGAAATAAAATCCGTGAAGCGAAACTCCGTGGTTCGTACACAATTCCTTTCAGGTGTGCTTATCACAATAATGTTCTGCTGCATTTTTGCATTCACAGGCATATACGACAATCAGCCGTTTATGAAGACTTTCATCTGTGTATATTGCTTCTCTGTTTACGGCACAATGACTCTTACCAATGTGATGGGAGTTGAAGGAAACTACATAGATTTTCTCATGTCGCGAAAGGAATCTGTACTATCACTGCTCAAGGCAAAGTACTATTACAACTGCATCATGATTATTATGCCGTTGCTTATAACGCTTATGCCTGTTTTTCAAGGTAAAATCCTGCTAATTGAGACCATTTCATGTGCATTCTTCTCAATGGGCTGTATTTTTCCGTTCTTGTTCCAATTGGCCATATACAACAACACCACACTAAACCTGAACCAGAAGATGACCAGAAACAATGGACGTAACACAAAGACACAGATGATATTCTCATTTGCAGCTCTCTTTGTTCCAATGATATTAATGCATGCTCTGATAGTAGCATTGGATGTAGTAACAGCATCATGGATAATGCTATTGTTGGGATTGACCGGCGTTTTGTGCAACGGATTATGGCTACGCAACATATATAACCGCTTTATGTTGCGCAGATATGTGAATATGGAAGGATTTAGAGACTCAAAGCAATAATACAAATCAATTATTATGGAATTATCATTAGAAAATGTTAAAAAGACATTTGGAGAAAAAGTCGCATTAGATATTGACAATTACGTTGTGCATGATGGTGAAATCGTTGGGTTAGTTGGCAACAACGGTGCAGGAAAAACCACCATGTTTAGAGTTATATTGGACTTAATCAAACCCGATTGCGGTATTGCCAGAATCGGCGGTATTCCGACAGCTCACAGTGAAAAATGGAAAGAAGACACAGGAGCGTATATTGACACAGGCTTTCTGATTGAGTATCTTACTCCTGAAGAATACTTTGACTTTATTGCCAAGGTAAACAATATAAATTCCAGTACATTACAACAAAGGCTGAAAGTTTTCGACCACTTCATGAATGGTGAGGTATTGGGTACCAACACATTGATAAGAAACCTATCCGCTGGAAACAAACAAAAGGTGGGTATCATCGGAGCAATGCTTCATCAGCCACATCTACTCCTGCTCGACGAACCGTTCAATTTCCTTGATCCGTCAAGCCAACATGCCATCAAATATCTCTTAGAAGGATACAATAGGGAGACAGGGGCTACCATTATAGTCTCAAGCCACAATCTTGCACACACACTTGACATCAGCACCAGAATCACACTTCTCGAACATGGAAATATTATTAAAGACCACGATAAAGACTATGCGAATTTAATTGATGAAATCGAGCAATACTTCATACATAATTCGTAATACTGCTTTTATATTATTTGCGGCGTTTATATTGTCTTCATGTCGAACTCATCGGGAGAATTTCAGCGATGATGACATATATGGAGTCAACATGCGTGAGTTGGCACGTGCAGGATTAAAACTCGGATTTGACGTTGACGAAACAGACGATTGGCCACTCTTAATAGAAGTAAGCAAATGGATAGGTGTGCCTTACCTTTATGGAGGCAACACCAAAAGAGGTGTTGACTGCTCTGGATTAACCACGCAGGTATTTAATACTGTATATGGCATCAAATTACATAGGAGAAGCATAGAACAATACACAAAGGATTGCAAGTCCGTAGCTCAAAAACATCTGCAAATGGGAGACTTGGTGTTTTTTGCCACAGGCAGTTCCCAAACAACTGTTTCTCATGTAGGAATATATCTCAAAAGAAACAAATTCATCCATGCAAGTAGCAGCCGCGGGGTGGTGGTAAGTAATTTATCAGAAAACTACTACAAAAAGCATTGGATTTCAGGAGGAAGAGTGAAAAGTCACTGATAAAACGGCTTAAATCACATATATAATTAAATAAGTTTGGGCATCCCGTGTTTTTTTCCTAATTTTGCAGCCGCTAAACAATTTACATTACACCCAGTTTGGTGTCGTGTGCTTGGTAACCACGTAAAAAACAAGATTAATGAATCAAAAAAACAAAGCAGAATTGAACAACAAAGAAGTTGTTCAAACAGTCAGTGAGCCTGTTACTGACAATAAACAAACAGTTAAAAATCATCAGGTAAGTGTCTACTTCATGCTATTCGGCATACTCTTCTGTGTATGTCTGGTTGCATCAAATCTCTTGGAAACTAAAATCGTACAGGTCGGAAGTTTTTCCATGACTGCAGGATTCATAGTTTTTCCCATCTCTTATATCATTAATGACTGTATAGCCGAGGTATGGGGATTTCGCAAAGCAAGACTTATTATCTGGATGGGATTCCTGATGAATTTCTTCGTAGTAGCACTTGGCGGTATCACCACCGCTTTGCCTTCAGCACCATTCTGGCAAGAGAATCAAGTACATTTTGAATTTGTTTTCGGCTTAGCTCCACGTATTGCAGCTGCAAGCCTGATGGCATTTCTTGTAGGCTCTTTCCTTAACGCATGGGTTATGAGCCGTATGAAACTTCGCGATGGAGAACGTCGTTTCCCTTGGCGTGCAGTAATGTCAACAATAGTAGGAGAGGGTGCTGATTCCATTATTTTCTTCCCGCTGGCATTTGGAGGGTTGATGGGATTGGAAGAGTTGCTAAAACTCATGCTTCTTCAGGTAACAGCAAAAACACTTTACGAGATTATCGCTTTGCCTCTCACAATTCGTGTGGTACGATATGTAAAACGTAAAGAAGGAGAATCGATTTACGACAATAACATTTCATACAATATCTTTAAGATCGGAAATATCTAATTAGTTGAGCAAATACGGCTATGTTGAACAAAAATAAGGCAGTTGTTGTTTTTTCAGGCGGCCAGGACAGTACTACGTGTCTGTTTTGGGCAAAAAAACATTTTGCAGAAGTTTATGCTATTTCTTTCCGCTATGGACAGAAGCACGAGAACGAAGTGGAGATTGCCCGGGAAATTGCAAAAGAGGCAGGTGTGCCACTTGAAATCAAGGATGGATATTTGATAGGTCAGATAGGAGCAACTCATTGTTCGCTTACAAATCCTGATATTGTCATGGATAAGGTGGTTCCGTCAGAATCCTTGCCAAATACATTTGTACCAGGACGTAATTTATTCTTCCTTTCTTTCGCTGCAGTATTTGCAAGGGAAGTAGGCGCTATGAACATTGTAACAGGCGTATCCCAAACTGATTTCTCCGGATATCCTGACTGCCGTGATTCCTTTATCCGGTCATTGAATGTAACTCTGAATCTGGCAATGGAAGAGCAATTTGTCATTCACACCCCATTGATGTGGCTCGACAAGTGTGAGACATGGCAGCTTGCAGACAATCTTGGAGTTTTTGATTTAGTCCGGACAAAGACTCTGACCTGCTATAATGGAATTCCAGGAGACGGATGCGGTGAATGCCCTTCATGCAGACTTCGCCGTAAGGGACTTGAAAAATATCTCTCAATACGTAACAAACGATAAAATCATTTCAGGCTATGAACAAAGAACGAGAAACAGAGGGATTGCAAGCTCTGGGAAAAAAGACAGAATACAAACAGGACTATGCTCCTGAAGTACTTGAGACCTTTATCAACAAGCATCAGGACAATGATTATTGGGTCCAATTCAATTGTCCTGAATTCACCAGCCTTTGTCCTATAACTGGGCAACCAGATTTTGCTGAAATCCATATCAGCTATATTCCTGACGAGAGAATGGTTGAGAGCAAGAGCCTTAAACTTTATCTCTTCAGTTTCCGTAATCATGGTGATTTTCATGAGGATTGTGTCAACAAAATCATGAAGGATCTTATTAGTCTGATGAATCCAAAATACATCGAAGTCACCGGTATATTTACCCCTCGTGGCGGTATCAGTATATATCCTTATGCCAACTACGGACGGAAGGGAACAAAATATGAGGAAATGGCAAACTACCGTCTCATGAATCATGCAATGAAATAATTTTGGTAAACTTGCTATGTTCAGTTGCAAGAATCCTGTATTTTTCATAACTTTGCAACTTGAATTTTACAAAGTAAACTTTTTTTATATAGAAATCACAATAGTTTAAGCCAACATGGAAATCAATTCTAAGTACGCTCCACAAGAAATCGAGAGTAAATGGTACAAATACTGGGAAGACAAGAGAATGTTCAGTAGTAAACCAGATGGACGCTCACCATTCACAGTCGTCATTCCTCCACCAAATGTCACAGGTGTATTGCACATGGGACATATGTTGAATGAAACCATTCAAGACATCTTGGTGCGCAAAGCTCGTATGGACGGCAAAAACGCATGTTGGGTGCCAGGCACAGACCATGCATCTATTGCAACAGAAGCAAAGGTAGTAGGAAGACTGGCAGAGCAGGGAATCAAGAAAACTGACCTCTCTCGTGAAGAGTTCCTTAAGCATGCATGGGATTGGACTGATGAGCACGGAGGCATCATCCTGAAGCAGTTGCGTCGTCTTGGTGCAAGCTGCGACTGGGATCGTACAGCTTTCACTATGGATGAAGAGCGTTCGAAGAGCGTTATCAAAGTCTTTGTAGATCTCTATCGTAAAGGATTGATTTATCGTGGTGTAAGGATGGTCAATTGGGACCCTAAGGCTAAAACAGCCCTATCTGATGAAGAAGTAATATACAAGGAAGAGCACTCTAAGCTCTATTATCTGAAATACAGACTTGCGGATGGAGAATCTATAAACGAAAAAGATTTTGAGGGTTCTGTCATTCATAAGGATTCCGAAGGATACTACGCAGTTGTGGCTACAACCCGTCCTGAAACCATCATGGGTGATACAGCTATGTGCATTAATCCTAAGGATTCCAAGAATGTATGGTTGCAGGGAAGAAAAGTTGTAGTTCCACTTGTTAACCGGGTGATTCCTGTAATCGAAGACGACTATGTAGATATAGAGTTCGGAACAGGATGTCTTAAAGTTACCCCTGCTCATGATGTAAACGACTACATGCTTGGAGACAAACACGGATTGCAAAGTATTGACATTTTCAATGACGACGGTACACTCTCAGAAGCAGCCGGACTCTATGTCGGAATGGACAGATTCGATGTTCGCCGCCAGATTGAACAAGACCTTGCAAAAGCCAATCTCCTTGAAAAGGTTGAAGACTACACCAACAAGGTGGGATGTTCAGAGAGAACAGGAGTAGCAATTGAGCCAAAGTTGTCTATGCAGTGGTTCCTGAAGATGAAGCACTTTGCTGACATCGCATTACCACCGGTAATGAACGATGAAATCAAGTTCTATCCAACCAAATACAAGGTTACATACAAGAACTGGTTGGAGAATATCAAGGATTGGTGCATCAGCCGCCAGTTGTGGTGGGGACACAGAATTCCTGCATGGTATCTTCCTGAAGGAGGTTTCGTGGTAGCGGAGACAGAGGACGAAGCTCTTAGTCTTGCCCGTGAGAAGAGCGGCAATGCCAACCTTCAGCTTTCAGACCTCAAACAGGACGAGGATGCCCTTGACACATGGTTCTCTTCTTGGTTATGGCCAATCAGTCTGTTCGACGGAATCAACAACCCTGGCAACGAAGAAATAAATTACTATTATCCTACAAGTGTCCTTGTAACAGGACCGGACATCATCTTCTTCTGGGTTGCACGTATGATTATGGCTGGTTACGAATACATGGGGACTATGCCTTTCAAGAGCGTGTATTTCACAGGAATCGTTCGCGACAAGCTGGGACGTAAAATGTCGAAGAGCCTTGGCAATTCTCCAGATCCACTTAAGTTGATGGACGACTACGGAGCAGATGGTGTAAGAATGGGTATGCTCCTTTCTGCACCTGCAGGCAATGACATCTTATTTGACGAAAAACTCTGCCAAAACGGACTCGCTTTCTGCAACAAGATATGGAATGCATTCCGTCTTGTAAAGGGTTGGAATGTTGTCGATGAAACACCTTCTGTTGCATCACGGCAGGCAGTCACATGGTTCGACGCTAAAATCAAGGCATCATTTACTGAGATTGAAGATCTGTACGACAAATACCGTTTGAGCGAGGCACTCATGGCTGTATTCAAATTGTTCACCGATGAGTTCTCAGGATGGTATCTTGAGATGATTAAACCTGCATACGGATCTCCAATCGACAAGCAAACCTACGATGCAACCCTGCGTTTCTTTGAAATCATGATGAAACTGATTCATCCGTTCATGCCGTTCATCACAGAAGAAATCTACCAGCAGATTTACGAACGCAAGGAAGGTGAATCCATCATGACAGATATGCTGCATCACGATTCTGTTTCTGCAGCAGAAGAGGAATTGCTTAGCAGCTTCGAGACAATGAAACAGATTGTCAGCGGAGTTCGTGCCGTTCGCAACAGCAAGAACATTGCGCCAAAAGAAATGCTTGCTCTCGAGATAATCAAGTCTAATCCCGTAGAAGCACTTAACGACTTGATTAAGAAAATGGCTAATGTCAGTGACATTACTGTTGTTGATTCCAAGACAGATGGCAGAAGCACATTCATGGTTGGAACTACCGAATATGCAGTACCAATTGGCAACCTTATCGATGCAGATGCTGAAATTTCCAAGTTGGAGGCAGAGCTGAAACACCTCGAAGGTTTCCTCGCAGGAGTTGTAAAGAAGCTCTCCAACGAACGTTTCGTAAGTAATGCACCAGAACAGGTTGTCCAGCTCGAACGCAAGAAGCAGCAGGACGCAGAAACCAAAATTGCCACAATCAAGGCAAGTTTTTCTAAACTTAAGAAGTAAAAGTGGTAGTTTGTATCGCCGAAAAGCCCAGTGTAGCTAAGGATATAGCACGTATTCTCGGAGCTAACCAGTCACACACAGGTTACATGGAGGGAAACGGCTATCAGGTAACCTGGACATTTGGACATTTATGCGAACTCAAACAACCGCATGAATATACCGAGCAGTGGAAACATTGGGATCTTTATGCACTCCCAATGATTCCACCGCGATTTGGTATTAGGCTTAAGGACGATGAAGGCATACAGCGTCAGTTTGCAGTTATTGCCAAACTGATGCAGTCGGCAGACAGAATCATAAACTGCGGTGATGCCGGTCAGGAAGGAGAATTGATTCAACGGTGGGTAATGCAGAAGGCAGGAGCCAAATGTCCTGTGCAGCGATTGTGGATTTCCTCACTTACCGATGAAGCGATTCGGGAAGGCTTTCAGCACCTCAAAGATCAAGCAGATTATCAGTCTTTATACATTGCCGGATTGAGCCGTGCGATAGGTGACTGGTTGCTCGGTATGAACTGTACTCGACTATACACCGTAAAATACGGGCAGCAGAAGCAGATTCTTTCTATCGGACGAGTACAAACACCCACTTTGGCTCTGATTGTAAAGCGTCAGCAGGAGATTGACCAGTTCGTTCCAGAACCCTACTGGGTACTGTCAACCATCTATCGCGAAACCACATTCACCGCAACCAAGGGGAAATTCACCTCCAAGGAAGAAGGGGAGAGCTACCTGAAATCTGTTCAGAACCTTCCTTTCACGGTTACAGACATCAGTACGAAAAAAGGGACAGAGGCACCACCTCGTCTATACGACCTTACATCACTTCAGGTTGACTGCAACCGTAAATTCGGATATTCTGCCGAACAGACACTCAACCTGATCCAGGGGCTTTACGAAAAGAAATATACCACATACCCTCGTGTTGACACCACATATCTTACTGATGATGTCTATAAGCAGTGTCCCAACATACTGCAAGGTATTCGTGGCTATGAACAGTTTACCAAGCCCCTATATGGCAAGAAATTAAAGAAATCATCCAAGGTTTTCGACAATTCCAAGGTCACAGACCACCATGCCATTATTCCTACAGGACAGCCTGCCAACCATCTCACAGACATGGAACGCAACGTTTACGACCTCGTAACCCGCGCATTCATTTCTGTGTTTTATCCGGATTGCCTCTTCCTCACTACTACGGTATTAGGACAAGTGCAAGGAGAACAACAGGCTGTTGAATTCAAGGCTACAGGAAAACATATAACTCAGATGGGGTGGAGGGAACTCTATCCCAAACAACAAAGTCAAAACCCGGAAGAGTCAAAGGACGAAGAATGTCTGCTCCCGGATTTCACAGTTGGCGAATCAGGAGAACACACTCCTCAACTGACAGAAAAACAAACCACACCTCCACCATATTTCACCGAAGCATCATTGCTTCGTGCTATGGAAACCGCAGGAAAGCTGGTTGACAACGAAGAATTGCGTGAAGCATTGAAGGAGAACGGCATTGGTCGTCCTTCAACCCGTGCAGCCATCATCGAAACTCTCTTCAAGCGCCATTACATACGTAAGGAGCGGAAGCGTCTCATTGCCACACCAACAGGTATCGAACTTATCAGCATCATTCATGAAGAACTGCTGAAAAGCGCTGAGCTTACAGGTATATGGGAAAAGAAACTAAGAGAAATAGAGCGAGGTCAGTATGATGCCCATCAGTTCATCGACGAACTGAAAGAAATGCTTACTCAGATTGTAACGACTGTACGAAATGACAATCAGTCACGACGAGTTACAGTCATCAGCGATGAAGACCTCAAAAAGAGAAGCAAATCATCGTCCAGATCATCCTCAGCAAAAGCATCCGCTGGTGAGTCAAAAGCTACACAGAAAAATCCATCTGTTGGAGCACAGCATGTTGCAGGATTTCAGCCTCGCAAGAGCAACAAAGCTACAACTACACCTGCTTCACCATCGGCTGTTAACCAGGAGTCGGATAATCAGGACGAATGGATTGGGTTGCCTTGTCCAAAATGTAAGACAGGGCACATCATCAAAGGTCGCACTGCTTATGGTTGCAGTCGTTGGCGAGAGGGTTGTGATTATCGCCAGCCATTTCCAGAATCAGCGGGAGCAACACCTTCCTGATAACCTTCTCATTTAAGCGGTGTTCACCTTCGAAGCGAATGGCGTGAGGATAGTGTTTGTGAAACAAATCATAAGTCTTCACCATAGGATCGTTGATTCCGAATAATCCATAGCAGTGTTCACGATCCCAATCAGTAATATCCTTGAATTGCTGACGTTCCATCTGATTGTGATGCTGGATGATGTCACGAGTTATTCTGAATGTTTTCTGATTATCCTTACGTCGGTTGAAGAATTTATGTTCACCAGTCTTCAACACACTGCTCATTGTTGACATATTAAGTGCTGGATTCACACAAATTCTTACGAATCCACGCATTTGCTGAGCATACATTCCACCCATACTTGTTCCTACTACAATGTCAGGTTGTTCATCCTCACACAGTTTTTTAAGAAAGGGTAGTGCTTCCACCGGATCAATTGGAATGTCCGGAGCAATAATTGTTGCATCAGGCAACAGGTTACGCAGTGTCTCTACTGTACCGCTCGCACCCGATGAACCGAATCCATGAAAGTAAACTATTTTCATTGCTTCTAATTCTACGTTAAGTTTAATATATAAAAAAAATGCCTCTCTTCACAGAGAAGCATTTAAGGAGTTAGTATTAGTTATTTAAGGTAAAAAGATAGTGTTTATTTTAGGATTACTTTGCAAATTTAATCCAAATCTTAATTACCTCCAAATAATTAATACAAAAGTTTAACTTTTATTGCTTCTCGCTTTAATTTTGTTTAAGAATACAATCAAAAGACTGCCGAGAATGCCTGCGCAAAGCGATCCAAGCAGCACAGCTATCTTTCCTTGAGAACGCAATTCTTCGGTTATAGCATGAGTATTTTCTCCAAACGAGAGGGTATCGACGAATATACTCATCGTGAAACCAATACCTCCCAGACATGCTACTGCAAAGAGCATTTGCCATGTAGATTTCGATGGCATTTCGCCAACTTTCATCTTAACAGCAATAAACGAAGCCAAGGTGATTCCTATAGGCTTACCAAGCAGCAGACCGAAGAATACACCCATGCCAACGCTACCAAGTTCTGGAGAGTGCTGGAATACGTTGAAATAACTGATATCTGGAATCTCAACGCCAGCATTGGCCAGTGCGAAAATTGGCATAATCACAAAGTTCACCCAAGGCGACAATGCATGTTCAAGCTGATAGCTCATACCCATGGCGTTCTGGCTAATACAGCTCATACGGCGTAAACAGTGGCGCTGAAGCTCGTTAGGGAATGGCAGGCCTTCATCCTCGTCTAATTCTTCGTAGTCATCAAGACGCTTATGGTACATTTTGTCCTTGCACTTCAGGTATTGATGGCTGTAACGAGGCTCCATAGGAATCAATAACGCCATCACCACACCCGACATCGTAGCATGAATACCTGCATAATAGAAGAGGAACCATACAGCTATCGCCGGTACCATATAATAGCTCTTGCGTTTCTCTCCTAAGAGATTCATTATAATGATAAAGGCTATAAGAATCAAAGCAATAATAAGTAACACACCATCTATGTGACCTCCATAGAAGAATGCCACAACTAGAATTGCGCCCAGGTCATCGGCAATAGCAAGAGCCGTAAGGAACACTTTCAGCGATACAGGTACACGATTGCCAAGAATCGACATAATGCCTATGGCAAACGCAATATCCGTGGCTGTAGGGATTCCCCAACCCGACGATGCTAATGTACCATTATTTATAAAGAAATAGATTAATGCCGGTGCAGCCATTCCTCCTGCAGCTGCAATCACAGGCATCATTGCCTTTTTCACACTCGACAACTCGCCGCAAACCACTTCACGTTTGATTTCCAGACCAACAGTGAAGAAGAACACCACCATCAGGATATCGTTGATAAACTTCTCTACAGTCAAATCCCTTGGAAACACCCAGTCGATGGAACCATCATGACTTTGAATCGACATAGACAACTTTGTCTCAAGAAACTCATGATAGAATTCTTTAGTGAACGGCAGATTAGCCAGCAGCATTGCTATAACAACACAAAGCAGGAGGATTCCCCCTCCTGCCCATGGTTGATTCATCAATGCGATACGGTTGCGCGATATTGTGTGCAATCCTTTCGTCCAAGAATAAGTAGGAATAAGTTTCATGTAAAATATGATTAGCCTACAAATCTATTTAATATGTACGGTAAAGTAACCAAGCATCTGGATAGGTTGCACGAAGTTTGTCACGAGAAGCTACAGCTGCAGCTTTGTCATCAAATGTGGCAGCAATAACTCTGAACATTTTTGTCTCAGGATTCTGAGCTACTTGAGCGCTGTAGCCAGCGTTTACAAGTGTGTTTCTGAGATTGTTGGCATTATCCTGGCTTGAGAAAGAACCGCAAACCACGTTGAATGCCTTAAGGGAGCCACCGTTCATCACGTCAAGACGCTCAGTACGAACAGCCACATTGTCTGTGTTTACATTGCCCTCATTCACAATAACAGGAGTGACGGTAACTGAGGAGTTGTCTTCTGTAGCATCAGCCATTTCGTTAGCCTTTGCCAGATCATAAGCCTTTCTGAAATTGCTTTCCTTGGATTTACAACTACTAAGTGCCAATGCAAGCACAAGAGCAATAGATACTAAAAATGTTTGTTTCATAATAATTAATTTGATTGTTTTAGTTTCCACATAATTTGTGCAAATATACATCTATTATAGCTTTTTATCAAGAATTCCGTCCAAAATTATGTTAAATACCCATTCTTTATTTCTCCGTTAAGTTGAAATACATTAAGTTTGTATAAAATTAAAGAACAATAATCATGAACGATTTCAAGTCCACCTTCAGTTTAGGGCAGAAGATTGCCAAACAGTACTATATCCTGGCTCGACTCGAAGCAGCCGACATACTTTCACGCCTGACCACAACCATAATAGGCATTATCATTGCACTTATCCTTATTATCATCACAATAGTTTATCTTTCTATCAGCCTATGCTATTTTGTCGACACATTCATCGGCAATATGGCGATAAGCGCACTTATCATTGCGGCCTTCAACTTGCTGCTATGCATCATCGTTTTCCTTTTCCGCAACTTTATCTTCGGCAGAATAATCCGTCGCATCTTCATCAAGACACTCTTCCGCAAAGAAAAAGTCAGCACAAACATAAAATTGGAAAAATACAAAGCTAAATACCTGCTTCACACACAAACAGATCAGCTCAAGAAGCAAGTTTCGGAACAGGTTAATGAAACCAAAGAGATGGCAGCATATCAAACTGCACGATATATAAGCATATACACTTCCCGCCTATTATCGCTCATGAAATACACCCATCTCATCCTCTCATTTTACAAAAAATTCAAAAAGAAAGGTCATAAGTGTCCCGTTAAAATTGGGACGAGTTAAATATTAATCAAACAACCCCGGAATAAGGGGACCAGATTGCTCTTTGACATCATTGGAATAAGTC